>NZ_JAHBCL010000032.1 GCF_018390735.1 Fusibacter paucivorans
GGGTGGCTTAGACATAGTGTAGCCTATCCAGTGATTAGGTCTTTTTGTCATGCATTTTTATTCAATAATTATTCCTTGGAATTATTTTTTTTAAGACTTGACTTTTTATAGTTAGTCTTTCTATTAATCTATTTCATACATGCATTATGCCCGCTTTTGGAGAGCAATAATCTCAATTGCTCAAAAAATCATACGACTTTGTAAAAATCAAGTGTAAAACAATGAATTTTTTATGGAAAACAATTGATTTTAGAGTGCTTTTGGGATTACACTATACAGTAGGTATCAAATTGTAAATGAGATCAATTAATGTGTATAAGACAAGAAATTAGGAACCGGAAAGGATTAAAATGTTATCATTTGTTAGAAGTGGCCCCAAAATTCTCGTCATTCAACCCAGAGATTTTCAGAAACTTAAAAAGTTCATCCAATTGAATTTTTCATGCAAAAAAATACCTGAAGATGTACAGACCTTCGAAGATGTTATTTCAGAAGCGTCATATGATCAAACGGTTGTCTATATGGTTGACAATGCGGCAGATAACGTCGACGGCTTTGACATTGAACGAACCATGATCATCAGTGAGGGTGATAACAACTTCTTTATGCACTCCATTAATCAGGGGGGCGCATCTGAGATTGCGTACATTCGAAAAGGACCGCGGATCGTGATTATGAAAGTGCTGGGAGATATGGATGGGACGGTACGCTCCGTATCTGAAGACTTTGGTGCAATGTCCGAACCGACACGCCAAATCTTTCATCGCCATTCAGATGGGACCATCGTCTGTTTTACACGTGTTAATATCAATCGAAAAGTGCAGTTTGAAGAATTTTATGAACATGCATTCTACACGAAGACGCATTTTACAGAAGTTATTGACAGTATTGATCACCATGGACTCAAATACATTAATCGCAATGTTGGCAGTGACATGTGGTATGAGTTGACACTTAAGATTTATGACGAAAAGGAAGCTTATAAAATTCAGTATGATCGTCTGACATACATTCTCGATCACGTTGGTTCAAATTTAATTTTAAAAGAAGGGTGGAGTGAAGAGACGAGACGTCTTTTTCAAACTGTGGGCATTTATAAAATCACGCTGTTTACTCATTTAGCGCCCGTTGAAATAAAGAAGATACTCCTGTCGCTTGAATATTTGGAAAATGGCGAGCGAATCGTGGATTTTGATGTTTTCTACAATAAAAAACGAATACGCTGGGAAGATGTACAATTGCCGAATATTCGAAAGCGTTCAGCCCTGAGTCTTCACTATCGGCATGAGCTTTATAAACAGCTTGAATCCGATGTGATTCTTGGGTTAAAATCCATGGAGGATTATATATTTGCATCGCGATAGTGTGGTGCAAAGCGATTTCAAATTTGATATAATAGTTGTAGGTTTATCCAATATTTGGACTGAACAACGTATATGATAAGCTGACGATATGTCAGCTTTTTTTAACAAGGAGGGCATAATGAATATTACTTATCTCGGGCACGCAGCCTTCGAAATGATTACGAATCATGCAAATCTTTTAATTGATCCCTTCATTGACAATGGTCACACATCAAAGAAGGTAGAAGACTTCAAAGACACGACTTATATTCTCGTGACGCATGGACACAGCGACCATGTCGGTTCGACACCTGAAATTGCAAACCTTTCCGGTGCAACTGTCATCTCGAATGCAGAGCTTTCAACGCATTTTTCCGGTATGGGACTTAAAACGCATAGTATGCATATTGGTGGTAAAGCCCATTTTAATTTCGGCAACGTCAAAATGACGCCGGCATTGCATGGTTCATCCATTGTTATTGATGGCAAAATGCATGAGGGCGGCAATCCATGCGGTTTTGTGGTCATGGCAGATGGCTTGAAAGTTTATCATGCAGGCGATACCGGTCTTAGTATGGAAATGATGCTTTTAGAAGATATGAATGTGGATCTTGCGATCTTGCCGATCGGCGGCAATTTTACCATGGACATTGAAGATGCTGTGAAAGCGGTGGCTATGATCAAGCCAAAGCGTGTCATGCCGATGCACTTCAATACTTTTCCGGTAATACAGTCAAATCCGGAATATTTCAAGAAACAAGTAGAACAATTGGGATTAGGTATAGAAGTTATCCTTTTAGATGCCGATCAGACCATGACTTTATAATATGACGATGCTTAAAACAATAAAATACCGTATGACCGTAAGCTATGACGGGACGCGTTACAAGGGCTGGCAAAGGCTAAAACAGACGCGGGAAACCATACAGGATAAAATTGAAAGTGTCCTTTCGCGGTACTTTGATGAAGCGATTGTCATTGACGGCGCCGGTCGAACAGATGCTGGTGTTCATGCGCGTGCGCAGGTTTGCAGTTTTTCAGCACCAGAGACGGAGGTAGTCGTATTGCAGCAATATATGAACCGCTATCTTCCTGAAGATATTGCCGTAACGGCAGTAACGCAGGCTGATTCGCGTTTTCATGCCCGATTTAATGCGGTTTCGAAGACATATGCTTACATGCTTTGGACGGCACCGTACCCGCCTATTTTCGAAAGACAGTATGTGTTGCAGGTTGCGGAGCCGATTGATTTGGCGCGAATGGAAGCATGTGCTGCCTATTTAATTGGCCGACATGATTTTAAGGGCTTCTGCACTGATAAAACAAAAAAGTCGACCGTGAGAACCATACATAAAATTGTGTTTGAACGGCAAGAGCACATCATAACTTGTCGATTTACCGGAGATGGCTTTCTTTATAATATGGTAAGAATTCTCATGGGAACCCTTTTGGAAGTTGGTAAAGGCAAGCGCGAGCCAGAGAGCGTTTTAGAGGTATTAGAGCATTTGGACAGACGCTATGCTGGTGAGACGGCGCCGGCTCAGGGGCTTATCCTTGAAGTTGTTGACTATGAAGGGGATTGATTTTTAGACGGATTGGTAAATGTAAACAAATGCAGGCGGCGCTGGGCGTGTCTGCATTCCCTTTTTTACATGGAAGAGGTAGCGATGAAAATATTATATTACGATTGTTTTGCAGGGATCAGTGGTGATATGAACTTAGGGGCAATGATAGATTTGGGTGTTTCTGAAGTCCATTTAAGAAGCGAACTCAGCAAACTTGGTCTTGATGATGAATTTGAGCTCGTCATAACACGAAAACAAAAAATGGGCATTGAAGGGACGAAGGTAGATGTGCTGTTAACCCATGAAACGGTTGAACACGATCACAGCCATGATGGTCACCATCACCATGATGATCACCATCATGACGACCACCATCATGACGACCGGCATCACGACGGGCATACACACGAGCACAGCCATTCGCATAGACATGATAATGATCATGAAAGTCATGCCCACGACTTGCATGATCATCATCACGATCCGCATTCACACGAACATTCACACGAACATTCACACGGACACTCACATGAGCAATCCCACGATCATCACCACCACCGAAATTATCCGGATATCGTTGCAAGAATTGAAAACAGTACGCTGAGTGAACGTGTCAAATACGATAGTTTAGAGATGTTTAGAAGACTGGCTGTTGCTGAGGGAAAGGTACATGGCAAGCCAATTGAAGACGTTCATTTTCATGAAGTAGGCGCAGTAGACTCGATTGTAGACATCGTTGGCGCGGCAATTTGCATGTCGGCACTGGCGGTAGACGCTGTTCAAAGCGCTCCTATTGAAACCGGCAGCGGTTTTGTAAAATGTGCTCACGGTCTTATGCCGATTCCTGCACCTGCAACGGCTGAAATGCTAAAAGGCGTCCCTATGGTTTCAAAGGTTCACGGCAAGGAAATGACGACGCCGACGGGGGCAACTATACTCAATTATTATGTGGAACACTATACAATGGAACGCCGGTTTAAAATAGAAAAAATAGGTTATGGTCTAGGAACGCGCGATATGGCTATTCCCAACGTGCTTCGCGTCTTTATTGCCGAGACGGAAACAGTTGAGGCAAAACAGTGGATAATCGAGGCAAATATTGATGATATGAGTTCTGAGATGCTTGTCTTTGCATCAGACCGTTTGTTTGCCGGTGGGGCACTTGATGTCTTTATGACGCCGATTGTCATGAAGAAAGGACGTCCTGCAAGCATGATTTCAATTCTGTCAAGGCAGCATGATCTCGAGAAACTTGAACAAATACTCTTTGAGGAAACCACAACCATTGGACTTCGTAAATATCCTGTTGAAAAGCGAATGCTGAAACGATCGTTCGAGGAACTTGAGACGCCTTATGGTGTCGTCACGGTTAAACGCGCCTATCTCAATGGGGTCTGTGTCAATGCCAAACCCGAATATGAGCAGTGCAAGGCCATTGCCAATGAAAAGGGAATCAGCCTGCAAAGATTGTTGAAAGAAATTGAGATGCTGATTAAATGGTCTTAACGGTAACGTTAAAACGGCAGAGGCATGTTTATTGATTGTAACATCGCATTGCAATCAAATTGATCTGCAAATGAAAGAGGGAATTGAAATGTTAGAAAAAGTGATGATGCAGAAATATGAAGCGCTGAAAATGAGATTGAAGGATATGGCGCCTGTTGCCGTCGCCTTTTCGGGTGGTGTGGACAGCACGTTTCTGCTCAAAGCGGCACATGATGCGCTTGGGGATGACGCATGTGCCATTACAGTTGAAGCACCCTATATTGCAACTTGGGAATTGGATGAAGCCAATATGCTGACGGAATCAATGGGTGTTCAGCATATACATTTATCGCTTGCGATTCCGGAGAGCATCACGCATAATCCTGAAAATCGCTGTTACTTGTGCAAAACAGCTGTGTTTACAGCGATTAAACAGACTGCGGCTGAACGCGGTTTTAAGACCGTTGTGGACGGATCGAATGCAGATGATTTACAGGATTATCGTCCTGGGATGCAGGCGTTAAAAGAACTGGGAGTTGAAAGCCCAATGCTGGCAGTCGGCCTGACAAAGCAAGAGATTCGGACACTTTCCAAAATGCTGAAACTGCCGACGTGGGATAAACCGCCGTATGCGTGTCTTTTAACGCGCTTGCCCTACCAGACGGAAGTGGTGACGGATGTCTTAAGGCGCATTGAAAAATCAGAAAAATATCTGATGGATAAGGGGATTCGCGCTGTTCGTGTGAGAACGCACGGTGATCTTGCACGAATTGAAGCGAATTCAAGTGAACTGCCAAAACTATTGTTGCCGGAGACCATGAGAGCGGTTAATGAAGCGCTTATCGCTTTTGGCTTTAAACACGTAACACTGGATCTTGCAGGCTACCGCATGGGGAGTTTTAATGAAACACTTACAGAAATGAAACCGTTATCTGAGCAAGATTCATAATGCGTTGTTTAATCAATTACAGTGAAAAGTGACGCATCTTTAATAAAGGGAAAGATCAAATGGGGGATAGCCGGATGAATGAGAATAAACATGCACTGCTGGAAGCATATAAAGCGGGTGCAATGACAACCGATGAGGTGATTGCACAATTAGACAAAACGGATTTGCAGGAAATGGGTTTTGCCACGCTGGATCATCACCGTGCTGAACGCGTTGGCTATCCGGAAGTCATTTATTGTGAGCATAAAACGACACCGCAAGTGGCGGCAATATTTAAGGCGCTCGCTGTAAAGGGACATAATGTACTGGCCACGCGCATATCAAAAGAAGCTGCGGAAGCTGTTTTAAATGATTTTCCATCGGCAAGGTATAATCCCCTTGGCAGAACTGTTGCACTCTATCAGGGTATTCAAAAGGAGACGCCGCACAAAATTGCCATCGTCTCTGCCGGTACATCGGATTTAAATGTCGTGGAAGAGGCCTATGAAACGGTGCTGTGCTTTGGCAATCGCGTCGATAAAATTGTTGATGTGGGCGTTGCCGGCATTCATCGGCTGTTTAATAAGCTTGAACTGATCCGTGAAGCGCGCGTCATTATAGTCGTCGCAGGCATGGAGGGTGCACTGGCAAGTGTCCTAGGCGGTCTCGTCGATAAACCTGTGATCGCCGTTCCCACCAGTGTCGGCTACGGCGCAAGCTTTAATGGTCTAAGTGCGCTGCTGACGATGCTCAACAGCTGTGCCAGCGGTATAACGGTTGTAAACATTGACAATGGATTTGGCGCAGCCTATGCGGCATCACAGATCAATCAGCTGTAAATACAATAGTCAACTAAGAAACAGCAGGCCTAGTGATGCCTGTTGTCTGTGGAAGGAATAAGGAAATGAGCTGAAGGGAAATACCGCTCTTTCTCGTCAACGTGATACTCGGATTAGCGGCAATGGTCGCTTTAATGCTGGCTTTGTTTTCGCCGATTGGCTGGTGCGGCTTTTTTGTGGTCATCATTTTTGGCATTTTAATCAACGCGCTGTATCTGTATCTTAACAGGCGATTTTTTAAATAATGCAATTGACTTAAATCATTTATGCATCGAGAAATGAGAATCGTGTTGTAAAGACATTTGGTTTTTGACATTCGTCAAGATTAGATGTCTTTCTTTTTGTAACATAGGTTACATACATTGTCTTTGAAAATCGTTAAAATGAATTTGAAATTGAATTTGAATTTAAAAAATAACCGAAGTATATGAAACATCCACGTGAAAACAAAAATCGAAAGGGGATCTATCATGGCAGATCAAAAAATGTTTTGTTTCCAATGTCAAGAAGCGAGTAAAGGCACAGGCTGTACGCAAATCGGGGTTTGCGGCAAATCCGATGAAGTTGCAAATTTACAGGATTTACTGGTCTATACATTAAAAGGCGTTGCCATATTTAGCAGTACGGCGCGCGCTAATCAATTGCCGGTTAATGATGCGGAATACGCAATGCTGGATGGCTTATTTGCAACCATCACCAATGCGAATTTTGACAAGTATGCCATTAAAGCAAAAATTGAAAATGCGAGGACAGTAAGAGATAACCTAAGCGCTAAATTGGCAGAAGCAGGCGTCACGGTGCCGATGTCAACACATGACGCGGCGACATGGCAAGGGTCAATTGCCGATAAAGCGGCTGCATCAGAAGTTGGTGTATTGGCAACGGCAAATGAAGATGTGCGTTCGTTGAGAGAACTTATAACCTATGGCCTCAAAGGTATGGCAGCTTATGCAGAGCATGCATTGAATCAAGGCTTTGCAAAACCAGAAATCAATGCTTTTATTGAGAAGGCAATGGTTGCGACACTGGATGACAGTTTATCAGCTGACGATTTAGTCGCGTTAACACTGGAAACAGGTAAATTTGGCGTTGATGTCATGGCACTTTTGGATGAAGCGAATACAACGGCCTATGGCAATCCGGAAATTACAGAAGTTAATATTGGCGTTGGCAGCAATCCGGGCATTTTGATTTCCGGTCACGACTTAAAAGATATGGAAGAGTTGCTGGCACAAACAGAGGGAACGGGCATTGACGTTTATACACACAGCGAAATGCTGCCGGCACATTACTATCCAGCTTTTAAAAAATACAAACACTTTGTTGGCAACTACGGCAATGCATGGTGGCAGCAAAAAGAGGAATTTGAAACCTTTAATGGCCCTGTTCTCTTTACGACAAACTGCATCGTACCGCCAAAGGCAAGCTACAGTGACCGCGTTTATACAACGGGATCCGCTGGATTTGAAGGCTTTAAGCATATTCCAAATAGGGAAGACGGTAAGACGAAAGACTTTTCTGAAATCATTGAACATGCGAAACGCTGTGCGGCGCCTACGGAGATTGAAACGGGCAAAATTATCGGCGGCTTTGCACATAACCAAGTACTCGCACTTGCAGATCAAGTGGTCGATGCGGTTAAAACCGGTGCAATCAAACAGTTCTTCGTTATGGCGGGCTGTGATGGTCGCATGAAGTCGAGAAATTATTACACGTCTTTTGCAGAAGCATTGCCGAAAGATACAGTTATTCTGACGGCAGGCTGTGCAAAATACCGTTACAACAAATTGAATTTAGGCGATATCGGCGGAATCCCACGCGTACTCGACGCAGGTCAGTGCAACGATTCTTATTCGTTGGCGGTGATTGCGCTCAAGCTGAAAGAAGTCTTTGAACTCAACGACATCAACGAGCTGCCAATTTCATATAATATTGCATGGTACGAGCAAAAAGCGGTAATCGTGCTGTTGGCACTGCTCTATCTAGGTGTCAAAAACATTAAACTTGGGCCAACACTGCCTGCATTCCTGTCGCCAAATGTCGCGAAGGTACTCGTCGAAAGCTTTGGTATCAATGGTATTACAGATGTGCAGACGGATATCGTTCAATTTTTAGGTTAAGTGTCCCATTCGGCAGTATGCAGAGCTGAAATATGCGTGATTATCAAAATGCTGAGTATAATAGAATATAGAATCGCTTATTAAAGTTAGCCTCATACAAGGCAACTACGATTGCATAAAATAGCAAAAAACATAGAAGGCTGCCATTATTGGCAGCCTTTCATCTATGTAGAGACATTGATTTAAAAAGAGAAGACCATTCTACATGATCTTAAAAAGGGTAGAATAAGCGCTAAATTGGATGGGATTTAGCGCTTAATCATCAAGATAGGAAGTTAAGCTATTTAAACCTGCTCCAAAATAATTCGCAGTAGGTTTGATAAGGTTACTGTACTCACTAAGCGTGAGCATACTGTTTGCGGGTGCTGCTGTTGTCATTGTCGTTTTTTGATTTTCCATGGTCATACCTCCTTGAAACTTTATACACTTATATTGTATAAATATACATAAATGGGTATAAAAATACCCGTCCTATCACAATTTAGACGAGTTCCGTTGCGAGATCACTAATTATAACGGTTGATATAGGAACCACCCATCTTATTCTAGCACAATACCATCGTGATCCAATGCTGATGTTGTACCACTCCTTTAGTGGAGTCTTTTTGTTAATTAAGATGTATTATAACAGTGCTCAGAATAGAAGTCAATAGGGTTTTTGAGAAAATTCGCGAAAAATTCTGAAAATTATACAAGGACTGCAATAGCCCCGTTAAATGAATTTTATGATCGCATAAGATAAAATTAACAAAAATGATACACTCGTGTTCATGGAATTTGTGTATACTAATCATAATACAAAGACAAAGACAATGACAGGGAATCGGTCATTCAAATGATTCAGCGCATAAAACGCTAGAAATAGAGTATTCTTAATTACAAATGTTTGGAAATGCAATCGCTTGCCTGAATGGTAACGGGTTGTGCGCGCGTGTATCGAACATTAAAATGGGCTAATAAAGGCTAACCCCATATGCCCTATAAATTGCGACGCTTTAATGAAGAGAAGCGTTTGAACGACAAGAAAGGAAATAAAGATGAACCAATACAAAGCGGTCGTTTCTGACCTGGACGGCACACTGCTCAACCGTTACCACGCATTGAGTGAACGAACCATTGAAGTGGTCAGAGGTCTTGAAAAGCAGGGAATCCTGTTTATTATTGCAACAGGCAGACATTTCAAAGATGTCATGATGATTAAAGAAAAGCTGGGCGTGATGCCCTATATGATTACAGCCAATGGTGCAACGGTCTGTGCACCTTCAGGGGATATGATTTACCAGTCTGCCATTCCAAAAGAAGTGGTAAAATCAATTTTAGCCATTGACGTTCCGGACATCGTCTATAAAAACATCTACCAGGATGATTTATGGCTGATGGAACGTGAAAGTCATCTTTTTGACGATTATTACGAAGATGGCGCTTTTCGTTATACACTTTGTCAGTTTGAAGATCGTATGCATTTTGATACGAATAAAGTATTTTTTACAAGTGAAGATCCCGACGCATTAAAACCTGTTTATGAGACAATTAAGCAAAACTACAGTGATGTCGTCGACGTGACGTTTTCGCTGCCCGTCGTGCTTGAAGTCATGGCAAAGGGGACCAATAAGGGAACGGCGCTCAGCAGCTTGCTAACGGGGCTGAATATTGAACCGGAAGCGTGCATAGGGTTTGGCGATGGGCTAAATGATTTAGAAATGCTTGATTTTGTGGGCGTGGGGCATATTATGGGCAATGCGGATGAACAACTGAAATCACAGCTGCCGCATCTTAAAGTTATTGGCAAAAACCATGATGATGCCGTAGCGAGATCTCTCCAGCACATATTTGCACTCTAACAGGAGCCTCGAAAGCATTTAAAAATTTCACCTATTAAAAAAATTGAATAATAACAAATTCCGTGTAAATTTTTGAATAAGGGTTGACACGCGGCTGTAGCATGGTATAATCATTCACAAATCAAGTAATTATTCATTCATTAAGGATAGGTAACAATTATGTCTGGTAAACTTAACGTATTGGCGAACAACAACTATTTCTTTTATTTTAGCTGGAGCTATTTTTATTTTAGCGCTGGCTATTTGTTTTGCAAAAGAATAGGGTTGAAAAATGCTGATGAGCAATTAAGTTGCCTTTCGATAGGTTAACGACACACTTTAAGAAGATGGTTAAAGTAGAGACTCATTAGTGGGTCTCTTTTTTAATACTTAAATGGCCTGCTAATTGTCTGACAAGAGGAGGATAAAATGGCTGTAGCAATGAACATGAACTGGAAAGAAGATCAAGAAGTGATCGAAATCATTAAGCGGATTAAAGAACCTTTCAAAATGACAAACAGGGCATTTAAAGCGGAAGACACTTGCGTTACCGTTGACGGCAGAAGCATTGGCAATGGTCACTTTGGCATTATTGCAGGACCGTGTTCTGTCGAGAGCAGATCTCAAATTGTCGATGTCGCAAAGGCAATTGAATTATCAGGCGCTAACTTCCTAAGAGGTGGTGCATTCAAACCGAGAACTTCACCTTATGACTTCCAGGGACTTCGTTCAGAAGGGCTGGCATTGCTCAGGGCAGCCAAGAAAGCGACGGGCTTGCCGATTGTCACTGAAGTGATGGCTGTTAAGACACTGGAAGATCATGCAGATGATATTGATATTATTCAAATCGGTGCAAGAAACATGCAAAACTTTGACCTTTTAAAAGCGGCGGGGCAGCTCAGAAAGCCAGTATTACTCAAACGCGGCATGTCGGCTACCATTGAAGAATTCCTCATGGCGGCAGAGTACATTCTATCAGAGGGAAATGATCAGGTTATTCTCTGCGAACGCGGCATTCGAACCTTTGAAAAGTACACGCGCAACACGTTAGACCTAAGTGCGATTCCCGTTATTAAACGTTACTCACATTTGCCGATTATCATTGACCCATCTCACGCTACCGGCGATTCACGCTATGTTGAATCCATGGCGCTGGCAGCTGTTGCAGCAGGTGCAGATGGTTTGATGATCGAGGTGCACAATAATCCTGAAACAGCGCTTTCTGACGGTAAACAATCCTTAACACCTGTTCAGTTTAATGCTGTTATGGAAAAAGTAACACAGCTTGCCAAAATAATGGGCAAAACGGTTGGCTAAGGATTCTGTTAATAATGGGATATGATGCCGTTATGATCCTATCATCCCGCCATCATTATCATAATGATCATAAATAAGTAAACCATCACAAGGGCTCAGTTCATGACGATTAAACGACTGAGCAGAGACGAACGCATTGAGGCAATGCGACGACTGAAAAAGGAGGCAACACATTGGGGTATCAATTTCTGTAATCGGACTCGGGCTAATTGGCGGATCAATCGCCAAAGCCGTTAAAGCAAACACACCGCATCGCGTTATTGGGTTTGATATTGACGCGCATACATTGAATTTTGCACGTGACGAGGGTATTCTCGACGAAGTGAGCGACGATGCCGAACATGTATTGTCACAAGGTGATATTGTTTTTATCTGCTTATATCCAAAAGAAACCATCACATTTATACGAGAGCACTACAGAGCCTTTAAAGATGGCGCGATTATCACGGATTGCGCCGGACTGAAGATGGAAATGACAGCGTTCTTCAACAAAATGGTGAAAAATGATAAAGACTTGGAGTTTATCGGCGGTCATCCCATGGCGGGCAGTGAGAAAAAGGGTTATGAAAATGCCAGCAGCACTTTGCTCGAAGGGGCACCCTTTATTCTGACACCGCATGAAGGCAACACCGATAAAGCGGTTGAAAAGCTGACGTCACTGCTAGTGGCGATGCAATTTGGCGAAGTGACGCAGATGACAGCACAGGTGCACGATGAACTCGTTGCCTACACGAGTCACCTGCCGCATATCATTGCCAATGCACTACTGGTTCGAAAGCCTTCGACGGTGACAAAATCGCTGGAAGGCGGAAGCTTTAGAGATGTGACGCGCGTCGGTAAAATGAATACACTGCTTTGGCAGGAGTTAATCATGAGCAATCAGGAGAATGTATTGAAGTACTTGGATGATTTTAACGGTCAAATCAATGCCGTGAAAGAAGCGATCCAGTCTCATAATACAGAATCGCTCGTGGCACTCTTTGAAGGGCATTAAGGAGTTTATAATGACAGAGGGCTTACGACAAACCCTAACAGTTGAAGCACCATCAAAGCAATACAAGATAACCATTGATAAAAAGTGGATTGACCGCGATTTTTTCAAAGCGTTGGCAGTCAACCGAAAAATTGTTATGATAACAGATGAAAACGTCTATGCATGCTATCGTGAGCTGCTCGAGGGTTTTGATGTCTTCGTGATTACAGCGGGTGAATCGTCAAAATGTATGGCGAGCTACAGTGATATCCAAAGTTATCTGATTGAACATCATCTAACGCGATCTGATGCTGTTGTGGCTTTTGGCGGCGGCGTAGTAGGTGATTTAGCGGGATTTGTTGCTGCTACCTATATGCGCGGCATTGGCTTTATACAAGTACCAACGACATTGCTGGCGATGGTAGACAGCAGTGTCGGCGGCAAAGTTGCCATTAATCACAGTGTTGGGAAAAATATTTTGGGAGCATTTTATCAGCCGGATGCCGTTTATATGGATACGGCGTTTCTGGAAACACTGCCGGATGCAGAATTTGCCTGCGGCATGGCGGAAATTATAAAATACGGTCTCATTCGGGATGAAGCGCTCTTTGCATTGTTGGCAGATTTGCCTGTTAAGGCAGTCCGCGAACAGATTGCTTCTATTATAGCAAGGTGCTGTGCCATTAAGGCAGAAGTTGTCGCAGCGGATGAAGAAGACCGAGGACTTAGACAAATTTTAAATTTTGGCCATACAGTAGGACATGCAGTCGAATCGTTCTATCATTATAAAACATATACACACGGTCATGGCGTTGCTATTGGCATGGCAATTAAAGCAAAGCTTGCCATGAATAACGGCATCATTGATCCTGTACAGTATCGTTTGATTGTGGAGACGATTAAGAAATTTAATTTACCCATTGCCATTGACGAACCCGAACAGATGCCGGAAGTTTTAAAAGAAGTGATTCACGACAAGAAAGCGGAAGGCGATGTCTTTAAACTCATTGAGCTTGAAACCATTGGGAGCGTGAAAATCGCAGCATACACTTATGACGCACTCGTAGCGATGCTCGCGTAGCGGTCTGTATTTTTGAATAACGATAGCGTCTTGATGCAAAACGTATTAAGTGTTGGTGCGCACCATGTGATGATGCGCATCATATGAAAAAATAAGTGTCAACTGACATAAAAATTAAACCATAAGGAATAGATGATGATGAAATCAGCAAAAGTGACCATTCAACCCAAAACCATATCGGGCATTGTAACCGTGCCGCCGTCGAAGAGTATCAGCCATCGCGCGGTGATCTGCGCCGGTTTGTCTGCACGGCAGTCCACCATAAAGAATTTAATTTACTCAGATGATATTAAGGCAAGTCTTCAGGCAATGTCTCAGTTTGGAATGACAATCGAATCGGAAACTCAGAAAAATGATCGCTATACGCTTGCGCTCGTCAATCATAAAATGGCGGCGCTCAGTCAAAAGCCAGTTCAATCACCTATTACGATTGACTGTCATGAATCCGGGTCCACGATTCGTTTTTTAATGCCTTTTTTTCACCTTTCTTCTGAAGCGGTGACATTTATAGGCCGCGGTAGACTGGCGGAAAGGCCGTATACGACCTTTTACAGACTCTTTGATGAACGCGGCATTGTCTATGAAACCACGAATGGTATATTGCCGACGACGATCAAGGGCGCACTAAAAGCCGGACGCTATGCGGTTGAAGGAAATGTTAGCTCGCAGTTTATCACGGGGTTGATGTTTATGCTGCCGCTCTTGGACGGCGATTCTGTTATCGAGATTACGACACAGCTCGAATCAAAGGGTTATATTGATTTAACGCTGGAAGCGCTGCGTGCTTTTGGCATCATAATCGAAAATAAAGATTACGAGGCATTTGTCATCCCAGGTGGTCAATCTTATAAAGGCTGTGAATTTACCGTAGATGGCGATTATTCGCAAGCGGCTTTTTGGCTCGTCGCGGCGGCAATCGGCAATGAAGTTGAACTGGACGGCATGAAATGGGAATCGCTGCAAGGTGATCGCGCGATCATCGATATTATTGAAGCGATGGGCGGAAAAGTAACCTTTGAAAATCAGCGATTAACAGTAACGGTGAATAAGCTTAACGGCGTCGTGATTGACGCTTCTCAATGCCCGGATCTCGTGCCGGTTGTAGCAGTACTGTGCAGCATGTGCAAAGGGGAGTCACGCATTATCAATGCTGAACGCCTGCGCATTAAAGAATCAGATCGACTAAAGGCAATTTCCACAGAACTCAATAAAATGGGTGCGAAGATAGAAGAAACACCGGATGGCCTTATTATTCAGGGCATAGACAGCTTTAAAGGTGCGGCAGTGGAGAGTTGGAATGATCATCGTATCGCCATGGCGCTTGCGATTGCAAGCACGCGATCGACGGGTGATGTCATCATAGATGGTGCAAGTGCTGTGAATAAATCGTATCCGATGTTTTGGGAAGATTTCAAAAAAGTAGGGGGCGTTGTTTATGAGTAGTCGTATTGGACAGTGTTTTACAGTGAGTCTCTTTGGTGAATCACATGGCGCGGGTATTGGATGTGTTATCGAGGGCATTCCAGCCGGAACGCCGCTTGACCTTGAGCAGATTAGAAAAAGACTGAATCAGAGACGCCCCGGCAAAGATCAATACAGTACGCCTAGGCAGGAAGCGGATTCGTTCGATATACTCAGCGGCTATTTTATGGATCATACAACGGGAACGCCGTTGTGTGCGGTCTTTCGCAACTCAGATACGCGCTCGAAAGATTATCAGTCTTTGAAAATGCACTTTAGGCCGGGTCATGCAGATTTTACCGGTGGTGAAAAGTATCGTGGCGCCAATGATTATCGAGGCGGTGGACATTTCTCTGCACGTTTAACCGCGGCACTCGTCTTTGCGGGCGCTATCGCAGAACAGCTTATTGAAGCACAGGGTATTAAGGTGATGACGCAGGTACAAGGGGTTGGGCCGCTGCGTGCGGAAAGTTTTGAAACCCTTGAATTGACTGATGCCGTTGTGAATCAGCTCGACGGTGAAGGTTATGCAATTCAAAAAAGTGTTGAGGCTGATTTTCTAAAAGCAGTAGACGATGCGCGGATGGCGCTCGATTCCATTGGCGGTATTGTCGAAGGCGTTATCTTAAATGTTCCGGTTGGTTTGGGAGAGCCCTTCTATGATGCTTTTGAGAGCAGATTGGCACATGGCCTCTTTGCGATCCCAGCCGTAAAAGGCGTTAGTTTTGGCAAAGGATTTGACTTTGTAAACATGAGAGGTTCCGAGGCAAACGACCTGTTTTATGCAGACGGGGATGTGGTGAAAACGCGTACGAATAACAACGCTGGCATTAATGGCGGGATCAGCAATGGAATGCCCATTTGGTTCAAATGTGCTTTTAAACCGACACCGTCCATTGCAAAACCGCAGGAAACACTTAATCGATCAACAATGCAAACAGAAACACTGGAAATTAAAGGGCGTCATGATCCGTGCGTCGCATTGAGAGCGGCGACTGTTGTAAGGGCGATGACCGCTATTATCACATATGATTTATGGCTAGAAAGTAAAAGGCGATAG
Source organism: Fusibacter paucivorans (assembly GCF_018390735.1). Classification (GTDB taxonomy): domain Bacteria; phylum Bacillota; class Clostridia; order Peptostreptococcales; family Acidaminobacteraceae; genus Fusibacter; species Fusibacter paucivorans. The sequence goes on from NZ_JAHBCL010000032.1 coordinate 15,993, forward strand.
GAGGCAGTATTAGTATGCAAATCTACGATAAAACCTATGCTCTACAGGGCACAGAGGGCTCATACAGTTATGAAGCGCTCATTAAATATCACGGCGGCAGCATTGAGGCGGATTATAACTGTTTTGATACATTTGAAGAAGTATTTGAAACGGTTATTTCTGGAAAAGCACGCTATGGGATTTTACCGATAGAGAATTCATCCACCGGGAGTATCACGACGGTGTTTGATCTGCTCAACCAGCATACGGTCAACATCGTTGGTGAAGTAACCTTGCGTATTACCCATCATCTCGTAGCACCTGTTATGACAGACGTCGCTAATATTCAAACGGTCTATTCACATATACAAGGGTTTGAGCAGAGCAAGAACTTTTTTAAAGCGCACCCGCACCTCAACTTTATTCCCTATAAGAATACAGCCCTTAGTGCCAAACGGGTTTCTGAATCCGGCAGGGAAGATGAGGCTGCAGTGGCGAGCCGATTGGCAGCAGAAATTCATAAACTGCATATAATAGAAGAAAACATTAATGATCAAAACAATAACTTTACGCGCTTTATCATTATCAGCCTTGAAGATGGGCAAACGGAAGCGTCAGATAAGATCTCCATTGTATCTGTTGTCGACCATACACCGGGTTCGCTTTACAAGATGCTCAGCTGTTTTGAAAATGCACATCTGAATTTATTGAAAATCGAATCGAGACCACTCCGAGGACGACCTTGGGAATACAGTTTTTACATTGATTTTGAAGGCAATCTCAATGATGAAAACGTTAAGCGCGCAGTCGATGAATTGAAATACAATGCGAGGACATTTAAAATATTGGGCAACTATTGTTCAGGGGAGGGTAAATGAAAAAATTTGGACTTTTGGGGCAAAAACTTTCTTACAGCTTTTCACCAGTGATTCACGGTGTGATCTTTGAGTATTTGAAACTGGATGCAACCTACTCTTTGATTGAACGCGAACCCGAATTGCTGGATCAAAAAGCGTTTCATGACATTATGGCCGTATACGATGGCATTAACGTGACGATTCCATATAAGTCACATATTATGCCCTTTCTGGATGAAATTGATCCAGCGGCGGCGAGAATAGGCGCCGTTAACACCGTCGTGAAGCGTGACGGCCGATTAATCGGGTATAATACCGATTACTTTGGTGCACTTGCTTCATTAAAGGCACTGCCGTATTCGGAGGCGACCGGCGCTATACTGCTTGGGACTGGTGGATCGTCGAAAGCGGTTATGCAATGTCTAAAAGCATTGGAAATTGAACCGATTTATCAAGTTTCAAGAACACCGGAAACCAATATTGTCGGCGAAAATATTCGACAATTGGACTACGAAATGCTGGCAACAATGGATATTAGCGGCTGTTTGTTAGTAAATTGTACACCGGTGGGAATGGAGACTTATGAATATGCCAGCCCAGTGCCAAAGGCCGTCGTAGGCCGCCAATCGAGTGTGTTTGATCTCATTTATGTGCCGGCAGTCACCACATTGCTAGCGTATGCGAACGAAGAAAACGTGCCGCATCAAAATGGTCTGGACATGTTGATGATTCAAGCGGTTGAAGCTGAAAAACTCTGGCTGTCAATGCCGGATTTGCAACAAGATCAAATGCTGTCGCATTTAAAGGACAGTATTTCGATATAAAACTTTGTGAGGGATGTGGATGTCCAGATTATGTACAAAAAACTGTGCATAATCTGGACATCCGCTTTTTTTGTGCCCAGAAATCAAAAATGCCATTAGGTAAAATGGCATATTTTCAAGGATCGCGGTATGTACGCGAAAAAATGCACTTGGCATTAAACTTGCAACATTAGTAAAGTGTATATCCGACAGGGGAAAGATAAAGGAGGGTCTTCATGGATTTGTTTTTACAAAATATAGTAGGAGGACTGCAATCGGCCAGCATGTATGGCTTGGCGGCTTTAGGGCTTGTGCTCATTTATAAGACGACAGGCGTTATCAATTTCGCACAAGGCGAGCTCGGCATGTTCAATGCATTTGTAGCCGCTTGGCTATACGCAAATAACGTACCGCTTGTTATTGCAGTGCTGCTCACGCTAATCATAGCGGGTATCGTTGGTTTTCTGATTGAATGGGGTGTGATGCGACACGCCGTTAAGATTGATCCTCTTGGCAAAATGATTATGACGATGGGATTCGTTATGATTGCACAGGGACTAGCGCCGATGTTCTTTGGCAATAACCCATTGTATTTTCCAAAATTGCTGCAAGGTGATCCAATTAATATCGGCGGCGTCTCTATATTGCCGAATACGATTTTGATTATTGCGATCACACTTGGCATTATGGCAGCACTGTTTTATGTTTTGCAGAAATCTAAATGGGGTCTTGCCATTCGCGTTACAGCAGAGAATATTCAAACGGCAAAATTAATGGGTGTACCGACAAAATATGTTTCCATTGCCGTGTGGACGCTTGGTACAGCGCTTGGGGCGCTGGCGGCGACAATGGTAGCACCGCTGACAACTGTTAGTGTAACGATGATGGCAGACATTCATCTTAAGTCATTTATATCGGCAGTGCTCGGTGGCTTTGCGACTTTCTACGGACCGGTCGTCGGGGCGTTTATCATCGGGATCCTAAACAATCTCATCGGTTTTTATATTTCGTCAAAATGGGCAACAGCGATTTTATATGTCTTTATTCTCATCGTGCTCATCTTTAAACCGACTGGTATTTTCGGCAAGAAACATATTAAGAAAGTGTAGGTGCAACGATGTCCATACTTAACAAAAAACAGATACAATATATCATCTTTGGCGTCATTGCCGTTTTGCTGCCTATTTTAACACAGGCAAAAGGCTCTACGATAACATTGCTTGCATCCATTGGCATTACAGCCATCGCAACATTAGGCTTCAATGTGTTGCTCGGATTCTCAGGGCAAATCTCTTTAGGACATGGTGCGTTTATGGGGCTTGGTGCGTATATATCGGCCTATTTCGTTTCACAAATGGAACTGCCGTTTTTCCTGTCGTTGGCACTTGCGGCGATTATCCCATTTCTCGTCGGTTTCATATTGGGGCTTATTGCATTAAGACTTGAAGGCCATTACTTGGCAATTGCGACTTTAGGGTTTGCAGTGGTTATTGAAGAAATCTTTGCTGAGCTTTCAGAATTTACAGGTGGATGGTCTGGGACGAAGACAACTTACCCGATCATCTTTGGGCATAAGTTTGATAAATTAAGTGTGTATATTCTCATTATTATCATTTTGGTGATCTTAATGATCCTGACGTATAACTTCATGAAATCTGCAACAGGGCGTGCACTCGTCGCAATGAAGAAAAGTGAACATGCAGCCCAGGCGATGGGCGTCAGCCTTTTTAAATATAAATTGCTGGCATTTTCCATCAGTACGATGTATGCGGGGATTGCGGGGAGCTTATATATTCACTTCTTCAGGTTTGCAGAGCCAAAACTCTGGGGTATTACGCTTTCGCTAGATCTCTTGGCAGCTGCTGTTATTGGCGGTCTGGGAACAATTGGCGGTGCCGTGGTCGGGGTCGCATTTCTAAAAGTGTTGCCGACTGTATTGCAGATGCTGCCAGTGTTTGGTGACTTTGACGGTTTGGCTTTTGTGTTGACCGGCGTTGCCATCGTCGTCTTTGTCATGTTCTATCCAAGAGGGCTCATTAATATACCAAATGATCTCTATCACAAATTTTTCAAGCGGAAGCGGGCAGAAAATGAGGAGGTGAAGGCATGATGAATTCGGTACTCAAGGTAGAAAACCTCTCGATTAGTTTTGGCGGATTGAAAGCTGTTGACGATCTCAGTTTTGAAATAGGTGATAAGATGATCTACGGTTTAATCGGCCCCAATGGTGCCGGAAAGACAACAGTCTTCAACTGTATTACAAAATTCTATACGCCTAATTCAGGGAAAGTGACTTTTAAAACGAATACAGGTGAACAAATCAACCTGCTTGAGCACAGTGTCCATCAAATTATCAATTACGGATTGGCGAGAACATTCCAGAATGTCGAGTTAATTAATGATCTCAGCATCATTGATAATCTCTTGATTGGTGCCCATTCACAATACAAGACGTCAGCGCTCCAGCAAGCATTTTTAACGCCGAGAGCACGACGTGAAGAAAAAGAACACCGTGGCCGCGCGATGGATATTTTGAACCAACTGGGACTTGCTGACAAGGCGAATGAAATTGCAGGTTCTCAACCGTATGGCGTGCTTAAAAATGTAGAGCTCGCCAGAACACTAATGTCTAGGCCAAAGCTCATTATTATTGATGAACCGGCGGCCGGATTGAATGAAACAGAAACCGAAGCGCTGGCTGAAATGATAAAAAAGATTAGAGACTACTATCATTGTGCAGTATTAATGGTTGAGCATGATATGGGGCTCGTCATGAGTACTTGTGAACGCATTTGTGCGATTAACTTCGGCAAGAAATTGGCTGAGGGAACGCCGGATGAGATTAAACAGAATAAGGAAGTTCAAGAAGCGTATTTGGGAAAGGATGATGACGATGCTGAAAATTAAAAACATTCACGCTGCTTATGGCAACATTAAAGCGGTCAAGGGCATTGACATCGACGTTCCAAGTGGCAAAATCGTCGCACTGCTGGGATCAAACGGTGCCGGCAAGACGACGACGCTTAAGGCGATTTCAGGTTTAATGCCGCTGGAAAAGGGGGCGATTGAACTTGATGAGGTGCCCATTCACAGTATGGCGCCGGAGAAGATTGCCGGACTCGGCATTGTTCAGTCCCCTGAGGGAAGGCAAATCTTTACATCGCTAACGGTTGAGGAGAATTTAAAGGTCGGTGCTTTTACTGAAAAGAGCCGTGAAGCCGTTGATATGCGGATGAAAAGCATTTTTGGCTATTTTCCAAGACTTGAAGAACGTCGAAAACAAATTGCGGGGACATTGTCTGGCGGCGAACAGCAGATGCTGGCCATTGGGCGTGCACTGATGGCAAATCCTAAAGTGTTGCTTTTAGATGAGCCATCCCTTGGGTTGGCGCCGCTGATTGTCAAAGATATCTTCCAAATTGTCAAGCGGTTAAACGATGAAGGCGTCACGATTTTAATCGTTGAGCAAAATGCATTACAAACCCTAAAAATTGCAGATTATGCCTATGTTATGGAAACGGGCAAGATCATCTTAGAGGGTGCCGGCAAAGATTTACTACAGGATGAGAAGGTAATTGAAGCTTATCTTGGAGGAAATAGATAATTAAAACTTGGGAGGAGAATGAACATGAATTTAAAAAGATCATTAGTGATGGTACTCGTTATCATGCTTGCTGCAATGGCATTCACAGGCTGTGGTTCACAGGAAACACCTGCTGCATCAAGTGGATCGTCATCATCTTCAAGCGCTGGAGAAACATCGGCAGAAGCACCTGCTGAAGAAACGGCTCAAGGCGTTACAGACGACAAAATTCTCATAGGGAACAGCGCTGCGACAAGTGGTGCATTTGCCCCTATCGGCTTACCATTCATTCATGGTATTGAATCCTATCTCGCATATGTCAACGAAGGTGGCGGCGTAGACGGCAGACAGATTGAATTTCTTCATTATGATGATGAGTTTGACCCTGCATTAACGTCACAGTACCTTGAAAAACTCATTTATGAAGATGAAGTCTTTGCGATTGTCGGTCACTTTGGTTCGCCATGTATCGCGGCAACACTTCCTGACCTTGAAGATTCAGGTATTCCTGCGGTATACTTTGCAGGTGGCGTTGCAGATCTTTATTCAACGGATGATCCTGATCGCAACATTTATCCAGTACAACCAATTTATCCGTATGAAGGCAAAATCATGGCAGCTTATGCCGTTAGTTATTTTGATGCTAAAACGGTTGGTATTATCTATACGAACAACGAAGCTGGCCTAAATACTTACGAAGGCATTAAAGAGCAGCTGGCTGAATACCCAGATATTCAAGTCGTTGCAGAAGAATCAGTATCACCAGGTCTTACTGATGCAACAGCACAAGTCCTTAAAGTAAAAGAAGCAAATCCAGATGTTTTGGTTATTCCTTCACTTTCAGCTGAACTTGCACCTGTTATTAAAACCATGGAACAACAAGGCCTCACGGATGTACCAATTGTTACAACTTACTCTAACGTATCAAGTGTTTTCGTTGACAGCAATTACAACGAAGCACCAAATACAATGGACAATCTCTACGGTTTGGGATGGGTTGACCTCGAAGGCAATCCAGCAGTTTGGGATGAATTTACAAAATATATGACAGAGCTTGGCTATGAAGATGAACTCAACGCATATTCTGCTACAGGCTGGATTGCAGGGAACTTCTTCTCAGAAGGTGTCCGCCGTGTTGCAGAATCCGGTGAAGTGCTGACTTGGGAAAACTATATGAATGCACTTGAAGATGCGCCAATCAGCAACCCATTTGGTGGTTCAATAGATTTCTCAGATGGGATGAGAACCGGTACACAGCAAATGGTTCTTTCACGCGTTGATGTAAACAGTCCTTCAAAATGGACAGCTGTATCTGGCTTCAACGGTGTTGATGATTTAAAATAGGCATTGGATGTCACCGCTTGCATTGCAAGCGGTGACCCATAAGAGAAGGTGGCAGTATGATCGATTTTGAATTTAAAAAAATGCAAATAGGCAATGAAATCTTAGCATATCGAGAAGGCGGCGAAGGTGATAGAATCCTTATTTTAGTCCATGGCAATATGTCATCATCACTGCACTTTGATCAATTGATGCTGAGGCTGAAAGACGATTTTAAAATTTACGCACCTGATCTGAGGGGGTTTGGCCACTCGTCCTATCACGAGCGATTTGATTCACTGAAAACGCTAAGCGAAGATTTAGAACACTTTGTAGAAAAGCTGCGATTGAAGGATTTTGAGCTCTTGGGATGGTCAACGGGGGGTGGCATATGCATGCAATTTGCCGCAGACAATCCAGATTTGGTGAACCGCCTTATATTGGTTGAAAGTGTTGGGCTCATGGGCTATCCTATAAATAAGAAGGATGCGTCGGGTGCGCCGATTCCAGATCAGTTTTTAATGACGAAGGAAGAAGTGGAAGCGGACCCGATTCAAGTCAAACCAGTACTTGATGCGCTTGCAGCCAAAGACGGTGATTTTTACAAAGCACTTTGGAATGGTGCCATTTACAATGTTGGCAATATTCCAAAGCCGGAATTATATGAACAGTATGTAGCAGAAATGTTATTACAGCGCAACCTCGTCGATGTTGATTATGCCCTGATGTATTTTAACATCTCCGATGAGACCAATGCTTACGGCAAGGGAACGGGTGATGTCAACCGCATTCAATGTGAAGCTGATATTATTCAGGGCAAAGACGATCTCGTCGTACCGGCCTATATGGGCGAGGGGATTTATAAGGCGTTATCGCCAAAGGCCACTTACCATAATCTTGAGAAAAGCGGTCATAATCCCATGGTTGATCAATTGGACGAGTTGGTGCGCATCATTAAGAAATGATTGGAGTACAGCATGCCATATTTAACATTTGAGGGAAAGAAAGTTTATTTTGAAAAGCATGGTGAGGGTGAGCAGACGCTGATGTTTCTCAACGGCATTATGATGAGTACGGCGAGTTGGCAGGCATTTGTCGATTATTTTTCAAAGCGCTATACACTGGTCTTAATCGACTTCTTTGATCAGGGAAAATCAGAGTATCTCGAAGGTGCTTCCTATACGCAGGATCTTCAGGTTTCGCTGGTGGCGCATGCCATTGAAGCGCTATCGCTTCAAAGGGTACTGCTCGTCGGCATCTCTTATGGCGGTGAAGTTGCGATGAAAGTTGCAGCACGACACGGCAGCGCTTTAGAAGGACTGGTGCTCGCCAATACGACTGCTTATACAGACCCTCAGCTCAAAACGATCGGCGACAGCTGGAATTACGCTGCATCGACGCGAGACGGCAGTATTTTCTTCAAAGCGACGATCCCTCCGATTTATTCGGCGACTTTTTATGAAGCGAAGCTCGACTGGCTCACGGCAAGAGAAAAAATGTTTACGGAAAATTTGACACCGGCATGGTATGATGGTTTTACAAGACTCGTCGACAGTGCGGCAAAGCATAATGCACTTGAAGAACTTGCTGCAATTACCTGTCCTGTCCTCCTCATTGGAGCCGATCAGGATCAGATAACGCCGCTCAGATGTCAACGACAGCTGCAATCGATGCTCAAGGACGCGAAATTTGCGGTTATTCAGGGATGCGGTCATGCTTCCATGTATGAAAAACCCACAGAATTCGTGGCATTGATTGATGGCTTCGCGCAAGTAATGTCGACGTCGTTTAATATTCTTTAGGAAAAAAACGCAGTGAATGGTTATATTAATAAGTCTTACGCATTGGTATCGGTAAGATGGTTGGTGGATACCTGCTTAAGTGCAGGGACATTCATTTTTTAAAGGATGGCAGTTAGTGCATCGTTAAAGAGGTTGTTGCATAAACGTTTGTTTGTGAAACAGCCTCTTTTGCTATTATGTAAATGCCACATGTACGATAAGATCAATTGTCATTAATCGCTGAGACGAAAACGTAAATTGAATTATCGCCAAGATAGATTATAATAGTAAAGTAAGCATTCAAAGAAATATGGTGCCCCTATAGCGTAACGAAGCGCTTACCCATAGACTGCTTACAAACAATTGGATATTAAGTGTATGGACTTTAAGGCGAGTATAAATTTACTACGAAACAAAGGCGAAAATTATCACAAGGTTTAATACAGGACAGTTGAGGACATCATGAAAAACAAATTTGCAAAAGAATTGGGTATGCTGGGGGTTATCGGCATCCTCATTAAAATTATCGGTTCCTTCTACAGGGTGCCGCTAGCTTACATTATGAGTGAAGAGGCGGTAAGCTACTATGCCATTGCCTATCCATGGTACCTGACACTCATTGTCATTTCCACAACAGCATTGCCGGCAGTTGTGTCAAAACTCACAGCAGAAGCAAGTGCGCTTGGTGATGAGACGCTGCAATACGATACCTTTGTTATTGCCAAAAAGCTCATGATGCTGTTCGGCGGTTTTACGCTATTGTGCTTGAGCGTTGGTGCGAAAGGGATTACAGCCTTTTTAGGCTATCCCCAAAGTTTTAATTCATTTGTCGTTCTTGGGATTGCATCTTTCTTCGTTGCACTGAACTCAGCTTACAGAGGGCTTTTTCAAGGGACACAGCATATGAACCATTTTGGCTATTCACAGCTGGTTGAGCAATTGGGCAGAGTGTGCCTTGGATTACTAATGGTTTGGGGCTTTGTAAAAATCGGCTTGGGAGATGGTATGGTAGCGGCAGCAGGGACATCAGGCGCCGCTTACGGTGCCATTGTAAGCTGGCTCTTTGCCCTCTGGGTCTACAAAAGGGAATATAAGCCGCATAAGGCGTTACTAAGAGATCACCAAGCGCTTGTGAAGCATATCATCAAGATGGCTATCCCCATTGCATTGGGGGCTTCGATTTTCCCGCTCCTGACGATTATTGATTCGACGATGGTGATTGCAAGACTGCGTGCGACGGGTTTTGGCGATGAGGCGGGGGTTATGTACACCTATCTGTCATTTTATGGCGCGCCGATCATCGGCATTGCCGAAGCGGTGATCATTGCTCTACAGGTCAGTCTGCTGCCAATGATTTCAAGAAGCTTTACATTAAAGGATTCGAGACTGGATCGTCAAATTTATTTGGGCATTCGGCTGTCTGTATTTATTGGACTGCCAATGTCGCTGGGCATGGCTGGATTATCTGAACCCATCTTGCTGTTGCTGTATCCTTCAAAAGCTGAACTGATGGGAGATGCAGGTGTTGTCTTAATGTGGCTGGGACTCGGCGTCGTCTTTTTATCTGTTTATCAAGCGACGACCGGCATGCTTCAAGGCGTCGGCAAGTATAAAATACCGGTGATTAACCTTGTCATTGGCGCATGTGTGAAAGTCGTGCTCGGCTATGTACTGCTGGGAATTCCGTCAATTAATGTCAATGGTGCTGCGATTTCGACGCTGGTGGCGTACACAATCGCGGCTGTACTGAATGTTATCGCCCTGACGAAGACGGTGGTGATGCCTCGGGGATTTATACTGCAAATGATCAAAATTGTGATTGCCAATGTGGCAATGCTGGCAGTAGCCAAAGAAAGCTTCAGATTGATGACGCCGATTATTGGCTTTCGATTAGGTCTTATTACATCTATTTTACTGGCAGCGATCACATATGTTATTTTAACATTCCTGCTTAAATTGATTGTCAAACAAGATTTAGAAAATATGGAAGGACATCATTCAACCTTATGAAAAACAAATTTGCAAAGCAATTAGGATTTTTAGGCATCGTGGGTATCTTAATTAAGATTATCGGTGCATTGTATCGCGTGCCGCTTGGCAACTTTATGACAAATAATGCGGTGACGTATTACGCAATTGCCTATCCGTGGTATACGGCACTGATTGTCATTTCAACGTCTGCCTTGCCTGCTGTCATTGCAAAGCTAACAGCTGAGGCCGGTGCAAAAACGGCGATGGATGAGCAACTGACGATCTTTGAAGTCAGCAAACGTTTAATGATGCTCTTTGGTATTTTCACCTTTATATTCCTCATTTTAGGGGCTAAGATCATCTCTGGTATCAATGGTTATCCTGAAAGCGTCTATTCGTTTTACGTCTTGGGGATCGCATCTTTCTTTGTTGCGCTCAATGCAGCATACCGTGGGTTCTTTCAAGGAACGCAGCATTTAGAGTGGTTTGGTATTTCACAACTCTTAGAGCAGCTTGGTCGTGTTATTTGCGGTTTGCTGGCCGTTGCGGCTATGGTAATCTTTACTGGTGTCGATGCTTATACGGCAGCAGCAGGAACTTCGGGCGCGGCATTCGGTGCTGTTGTAAGCTGGATATATTCCACTAGTCGCTATAAAAAGAGCTATAAGCGCGTCACTGTGAAGCTGAGTGACTATAAGCCGTTGATTGTTAAAGTTATCAAAATGGTAATCCCCATCGCTATAGGCGCATCAATTATGCCGCTCCTATCGATTATTGATTCAACCATGATCGTCGCACGGCTGCGTTCCATTGGCTTTGGAGATCAGTCTGGCGTTATGTTTACCTATATTCAGTTTTATTCGGTACCGATTATCAATTTAGCGCAAGTGATTTTCACAGCGCTTCAAGTTAGTCTCCTGCCGATGATTACCCGTGCTTATACGGTTAAGCATCCAAAGCTCGCCGAAAAAGTATATTATGGCGTTCTGCTGTCCATTGCACTTGGACTTCCTATGGGGCTCGGCATTTTTGGGTTTGCAGAGCAGATTTTATTATTTTTATACCCGGCGAAAGCAGAAACCATTGTTGAAGCGACCCCGGTACTTGCGATTCTAGGCCTTGGCGTCGTCTTTTTATCAATTTATCAAGCCAGTACGGGGATCCTGCAAGGGCTTGATCAGTATAAGAAACCTGTGCGCAATCTCTTTGTTGGGGCTGTCGTCAAAATTATTCTGGCCTATATTCTTTTGGGAATGGTAGATGTCAATATCAAAGGAGCGGCGATTTCGACACTTACAGCGTATGCGATTGCGGCGCTTCTCAACTTATCCGTACTTTTCAAAGGGCTTAAGTGTCCGGCGGTTATTTTGAAAAAGGGTGCCGGGGTTATTGCTGCCAATATCGTGATGATCGTTTCTGCTAAGGGACTATATGCGATTGTTTCACAGCATGCCGGCATGCGCGTTTCGTTACTGCTCAGTATTCTTGCGGCAGTTGTGATCTATGCGCTTTTGATCTTCAAAACAAACCTTATTTCGCTGAAAGCGCTACAGGCTTTTGAAGAAGAGCCTTTTGAAGAAGAGCCTTTTGAAGAAGAGCCTTTTGAAGCAGCAGATCAAGATATGACTTTAGAAAATAATGAAAGTGCATCAATGAAAGCGGCAGTGTCTGAAACAGAATCGGAAGCAGTTCAAGATAAATCAAAGGAAAGCGAAAACAAATAGGAAACGAAAACAAATTAAGAAGTCAAAGTAAGAATGCTCAATCGTATAAAGACAGCATTAAAAACGCCCGCGGTTTGAAACTGCGGGCGTTTAATATATCAATGATCGCTAAATTAGAATGTTGCGTGATATGATTTAGCTTTTTATGTCTATTTTAAAGATTTAATGGGACGTTCTTTAATCACTTTAATGTAGTTGACCTGCGGATCTTCCATCCCTGTAAGAATACTGTGAGATGCTTTAAACAGCTTAACCTGTGCCACGACGGATTCGTTGATGCGTTCGCCATAGCTGACCACCGGAATTCCCGGAGGGTAGGCCATGATCGCTTCACCGCTGATACGGCCGACGCTGTCTTCAAAGCGTACCATCTCCTTTTCAGCATAAAAGGCATCACGCGGTGTCATAACGACTTTCGGAAAGTGAAGGTCAATCTTTTGATAGTCGAGACGGCCGCGGTTAAAACGCTTGCTGATATCTTTCAATGCAGCAATCAATGCGTTTGCATTGTCATAAGTGTCGCCAACGCTGAAAATCGCGAGGGAGTTGTACATGTCGCCGGTTTCCATTTGAATATTGTACTCATCGCGGAGAAGGTCGTATAGCTCCATGCCGTTAAGTCCCATATCACGCGTTGTAACAGAGAGCTTTGTCGTATCGAATTTAAAGATGCCGGGTGTGCCCACCGCTTCGTAGCCGATGCAGTAACAGCCTGGGATATCGTTAATCGCTGCCCGTGTATAGTCTGCAATTTCCATAACATGCGAGAGGACTTCACGACCTTCTGTCGCCAGCATTTTTCTGGCGACATCCAGTGATCCCATCAGTAAATAAGAGGGGCTGGTCGTCTGCATGAGGTTAATGACTTTGCGAACATACATTGGATCAACACGCTTTGCGTTGACGAGCAGTGCTGAGCTTTGTGTCAATGAGCCGCCGGTCTTGTGAAGGCTGACGGCGGCCATATCGGCACCAGCCTGCATGGCGCTCATGGGGAAGTCCTCATGAAATGAAAAGTGGGTTCCGTGCGCTTCATCGACGATAACTGTGAGATCATTGCGATGACAATAGTCGACGAGCTCGGCAAGATTGCAAGTTGCGCCATAGTACGTCGGGTTGACGATCAGGACAGTTTTGGCTTCCGGATGTGCTTCGTGCGCCTCGATGAGACTTTCGATGGTGACATTATGGCAGACGCCCATTTCATCGTCGATAACGGGATTCATGTAAACGGGTTCCGCACCGCAGAGAATGAGGCCGTTAATGGCTGATTTATGTGAATTCCTTGGTAAAATGATTTTTTGTCCGCAGGTAACGGTTGCCATAATCATTGCCTGAACGGCAAATGAAGTACCGCCGACGATGAAAAAGGCATTATCGGCACCAAAGGCATCGGCCATAAGGGCTTCGCCTTCTTTAATAACACTGACGGGATTGCCAAGGAAGTCGAGTGGTTTCATTGAATTAACGTCGAGTTCCATCATGGCTTCGCCAAAGTAATTTGTATATTCGTTAAGGCCTTTGCCGTGTTTGTGACCGGGAACGTCAAAGGGAACGACGTTTTTTTCCCGATACGCTTTCATTGCGCTAAAGACCGGTGTTTTCGTTTGATCTAGTAAATGTTTCATTTATCGTCTCCTCTCCTGCATGGATTTTAAAATGATTTCCTTTATAATTGCCAATGATTGATTTTTATATTAAACGTATTTGCAAATGTAAAATCTTAATGATAGACGGGGGTGTGAGGAGAAATATAAGTCCAGAATAATATTGTGGACGACTCTGTTAAATAGCCGTCGTATACCGTGTGAATTCTCATGTGGACCCCCTTCTTTAAATTTCCGTTATTTTACTTAAAATATTAACCCTTAAGTATACTAATACTAATTTTTTCACAAGTTCAATTATAACAGAAAATTATAGAAATACTAGTGTTTTGTCAATTTTTTTTGAAGATTTTTTCAGATGCCGTTTTCGCGTTTTTGAGTTTAAAATATTAAGGCATTTCCTTTCTAAAACCAAACTTTTGCAGAAATTATTAGAAAATTCGGACGGATTTTGCCGTGACATGCCCTGCATAAAAAACCACTGCACTTTTAGGCGGTTGTGTGCAAACGATGATAAAGTGTCAGAAGTCGCCTTTTATTTATGCGCTATTTGTGCAAAAAAAAACAAACGCTTTTGAATGGCGGTCAAAAGCGTTTGTCCGAGTGACACACAGATGTACAAATTTCGAAATGAAAGCGATGCTGTTCATTTCGCTAAAGCAATAAGTATTAAAGAAAATTGATTTGAGGGTATTGGTAGATTACCCTAAAAATTAACATTTAAACAAAAAAAGAAAAAAAGACTTTTTTTAAATTAATTTTTTTTAAAATATTGACAAAAAGCGGTTTTATCGTTATAATCACTGGTAATTAAATGATTCTTTAAACACGTTTTGTTTCATTTAACCACAATTTGATAGACCATCAAAAGATGTTGATGGAGACTGTCGCAATTTTTAACGTTTTAGCGAGCCGCAGTATGGTGAAAGTGTGGTAACGGGCCTTTGTGATTATCCCTCCTGAATCGGAATTCTGAAAGCATTATAAGAGTAGGAGTTCTCGGGTTCTCCCGTTATCGAGATAAGGTTCGCCGAAAGGCCGACTGTAATAAAGTGTAGCTTTTAGCTAAATCAGGGTGGTACCGCGGAAAAATTTTCGTCCCTATAGTCAAGTCAATTGATTATAGGGACTTTTTAATACCTCTAAATCAAGAACTTGAACCTAAAAATTTGGGTCTGATATCCGGTTAGATGATTGATTGGGAGGTCAATATGGTTAAGAAAATTTATGCGAGCACAGAGAATGGTGTACACTCATTGATGAACGTCGTCAGCACACTAAGAAGAAAAGAATTTGACGTGGTGGGCGTCAGTATGGATTATGTGGATGATCAAAAAGCGGAACTTTGTATCACACTTCGGGAAAAAGCAAAACTCAACGCGGAGTATGCGAAGTACCAGCTTGAGAAAATAATAGACATTCAAAATATTATGATTGGTGGAGGAGAACAGTAATGAGAGCTTATTACAAGGAAGACGTCGCAACACAATTGCTAAATGACAAGAAAGTAGCGGTAATTGGTTACGGATCGCAAGGTCACGCACATGCTTTAAATATGAAGGATAGTGGTGTCAATGTTTGTGTCGGTTTATACGAAGGCAGCAAGTCGAAAGCGAAAGCTGAAGCAGAGGGTCTTGAAGTACTTTCAGTATCGGAAGCTGTAAAACAGTCTGATGTTGTTATGATCTTGATTCCCGATGAGAAACAACGCAAAGTTTACGAAGCAGAAATTAAGCCATACTTAACAGCAGGCAAGGCACTGGCTTTTGCACATGGCTTTAATATTCACTTTACGCAAATTACGCCAAGCAAAGATGTTGATGTCTTCATGGTAGCGCCAAAAGGTCCTGGTCACCTAGTAAGACGCGTCTACCAAGATGGCAAAGGCGTGCCATGTCTGTTTGCCGTTTATCAAGATGCAACAGGCAATGCCACTTCACTGGCGCTTGAATATGCAAATGCCATTGGTGGTACAAGAGCTGGTGTTATGGAAACGACGTTCCAAGAAGAAACAGAAACGGATCTCTTCGGTGAACAAGCTGTATTATGCGGTGGTGTTTCTTCGCTGATCAAAGCTGGTTTTGAGACGCTTGTCAATGCTGGTTACCAACCGGAAGTTGCATACTTTGAATGTGTCCATGAAATGAAGCTCATCGTAGACTTGATTTATGAAGGCGGTTTTGAAAAAATGCGCTACTCTGTCAGTGATACAGCTGAGTATGGCGATTATATGATTGGACCTCGTATTATTACGGATGATACAAAAGCTGAAATGCGCCAAGTCTTAAAAGAAATCCAAACTGGCGAATTTGCACAAAAATTCTTATTGGAAAATGAATTAAATCGTCCAATGTACAATCGAATCGTAGCAAATGAGCTCGAACATCCGGTTGTAGAAGTCGGTAGACGTCTTAGAAAGATGATGGCTTGGGTCGAAGAGGAATAATCGGCTAAAGCACTGTTATGTTAAGGGGATAATTGAATGGAAAAGAACGGTGCACAAATCATATTGGAAGTACTCCATGAACATCAGATAGATACGATTTTTGGTTATCCCGGCGGTGCTGTCATTCCTTTTTATCATGAGCTGCATGACCAAATGGATCGCTTTAAGCACATTCGGACATCACATGAACAAGGGGCTGTACACGCTGCGGATGGTTATTCGAGATCGACTGGCAAACTCGGTGTCTGTGTTGTCACTTCCGGACCGGGTGTGACGAACACAATCACGGGTATTGCGACAGCCTATATGGACTCGGCGCCGCTCTTGGTCATATCAGGGCAAGTACCTTCTGTACTGTTGGGAAAAGATTCATTTCAGGAAGTTGATATTACTGGAATTGCGATGCCTGTTTCAAAGTATACTTTTTTGGTTAGAGACCTGAAGGATATGGAAAAAACGGTTCGAAAGGCGATTAAAATTGCGACGTCCGGACGCCCGGGGCCAGTACTCATCGACATTCCGAAAGATTTGTTTATTAAGCAGACGACGTATCCTTCAGAGGCAGATATGTCTTTTGAAATGCAGTCGCCAACGGTTGATATGGCAAAAGTTCAGAAGGCAGTTGAACTGATTAATGCATCGGAAAAGCCAATCGTCTACGCTGGCGGCGGCATTCGCATTGCCAATGCTTCTGAGGCGCTTAGAACCTTTTGCTTATCAAAGGAAATTCCAATCGTCAATACGTTGATGAGTTTAGGAACATTCCCGAGAAAACATGATTTGTCGCTGGGTATGGTTGGCATGCACGGCTATCCCGAAGCGAATCTCGCCATTACGCATTCGGATCTTATTATTGCCATTGGTGCGCGCTTTAGTGATCGCGTCATTGGCAATCCAAAGGACTTTGCACCGAATGCCAAAGTTGTCCATATTGATTTTGACTTGACCGAATTCAGCAAGAATATCGATTCGGACATTGATCTATGTGGCAGCCTCAATGAGATACTCGCAGCCTTTAACGAACGTGTTAACGTTAAGAAAAGGCAGGCGTGGATTGATGAAATCGTGGCGTATTCGAAGATTCAACAGGAAAAACCGGGCGATGTTATGACGCCTAAAAACCTTATACAAACCGTTGCAGAAGGCGTTGGTGATTCAGCGGTAATCGTTACCGATGTCGGTCAACATCAGATGTGGACGGCGCAGTATTATCCATTTACGGAGCCAAGGCAGTTTATCACATCGGGTGGACTCGGCACAATGGGATTTGGTCTGGGTGCGGCGATTGGTACAAAGCTTGGCAATATGGATAAGCCAATTGTCTTGTTTACCGGTGACGGGAGCTTTAGGATGAATTGCAATGAGCTCGCAACAGTTTCGGGCTATAACCTGCCAATTTTGATCGTGCTCATGAACAACCATGCACTGGGTATGGTGCGTCAGTGGCAAAAGCTTTTCCAAGGAGAGCGTTATGCTGAAACGACGATTGAGCAGAATGTAGATTATTGTAAACTGGCGGGTGCTTACGGGATTGACAGCATTAAGGCAGATAATCTTAAAACGCTTGAAGATGCTGTACGACAGTACCGAGAAACGGGGAAAGCACTCTTCGTAGAATGTACCATTGATCAGAATGAGGATGTTTATCCAATCGTACCGCCGGGACAGTCAATTGATAAATACATTTTAAGGTAATGACGGAAGTCGGTTTTCAATAGATGAATAGGTTAGTATGTGAAAAAGGATACCCTGCCAAGGGTATCCTTTTATTTTTTTGATCATTGTTTGAGGGATAATATTGCGCATTTGACGGACAGCAATGTCGACGGTATATTCAATGCCAAGTTTGGTTGACATGCTCACGATATTGACAGTTTATGATGCGAATGTCAAATGCTTTGGTTTAAATCTTAAAACACGCATTGCATTGAGTACGGCGAGTAATGCGACGCCGACGTCGGCAAAGATGGCCATCCACATCGAGCTGAGGCCGAAGACGCCCAACGCCATGATAGCGACTTTTATGCCAATGGCGAAGATAATGTTCTGCGTGACGATTTTTTTCGTCTGAGCGGCAATATCGAAAGCGTCAAGGATACTTGTGAGCTGATCCTTCATGATGACGATGTCGGAGGCTTCAATGGCGGCATCACTTCCGAGGTCGCCCATGGACAAACCAAGTGTTGCGCCTGCGAGAACAGGTGCATCGTTGATGCCGTCGCCGACGAAAGCCACCTGATGACCTTTTTCGATAAGTTGATTGACAATTTTATATTTATCCGCCGGCATGAGCTCTGCATGATAGTCATCGAGATGAAGGGCATTCGCAACAGCGCTGGCGACTGCAATTTGATCACCTGTAAGCATGACGGTTTTCTTGTGTGCTTTCTTTAAGATTTCAATAACGGCACGCGCTTCGTCCTTTATATGATCCTCAAGTGTGATGCTGCCAAGGTATAGGCCGTCAGCGGCAATGTAAACAACTGTATTGGCTGGTGAAACCAGTGGTGTAAAGTCAATTTGATGCGTTTTTAAAAGTTTTTCAGTACCTGCTAGATAGGTTTTGCCATCCAATGTCGCTTTAATGCCCATCCCACTCAGTTCTTCATACCGTTCGCTTAAGTCGACAAAACCCATCTCGCTTGAATTAAACTGAGGATGAGCGGTTTCGCCAGCCGACAAAATCGCTTTGGCAATGGGATGATTAGAGTGTGCTTCAATGCGTTTGGCGATAGACAGCAGCGCATTTGCTTCTAAGTCATTTTCGGGTGTAATAGCTGCAACTGCAAGTTTTCCATACGTCAGTGTACCAGTCTTATCAAAAACAACGGTATCAATGGTATTGAGTGCTTCTAAATAGTTGCTGCCTTTGATGAGAATGCCATTGCCGGAGGCATTGCCGATACCGCTGAAAAAACCCAGTGGAATTGAAATAACCAAGGCACAAGGGCAGGAGATGACGAGGAAAATAAGCCCGCGATACAGCCATGTGCTAAATTGATCAAAACCGAGTATAAATGGCGGTATGATGATGATTATGGCTGCGAGCAGAACGACAATTGGCGTATAATATCGTGCAAATTTGGTGATAAAATTTTCTGTAGGTGATTTTTGAGCAGTGGCGTCCTCAACGAGTTCGAGTATCTTGGTCACAGTGGAATCTTCGTAGCGCTTTGTTACAGCGATTTCGACAACGCCTGTAATAACGACGCTGCCGCTTAAAATCGCTTCGCCGCGCGTAAGGAAAACAGGTTTTGATTCACCTGTCAGGGCTGAAGTGTCCACAGAGGTTTCACCCTTTTGGATAGTGCCGTCAAGGGGGACTCGCTCGCCCGGTTTTACACGGATGATATCACCCACAGCAATGAATTCGGGGGATTTATCCACTGTTTCACCGTTTGCGACGAGATGGGCGATTTCGGGTCTGATATCCATCAGAGCTTCAATGGCGTGGCGCGATTTGCCCACGGCGAGATCTTGAAAGTATTCGCCGATTTCATAAAATAGCATCACGGCAACGGCTTCGGGATATTCACCAATGCCAATGGCACCTATGGTTGCTATAAACATGAGAAAGTTTTCATCGAACCACTGCCTGTTAACCAGATGCTTAATCGCCTTAATGATAACTGGATAACCTGACAGCAGATAAGTGAATAGCAGGAGCCCAAGCGTTACACTTTCAGGTAGACCTTTTAACAGTATTGCAGCAGCAAAGAAGATGAGCCCTGACAATAGACGCAGGCGTTCGCGCCCTTCGCTGGAGGTTGTTTCTTCGCTTACGGCTGCTTCGGGTGTTTTTACAATGACATCGGGTTCATAAGTATGAACAATTTTGACAATGGCGTCCATGGAAAGCTGCTGCTGACGTGTTTCATCAAAAGCATAGACGAGTTTTGACTTTGAGAAGTCTACATAAGCTTCTTCGACGCCTTCAACAGCTTTGACAGCCGATTCAATTTTTGCGGCGCAGTTAGCGCATCCTAGTCCCTCTAGGACATAAGTAATTTTTGACATGTTAATACCTCTTATAGGACGTGTGAAATGTGATCCAATCCTTGTCGCAGGATGGTATGCACATGATCATCGTCAAGTGCATAATAAACAGTTTTGCCGTCTTTTCGATTGCGAACGAGCTTTGCTTGCTTGAGCACTCTGAGTTGATGAGAAATGGCAGATTGCGTCATATCCAGCACGTTGGCGATATCGCAGACACAGAGCTCGGTGACAGAAAGCAAATGCAGGATTTTGACCCTTGTTGGATCGCCGAAAACCTTGAACAAGTTAGCGAGATCCCCTGCAACATGCTCAGTCATAAGGACTGCTTTGCCTTTGGTAACTGTATCGTTGTTGGCGGTATTGCATTGACAAGTTGTTTCCATATAGATACCTCGTTTTTATTTGAATATATGAGCAACTGTTCATATGTTATTGTTTAAATTATATCATAGTCTCTTTAATTCTGCAAGAGATGATATTGCTAAAACAGCCGGAATGAGGCATGTTGGCGCTGTAAAAGCGTTGAATTTAGAGAGCGCGAATGAAAATGATAATCTTTTTCATTGACATTTTTTCGAACGTGAATTATACTGTTTTTGTTTCATATATTCGAAATAATGCAAATAGATGATAGAAGGAGTTTATCGATGGATGCGAAAGAAATCTATAAAAGACATGCCGCTTTTTGTC
This sequence comes from Fusibacter paucivorans, assembly GCF_018390735.1. Lineage (GTDB taxonomy): Bacteria > Bacillota > Clostridia > Peptostreptococcales > Acidaminobacteraceae > Fusibacter > Fusibacter paucivorans. The sequence goes on from NZ_JAHBCL010000032.1 coordinate 36,753, forward strand.
AGCTGATGTCGAATCCAAAGCGGTTGGAGATCATTTTTCTAATTGGCAAAGAGGCGATGTGCGTGGATGAGATTGCAAAGAAAATGGATGTTCGCGTTGCCAATGTATCTCAGCATCTGGCTTTAATGCGTGATAAAAATGTAGTTTCAACGTCACGAGAAGGTACAAAAGTATACTATCGGCTTACGAGTCCAAAGCTCTTGGAGGCGTGTACGCTGATTAGAGAAATAATGCTTGATCAGGCTAAAGAAGAATTGGCTGCATTACTGGATGCGGATTCATGTCAGTAACAATTGAGGTAGAAAGGCGGTAATATTATGTGGCAAATACTTAAAAAAATAAACAAAAATCTTATCGTTGCGATTCCGACGATTATGGTCATTGGCTTTATCTATGGACTATTTAATCAAACGGCATTTTTAAAGAGCTTTATTTTGCCTTTTACTTTTTTAATGGTCTATCCAATGATGGTGACATTAAAAGTCAAACAAATACTGACGGCGGGGGATACGAAAGCGCAGTTGCTGTCGCAGGGGATTAATTTTTTAATCATTCCGTTTATTGCCTATGCACTTGGCAAAGTGTTTTTCGCAAACTATCCCTACATGGCGTTGGGCCTTGTGTTAGCATCACTGCTGCCAACGAGCGGCATGACGATATCTTGGACTGGATTTGCGAAGGGCAATGTCGCGTCAGCGGTCAAAATGACGGTTATTGGTTTGACACTGGGATCATTGCTAACGCCCTTCTATTTAAAATTTTTAATGGGTGCCTATGTGACAATTGATTTGATCGGCATTGTCAGACAAATTGTACTAATTGTTTTCTTGCCAATGGTACTTGGGTTTATAACGCAGCAGGGACTCATCAGGCGTTATGGAGAAAAGACATTTCAAACGACATTGGCGCCTCGTTTTCCGGCGCTTTCATCCATTGGCGTCTTAGGGATTGTTTTCATCTCCATCGCTTTAAAAGCCAAGACCATTGCGGCATCGCCGGGCATGCTTTTGCAGCTGCTGATCCCGCTTGTGATCTTATATGCGATCAATTATATAATCAGCACTTTTGTGGGCCTTAAGTTATTGGACCGCGGCAATGCTATTGCGCTTGTCTATGGGACGGTGATGCGCAACTTGTCCATTGCACTTGCCGTTGCAATTAATGTCTTTGCAGAAGCCGGATCTGATGCGGCACTGGTTATCGCAGCTGCTTATATTATTCAGGTTCAGTCGGCGGCTTGGTATGTAAAGCTGAATGATAAAATCTTTGGTCGTCAACATTCAGAAACTCTAAAAGCAGAACTTGCATCTGAAACGGCAAAGGCGTAATTACTTGAAGCGAATGGTTAAAAGTGAAGAGATTGATAAAACAAAAGACGCCGCTGGCGTCTTTTAACTTACAAAATTGTTTTTTTCATGTTAAACACCCCGTAAGGCATTTGTCTTACGAGGTACTCAAAGGTTATCGCAGCATTTGTTTTTATTGCGTTTTTAGTTGCGACGCGTTAAACTTGTGCTGCTGAGCAGTGTATCTGCTAGTGTTGAATTTAAGTTTGAAAATGATTCATCCAGGCGGTCTAGATCTTTTGGATCAAGCGAATTCAAATGTGTACTGATATCCATTGAAAAATCGTCAAGTGTTGTTTCGACTATACGTCGGCCTCTTTCGCTGAGCGAAATGTAGTAGATGCGTTTGTCGCCTGAATCGACTCTCTTGTTCAAATAGCCCTCTTGAATTGCGTTCTTAACGTAACGGCTGCAATTTGGAAGTGAGATATTCAAGAGTTCAGAAACTTCAGAGATCGTCAGCTCATTATGACGGTAAACGGTATGGAGCAAGTTAAATTCCAATTTGCTGACTTCAGCGTTTTGATTTTTCTTAAAGCTGTTTTGGATGACTTCTTCATATATATCATTGAAGATAATGACTTGCTTCATGATGTTTTTGATTTTTTTGTCCTTCATAAAATCACTCCTTATATAGATTATAGATTTTTGAAGCCCAAAATGCAATTCGTAATCTCAAAGTTTCGTTTTCTTACAAAAATGTCAACGTATTGATTTAAGGGCGAATTTGGCCTTGACCATAGACGATATACTTAATCGTGGTCAATGCCTCGAGTCCCATTGGGCCTCTTGCATGAAGTTTCTGCGTACTGATGCCGATTTCTGCGCCAAAACCAAAGACGCTGCCGTCAGTAAATCGTGTTGATGCGTTAACGTATACAGCCGCGGAATCAACTTTGTTTAAAAAGGTTGTCGCATTGCTGTAATCGTCAGTTAAAATGCTTTCCGAGTGGTGCGTGCTATATTGTTCAATGTGATCAATGGCGTCCGTCATGGAATCGACACATTTTAACGCCAGTTCGTAATCGAGATACTCTGTGAAGTAATCCTTTTCAGTTGCGGGGCTGTACGCAAGTGCCGTTTCATCCAGAACTTTCGCAAAGGCAGGACAAGCGTGCATTTTAACATCGTTTTCCGCCAGCGCTTTGACAAGCGGTGCAGCCAGAGCTGCCATTTCATCCGTATGGACGAGAATGGTTTCAACGGCGTTGCAAGCGCCTGGTTTTTGCATCTTTGCATTGAGAATAATATCAATGGCATTTTGTACATCATACCCTTTGTCCACATAGATATGACAATTTCCCGTACCGGTTTCGATGACGGGAACCCGGGCGTTTTCCAGAACGAACTGAATGAGACCGGCGCCGCCTCGTGGAATGACACAGTCCACGTATTCGGTCTGTAAGAGCAAAAGTTTCGTTGCTTCACGATCTGTTGTATCAATGAACTGAACTGCTTCTACAGGCAAATTAGAGCGCCTGAGGCCATCTTTAATGGCTTCAATCAGGACGCGGTTGGTACCTAATGCGTCTGAACCGCCTTTCAGGATAACGGCATTTCCTGTTTTGAGACAGAGAACCGCCGCATCTACCGTGACATTTGGGCGCGATTCGTAAATGATGCCGATAACGCCTAAGGGGACGCGCTTAACCCCTATTTGCAGGCCGTTTTCGTTGACCCACATTTTATCGACATTGCCGATTGGATCTTTTAGTTTAATCGTATCTTCAATACCGGTTAAGATGCTTTTAAAAACTTTTTCATTGATGGCAAGGCGTTCAATCATCGCTTCTTTGGTGCCGTTTACACGAGCGCGTTCGATATCTTCCGCGTTGGCTTCGAAGATTCGCGTTTTATAATCGTTGAGTGCATCGGCGATATTTGTCAGCAGCGCATTTTTCGATTTTTCATCGAGTGTTCTGAGCTGGACGGAAGCGCGTTTTGCCCCTTGGCTTAACGTTTCGATGTATCCCATTGTTAACTCCTTAATGAAAGTTGAAGTAAGTGCCGACTTTTTCGCCATTGAGTGCTTTGTTGATGACGTTTTCTGTTGCGCTGTTGACGATGAGCAGCCTTTTTGAAACACCGTGCAGGATTCGCGCAGCGTTGAATTTTGTAATCATCCCGCCTGTGCCCACATTACTGTCGGTGCCTGAGGCGTTAATGGATTCGAGTTCGCTGAGTGCTTTGATTTCAAACAGCTGTTCAGCATCGTCGTAGCGGTGTGGATCTTTATTAAAGACGCCGTCAATATCCGATAAAATAATGAGCATTTCGAAATCGGTGAGCTTACAGACTTCTGCTGAAAGTGTATCGTTGTCGCCCACTTTGATTTCATCAATGGCAACGACATCGTTTTCATTGATAATTGGAATAACCTGATGTTCTAATAATTTATCAAGCGCGTTTTTGCAGTGTTCCACACGCGTTGGTTCATACATATCTTCCTTGGTGAGCAAGACTTGTGCAACGCCGACACCGTACTCTGAAAAAAGCTTTTCGTACATGTGCATAAGGTCTGTTTGACCAACGGCTGCAGCTGCTTGCTTCTCGGGGATTGTCTTCGGTCGTTCCTTGAGTTTCATCTTGCCCATGCCGGCTGCAATGGCGCCGGAAGATACGATGATGACTTCCTTGCCGCTATTGTAAACGTTTACGATCTGTCTCACGAGCTTTTCCATTTTCCAGAGATCGATGAGACCGCTTTCATGGGTAAGTGAAGAAGAACCGATTTTGATGACGATGCGATTGAGTCCAATAATACTACTTCTCATATCGTGCCCCCTAATGTAAATAATCTGTCAAAAATTTTGTAATTAATCCTGTGATTATAACATATTGAGGCGGTGCTGTAAAGTGGTGTCAAAGCTATGCGGTTGCCCGTTTTGTAAAGTCTTAATCGACAATGGAAAGAAGACTGCTCGAAGCCGATACAAGCGCTAAAATGTCACAGTAAAAGCAACAGGCGCACGGGATAGGTCTAAAGGGGTAGACCATGCCGATGCGCCTGCTGGCAATATAGAGAATGGGTATTAAACGCTTATTTGAATGGTATCGGGACTGTATTAGCCGATCATAAAAGAGAGTTCTGCTTCGCAGACCTTCTTGCCATCTACAGTTGCGATTGCTTTTCCGATGCCGTAATTATCTCTGGAGCGAATGATGGTGACAGTAAGTGTCAACGTATCACCAGGGATAACCTTTTTTCTGAATTTACATTTGTCGATACCGGCGAAATAGGCAATTTTACCGCTGTTTTCCGGTTTTTTTAACAAGGTGACCGCGCCCACTTGCGCTAGTGCCTCAACGATGAGTACACCGGGCATGACGTGTTCCTGAGGGAAATGTCCCTGAAAAAAGTATTCATTGGCTGTCACGTTTTTGATCCCCGTTGCAGAGAGACCTTCTTCGATTTCGACGATGCGGTCGACGAGCATGAAGGGGTAACGGTGCGGGATAATAGATTGAATGGCATTGCTGTTTAACATTATGGTCACCTACGCTTCAAATTTTCCGAAGATTAGCGTCGCATTATGACCGCCAAAACCGAGTGAGTTCGTCAATGTATACTGAACAGGCTGATGGCGGCCTTCGTTTGGTACGTAATCAAGATCGCACAAGGGATCGAGTTCTTGGAGATTGATGGTTGGCGGAATATAATTATTTAAGATGGATTCGACACACACCATTGATTCAATGCCGCCCGCTGCACCGAGTAAGTGGCCTGTCATCGATTTGGTGGATGAAACGGGCACTTTGTAAGCATAATCACCAAATGCTGCTTTGATCGCAGCGGTTTCGAAGATGTCATTATACGGTGTGCTGGTGCCGTGTGCATTGATGTAGCTAATTTGTTCTGGCGCTAAGCCTGCGTCTTTTAGTGCGCGTTTAATGGCGCGTGCGCCGCCTTCGCCGCCTGGTGCTGGTGTTGTGATATGATGGGAGTCACTGGTAGAACCATAACCCAATACCTCGGCATAAATCGTAGCACCGCGTTTCTGTGCATGTTCCAGTGTTTCGAGCACGAGCATTGCGGCACCTTCCGACATGACAAAACCACTGCGTTCTTTGTCAAATGGAATGGAGGCGCGCATAGGATCATGTGCTTCACAGAGTGCTGTCATCGCTTGAAAGCCACCGATGCCAAGTTTTGAAATTGAAGCTTCTGCGCCGCCGGCAATGATGACATCGTGATAGCCGCCTCTCAGTTCTTTCAGTGCTTCACCAATGGCGCTGGCGCTAGAAGCGCAAGCGGTGTTGTATGTCAAGCACGATCCTTTAACACCCAATGCGATGGAAACATTACCCGCAGCCATGTTGGAAATGGACATGGGGATAAAGAATGGTGAGATTCGATCTGCACCGACGGTGGTGAGTTTTGCAGCATTTTCCTCAATCGTGTTGAGACCGCCAATGCCGCTCCCGAGATAAACGCCGATATTTTCTGCGTTGTCATCATTGATTTCGAGTTTAGCATCTTCAACGGCAAGTTTTGATGCTGCAATGGCAAAGTGTGTAAAGCGATCCATACGCTTGGCTTCTTTTTTATTGATATAATCGGTTACGACAAAATCTTTGACTTCGCCTGAAACTTTTACTTTAAAGTTTTCAGTGTCAAAGGATTCGATAGGACTGATTCCGCACTTGCCTGCCATGATGGCATCCCAAAAATTCTTTCTGCCGGTCCCGATTGGTGAAATGGTTCCCATACCTGTAATGACAACTCTATTTTTCATGAATGTTAATCCTCCGATTTATTTTAACCTTGATTGATCTGGTTGATATAAGTTGTTCAAAACCATTTCATAAGGAATAGTTATCAAGCGGTTTTGAACAACCGATAAACCAGAAATGTGTAATATGAGCAAGCTACAGGGTCATACCGCCGTCAACCTGAATGACTTGTCCTGTAATATAATTGGCATCATCTGAAGCGAGGAAGACGACTGCTTTTGCGATATCTTCCGGTTTGCCAAAACGCGCCAGCGGAATTCTGTCAACCGATGCTGTTTTGGCTTCTTCGCTGATCGCATCGGTCATTTGCGTTTCGATAAAGCCGGGGGCGATGGCATTAACGGTAATATTACGGGGTGCGAGTTCTTTTGCGATTGCTTTGGTAAAACCGATGATCCCTGCTTTAGAGGCTGCGTAGTTGGCTTGTCCCGCATTGCCGAAAATGCCAACGACTGATGAAATATTGATGATGCGGCCAAAACGCTGTTTGACCATCATGCGGCTGACGTGTTTAGTGCAGTTGAAAGTACCTTTTAAATTGGTCGTGTTAACAGCATCAAAATCAGCTTCGCTCATACGCATAATCAAGTTATCGCGCGCAATGCCGGCATTGTTGACAAGTAAGTCTACCCTGCCAAAATGTGTTTTGGCGGCACTGATAATTGCTTCGGATTCTTCAAAGGAACCGACGTCGCCCTGAACCAAAACAACTTCTGTGGTAAGGGTAGCGGCGAGTGCTTCGAGTTCATCTCGACTCGCACGGTAATTTAAAACTAAATTGTATCCGTTTTCAGACAGTGCCTTTGCGATGGCGCTGCCGATTCCGCGACTGGCGCCAGTGACAATTGCAACTTTCATGTATTCACCTCAACTCTGTATTATTACAACTGAAATAGTGTAGATGACGATTTTTAGATGGCGCGCTCTTGGTGTTGAGCGGACAGGTAATCGACAGCTTGATTCAATGAATCGATATCATTGATCGAGAGGACTTTGATCTTTCGGTTTATTTTTGCAATAAAGCTCGAAAGTGCTGTACCCGGGCCAAACTCAACGATGGTATCGATGCCCATCGCCGTCATGGACTCGATGCATTCGATCCAACGAACGGCACTGGTAACCTGTTTTGCCAAGTAGTTAGGAATATGGTTTTCCGAAGGGACGATACGACCGTTGACATTTGAAATAACGGGCACTTTCATCTCGCCGAAACGGATGGTTTCAAGTTCAGCTGCTAATTGTTCTTCTGCGGGTTTAAGCATGGATGTGTGGAATGGTGCACTGACTGGAAGCGGCAGTGCGCGTTTGGCACCAGCTTCCTTTGCAATTGATTCGACCTTGTCCAGCGCTTTGAGTTCACCGCCGAGGACGATCTGTTTTGGCGAATTGTAGTTGCAGACCTCGACAGTGCCGTAGGCAGACGCTTCTTCGGCAACGCGTTCTGTATCTTCGACGGATAATCCCATGACGGCAACCATGCCGCCGACCCCCATTGGCACGGCCTCCTGCATAAAGGCGCCGCGCTTTTTAACGAGTTGAACGGCATCGTCAAATGCAATGGAACCCGATGCAACGTGTGCGGTATATTCTCCTAAGCTAAGGCCGGCAACTGCTGTCGGCTTGATATTGATTTTAGATTCGAAAGCTTTGAGCATGGCAACGGAAGTTGTCAGGATCGCAGGTTGTGTAATTTCAGTTTCATTTAGTTTTGTTTGAGGACCGTTGAAGCAAAGGGTTTTTAGATCGTAACCCAAAGCCAAATTTGCACGGTCGTATACCACGCGTGCATTTTCGAATTGATCGTAGAATGCTTGTCCCATACCTTCTTTTTGTGCGCCTTGTCCGGCAAATACATAACCGATTTTCATCTTCTGAACCTCACTTTCATTGATGGTAGACCAGTGACCGTTTAACGATAATACTGAAAACAGCATTTTTGGCAGCATGTCATCAAATGTTATCAGGCAGCTTCTAAATCAAACGGTGTGCTATGTTCGCTTATATTAATAGTTTATTTTTGACAGTGTACGGTTAATGACTTTGTGACAGTCGTCAAACATCTCGGTAATGATTTCCGATGCCGTTTGCGATTGACGAACGAGTCCGGCTATTTGGCCGGCCATGACCGAGCCAAGGACGACATCACCATCGACAGCGGCACGTTTTAATGCGCCGGAGCCAAGTGCGTCAATCGCCTCAGCGGGTGCGTTGTTTTTTTCAAGTTCTGAAAACTGTCGATACAGTTTGTTTTTCAGGATGCGGACAGGATGGCCTGTTGAGCGGCCAGAAACCACTGATGATGTATCTTTGGCATCTAGGATCATTTGCTTATAATGATCGTGTACGGTACATTCTTTTGCCACGAGAAATCGCGTGCCGACTTGAATGCCGTCAGCGCCGAGCATAAAGGCGGCGGCAGCGCCGCGACCGTCTGCAATTCCGCCGGCACTGATTACGGGACATTGAACGGCATCAATGACTTGCGGTGTCAGCGCCATCGTCGTCAGTTCGCCGATGTGTCCGCCGGCTTCAGTGCCCTCTGCGATGACGGCATTGACGCCGAGTCCTTCCATGCGTCTGGCCAGTGCAACGGATGCGACGACTGGTATGACCATAATGCCGGCAGCTTTTAGTGCGTCGATATATTTACCAGGGCTTCCTGCACCGGTTATGACAATGGGAACTGCTTCGTCGATGGCGAGCTGTATAATATCATCTGCGTGCGGGCTGAGGAGCATGACGTTAAGCGCGTAGGGCTTTGTGGTCATTGTCTTAATTTTTTTTACTTGTGCTTCGACGTGGATCCTTTCAGCATTGCCACCTGCAATAACACCCAAACCGCCGGCTTCTGAAACCGCAGCGGCAAGTGATGCATCTGAAATCCAAGCCATGCCGCCTTGAATGATAGGATATTCAATTCCGAGCATTGCACATAAAGATGTCTTGATCATAAAACCTCCGGAGTAGCGCATTAGTCTTCCTTATTATAAGGGCGCTTGTTTATAAAAAGTTTATAAATGTCCTTATAAAGAAAATCCTAGACAAGGCTAGGATTTTTTTACTTTTATGTTTTCAATTGATTTATATTATGAGTAATCCGTTTCTATTTGTCGATATAATTAACGATGTCACCAACCGTTTTAATATTGACGGTATCTTTCTCATCGACTTTGATGCCGAAAGCATCTTCGATGGACATGATTAAGTCGACCATATCTAATGAGTCAGCACCCAAATCTTCGCGGATATTGCTCTCAAGTGTTACTTCATCTGCATCCAAACCCAATTCCTCTACCAGTAAATCTTTTACCTTTTCAAATGTCATTGCTTGTTCCTCCTTGATATTCAATTATATAATGATAAAATTCATTTGATATTCAAACTAATTGACATACAAAGTATAGAAGATTGTGAAGCTTCAATCAAGGCATTTTATAAATTGTTTATAATTCCGTATAAAATGTTCATAAAGCATAGCTGCAGTGATACAATACCGAAATGATGGTTGCTTAGAGCGGCGATCTGTAGAGATACAATACGAAAAATATGAACATTATTAATAGAAAGCAAATAAAAGAACGTATATCCATAAATGAAAAGTGCATAAAAAGCATAATTATGCAAGGTGGGTGCTTTAAAAAATAAAGATATGTTATTTTGTCCGCGGTAGGCAATCGAATTAAATAAAGTTAAATGTCCCCTTTTGTTTATTATATTCGATAAAGGTGATGATAAAGGGGCGAAAGTACAGTTTCTTAAACAAAACGGTTGTATTTTTATGAAAAGATTGCTATATTAGTATGAAATATATGGAGGCAAGCAAATGAAAAAGTTTAAAAGGGTTTTAGTCGCAAACCGTGGTGAGATTGCGATACGGGTTTTCAGAGCCTGCCACGAACTCGGCATTAGAACAGTTGCCATTTATTCTAGAGAAGATCAGAATTCACTTTTCCGAACAAAAGCGGACGAATCCTATCTAATTGGCCAGAACAAGGGGCCGATTGATGCTTATTTAGATATTGATGAAATCGTAAGAATTGCTGTAAAAAAGGGTGTTGATGCCATTCACCCAGGCTATGGTTTCCTTGCGGAAAACCCGGAGTTTGCAAAGAAATGTCAAGATGCCGGCATTGAATTCATCGGCCCGACGCCGGAGATGATGATTGCCGTTGGCGATAAGATTAAGTCGAAGATTGTTGCAGTGGCAGCAGGCGTACCCGTTATTCCAGGTGTTGAAAAGCCAATTGCAACGGATGAAGAAGCGGTATCATTTGCAAAGCAGGCAGGTTATCCTGTGATCCTCAAAGCATCTGCAGGCGGAGGCGGAAGAGGAATGCGAATCGTTAGAGATGAGCGTGCATTGCTCGGAGAATACCGCATGGCAAAGAATGAAGCGAAAAAGGCATTCGGTAATGATGATATATTTATTGAGAAATATCTTGAAGCGCCAAAACATATAGAAGTACAGCTGCTGGGGGATAAACACGGCAATATTGTACATCTCTATGAGCGCGATTGCTCCATCCAAAGACGGCATCAAAAGGTGATTGAGTTTACGCCGGCGCTTAGTATATCGACAGCGCAGCGTGAGGCCATTTGCGGCGATGCGATTAAAATTGCGGCGTCTGTCAATTACCGTGGTGCGGGAACGGCAGAATTTCTCGTCGATAAAAGCGGCAAACACTATTTTATTGAAATGAATCCGCGGATTCAGGTCGAGCATACAGTATCAGAAATGGTAACGGGCATTGATATCGTCCAAAGCCAAATTCTAGTAGCGGAGGGCTACGCACTCGATTCAGATGAAATCGGCATTAAAAAACAATCGGATATCGAAGCGCGCGGTTATGCTATTCAATGTCGTGTGACAACAGAAGATCCTAAAAATGACTTTATGCCTGATACGGGAAAAATAGATGTGTATCGTACAGGCAGCGGTTTTGGCGTTCGTCTCGACGGCGGCAATGGTTTTACCGGCGCCGTTATTACGCCATACTATGACAGTTTACTCGTTAAGTGTACGACGTGGTCTCGAACATTCGAAGATGCGATCCGCAAGTCGATACGCGCCGTGAAGGAAATCAAGATTAGCGGTGTTAAGACGAATACGGACTTCCTTATTAATGTTCTCAACCATCCGACGTTTAAAGCCGGGCAATGTGATACGAATTTTATCGCAGAAAATAAATCCTTGACGGATTTTAAATCAAAGACGGATAAAGAACTTCGCGTGCTCTCGTTTATCGGTGAAAAAGTCGTCAATGAAACAAAGGGCAATAAACAGGAGTACGACGTGCCTGTCGTTCCGAAATTTGATGAGAAAACGCTGCAGTTTGGGACAAAGCAAATTCTCGATCAAAAAGGTGCTAAGGGGCTAATGGACTGGATTCGCGGACAGCAGAATCTTCTCATTACCGATACGACCATGCGCGATGCGCATCAATCGCTGATGGCGACGCGTGTGCGAACCGTTGATATGAAAAAGATTGCCAGAGCGACGGCAGCGATGGCACCGGAACTCTTTTCACTTGAAATGTGGGGTGGTGCAACGTTTGATGTTGCGTTCCGCTTCTTAAAAGAGAATCCTTGGGAACGTCTGGATGTTATTCGGGAACGCGTTCCGAATCTCCTGTTGCAAATGTTAATCAGGGGTTCAAATGGCGTCGGCTACAAGAATTATCCGGATAATGTCATCAAGGCTTTGGTAGAAGAAGCAGCAATGCGCGGCATTGATGTCTTTAGAATTTTTGATTCGCTTAACTGGATTGACGGCATGAAATATACCATTGATCAAGTGCTTCAAACCGGTAAGGTTGCAGAGGCTACGATTTGCTATACAGGTGATATCCTCGACGAGTCACGCGATAAATATTCGCTCAAATATTATGTGAATATGGCAAAGGAACTTGAGAAGACGGGTGCACACATGATCGGCATCAAAGACATGTCAGCACTGTTGAAACCGTATGCGGCAAAAAAACTGGTAACGGCGCTTAAAAATGAAGTGACCATTCCTATTCACCTGCATACACACGATACCACGGGCAACGGTGTTTCTGCAATGCTCATGGCTGCCGAGGCAGGTGTTGACATTGTCGATGCGGCATTCAGCAGCATGTCGGGGCTGTCAAGCCAACCATCGCTGAACAGTATCGTAGCGGCAATGCAGAATTCCAATCGGGATACGGGGATCAACCTTGATCATATTCAGCAGATTTCGGATTACTGGGGCAATGTTAGACCGGTATACAAACAGTTTGAATCAGATCTTAAGACAGCTAGTGCTGAAATCTATAAATATGAGATTCCAGGTGGCCAATATTCAAATCTAAAACCACAGGTTGAGAGTTTTGGCCTCGGTCATAAATTTGGCGAAGTGAAGGAAATGTATAAAACGGTCAACGATATGTTAGGCGATATTATTAAAGTAACACCTTCATCTAAAGCCGTTGGCGACATGGCGATCTTTATGGTTCAGAACGAGTTGACGCCGGAAAACATTTACGATAAAGGAAAGAACCTAGCGTATCCTGATTCGATTATTTCATATTTTAAAGGCCTTATGGGTCAGCCGCAGGGCGGATTTCCTGAGCCGCTTCAAAAATTGGTGCTCAAGGACGAAAAGCCGATTACTTGTCGTCCGGGAGACTTGCTGCCGCCGGAAGACTTTGGTGAAATCGATACGCATTTGAGAAATAAGTATAAAATTAAACCGTCGAAGTCGGATATCGTCAGTTATGCCCTCTATCCAAAAGTGATTGATGAGTACTTTGACTATCTTCAAAAAACGGGTGATTTTAGCCGTATGGGCAGTGATGTCTTCTTCCATGGTCTCAAGGAAAATGAAACATGTGAAGTTGAAATCGAAGATGGCAAAATTCTTATTGTGAAGCTTTTGGAAATTGGCAAACTGCAAAACGATGGTCAGCGCAACGTTATTTTCGAAGTGAACGGGAATCGCAGAGAAGTTTCGATTAAAGATACGGCATCAAAACAAGTGGCGCAAACATCTAGTATCGTCATGGCAGATGAAGACAATCCTTGTGAAGTCGGTAGTCCAATTCCGGGTAAAGTCTTTAAAATTCTCGTTCAGGAAGGGGATGCTGTCGAAGAAAATACACCGCTCTTCATCATTGAAGCCATGAAAATGGAAACGGTTGTCAGCGCACGCCAAGCGGGAACAATTGAAAAAATTTACGTCAAACAGGAGCAAATTGTAAAATCGGGTGAATTGCTGGTCGCATTTTGCTAAGCACATGACGTTAGAGCATTTAGTGAGAAAGTGCTGTTGTAAATCTAAGCCATTAGATAAGCAACGGCACTTTTTTTGGTGTGCCCGGTATGGGCGTAATCTAACGGGTGAGAGTCCCTAACACACCCTGGTAGTGGGAAGTGTATAGCTTAAGGCAAGGGTGTCCTTGGCGACGAGGAATCTGAAGAAA
>NZ_JAHBCL010000033.1 GCF_018390735.1 Fusibacter paucivorans
TTCCTCTTTCGATTTCACAAACTCAAAGAATTGCGTGTTTTAATTCATTTGCGCTATTCAATTTTCAAGGTCCTTAGAAGCTTTTCGTTTCAGCACTTTTTCGCTAGAAAAAGTTGCGAGTACGAAAAGCGGTTTTTAGCGTTAGCTAAAAATCTTACATTTGCTATTTCTTACTTCTTTTCAATACAGTAACTTTTCACAGAAAAGTTATGAGTTTGAAAAACGGTTTTGACGTTAGTCAAAATCCTTCCTTATTTCTCATTGTATTTCTTCACCGTCTCAAAGTCTTTTCACGAACGTTTTTCGGTATTCGCCGATCATCATTCCGATTGTTCTTTACACATCCTTAACACCCTTCAAACTCAGTGTTTACAATGTGCGACAGCTTCTAAATTATATCAAACCTCTTTTTCATTGTCAATATCTTTTTCATAAGATTTTTGATTAATTTAGACTGTCGAAACAGTCACATTCTTTGCTAAACATCATTATTTTTTTGAAGTTTTTCAAGACTGCTTTGCTATAATAACATCACAATAAGAGCACGTCAACCCTTTTTTATAAAGTAAAATATTTCTGACTATTTACATATTCCCGTATATAGTGTTTAAGATACCTTTTCTTCTTATATATAGGTTTTTATACGACTTTTTACCGCAGTATTCACTTTAGTTTAAAATATAGCCATTATCATAAATGTTCTCCAAAAGATCAAGTTAACGATATTGAAATCTTTTTTCAATCCTTATTTTATAGATTGTATGCTCTTGAAATGACACCTTTGCTATCATGGTTGCCGCTTTTTCAATCTTGTTTTTTCGGTTAAAGCAATCTAAAATAAGAACCATTCTTCAATAGATGCTCAAGATCATAAAAGAGCAAGGGAACAGCGCCCTTGCTCTTTTATGTTTCATGAAAAACGAAATTACAATTCTTAAAAATCATTTCACAATTGGTATGACAAACAGCGGAAGCTTTCCGTTTCAGCACTTTTTGTTAAAAAAAGTTGTGAGTATAAAGAACGGTTTTTAGTGTTAGCTAATAATCTTACATTTTAGCAACGTGCACTATAAGAGCACTATCTCAAATCTCCGATCAATTGATTGATATCATCATACTGATAGGTACGCATGTATGTTTCGATCCCATTTAGTATTTCCGCTGTTACTTTTGGATTGGCAAAATTAGCCGTCCCAATCGCCAGTGCAGTTGCACCGGCCAGCAAAAACTCAATTGCATCTGCAGTATTGCTAATGCCGCCCATTCCGAGCACAGGAATTTTTACTGTTTGAGCAACATCATATACCATCCGCAGCGCTACCGGTTTTACCGCCGGCCCTGACAAACCGCCACTAATACGGTTAAGAACCGGTTTTCGTTTGTAGATGTCAATAGCCATGCCTGAGAGTGTGTTGATGAGCGCGATACAGTCCGCGCCTTCCTGTTCAACGATTTTGGCAATTGCCTTTATGTCTGTCACATTTGGGGACAATTTCACAATTAGATGCTTCTTTGCATGCTTACGCACTTTTGATACGACTTCTTTAACAACTTCTGGGTTCGTTCCAAATGCCAATCCACCGTTTTTAACATTCGGACACGATATGTTCAGTTCCAGCGAATCCACATCTTCATTAGAGAGAATTTGTGCCATTTCACAATACTCTTCAATATTATTGCCATTAATATTCGCAATAATCTTTGTTTGATATTGTCGCAAAAAAGGAATTTCTTCTTTTATAAAGGCATGTACACCGGGATTCTGAAGCCCAACACTGTTGAGCATTCCCATTGGGGTCTCTACAATGCGTATCCCTTCATTTCCCGATCTTGGCTCTAATGTAAGACCTTTTACCGAAATGGCACCAATTTGGTTTAAATCAATGTATTCACTGTACTCTCTACCAAATCCAAAAGTCCCCGATGCAACGGTAATCGGATTGTGCAGCGTTAATCCGTTGAGATCAACGCCCAGTTTCAATGACTGATTATGCATCAAAAATCACCTCACTTCCATAAAACATCGGACCGTCTTTGCACATACGCTGATGCTTATAACCGAAGTCGCCTTCTTTAATCTTGCAGGTGCAAACAAGGCATGCACCAATGCCACAGGCCATTTTTTCTTCCATAAGTAATTGTACCGGCATTTTTGCTGCATTCAGCACCGGCGTTATGGCTTTAAGCATCGGCGTTGGTCCACAAGCATACGTCATTTGGAACGGTTTCCAAATAATCGACTTTAAAGGTTCTGTTACAAATCCTTTTTCGTATCGGCTATCTGTCTCTGATACGATCTTTAGTGTATCTGATAAAGCATTAAAGGTTTCTTCCAAATACGGCTCATCCTTAAACCCTAAAATCGTCGTCACCTTAATATTCGGGTTTTCTCTTTTTAACACCTCAAGCAATCCCTTTACTGGCGCTATGCCGATACCGCCGCCAATAACCAGAATTTCCTGCTCATTGCTGTATTCAAAACCATTGCCAAGCGGCCCCATAATATCTATTTTTTCATCCACTTCATATTGATGAAGCTGCTTTGTGCCATCGCCTATTACTTTAATGGTAAATTCAATGCTATCTTTATCATAGCCGCTGACGGATATCGGACGTCTCAGCATCGGGCTGCCATATGCTGACGTCTTGATATTAAAGAACTGCCCCGCTTTAATGCTTTCAATAGCCTTAGGCCGTTCAACACATAACGTAAATACTTCATCGTTTATCTCTTTTTTTGAGATTATTCTAACCAGACCTTGAAACTTCATGTATCAACCTCTTTATAATTTAATTGTGAACCTCAACATAAAGCATACGGTTCATTAGCATACAGCATACGGTTCGTTCAGGTTATGGTGCATTTAACCAGATGCGTTTCATTTTTAAGCGAAAGCAGCGGCCAATACAAACATTACCAATATTGCTTGCCTACAGAAGACAACGTATCATTAATATCTTGCTTCATGGCGATTACCGCTTTTCTTGCTGCTTCTTGGTAATCACCGCCTATCTTTTCATAAGCAAAAATGATCCCTCTTGAGTTATTGACAATCGCACCAAGCCCTTTCGTATCAAAAGCGTTGATAACATCTTTTGCGCCGCCGCCTTGCGCACCATATCCTGGTACGAGCAGCATCGCTTTTGGCATCTGCGCTCTCAGCGCCGACAGTTCTTCCGGATACGTAGCACCCACAACAGCGCCCACTGGTGAATAGCCGAATTTACCACATATTTTATCATTCCAGCCAGCGACAATTTCTGCTGTTTTCTCATAAAGATGTTTCCCATCAGCCATTACCAAGTCTTGAAGCTGGCCTGATGTTGGGTTAGATGTCTTCACCAGTATGAAGATCCCTTTATCTTCCTGCACGATTTCAGCTTCAAATTCTTTCATACAATCATCGCCTAAATACGGATTAATGGTTGCAAAATCTGCCGGAAACCCCTGATAGTTTTTATTGCCAACTTGAACCTGTCCCAGGTGTGCTTTCGCATAGGCTTTTGATGTGGAACCAATATCGCCGCGCTTTACATCTGCGATGACAACCAGACCTTTTGAGGCTGCATATTGACAGGCATCTAGATAAGCAGCCATCCCCGGCAATCCATATTGTTCATAAAAGGCAACCTGCGGCTTAACTGCCGGCACTTCATCCGCAACGGCGTCAATAATGCCGCGGTTAAAAATTTTGATTGCCGCGGCTACCGCTTCCAGTGTCTCACCGTATTCCGCGAGACACTTTTCTTTAATTGCCTGTGGTATTTGATTAAATCTTGGATCAAGTCCTACGACAATCGGACTTTTCTTTTGAATGATTGCCTCAATTAATTGATCAATTATCATCCTATGCCTCCGTTCTCATGTATACACGCTTGCCTTGATAAAAAGTCATCACAACTTCCCCTTTTACTTTCATTCCGTGAAAAGGTGTATTTTTCCCTTTCGAAACGAACTGCATTCGATCAATTTCATACCTACTTCCAATGTCTAAAACAGCAATATTGGCTGCAAAACCCGGCTTAAGCGCACCAACATCTTTAAAACCTGCAATTTCAGCTGGTCTTGTACTCATTTTGACAATTAAATTTTCCAAGTCCATATAACCTGCATCTACTAATGATGTATATCCGACGGAAAATGCGGTTTCAATGCCGGAAATCCCATAGCTGGCTTGCCGATATGTTCCTTTTTTACTGGATTCTTCATGTGGTGCATGATCTGTTGCAATGATATCTACGGTTCCGTCAATTAATGCCTTGATGACCGCTTGCTGTGCCTTTGGCGATCTGATTGGCGGGTTAACCTTTGACATTGGCGAAAGTGTATTAACCATTTCATCATTAAGACCAAAATGGTGCGGCGTCACCTCACACGTCACGTGAATCCCCTGTTCTTTTGCCTCGCGAATATACGCCAGTGTTTGTTCACCACTAACATGCGCTACGTGAAGATGCCCGCCATATTGTTCGCAAAGCGCCAAATCACGTTTAACAATTTTGTATTCCGCTTCAATGGGATAAACCTCATCCTGGTAGTGATCCGTTATCTCATGGTCTTCTGAATGCGTGATAATCGGAACGCCAAAGCGTTTTGATGTTTCAAGCGCCTCAATCATCCATGTGTCACGCATCGTGGTACGTCCATCATCGGAAAATGCTATGGCACCTGCTTTCACGAGGGCATTATGATCTGTCAACGCTTGACCTGCTAATCCAACTGTTGTGGCTGCAATTGGCTTAATGTCAATGATGCCGTCACGCCACGCTATTGTCTGCAATTTCTTTAGCACTTCGACATTATCGACAACAGGGTTCGTATTGGCCATACATGCTACCGTTGTATAGCCGCCTTTTGCACAAGCTCGACTTCCTTGATAAATGGTTTCTTTGTGTGATAACCCCGGCTCTCTTAGGTGAACGTGCAAATCAATAAATCCCGGACAGACAATATAGCCTGTAACATCAATGACATCATCGCATGCCGCGGAAGTATCTTCCTTAACAATTGCTTCGACAGCACCATCACAAATAAGCACATCTGCCTTTTGATTGATTTTCTGTGCAGGATCTATTAACCAGCCACCTTTTAAAAGTGTTTTCACATTTGCCTCCCGTCTAATCCGTTCCATTACGATATCCACCGTATTTTGACGCATAAAAAAACACCATAGCGCCTGCTAGGTGTTCGTCACAAAAAATACGTGTGATGTCGTGTTCATTACCTTGCAGGTCTCTCGTACCTGATTAAAGGATTTTCTTCAATTTAACACAGCCTCCGCATCGTGTCAAGGTGAAATCACACTCATCCTCATTTAAAAACAATCTCATCCTCGGCCAAGTATTGGGATTAGTATCGCACAGCCTATCATGTCAAAATCGATCATTTAATTAATATAAATGTCATCGCATTTAAGTTGACCCTGAAATATCCCTGTGTTATGATGTTGATGAAAACAAAATAGCCTTTAATTTGATCCGTGAGGTCGAAAAGGAATTCTTTATAAGCCGAGTGAATAATAGTGGGATATAGTATGCGCTTAAGTGCGATGCATCTCTTTTTATCCACTGAATTAATAACGCTTATAATCATCATTTTTAATACAACAACCCTTTGCGACTTAACGTGAAGGGTTTTTATTATCAAAAAGAATCGAGCAACCCGTTTATATGGTTCTTTAAAAATAACTTCAGCAGCGTTGGCCGCTCGAATCTTGTTTTCCAAACTTTAAGAGATTCAGTGAAATCACAAGGAGGAATTTAATGAGACATCTTATTGAGCCGGAGGATTTGACTATTGATGAGATCAATCGTCTCGTCGAAGTGGGTTTAGACATGTACAATAACCCAAAGGTCTACAACAAAATCTGTGACGGTAAAATATTGGCATCACTTTTTTTTGAACCCAGCACACGCACCAAATTCAGTTTTGATAGCGCTATGATGCGTCTAGGCGGCAATGTTATCGGATTTGCAGACGCTTCGACCTCATCGACTTCAAAAGGTGAAAGCCTTGCAGATACGATTAAAGTCATGGGGGCTTATGCTGACATCATCGTCATGCGGCACCCAAAGGAAGGTGCACCGAAGCTCGCTTCTCAATATTCAAGATTGCCAATTATCAACGGCGGCGACGGCGGCCATCAACATCCAACGCAAACATTGACCGACCTTATTACCATCAAACGTTTTAAAGAAACCGTCAATGGACACAACGTCGCTTTTTGCGGTGATTTAAAATACGGACGTACGGTTCACTCACTTATTCGAACCCTTGCCCGATTTGGCAACACAAAGTTTATTTTAATCTCTCCTGATGAATTAAAACTGCCCTCAGCGTTAAAACGTCAGCTCATCAATCAATACGGTGTCGAACTCGTCGAAGTAACCAGCATGGAAGACGTTATTGACGACATCGATATTCTCTATATGACGCGAATCCAAAAAGAACGTTTCTTTAATGAAGAAGATTATCTCAAACTTAAGAATTCCTATAAATTGACACGTGAAAAGTTAAAAAATGCAAAACCAGATATGATCGTCATGCATCCGCTACCGCGTGTTAACGAAATCGGTTACGATGTAGACGACGACAAGCGCGCTGTCTATTTCGAACAGGCGGAAATGGGCGTTTACGTACGGATGGCTTTAATCAGCATGATGTTGGAGGTGGGTCCATATGCTAGAAGTTAAGGGAATTGAAAATGGTATTGTCATTGATCACATCCAAGCAGGCAAAGGTCTGAAAGTTTTCAACAGACTCTTTAGTGCAACCGATAATTCCGTTGTACTTCTGATGAATGTCACCAGCAAACAGCTTGGGCGAAAAGACATTATCAAAATTGAAAATACGTTTGATGTCAATATGGATATTTTAGGGATTATCGATCCTAATATCACCGTTAATATCATCAAGAACAACAAGCTCGTTGAAAAACTGAAAGCAGAGATCCCTAAATCTCTAAAAGGCGGCTTACAATGTCAGAATCCGCGCTGTATTACGCATACAGACGATTATGCAGAACCAGAGTTCAAACTGATCAGCGCAAATGGCAAACTCGAGTATGAGTGTTCATATTGCGAAGAGATTACTGTCTATAAGCTTTAAATGATTAGACCCAGCAGGGCATCTCCAATGCTCCTTGCTGGGTCTTTTACATCAGCACAGTATCAACTTTCAAAATAAACGTTGCTTAATGGTTGAGGCATTTCAATAAAATGCTTTCGGCTACTTTTATGCCATCAATCGCTGATGACGTTATCCCACCTGCATATCCGGCACCTTCACCGCAAGGATACAAATCACGATAAGCTACACTGACAAGTGTCACAGGATCTCGATGAATCCGTACCGGTGACGAACTTCGCGTCTCAACGCCCGTTATAATCGCCATCGGATGATCGAAACCCGGAATTTTTCTTCCAAATACAGGGATTGCTTCTTTAAGCGCTTCAAGCACGGGGATCGGTAAAATATCTGAAAAATCATTTTTTACTGTTTTTGGTCGATATGTCGGCTCAAGCATCTCAAAATCAGTTAAATTCGTAAAGCGTTTTTGTACAAGACGCGCTTCTACAGCCTGTTTCGAAGCAACGCGCTCTGTATCGCACCCCTCTAAAAAATCTTCTAAGCGGCAGCATGGCGCCGCGTATTGTGCATCAGCCCGAAACGCTTTGGCTTCAATTTGCCGCTGGAATTCAATGCCGGCAAGCGGGTGTTCTGATGGAAAATCATCCGGCGTCACATTGACGAGCAATGCGCTATTACTGTTAGAAAGTGCCCGTGCATACTGACTCATGCCATTTACCACAAGATGTCCTGCCTCCGAGGCAGAAGCAACCACTTCGCCTCCTGGGCACATGCAGAAACTATAGACACTACGCCCCCCAGATGTTGTATGGGTTAGCTTGTACTCAGCAGCCCCCAGTTTAGCTGCCAATACACTGTCACCATATTGAATATGATCAATCATCCGCTGCGGATGTTCTATTCGCACACCAACTGCAAAAGGTTTTGCCGACATCGCAACACCTTGCCGATATAGTTGATAAAACAGTTTTCTGGCACTATGACCGGTTGCGATAATCACCGCGCTCCCTTTTACAATATCACCATTCGCCAGCTTAACACCCGACACGGTCGCATCTTCCAATAGGATCTCGGCTACCTCAGATTGAAAGCGTACTTCCCCACCCAGTGCAATAATGCTATTGCGTATATGCTTGACGACACATTTTAAATAATCCGTTCCAATATGTGGTTTTTGTTTATAGCGTATCACTTCTGGTGCACCAGCAGCAATAAACGTTTCAATGACGTACTGAATGCGTTCATCTTTCACACGAGTGGTTAACTTACCATCGGAAAAAGTCCCTGCACCGCCTTCGCCAAACTGAACATTTGATGTTTCATTCAGTTCACCTGTCTGCCAAAAGTGTTCAACGGTTTTCGTCCGTTCATCTACAGCCTCACCCATTTCCAATACAATGGGATTAAGTCCTGCTTCCGCTAATGTCAAAGCGGCAAACATTCCCGCCGGTCCAAATCCAACGACAATCGGTCGCTCTGATAACAATTTTTTATCCTTTTGGTTTTGCAGCTTTTCTCTGAAACGGTTAATGAGTGTTGCCTCATAAGGCGGTGGCGATTCTTTGAAGCCTTTGCGCAGCAGTTTTGCTTCCATCGTCGTTTCAACATCGAGGCTGTAAGTATATACAACGCCTTTTCTGGCATCAATAGATTCACGTCTTATATAATAGGCTTTAACGGCATCAGTTGGAATCCCTAGCTTCTGTGCAATTTTAGATCGCCACTTTGCATCTGTTGCCATCTCATCAACTTTAAACTTAATCTCTGTTACCCTAATCATTTTAATTGCTCCTGCTCATCCAGGATAATATCTCTCGGCTCTACCATCCCTAATTCTTTTGCGCGTTCAATAATCTCGGTATCAGCAATTCTTTGATGTGTGCTAACATAATCTGCAAAGTATCCAATAATACCATAAAACATCAACGAAAGTCCCGCAACCAGCAAAATTAATGCACGCATAATTTTTTTCGTATTGACTACAAGTCCTAAGTTTTCCACGAGCAACTCCTTACATTCATTATTGTAAAATCCGCATCACTTCTCCGCGTTTAGCTCCGTCTGCAACGTTCTGAAAAAATTCTCTGCTTCAAAACCTCGTCGCCAGAACGCATAGCCGCCAAGTGACATCGATTCAGATAATTTAATTTTATGCACAATGGTTTCAATGTTTTCAATCCATATCTTTTTGATGAGATCATCTTCAACATAGGATACAAAATAGAGCCGATCTATATCAGACCATGTCGGCGAAAGCCCTTTTTCTTCGATGAGCGCATCTTGAGTCGCAATGCCAATAGCGGTCGAACTCACGGACATCTGATCAATCGCTTCAGCATTGGGCTTTTCTGACCACACCCTCGTGTAAAGCGGGATTCCCATGATCATTTTCTCGCTCGGCACCAGTTCAGCAATTACTTTCAAACTTCGTTCTGCCCAATCATATGAGGCAACCGGGCCGCTAATTGGACTTGAACTCCAATATTCATCATAAGTCATAACGACGAGATAATCAACGATGCGCCCAAGTACTGCCCGATCAAAACATTTGGACCAGTTATCACTCTCTGCTATAACAGTAACATCCATTGACAACGTGATATCAAGCGGCTTTAAGTACCAAGACAACTCATTGATAAAATTCGAAAGAGCATCTCGATCCTCTAAGTAAATATTTTCAAAGTCAATATTAATGCCGTCATAATTTTTTGCCAATGATATACTGACAATTTGTTCAATGAAATTCATACGCGCATCTGAACTCGCAAGAAATTCATGCGTTAAATCCGGGTCAAAACGATTGGTAATTAACGGCCATATTTCATAGCCCTGCTCCTTTGCCCACTCGAGATAGCGATCGCCAGACTTATCAGTGAAATTGCCAAAGGCATCTTCCATTTCATACCATGTCGGTGACACGACATTAATCCCAACGAGATTGGTAATCTTATTGACGTTTGGATTGTGCTGTCCAACGTATTCCCAGATCATATGTACGGGTTCAGTCTTATTTTGTTCAACCATTTCCGTTTCATGAAAAGCAACTGCATCAAGTGATATATAACCGACGTTACCGCTTTTCGTCACTACCATAGCTACCGCATCATCAATCGCCTGCGCATAAACAGTTTGGTTTGTTTCAATCTTTTCAACAAAGTCTGGTCCTGTAAATAGTGCTTTAAATTGCGTCATTTCTTCAACAACATTTAAATGATCCGACACATCGTCAGGCGATCGATAAATCCCTTTACCCGACTTCAAAACATCATTTGGGGTTCCAATGCCAAAGATAAGCATTCGTCGCGCTTCATCATATTGCATTGTTAGATCTAAACGCCCATTTACATCAATATTCTGCCACTCATCCATCGCAAGATAACGTTCACCATTAATCATTTGCATGCTGACGGTATTTTCCACAGCTACGCCATTCCAAGTGACGCTGCCATCGTCCATTATGGTAACAAATTGATCCTTGCCAACAAGGTTCAGCTGTCCTTTTTCGGCATCATAATGAAATGTCCAGTTTAAATCTTTAAACCATCTGAGTTTCATAAAAACGTGCCCATCATCTGCCATCTTTCCCAATACTGCTTCAGACAGATCGTCAACAAGAATTTGATTCCCAGTCGCTAAAATGACTTCATTTGTTGAGGGAACAACCGCATGTTGTTCAAAGTGATCTTTAAGCCATTGTCGCAGTTCAATATTCAAGTTTAGATTAATCGCCAGAACCAAACTAACGATACAAATTATCACCAACAATACATTCAATTTTTTCATATAGGCTCCTATCAAAAAGATCATTAGGCCATATAGCCGAGTCGCATCATTTATCGAAAGGCATGTGGATAAGTTGTCTGATTTCCACATTTGCTGTTGATAAAATTGATCTGTCGATCAAAGGCCAACAGCGGTTTTTAGATTTTATCCCCACTATACACATCTTACACACAGTTTGTCGGGATACTCAAAGATATCTATCCACAGTGAATCGATACGTTTCTTTAATATCCTCCACAAGAAAACCGCCTTTATGCGCAGCAATCCGCATTTGTTCCACAACACTATCCACACCTTCAATAGCAGGCAGCAAGACACCACTATTTAGGCCATCCGTCACAAAGATACCATACTTTCTAGAGTCGAGCAGTGCTGTTGATGTGATTGCTTCAAGCGGTGACAAAACATCTACCGAAATGGTCAGCAATTCATACTCACTCATTCCGATTGGTTCAAAACGAGAATCGTGAGAAGCGGCTTGCGCAACATAATAGGCAATTTTTTCATACAGTGGTGCTTTCGTGTCACTCCCTACACTGCCAATACAGCCTCTTAGCGCCCCATCTGATTTAATTGAAACAAAGACGTCAGCTGTTTTCGTTAAAAGCTGTTTGCTTACCGCTTCATCTATTTTAAATTTTTCATGATTAATGATATAGGCATTCGCTCTGATTTCAATCCGCGGCGGCAATGAATCTTGCAGGCGTGCTTTTAATACGCGAAGTGCATAAGTCGCAATTGGCGACATCCGCTTTCGCACTGCATCTGTTCGTGTTTTCATTTTCGCTTTAAAAAGGACAGCTCTCCGAGCGCCCACACCATCGATTTTTTCAAATTCAGCAACAGCATAACCTACGCCAAAAGGACCTTGATAGCTCAACCGATTTGTTTGATATGCTTGACATTCGTAAACCCCAAGCAGCAGCCATAGAGGCCCTAAACCACAAATCGCCGCCTCGGCGATTGTCTCAGGCGCCAATATTGCCAAACGTTCAATATCACTTTTTTCAAAAGCTTCACAAACAGCATTGTCAACAACTTTACCTGCCGGTTTATATTGATAAGGTCCTTGATCATTGAGTGTATGTGATAAATCGCCACTGGCGATAAAAAGTACTTTTCTGTTAACTTGTTCGGCCGCTTTTCTAAGTAAAGCACCTGATTCGATAAGTTCTGCTGGTGAAAAATCAGCATCTGACAAACATACAAGTTTAAAATTATGGTAATGACGTGTTATAAAATACAGCGGTACTAACACGCCATGATCCAACGCTGTATCGAGTTCAAACTGCTTGAACTGATTTTCTTTCAGTGTATAAAACCTTTTATTGGCCGTTCGATTGCATTGCATCAGCGCATCAATGTATTTTATGTCCTTTTCAAAAGAAAAGGTATGATCAAAATCACCAAATGCTTTCAAGTCGCCACGATAGTCATTTTGATCATAAATGGCAATGGCATCTGTAAACCTCGGCCCATGGGGTGATATGACGACAATCGTTTCCGGTGCCATTTCTGCAACGCGCTTTCCCACTTCGTGCATCGCCTCAAACGTCATTTTAACCTGCGGTGCTTCTGATATGCCAATATTCGGCAAAAAAACCGGTGCATGCGGCATAAAGTAATTTTTCATGACATTTCTCCTTTGCATTGATGCTTATACCCATTATATCAAATCTATTGTAAGCTTTTTGATGACAATATGATGACGATGCATTTCATGAAATCATAAGAGATCAGATCGTGCAAAAAGCTCCGGCTAAATAGCCAGAGCTTTCAATAATCTATTCATTGATTGACCACCCAATTGTCAAACTCGAAGAATACCTGATTCTAAAGCATATGCGTTAACTTCTTAACAATTTTAACAGCCTCTTCAATGTTATCAGATTTAATTGAATTAACAATTTCAGCATGAAAGTCAACTGCTTTTTTATAATAATCTTCATCATGAAGATCAATTTTCTGATTTTCCGGATATTTCTCCACTGTATAATGCTGTTCTAAGTATTCTAAAAATATCGATCCAATAAGGTCATATGAATAAACGAACATACTGTTGCCTGACATTTTACATATTTGCCTATGAAATTCGTAATCGGCTTCTGCAAATGTCTTTTTATCTTTTGCCTTTCCGGCAACCGCCATTTTTTCACAACAGAGAATCAGCGTCTTCAAATCCTTAGGGCGAATGTTTTTCCCAGATAATATTTTTAATGATTCCGTTTCAATAAGGCCTCTAAATTGATTAAAGTCATCATAATCAATATTGTGAAGCATCATGCCCGAAACATGGTTGACGATATTGTAAAATTTGAAATCAAGAACAAAGTATCCCCCACCATCTTTTGCTTCCAGCATACCGAGTGCAACCAATTTGTGCAGTGCCATTCGCACCGACATTCTACTGGCGCCAAAATACTGTGCCAATTCATTTTCTGAGGGTAGTCGATCATTTGGAAGCCATTCTTTTTTTTCAAGTCTCTCTTTCAAATCAAAAAAAATTTTATCTGTAATATTCTTATGAACAATATTTTTAGTCTGTTTTGCGTTTGCCATTCCAATTTCTCCATACTCGGATTTTCTTTTCATTTTATCACATGGTTAATTACGGTACAAGACGGTGCCCGATAAGTAAAAATAGACGGGAGAATCCCCCGTCTATTTTCATTCTTAACATTTGCCAGTCAGAAAATATAACAATACTGTATTTTACCAATCCTTGCCTTGATCTAATCCCCAAGCACTATACAACTTGTTGTAAAATGGCGGGCGTGCAAAATCGCCTTCCATGTCGTAAACAAACGATTCACTGGTCATACCTTTTTTAAGTTGCCACTCTAACCCTCGAGTAAATGCATCGTACTGCGCTTTTGGAATCGAAAGAATAATATCGTTTTCATCTGTTAACGCACGGGCATAATCCCCCGGATCCGGCAATGTTATACGGTAGTCGCCACCTAAAAGCGACGGTATAATCGACCAGACACAGGAATCAATCGGATCAAAACGACTTTCTACTAGAGCACCTTTTTGACTTTTAATTCCCAACAGCAACGTTCTTAGCTGAGCATTATTACAGTTAACGAGAATAATGTCCGGCGTAAATGGTGCTTTTGCCAACGGCGCCACCATAATTCCCGTGTATTTTTCGTGTGGCAACCGTGGTATATTTTCAAAAAAATCCTTCGCCTTTCCAATGTCCTCAATGCCAATCATGCGACTGATTTCTTCAAATGCCTCATCACCCCGTTCACACCGAATATGACCAAATGCTACAAGCGGCGCCCAGCACCAATGATCCTTTTTTTCCATGTAAACCATCTTGCCTTCTCTTCGCGCCATTGCAAATGCTTGACACAGTGCAATATGCTTTCCCATCGTCTTTAGCGGGCGTATAAAATCTGTTGAAATTTCCGTATCTTTTTCAGCAAGTTTTACCGCCATTGCATCATAGCGTTGATTAGCCGCTTCCTTTATTAACTTAAAAAGCACTGCATTTTCATTATTTACCATTCAATTCTCCTTTATCCAATATCAAAATGGTCTTTTCCCAAATGATTTCTAACCCGTGATTAGTCTTCCCAAACCGATGTCTGAATCTGAACCTGTGGGCTCTTTGCTCTGAAAAAACCATAGCTCATACATACGAGCATTGCAATCATACTAATGATCACCATTGAAAGTTTTGCTGTTTTAATCGAATTATAGAAAATAAAGAATTGGATACACAGCGCTATAAACGTCAAGAAATAATATAAGCCGTCTGTGACATGCATATGTGATCGCTGCCATGCTGATGCAAATTTTTTCGGAAATTTAAAGAAAGCAGCAAAATAGATAAAGGACATACAAGAAGTCATTAATTGCAGATTACTGGTAATTTCAACAATGGAAAAGTTAAATAACTGCGGTAAAACACCTGATAGAGATACCAAAATCAGCATCGGAATACTTGCACCGTGTTTATTGGTGATATTCCATGATTTTGGCAGCCAACCGTCAATACAAGCCTGTTTAAATGGTATTTGATAATAAGCAATACTCGCGTTGATCGTTGTGACGAGCGCTATCATAGGCCCTGCCACAATAAAGTAAACAAAGAGCGGCGCCGGTAAAATCGCCCTTGCAACAGCCGTCATCGGTTTTCCAGCGACATCTGCCAGTGGTAATACACCCGCAGCAGTAATTGCTACGCTCGTATACAAAATAAGCAAGCTGATTGCCGTCGCAATATAAGCCCACGGAATATCGCGCTTAGCATTTTTAGCAAATTTACCATAAGTCATCGTCAAAGAGTAACCAATCGTCGAGTACATAAATATTGAAATCGTACGTACAAATGACGTATTGCCATTTGCCATAAAATTATCTGCCATCACATCAAACAGCGGATTGTTTATTTGGAAAAAGCCTGCTATCGAGAAAAGCACAAGCGCTGATATCAAAAGCCAAGAGCATACCTTTTGTATTTTTGCCATCATATTTACCCCAAAACTATTAATAATGACAAAAATCATAATCAATGCAGAACCCGCTACCCTCGAATCAATTGCAGGTATTAACGAATTTGTGTAGACGCCAAAAGATAATCCCATCGCTGCCATGCCCAGCGTCGTCGGAATAAAAGCGAGCGCCAGCATTCCTGAAATCCGATAATCAAGTGTGCTGGCAACTAAAGAATACGGACCTGCACCAAAACGCAGCGAACTCGTTATAAAAACATATGGCAGCAGTGATATAAATCCAAGAACAACTGCAATTGCATAAGCTAGCCATACAGAATAACCCGTTAGCCCAATCATTGGTCCCACTAGTGTGATAACGCCTACACCAATGACTTGACCAAGCGCAATGGCATATAATTCACCTTTTCCTAATTTCCCTGGGGGTGGGGTTGGTGTGTTGACAATCTTTTGCATTATATATTCCTCCTCAAAAATTTAATTTTGTTATGAAATATTTACGAATAATCTAATCACTCCACACCTGTTATACAGATAGATTGTAACATCACACTTTTATGCTGTCAACAATTGACCTTAATAAATTCTCTTTATCTTTGTCCAACATGCCAAGAATCAGCAATTTCAACCATAAAGCAATTTTAATTTTAACATTTCAACAATTGTCATCTAAATAATCTAGATAGCTATTGACATTTATACAGAACCATCACTATAATTAAATCATCACATCTGTTATACAGGTTTATCGTTATTATGATGATGTATCTTCTTCGTTTATTTGTCAAAAGGAGCGAAAAATGAAAATAACACAAGTAGATATGATGCTTTTTGACTGCCATTTACCCTTTCCCTACAATCCAATTGGGTGTCGGATCTATACTGATGAAGGCATCTATGGTGATGGTGAAGCAGCTTTAAGCTATGGCGTCGGATCTTCAGCCGCGGCAGGAATGATAAAAGATCTAGCAAGACTCATCATTGGCATGGACCCACTTGATAACGAAGTCATTTGGGATAAACTGCACAAGACAACATTTTGGGGACAAAATGGGGGACCTGTTGTTTTCTCTGGAATCTCTGCTATTGACAGTGCCCTATGGGATATTAAAGGAAAGTCTTTCAACGTCCCAATTTATAAATTATTAGGCGGCAAGAAAAGAGATAGCCTTCGCTGCTATGCAAGCCAAATACAATCTGGCTTCGGACCAAAGCACGAAAAGAAAGTAACGCCTGACGATTATGCCGCCATTGCAAAACAAGTCGTTCGCGAAGGCTATGATGCCGTTAAGGTCGATTTTCTCTGCTACGATGAAATCGGCAATATGATTGGCCAAGACCGCAGGTTATGCAAAATGGATAACGCTACCCTCTCTCTGGCAATGGACCGCCTCATCGCAACTCGTGAAGCAGTCGGCAGTAAAGTTGATATTATCATTGAGAACCACTCAAACTTAGACGCACTTTCTGCTGTCCAATTTGCTCAAGCGGCAGAAAAGTACAATATTTTTTATTTCGAAGAGCCCAATACGCCTTCGCCAAAAACTTGCAAGTATATCTCTGAAAATACGAGTATTCCAATTGCAAACGGTGAACGAATTTTCTCCAGGTGGCAATACGCACCTTATTTTGAAAACATGTCACTGCAAATTGCACAGCCCGATATCGGCACTTGCGGCGGCGTCACAGAAGCTAAAAAAATCTGCGACATGGCACATGCTTATGATGTTGCTATTCAAGCACACGTTTGCGGGAGTCCCCTTTCATTAGCACTTTCACTGCATTTGGAAGCGGCTATTCCTAATTTTATTATTCATGAGCATCATTTATGTTTTCTACACCAGTACAATAAAGATTTATGCCTTTACGACTACCAGCCAATCAATGGCAGCATAAGCATTCCAGATAAACCGGGCATTGGCAATGAATGGTCAGAAAAGGCACTGTCAGAAGCAACAACATTCACAGTTAAGTAAAGGAGATCATTATTCATGAAAGTTACAAGTATTGACATTTTCGCTTTAAAACCTAGATATGTCGCACATACCATGCGGGGAATCGTCTGTCGAATCAATACCGATGAAGGCCTCTACGGATATGGCGAAGCAGCACTCTCTTACGGGAAAGGATCAATGGCGGGATTCCACATGATTAAAGAACTCGCGCCACTCATCATTGGACAAGATCCGATGCGTACGGAATACCTTTGGGAAAGCATGTTGAAAAATACATTTTGGGGTGTTTCCGGAGGCGCCGTTTTCTATGCTGCTATGAGTGCAATTGACATTGCCCTGATGGATATCAAAGGCAAAGCACTTGGCGTTCCCTGTTATCAATTATTAGGCGGTAAACAGCGCGATTCGCTGCGTGCCTATGCAAGTCAACTGCAGCTTGGATGGATGAACGATGACGATCAAGGCTTTAAACTCCAATTCACACCAGAAGATTATGCACGTGAAGCTGAAAAAGCCGTTAAGGAAGGCTACACTGCTATTAAGACTGACTTTCTCGCCGTTGACGGCAAGACCAAAACGGTTCGTCCTTTTGATGCCCTGACAGGTATTCTTGACCAAGAAACGCTTAGAATGGGGGTCGAAAGACTTCGTGCGACCAGAGAAGCCGTCGGTCCCGATGTTGATATTATTGTCGAAAACCATGGCAATACCGATGCTATTTCAGGCACACAGTTTGGCCGCGCCATCGAAACATACAATGTTTACTACTATGAAGAAGCAACAAATCCACTTAATCCAACGACCTCCAAATCGGTTTCCAACAAGGTGAAGATTCCAATTGCAAATGGCGAGCGCATTTTTACGAGATGGAAATACCTTCCTTTCATGCTCGACGATTCTATTCAAGTCATTCAGCCGGAAATATCCAATTGCGGCGGCTTAACAGAGTGTAAAAAGATATGTGACTTAGCACATATTTTCGATGCCGCCGTCCAAGTGCACGTCTGCGGCTCACCAATTAGCCTCGCTGCCGCACTGCAAGTTGAAGCCGCTATTCCCAACTTCCTCATCCACGAGCATCATGTCATGAATAAAATGCTTTTCATCAGGGAACTCGGCATGTATGATATGGCACCTGTCAACGGCAGTTTTATTGTGCCTGAGCGACCAGGAATTGGGCAGGAACTCAGTGATTATGCCATTAAAACCGCTTACTGTGAAACCGTTAAATAAGGATTTTCCTGTAATGATCGCATGATGACGGCACAGTTACCGATTATCACGCAACAAGCATGAGCTCATTTCTTTAACATCACTGGAAAAGGCGTTATGGCAATATCAGCTATTTAGCTGAGCCATAACGCCTTCAAATGCTTTATTATAAAGCGTTCTCTCTTTGAACTTTTTACTTGATCTCATTAAGACAGCTATCATTACCAGCGACTAATACCGCCCGCCTTTTCGCTCTTCCAGTTTGGCGATGGTTTGGCTGGTTTTGAGGATAATCTGCACAAATGCCGCGACAATAAAGATAAATAGGAACACAAACACTTGTGCAACATGACTTCCTGCCATGGCACCAGCTAATTCTATGAAGAAACAGCAGATCTCAATCGCAAGCACGACAATAAACATCCTTCTGATTTTCGTATAATGTGCAATACTCGAATCTACATCTGTGTAGAGCTCAAATTTTCCAGCAGAGGATAACCTTCTTAAAATAATCCAAAATCCCCAAGTTTGAACAATCTCGACACCTGTATCACTCATAAATTCTCGATAATCATTGCTGACTGAAAAAAATCTGCTACCGAGATCAACTTGGTAAATATACTTTCCGGGTTCACAGTTTTCAAACATATAAAATCCCGCAAAAAATCCTGTCATGGCATATCCTTTTGCCGCCATTTCATTAAGCCATTCCGTTTCTAAATCTTTATCAAAATAAAGGCGAAACTTAATCATACGCTTGAACCTCCTCGATTAACTTTCCATTTTTCAATAATTCTGACAAGCGCAATCGCTCTTCTTCAAATACAGCGCGCCCCAATGGTGTTATAAGATATTCTTTTTTTCTTCGAGATTCTTTATCCACATGATAGATGCGAATCCACTGTTTCTTCTCAAGTGTTTGGATCGCCCCATATAAAGTACCCGCACCTAGTGTAACGCGATTGTCAGTCATATGCTCGACTTCCTGTATAATGCCATATCCATGATTCGGATGTCTTAATGCCAACAATATGTAAAACACGACTTCTGTCAGCGGCACATTTTTATCAATCATCTGCAACTCCTTTATCGCCGTCAGTTCATTTATATCGCCAACCGATATATCACTTTCACATTATATCGTCGCGCGATATATTTGTCAACGTACTATTTGGCTTTTTGTAACTTCCATTACTTTTTTTACAAACGAAAATACTGTACCCGGTGACGCTCATTTAACAAAATCTACAAAAACAAAAAAGTCCATGAATGCAAGCATTCTGGACTTTTAAAAACCAATTTTGTCTCCTAACGATTGTATCGACGGCTATTATACAAATCTCCTTTTATCTCAATAGATAGCTTGTGTTCTTGTCTTGATTCCGACAAAACAATCAAGCCCGATTTTTCTAATCTTTTAACCTCAGATCTCGTGAGATTTAATATTTCCGCGACTATTTTATCCGTTCGAACTTTGATCGCATAGTGATTATAAACAATTAACAGATCCTCTTCATGAAAAAACTGCTCCTCTTCAAATGGCAAATTGCTTTTCCTTTTAATGTGATACAGGGTATTTGACCAATCAACTTCTGCTCTATTTTCAGCAAAAAAACTTTGATCGGTTCCATACGCAAATGCCAATTCAGTTGAATTTTTAGTAAAACCTTCGTAAGCTTCCCTCGTTATCATCTGTATGCTGCATCTTTCATAGATTGTCATGTTATACGTATGTTTGCATTTTTCACATTGATAAATAAGCCATACATCAATTTTATTGCCGTTTGCATTGACTCGAAATCTGTTTGTGCTATGAAAAGTTGTTTTACAGTGGCAACCAGAGCAGTTTTGCAGCACTTTAAAGGCTCCCTCTGGTATGATTACATATTCTATTATTCTCGAATAGCCCATCTTGCATCTCCTTAAAGATTGATAAATGGATTTGCAAAGCGCTATTACAGTCTCTTTTGATTTTTATTTGCAATAGCCTTTGCTATGCAAACAAAACGGGTGTCGTCATCAATATGTCCTCCTTAATTGAATTGCTTATTTAAGTGTAGTCGACATGCCTTTTGATTGCCACCTTAAACATTTTTCTAAAAAAATTTGAGCCAACTGCAATCCTGCATTGGCTCAAATAAAATCCTATTCATTTCATTTTCCGTAAAATACGCTGAATGCTTTTTTCAGATAAAAAATACATCGTCGATAAGTCCTGAACGCTACAGCCCTTTCGGAAATCATTCAGTATCTGCTTATTTCGCTCTTGAAGTTCTTGTCGGATTGACGTTTTATGCCCCCACTCTTTTCTTTGATTTTCTTTTCTGGGAATATAAATACTTTCGCCATCCACATATTTTTGTATTAACGTGATTAATGCCATTGGCAGTATCTCTTCTGCTTTTCTATAGCCCATTCTTGCCTCCTAAAATTTAATGTCTTTAGGTTAGCAATAGCTATCTCTTATCAAAATTGCAATAGCTAATGCTATGCAATCATAATGAATTTTCTCATATAAAAAATGCCTCCTCTAATCATAATGACAAGATATTGTTGTCAATTATCGCTTAATCATTATAAGGTCATGGTAACCGAT
This sequence comes from Fusibacter paucivorans, assembly GCF_018390735.1. Classification (GTDB taxonomy): domain Bacteria; phylum Bacillota; class Clostridia; order Peptostreptococcales; family Acidaminobacteraceae; genus Fusibacter; species Fusibacter paucivorans. The sequence goes on from NZ_JAHBCL010000033.1 coordinate 21,103, forward strand.
CTGTGCAATATTATATCAGAAATAGCCGCAATTTCATAATATGAATGTTTTGCTTTATACGGCTTTTTAAACCGATTCACTTATAACATATCAGCTAATGTTTTACGAATCAAAATGCTTACCTTCCTTTGTTGTAATGCCAAACAGGTCACAAGTTTTAAACCCATGCTTTGGATAATATCCCGATTCGTCAAAAATGATAATACCTTTCCAGTGAATAGTCGTCATTTATGCACGATACCATTCAAAGCCCGGTTTAGGCAAAAATAAAAGCGCCACGCAACGTGACTCTTTTGTTTGTATTTGTTGTTGTATCCCAATTAGCGTTTTAGGCACTGATTAAACGTCTGAAATGCTTTAAATTAATGGTTTATCGTCTATTTCTGCTTTCTCTTAGTAGTACATCATGTGCACTTCCTTCTATTATGCTTGTAGCAGACACTCGTGTAATTTTAGCATTTTTTTGTAATGCTGATATGGTAAGACATCCACAATTACACATTGTCGAGCGCACTTTACTTAGAGAGAGCGCAACATTATCTTTCAGTTTTCCCGCATAAGGAACGAATGAATCGACGCCTTCTTCAAAAGACATTTTTTCATCTTCTCCTAAGTCATATCTTTGCCAGTTTTTTGCCCTTGCACTTCCTTCCCCCCAATATTCTTTCATATAATTTCCATTAATATTTATTTTGTTCGTCGGACTCTCATCAAAACGTGCAAAATACCTTCCTAACATCAAAAAGTCAGCCCCCATAGCGAGTGCTAGTGTCATATGATAATCGTGCACAATACCACCATCAGAACAGATCGGAATATAAATGCCCGTTTCATAAAAATACGCATCACGGGCTTTCACCACTTCGATTACAGCTGTTGCTTGCCCTCTACCAATGCCTTTCTGTTCCCTGGTAATGCAGATTGCACCACCGCCAATACCAACTTTTACAAAATCTGCACCTGCTTGTGCTAAAAACCGAAAGCCATCACCATCTACAACATTACCAGCACCTATCTTGACTTTATCACCATAATTTTTTCTTACGTATTCAAGTACAATTTTTTGCCATTCGGAATATCCTTCTGAGCTATCTATACAAAAAATATCTGCACCAGCTTTGATCAATGCTGGGATTCTCTCTGCATAATCCCTTGTATTTATTCCTGCTCCAACCATGAATCGTTTTGAACGATCAATTAATTCATTTTCATTTTTCTTATGGAAATTGTAGTCTTTACGAAAAACCATTGAAATCAATCTTTGATTATTATCAATAATGGGGAGACAGTTTAATTTATTTTCCCATATAATATCATTTGCTTCTTTAAGCGTAACCTCTTGTTGAGCACAGATTAGATTTTCAAATTTTGTCATAAAATCTTTTATTTGCATTGTCAAAGGCAAACGACTCATTCTATAATCTTTACTTGTAACCAAACCTAAGAGGCGTCCATTTGCAGTTCCATCTGAAGTAACAGCCACTGTAGAATGACCTGTGCGTTCTTTTAATTTAAGTAAATCCTCTATTGTTGCATCTTGAATGATATTCGAATCACTTATTACAAATCCAGCGCGATATGCTTTTACGCTTGCGATCATTTGTGCCTGATTTTCAATCGACTGTGAGCCATATATAAAGGACATTCCCCCTTCTTTAGCTAAAGCGATTGCCATACGGTCATCTGATACAGCTTGCATGATAGCTGAAGTCATTGGTATATTTAAACTTATTGCTGGTTTTTCTCCTCTCATAAACTTGACCAGTGGTGTTTGCAAATCAACCCTTTTGGGAATGCACTCTTTTGATGAATATCCCGGCAAAAGGAGATATTCGCCAAATGTGTATGATGGTTCTGTTATATATGTTGCCATATTATTTTACTCCTTGTTTCGTCTTATAACTTGTGAAAATTGTCGTAACCCATCATATAAACTTGAAATAGCTTCATCATTCAATCCATCAAATAATGCTTCAAGATATTGAAACTCTTTTTCTGCTCTCATTTCATAGTATTTTTTCCCATTATCAGTAAGCGCTATTCTAAGAACTCTTCCATCTGTCTCTTCCTTTTTTACAATCATATATTCTTTGTCCACTAAAATATTTACGATTTTCTTTGTATTCTGACTTGACGTGCCTACTATTTTCGAAATATCTTTTAACATCAATTCAAAATCATCAAATAGTGCAACATTAGCAAGCAAGAACCATTGCTTTGTTGTAATTAATTCCTCTCTTCGATCGCCCAATAATTGCAATTGATTTGAAAGTGAAAAAATAGCGCCATAAATATATGCTTTTTTAGTTAATTTTTCGTTTGGAAATTTCATTGATTAATAATCTCCTCTATTCTTTTAGGTAACCAGTTATCTTTTTAAGAATAACATAACCAGTTATCTTTTGTCAATTTATATATCAAACACAATCGACACTTTCCTGTAAATTGCTTCACTAAAAAATGTCTTATAAAAATCCTTGAGATCTAAATAAAAAAATCCCCAAAACATTTCTGTTTTGAGGATTTGATGTTTGTATTGAAATCTCGAATAGGTTGATTAACGTTTTGAGAACTGTGGTGCACGACGAGCTGCTTTGAGACCGTATTTTTTTCTTTCTTTCATTCTAGAATCTCTTGTTAAGAAGCCTGCTGATTTAAGAGTAGGTCTAAATTCAGCATCTACTTGAAGAAGCGCTCTTGACAGACCATGTCTTACCGCACCAGCTTGGCCCGTAAAGCCGCCGCCATGTACTCTTACGATAACATCATACTTGCTTGATGTATTCGTCATTACAAGTGGTCTTCTTACTTCTTTACGAAGTGTTTCAAAGTTAAAATATTCATCGACATCTCTGCCGTTAACGATAAATTTACCAGTACCAGGCACTAATCGCACTCTGGCAACTGCAAGTTTTCTTCTACCTGTTCCTTGATATTGAACCGACTTAGCCATTAGTTACCCTCCTTATATATCCAATTCCAGCACTTCTGGCACTTGTGCCTGATGTGCATGCTCAGGACCTGCGTATACTTTAAGCTTCTTACCCATTTGTCTTCCCAAGCTATTGTGTGGTAACATACCTTTAATAGCCGCTTCAACAACTTTAACAGGTCTTGTCGCCATCATATCTCTGTACGAAATTTCTTTCATATGTCCGATATAACCTGTATGCCATCTGAACATTTTTTGGTCTAATTTTTTACCTGTCAATACAACTTTCTCTGCATTAACAATGATGACAAAATCACCAGTATCAACGTGAGGTGTATAAATTGGTTTATGTTTACCTCTTAAGATTTTTGCTACTTCTGAAGCTAATCTACCAAGAGTTTTGCCTTCAGCATCTACTACATACCACTTTCTTTCGACTTCAAGCGGCTTCGCTACGTAAGACTTCATGGAACGACCTCCTATAATCATATTTCACCGTTTATCTCACAAAAACCCGGGGCAGATCTTTGTAAATCACTCATTTTAGATCCTCCAAACAAGATGGACCACAATCTATTTTATATGAACTTCTGTCCACTGTCAAGCATAAAATACTTATACATCGTAAAAAACGTTTTCTAGATAGAGCCCATTTGCCGGCGCTGTTCGCTTTGCCATATGCCGTTGTCCACTTTCAATGATCATCGGCACTTGGTTGGGTTCAATTCGCCCTCGACCAATATCAATGAGTGTGCCAATGATAATCCTCACCATATGATAAAGGAAGCCATCGCCTTCAATGCCAAAGTACCATGAATCACCTTGCCGATCCAGTTCAAACTTAGAAATCGTGCGAATGGTGTCTTTAACGTGACTACCCGATGCCATCAGTGCTTTAAAATCATGTCGGCCGCAAAAATAGCACATTGCCTCTCGAACGCGCCCTTCGTCCAACGCCTCTTTAATGCGACTTTCATAGCGCTCTTGAAACGGACGCTGTACGGGACTGATAAAAAGCTTATAACCATATCGCTTGCCCACAGCACTGTATCGCGCGTGAAAATCATCAGCTGCCGCATTGACTTTTTCAATACTGATATCTGACGGCAAGAAATGATTAAGCGCATAGGCAAGTTGTTCAGCCGTTATGGGTTTTGTGGTTTGAAAAGTAGCCGTCTGATTCAGCGCGTGGACGCCAGCATCCGTTCTGCCAGCACCATCAATGGTAATGGTTTCACGAAGCATTTTCGTCAGCGCCTGTTCGATAACCCCCTGCACGGTTCGCGCGTTTGGCAATCGCTGCCATCCGCAAAATCCTGAACCGTCATAGGCTATTGAAAGCAAGTAGTTCATTCGACATTTTCTCCTTATTTCTATACTGCCTAAAAACTGCTCTTAACCATTTCGTTTCATACAGTCTTCTTTAAAACATCCAATCCAATCATGCAATGCCGTTGTCCAATAGCAAAAGCCGCCTTAAACCTGAAAAACCGCTGATATGGCTTGTTCGTACATATCCTGTTACGATTACATTACGATTACACAATAATACAGGCAACGAAGTAAACCGCCACAATCCCTGCGCCTATAGCATCAAGTGACGTGTACTTTAATACCTTCAACCGCGTTCTGCCTTCGCCACCGCGGTAACATCTAGCTTCCATTGCCATGGCAAGTTCGTCGGCACGTCTGAATGCGCTAATGAACAGCGGCACCAACAGTGGAATAAGCGCTTTAGCCCGCTTCATAATATTGCCGCTTTCAAAATCGGCACCACGCGCCATTTGTGCTTTCATAATCTTATCGGTCTCTTCCAGCAACGTTGGGATAAATCGCAGTGCGATGGTCATCATCATGGCGAGTTCATGTGCCGGAAGCCCAATACGTTTCATTGGGTTTAGCAGATATTCAATACCATCTGTCAATTCAATCGGACTTGTACAAAGTGTTAGTAACGATGTTCCAACAATGAGCAAAATCAAGCGAAAAGCCATAAAAAAAGCCCTCGTTATCCCCTCGATGGATACTGTAAAAATCCAAAAGGACACTTTTTCCTCACCCGGCGTCAAGAATATATTAATGAGAAATGCGAAAATAATGAGCATAAATACAGGCTTAAGACCTCGGATCACATATTTCACTGGAATTTTCGATTTGTAAATAACAGCGCCTATAAAGGCAATTACCAATAGATAGGCCAACATATCTTCTATTAAGAACAGGGAGACTAAAAAAAGCATTGATGCGATAATCTTAAATCGCGGATCCATTCGATGCACGGGCGAATCAACGCTATAGTACTGCCCAATGGTAATATCTCTCAGCATTATTTTGCCCTCTTTTCCAAAACATTTTGTATGGCATCTATAGCCCCTTGTACCGTAATGATATCATCCGGCAACGCGAACCCTTTTTCATTAAGTGCACGGATGAGATACGAAATTTGAGGCACGGCGAGACCAATGGCTTCAAGGGTTTCTATCTCCTTAAAAACATCTTTTGGCGTCCCATCTAAAACAACTTTCCCCTGATTCATAACAATCAGGCGATTGGCGATTTTCGCCATATCCTCCATGCTGTGAGAAACGATAATCACCGTTAACTGCTCTTGGTCATGAAGCGTTTTTAATTGTCCCAGTATCTCATCTCTGCCTTGAGGATCAAGTCCCGCGGTCGGTTCATCTAAAATCAGAACGTCCGGTTTCATCGCAAGTACGCCTGCAATGGCAACACGACGCTTCTGTCCCCCACTAAGTTCAAAAGGCGATTTATCTTTATAGGTTTCATAGTCCATCCCCACCAGTGCCATGGCATCCATGACGCGCTGTTTGACATGGCTCTCAACAAGTCCTAAATTTTGCGGTCCAAAAGCAATATCCTTTTCAACAGTTTCCTCAAAGAGCTGATATTCAGGATATTGGAAAACCAAACCTACTTTTTTGCGAACTTCAATCAACTGCTTCTTCCGTTCGGCCGCATATTTTTTTCGCTGTTTTTTAGGAAGCTCCAGCCCTTTTGTAATTTCAAGATTATTGACGATAATGTCCCCTGCAGTCGGCTTTAGCAATCCATTCATCTGTTGAATTAACGTAGATTTTCCCGAACCCGTATGTCCGATAAGTCCAACAAACTCGCCACTGGCGATTTCAAGATCAATATGATCCAGCGCGACTGTCTCGTTAGGGGTTCCTTTATCGTAAATATGTGTGAGTGCTTTTATGATAATCGACATAATTCCGCCACCAATTCATCAACCGTTAAATTCTCATCTGAAACAGCATAGCCCATCGTTTTGAGCTTATGTGACACCAAAGTTACTTGAGGCACATCCAATCCCAAAGCTCTCAGTTCATCCACTTTGGAAAAAACCTGTTTTGGCGTACCTTCCATGACTATCTTGCCACGATCCATAACCAGTACGCGATCTGCATGAATGGCTTCATCCATATAATGTGTAATGTGAATAACGGTTATTTTCTCATTTTTATTAAGGTGCTCTATGGTCTGAACGACTTCTTTACGACCTGACGGATCAAGCATCGCTGTCGGCTCATCAAAAATAATACACTTTGGTTTCATCGCCAATATGCCTGCAATTGCGACGCGCTGTTTCTGTCCGCCCGACAAATGATGCGGCGCTTTTCGCTTATAGGCTGACATATGAACAGTATCTAGCGCTTCATCAACGCGATGGCGAATTTCCTCCGACGGCAATCCGAGATTTTCCGGTCCAAAGGCAACGTCCTCTTCCACTATTGTGGCAACCAGCTGGTTATCAGGATTTTGGAAAACCATTCCGGCACGTTTTCTAATTTCCCAAATCTGATCTTCATTTGATGTATCAATGCCGTCAATGACAATGCGCCCTTCTGTCGGCGTATGAATACCATTCATAAGTTTTGAAAGTGTCGATTTGCCAGAACCATTGTGTCCAATAATTACAACAAATTCGCCTTCTTTTATTTCAAGGTTTACACCATTGAGTGCAAAAGGCGTTTCCGCTTCACCTTCAGTATATCTAAAGTAGAGATTTTCTGCTTTTATCAACGTTACTACCTGACTTTCTCACGATTTCACAACTTGTGACATTATTAAAATTATACTGAATTCCAGTGTCTTTTACAATACGTTTACCTATTTATATGTTAAAGTTAACAATTGATTTTAAGACCCTCTCTGTGCACTTTCCATTTTCGGGCTGACTGATGAATGCCCTCCATAAAGATATCGCTTGAAAAAAGCGTTCAATAAACGGCATATCATCAAATACTTTTTTGCATTTAATATTTTACAGCATCCTATGCTATAATAGCAATAACTTAAAAGCAGATCGGAGTGATAGATAATGAAAGCCAAAGTGATAACGGTGCCAGAAATATGTCTTGTTGCACCTTCATCGGCTCTTGCAGAGCTCGTGCGCGAAATTGCTGCCGCTAGACACATTGATATTGGCATCTATACCGGTGTCTTGGATGAGGGTGTTCGCGTTGCCGGTGAACTCGCTAAACAAGGCGCTAAAATTTTTATCAGTCGAAAAGGTACCGCAGCACTTCTAATTGAAAACGGCTTTAATGTCGCCAAAATCAACACGACGCTCAATGATTATCTGCGCCATCTTAATCTGATGAAGCAGCATAATGGCAAGCTCGCCATTGTGGAGTATATTTCCTTTCTGCCCGAACTTCGCAAACTATGCGAATACTTAGGTGTGCAAGATGCAGAAATCTTCAGTTACAGCAATGCGGAAAATTATGAAATCTGTGTGCATAATGCACTAAGCAGCCATCCGAGTATCCTCTTAGGTGGTGGGGAATCATTGCCAAAGGAAGCAAAGCGTTTAAGTATTCCTCATACAGTCGTTGAGAATACAGAGCAATCCGTCAATCTCGCCATTGATACCGCCATACAGCTTTTAAAGGTTCAGAAAGATGAAGCCGATCAGAAGCGTCATTACAAAATTCAATACGAACAGTATTCAGCCGTCGTCAACTATTCCAATGATGCAATCTTGAGTATCGATGCACATGGCGATATCATCATCAGCAACAAGCGTGCAAGACAGCTTCTTAAACTCGCTTACAAACAAGGTGGGAATATTCGCGAAACCCTGCCAATGCTTGATTTTGTCCAAATGAAAACATCAAAACACGTTATGCTAAACAAGATTATAAAACTCAATGATACAATACTTTCTGTCAATGAGATGCCCATAGTCGTCAACAATCGCTTTGAAGGTGTCATCTTGTTGCTTCAGGATATTCGTGATATTCAAAATAGTGAAAAAGAAATCAGGCTTCATTTATACAATAAAGGACACTCGGCTAAGTACGATTTTGATGACATTATCGGCAACAGTGAGCGAATCAGTCGAACCAAACAAATTGCGACCAATTATGCAGCAACTGCTTCTTCAATTCTCATCGTAGGCGAAACCGGCACTGGCAAGGAACTCTTTGCGCAGAGCATACACAAGCGAAGTGCGCGATGCAATGGACCCTTTGTCGCAATAAATTGTGCTGCACTGCCAAAAGAACTGCTAAGCAGTGAACTATTCGGTTATGAAGAAGGGGCTTTTTCTGGTGCTGTTAAAGGCGGCAAAGCAGGTATTTTCGAAGTGGCTCACGGCGGTACGATTTTCTTGGATGAAATCGGTGAAATCCCACCTGAAACGCAGATTCAGCTGCTTCGCGTGCTGCAGGAAAAAGAAGTCAGACGCTTGAGCAGCGATAAAGTTATCCCCATTGATGTACGCGTCATTTGTGCGACCAACAAAGATTTAAGTATTGAAGTCCAACAGCGTCGCTTTCGCATGGATCTCTTTTATAGAATCAATGTTCTAAAATTGACAATTCCACCTTTAAGAGATCGTCGAGAAGATATTCCACTTATCGTTGAACACGCGATTGCACATCTCCCTGCAAAAACACAAAAGCGCATTTTGGATTATATGGATGTTCTCTATCCTGCATTAGACGCGTATTTATGGCCCGGCAATATTCGTGAATTGCTTGGTGTCATGGAACGTGTCACCATATTACTCGACAATGAATTTCCGATGACCCCCGATATTGAGTTGCTTATTGATATGCCTTCTGAAACGGCCGCTAAATCACCATCTGCTAAAAATGGAATCGCAAATGGCCATTCTAAAAGTACCGCTAAGACGCTAGATCGGGATCAGCTTCTTAATGCACTTATTCAAAATCAATACAATAAACAAAATACAGCAAAGGCCCTTGGCATCTCAAGGAGCACTTTATGGCGTCTCATGCGACAATATAACCTATATGACCTATAGCTTATCTGTATTCGAAACATAACGTCTCTACAAAACGTTTCATCTCATTTTGCCGATTGAAGATTTGAAACGTTTTTTCTTTTATGAAAAACTGGAAAACCTCTAAAATAGCCAAAGTTATCTCTTGGCACCATTTTTGCTCTATTATTTGTCTATGTGCGCACACACAAAATTAACAGGAGGATTAGGTTATGAATTTTGCAATTCTTTCTTTATTGGTTCTCATTGGCTCTATCGCATTGGGGTTCTTTCGTAAAGTCAATATGGGACTTGTCGCCTTTGGTTTAGCACTCATCCTGGCTACTGCTGCTGATATTAGTGCTAAATCCGTTATGGCTGGTTTTCCAACAAAGCTCTTTGTAACGCTATTAGGCGTCATGTTTTTATTCAGTATGGCACAAGAAAACAAGACCCTTGAGTTACTGGCAAGGCGTATCGTTGCACTTGCAGGCAACCGCACTCACTTAATTCCTATCATTGTCTATGTTTTTTCTGCTGTCCTCGCAGGGATCGGCCCTGGAACAGTGCCCGTGATGAGTCTAATGGCTGTCTTTACTTGTTCTTTAGCCGCTGAAATGAAAATTTCGCCCATCCTTCTCTCAGCAACTTCTGTTTTAGGTGCTGCTGCAGGCGGATTGACACCTGTTGCGCCAACAGGTATTTTGGGACTCTCCTTAGCAGAGGAACAAGGCATTGTCGGCATTGAATTTCCATATGCTATGAATATGGTGATTGCCATGACTGTCTATTTCATCATCATCTATATTGTGCTGAAAGGCTATAAAATGAAATCTGCTGTAGAGATGGGGAAAAATGAAAAAGTTCAATTTAATAAAGATCAAAAAATTACACTCGTCGGTATGCTCATTCTAGTCATTGCCGTCATCTTTTTAGGGTTTGACGTTGGCCTAACATCATTTTCAATTGCTATGGTTCTATTGCTGTTCAAAGTCGCTGATGAGAAAAAATCGGTTGCATCCATCCCATGGGGAACGCTGCTGATGATCGGCGGCATCAATATGCTAATGTCCCTTGTTATCCAACTGGGCGGCATCGACTTGCTTGCAACAGCGCTTTCTACTCTAATGAATCCTATTACGGCAACTGGAATTATGGGCCTTACAGCGGGTATGATGTCTTGGTTTAGCTCTACCTCAGGTGTCGTTATGCCGACCCTGATTCCTACTGTCTCAGATGTTGCAACTAACGTTGGCGGCGTTTCAGTTGTCGCACTGATTTCAGCTATCACAAATACTGCAAGTGCCGCCGGCATGAGCCCAATATCAACGGGCGGTTCGATGGGCTTATCCGCTTATTCACAAATTGCAAACCCTACAGAAGAGGAACGATCAAAACTCTTTATTGAACTTTTTATGGTTTCAATTGGCGGTGTTATCACGATTGCGCTCTTAGGTATGACCGGCATTTATACGGTTTTTCTATAAACGTTTCTTTGAAACGCTTTCCGTAGGATAATCACTGATTACACTGATTATCCTCAATCATTAAGTTTTCGTTATGCGCATTCACTGCGTAAAAATCAAAAAATGAAGGAGATCACAATGGGATTTACTATGTCAGAAAAAATTATGGCAATGGCTTCTGCCAATGATGGTATCAATGTTCATGCTGATGACATCATCTGGGTTCGTATAAGCAAAGCCATGATGGATGATGTCCTTGGTCCAAGACTTGAAATAGATGATATTTTGACTGACCTAAATGCTTCTATCTGGGATAAGGACCGCGTTGTCATTATTTCAGATCATTATACACCGCCTGCAAATGTCAATCAGGCGGATATCGTAAAATTTACGAGGGACTGGGCGAATACGCATCAAGTAGATCATTATTATGAATTTGCAGGCCCCTGCCATCAGGTAATGGTTGAAAAAGGACATGTGCTGCCGGGTGAGATTATTGTTGGAACAGATTCGCATACATGTACTTACGGCGCACTTGCCGCACTTGGTACAGGTGTCGGCTCTACTGAGATGGCCGGTGTGCTTGCAACCGGAATAACTTGGATGAAGGTACCAAGAACCATAAAAGCGCAGTGGCACGGTGACCTAAACGCTATGGTCATGGCTAAAGATATTTCTTTGAAAACGATTAGTGTTTTGGGACATGCAGGCGCCACTTACAAAACCATTGAGTACTGCGGCGAAACGATTGACAGTCTCATAATGGACGAACGCCTTTGCCTATCCAATATGGCGGTTGAGGCAGGTGCTAAAGCCGGTCTCATCCGCTATGACGCGATCACTGCAGCATACCTTGAAAAATTTGGCGTTACGGAGACTTTTGAGCATATCAATCCTGATGAGGATGCAAATTATGAAACAGTCCTCTCATTTGATGCACAAGAACTCGTCCCACAAGTTGCCTGTCCTCATGAAGTCGACAATGTTAAAGCAGTTTCAGATGTCAGTCATGTGGCCATTCATCAGGCCTATATCGGTTCTTGTACCGGTGGTCGATACAACGATTTACTCGCGGCGGCCACACTCTTAGAGGGAAAGACCATTGCAAAGGGCATTCGCCTGCTCGTCTCACCTGCTTCTAAAGAAGTTTATGATCGTTGTTTAAAAGAAGGGATTTTAACCATCCTTGCCGATGCAGGTGCCACAATACTGGCCTCAAGCTGCGGTGCGTGTCTCGGCATACATTCCGGTACGCTGGCAAGCGGTGAAGTCTGCATCTCCACAACCAATCGTAATTTTCTCGGTAGAATGGGCAGCAAATCTTCGGAAGTCTACCTTGCATCGCCATTAACAGTTGCAGCTTCCGCTGTAACTGGTTATATCACGGACCCAAATGCAATTTCAGGAGGCATCAATGATTAAGGGAAAAGTATGGAAATACGGCGATAATATTAACACGGACATTATCTCACCACCGGCATATTTAGAACTTTCTATTAAAGATGCCGCTCAGTACACCATGGCACCGATTGATCCAAACTTTGCAAAGGCATATCAAATTGGTGATCTCTTTGTCGCTGAACACAATTTAGGTTCAGGCTCCAGCCGTGAAACCGCACCGTTGATGTTAAAGGCACTTGGTGTTCGCACTGTGATTGCCAAAGACTTTGCCAGAATCTTTTATCGCAACTGCATCAATATTGGCATCTTGGCAATTGAATGTGCATCAACAGATAAGATCCGTCAGGATGATGTCATTGAAGTTGATTATCTTAATGGTATGATATACAATCAAACGACTAAGGCACACTATAGCTGTCATAAAATACCGGAGCATATTATGGCGATTATCAATCATGGCGGTTTAATTCAATACCTTAAAGATGTTGAACTAAAAACGACTTAAGCGCACATGATCTCTTGAAATGAGGTCATCACCTAAAATGCCATACGTACAGACAACATCACATCTTACTTTAGCAGTATAAATTTTTGAGCAATCTAAAAGGCGTCCAGTGAATGGACGCCTTTTTATGGTCATAATGATTTTCAATTATACTAATTCCAATTTGCACATAGGAGCTGCATCGCCTCTACGAGGACCAGTTTGAATTAATCTTGTATAACCGCCTTCTCTCTCTTTATAAGATGGAGCGATTTCATCAAATAATTTTTTGACCACAGTTTCTTCTGTCACGAACGCCAGCACTTGTCTTCTCGCATGAAGATCGCCTCGTTTGCCGAGTGTAATCATTTTTTCAGCGAGCTTTCTCGTTTCTTTTGCTCTGGTGACAGTCGTCTCTATACGTCCATGCTTTAACAGTGATGTCACTTGGTTTCTAAGCATAAGGTTTCTATGAGATGTTGGACGTCCTAGTTTACGGTAACCTGCCATCTTTTACCTCCTTTACTCGTCTTCTGATCTAAGTCCAAGGTCGAGCTCGGCAAGCTTTTGCTTCACTTCGTCAAGCGACTTCTTACCAAGGTTTCTCACCTTCATCATATCTTCTTCACTTCTATTCGTAAGTTCTTCTACAGTATTGATGCCAGCGCGTTTTAAACAGTTATAAGATCTAACGGATAAATCGAGCTCTTCGATGGTCATTTCAAGGACTTTCTCTTTGATGTCTTCCTCTTTTTCAACCATGATTTCAACACCGTTAACGCTGTCCGTCATATCAATGAACAGGTTAAGGTGTTCCGACATGATCTTTGCACCAAGTGAAGTCGCTTCATCAGCCTTGATGGTGCCATCTGTCCACACTTCAAGAGTCAGCTTGTCATAATCAGCAACTTTACCAACTCTTGTCTTATCCACTGCGAAGTTAACTTTACGGACAGGGGTGTAGATGGAGTCAACAGGAATAATGCCAATTGGCAAGCCAACTTCTTTATTGTTTTCCGCGGTGATATAACCACGACCTTGTCCAAGTGCAATTTCCATATACAGCCTTGCATTTTCATCAAGTGTACAAATGTGAAGATCTGTGTTGAGAATTTCAACATCCATGTCGGCAATAATATCTCCCGCTGTAATTTCACCAGCTTCCGTCGCCTCGATTCGAATAATCTTTGCGTCTTCGTCCGAGTGAATTTTTGCCGAAAGATTTTTAAGATTTAAGATGATTTCGATAACATCTTCTTTTACGCCTGGAATTGTTGAAAATTCATGCAGCACGTTTTCAATCTTGATCCATCTGACCGCTGTACCTGGCAATGATGACAATAGAATTCTTCTTAAACTATTGCCCAATGTTGTTGCATAGCCTCGCTCCAGCGGTTCGACTACGAATTTACCGTACTTGCCACCGTCACTGAGTTCCGCACATTCAATCGTTGGTTTTTCGATTTCAATCACTACTTAAGACCCTCCTTCTCTCAAAAATCAATACACACATACATGAGGGTAGAAAAAATACCATTCCCTAATCTATTTAGAGTACAACTCGACAATAAGATGCTCTTCGATTGGTAAATCAATATCTTCTCTCACAGGCAACGCTGTAATCTTCCCTTCCATTTTTTCGAAGTCGATTTCTAACCAGCCTGGTGCATTTTTAGCGACTTCTTGAATGCCTTTGAATTTTTCTGAAGCTTTGCTTTTGTCTTTTAAGGTAATGACATCACCAACGCTAAGTGTCATTGAAGGAATATCTGCCTTATGACCATTTAAAGTAAAGTGACCGTGTGTTACAAATTGTCTTGCTTCTTTTCTTGAGTTCGCAAAACCAGCTCTGTAAACGACGTTGTCTAATCTTAATTCTAATAATTGCAACAGGTTTTCGCCGGCGATACCTTTCATATTCTCTGCACGTTCATACGTTGCATAGAATTGGCCTTCTAAAAGACCATAGTAACGCTTAACCTTTTGTTTTTCTCTTAATTGAACGCCATAGCCTGAAAGCTTGCCTTTTCTGGCGCCGTGTTGTCCTGGTGCACTTTGTCTTCTTGTCAGTGCACATTTATCACTATAGCATCTGTCGCCTTTTAGATAAAGCTTTTGGCCTTCTCGACGGCAAATTCTACAAGATGGTCCGGTATATCTTGCCAATTAAAACACCTCCTAATTCCTGATCGATTATACTCTTCTTCTCTTTGGCGGTCTACAGCCATTGTGCGGGATTGGTGTTACGTCCGCAATCGCTGTAATTTCAAGACCTGATGCCTGCAATGCTCTGATAGCCGCTTCACGACCAGAACCAGGGCCTTTGACAAATACCGCAACTGATCTGAGACCATGCTCCATGCCACTTTTAGCAGCAGCTTCTGCAGCCATTTGGGCAGCATAAGGAGTTGACTTTCTGGAGCCTTTAAATCCCAAGCTTCCGGCACTTGACCAAGCGAGTGCATTGCCATCTGGATCAGTTAAAGTTACGATTGTATTGTTAAATGTCGCTTGGATATGTGCTTGTCCACGCTCCACATTTTTACGTTCACGTCTTTTACGCGTTCTACGTGCTTTTTTAACAGCAGCCATGTTTACCCTCCTTTGTTACCTATTTTTTCTTCTTACGGCTTACAGTTTTCTTAGGTCCCTTACGTGTTCTTGCATTCGTTTTCGTCTTTTGACCACGAACAGGAAGGCCTTTTCTATGGCGGATACCTCTGAAGCAACCGATTTCTTTGAGACGTTTGATGTTCATCGCGATATCTCTTCTTAAATCACCTTCAACAAGGTATTCTTCTTCAATAATATTTCTTAATTTACTCACTTCATCTTCAGTGAGGTCTTTGATTCTTGTATCTTCGCTTATGCCAGCTTTTGCCAACAACGCTTGTGAACTTGGTTTACCTATTCCGTAGATGTAAGTCAAGCCGATAACAGCTCTCTTCTCTCTAGGCAAGTCAACACCTGCAATTCTTGCCATTCAATCACACCTCCTATGTGTAATAAATATGATGTGTCTTTATATCATCACAAATACAAAGATAGTTCAGCCGCGCTTTATATTTGTAACCTTTGAGTTGATTAACCTTGTGTTTGCTTATGCTTTGGATTTTCGCAAATCACCATAACTTTACCTTTGCGTTTGATGATTTTGCATTTTTCGCACATAGGCTTCACTGATGGTCTAACTTTCATTGTTATCCCTCCTTATGACTTTCCGCGCCATACGATTCTGCCTCTTGTGAGATCGTATGGTGACAATTCCATCGTCACTTTATCGCCAGGTAAAATTCGAATGAAGTTCATTCTAAGCTTTCCTGAGATATGTGCCAAAACAACGTGCCCATTTTCGAGTTTTACTTTGAACATTGCATTTGGCAATGCTTCAACAACAACACCTTCTACTTCAATTGAATCACTTTTCGCCATTCGACTCATCCCTCCTAGCTAAATAAGGTTTCCTTTTTCAAGTGTCTTTCTTACCAAGGCATTGGATACCTTTTTATCCGTAAGAATTTTTTCTCGTATTTCTTCACTGACTTGATTAATTTTCATCAGATGTTTTACTTTTTTTCGCTTGGGTGTCTCAACTTTACGAAGATCACCGTCTGCAACGAGAACATATTGCGCATCTACATGTGCAATGACGAGAAAAAGTCTATCCTTATCACGTCCTGCTTTTGATTTGACAAATTGACCGATTTCAAGTTCCTTCGATGATATTAGCATCTCAGTCACCTCGATTCTCTAAATGCGTTAGAAGTATTGGATCACTGTCAGTTATCACAACCGTGTGTTCGTAATGTGCAGAGTTTCCACCGTCAATGGTAACAACAGTCCAATTGTCTTCCAATGTTCTTACTTCAAAATCACCATCATTGATCATCGGCTCAATAGCCAACACCATCCCAGGTGTCAGTCTAGGGCCTCTGCCCGCTTTACCATAGTTGGGAATTTGAGGTGCTTCATGAAGTTTTCTGCCAATGCCGTGTCCAACGTAATCCCGGACAACGCCGTAGCCGCTCGCTTCAGCGTATCTTTGGATCGCATTTGAAACATCGGACAGTCGATAACCGACTCGACAGTATTTTAACCCTTCAAAAAAGCTCTCTTCAGTAATTTTGATAAGTTTTAAAGCATCTTCGCTCACTTTGCCAACGGGGTGTGTCCTGGCGGCATCACCATGGTAGCCATTTTTGACGGCACCAATATCTATGCTGATGATATCACCATCCCTGAGCACTGTCGTCCCTGGGATCCCGTGAATAACCTGATCATTAATCGAAGTACATATAGCGGCCGGAAAACCGCCATACCCTTTAAAGGAAGGTATTGCACCCTGCGCTTTGATAAGTGCTTCCGCTATTTGATCAAGTTCGCCTGTCGTTATGCCAGGCTTAATTGCTTCTTTAATTTTTTCGTGAGCCAATGCAACAATGCGTCCCGACTCTTGCATAAGCTCAATTTCATGCTTCGATTTTATGCTTATCATGTGTCAGCCCTTCAAAGCATCCACAATGTCAGAGAATACGTCATTAATATTTTGCTCGCCCTCAATGTTGACGAGTTTATCTTGCGCATCATAATAATTAATCAATGGCATTGTTTCATTCATATAGACACTAATGCGGTTTTCAACCGTTTCTGCAACGTCGTCGCTTCTTTGATAGAGTTCGCCGCCGCATTTGTCACAAACGCCGTCAACCTTTGGTTTATTGTTTTCAACGTGATAGGTTGCACCGCAGTTTTTGCAGATGCGTCTGCCGACAGCTCTGGATACCAGCACTTTCGGATTGACATTAATATTGATGACTGCATTAAGTGTTACTTTCAACCTTTCAAGAATGCCGTCAAGCGATTGTGCTTGAAAAACAGTTCTTGGAAAACCATCTAAGAGAAAACCAGCTTTGCAATCCGCTTGGTTTAATCGGTCTGCAACCAGTTCGACGACCAACGAATCAGGCACGAGCTCTCCTTTGTCCATAAAGGCTTTTGCACGATTGCCGAGCTCAGTTCCCTCTTTGATATTTTTACGGAAGATATCCCCCGTTGAGATGTGTGGTATACCATACTTCTCAACGATGAATTCTGCTTGTGTTCCCTTGCCAGCACCCGGAGGGCCTAGTAAGATTAATCTCATGGTGCAACCTCCTAGCTTAGAAAACCTTCGTAATGTCTCATCATCATTTGTGCTTCAATTTGTTTTGTCGTTTCAAGCGATACTGAGACTACGATCAGTAATGACGTCCCACCAAAACTGAAGTTGGTGTTTGTCAGTGCACCCATAAAGTTTGGTAATATTGCAATTGCTGCAAGGAATATTGCACCGACAATGGTAATGCGGTTCAGTGATTTTCTGAGAAAATCCGCTGTTGGTCTACCAGGTCTAATGCCGGGTATAAAACCGCCGTTCGTCTTAAGTCTATCCGCAACATCAATCGGATTAAACGTGATGTTCGTATAGAAGTAAGTAAAGAATATAATGAGCAACGCATAGAGTACGTTATATGCAACAGATGTTGAACTTAACCATTTCCCAATAAAAATTGCAAATCCGCTTGATGGGAAGAACTGTGCTATGGTCATTGGAAACATAAGAATTGAAATGGCAAAGATAACTGGGATGACACCCGCTTGGTTAACTTTCAACGGAATATGCGTTGTTTGTCCGCCGTACATTTTACGCCCAACCATACGTTTCGCATATTGTACCGGTACCTTACGCTGTCCTTGTTGTATGAAGATAACACCCATGATGATAATCACGGCAATCACACAAAAGATAATGAGTGATATCGGATTCACCTGACCGATCCTCAGATTGGTTATCGTTGCAAAAGTCGCTGATGGTATTCTGGCAATAATCCCTGCAAAGATAAACAGTGAAATACCATTGCCAATACCGTTTTCAGTTATTTTCTCACCTAGATACATCAAGAACGCCGTGCCTGCAGTAAGGGTTAAAACCGCTAATGCCGTTGACCACAAACCAGGGTTTGTAAAAAATCTCTGGAAATATCCCAAGCTAAATCCAACACCTTGAATTAAAGCTAAGGCAACCGTCAGATAACGTGTATACTGAACGATTTTCTTTCTGCCAACTTCGCCTTCTCTCGCAAGTGCCTCTAGCGACGGGAAAGCGATTTGCAGTAGATTTAAAATGATTGATGCTGTGATATAAGGGCTAATCCCGAGCGCAAAGATGGTAAATGTCTTAAAGTTACCACCACTCATTAAGTTGAAGAGCCCCAACAATCCATCCTCGGAATTACTAAAAGCCGCTGCAAGCGCTTCACTGTTAATGCCGGGAACAGGTACTGCAGAACCCAGTCTGAAAATTGCAATCATCAGAAAAGTATAGAGAATACGATTTTTCAGATCAGGTATTTTCCAAGCGTTACTCAGTGTCGAAAACAATTAAATCACCTCTGCCTTTCCTCCAGCAGCTTCGATTTTCGTGATCGCTGACTGAGTGAACTTATTCGCTTTTACGGTAAGCTTTTTATTCAATTCTCCATCGCCTAAAATTTTAATTCCATAGTTAATTTTGCTCACGATACCTGATTCTAACAAGAGTTCTGGCGTTATTTCTACACCGTCTTCGAAACTGTTAAGTGCTTCGACATTGACGATTGTCCATTCTTTTTTAAATACATTATTAAAGCCACGTTTAGGGATACGTCTGAACAATGGCATTTGACCACCTTCAAAGCCCGGTCTTACGCCGCCGCCTGAACGTGAATTTTGGCCATTCATACCTCTTCCGGCTGTTGTGCCTAAACCTGAACCCGGACCTCTACCAACTCTCTTTTTGGATTTGGTAGAACCTTCAGCCGGTCTTAAATCATGAAGTCTCATGGTCACACCTCCTTAAAGATTACTCTACGATTTCTACTAAATGACAAACTTGATTAACCATGCCTCTCATTTGAGGATTATCCTGTTTCTCAACCACTTGACCAATTTTTTTGAGGCCTAATGCTTCAATCGTTTTTCTATGTTTCGGCAATGCGCCGATTGTGCTTTTTACGAGTTTTACTTTCACTGTAGCCAAGGTTTATACCCCCTAACCTAAAATTTCTTCTACAGTCTTGCCTCTTAATTTTGCTACACTTTCAGCAGTTTTAAGATTCTTAAGACCATCCAACGTTGCATTAACCATGTTTCTTGGGTTATTGCTGCCTAATGATTTCGCTCTGACGTCTTTGATGCCTGCGAGTTCTAAGACTGCGCGGACAGGACCGCCGGCGATGACACCAGTACCTTCGAGCGCTGTCATAATTCTAACAGAGCCTGAACCAAAACGTCCTTCAATGTTGTGAGGTACTGACGTACCAACTCGCGGAACAAAGATTAATCTTTTTTTCGCATCTTCAATTGCTTTTGAGATGGCTTCAGGCACCTCTTTAGCTTTACCGGTACCAATACCGACATGGCCGTTCTCATCGCCGACGACAACGAGTGCGCTAAATCTGAAATTTCTACCACCCTTAACAACTTTCGTAACGCGATTTATATTAATAACCTGTTCTTTGAGGTCTAACTTACTCGCATCAATTAATTGACGACTCATCTGCATACCTCCCTATCTAGAATTTTAAGCCAGCTTCTCTAGCGCCCTCAGCAAGTTCTTTCACTCTGCCATGGTAGAGGTAACCGCCTCTGTCAAAAACTACATCTTCAATGCCCTTTTCAATTGCTTTTTTAGCAACCAATTCGCCGACAAATTTTGCAGCCGCTTTATTGCCAGCATTCGGGAATTTTTCTTTAACATCTTTATCAAGGCTAGAAGCAGCAACTAACGTCGTACCCGTTACATCGTCGATGATTTGAGCATAGACATTTGTATTGGATCTAAAGACGTTAAGTCTTGGCTTAGCAGCTGTTCCAGATATTTTTTTACGCACTCTCATATGGCGCGCTTTTCTACTTGCATCTCTACTTGCCATTTATAATGCCACTCCTTTCTTATTTTTTCTTACCAGTCTTACCTTCTTTACGTCTTACATATTCATCAACGTAGCGAACACCTTTACCTTTATAAGGTTCAGGACGTCTCCAGTCTCTGATAACAGACGCATAGTTGCCGACTTGCTGTTTATCAATCCCTTTGACGACGATTTCAGTCTGCGTTGGCACTTCAGTTGTAATGCCAGCTGGATCTTCCATCACGACAGGATGCGAATGGCCTAGCGAAAGCTCTAATTTTTTGCCATTCTTTGCAGCTTTGTAGCCGACGCCTACGATTTGAAGCTTTTTCTCAAAACCTTTTGTAACGCCGACGACCATATTGTTGACAAGCGCTCTGGATAAACCGTGTAACGCTCTGTGTCTTTTATTATCTGATGGTCTCAACACGGTAAGTGTCTCTCCATCAATTTCTACTTTAATGTCTTTATCGATTTGCTCTGACAACTCTCCCAGTGGTCCCTTAACCGTTACTAAATTTGTATTAGAAACGCTTACAGTCACACCTTGAGGTATTGTAATAGGCAATCTACCTACTCTTGACATTGTCACACCTCCTAAGTTTCTATGATTACCAAATGTAACAGATGACTTCGCCACCGACGCCTAATTTTCTAGCTTCTTTGTCAGTGATGATGCCGTTTGATGTAGAGATAATTGCGACTCCCAAACCACCAAGGACTTTTGGTACATCTGTTTTCTTTGCGTATACTCTTAAACCTGGTTTTGATATTCTCTTAAGACCTGTAATGACACGTTCTTTACTGTCACCGTATTTAAGTTCTATTCGAATGATGCCCTGCTTGCCATCTTCGATGACATCGAAGCCTTTAATATAACCTTCACCTAAAAGAATCTCGACGATTCTCTTCTTAACATTTGACGACGGTACATCTACACTTGTATGTTTCACCATATTGGCGTTGCGAACACGTGTCAATAAATCAGCGATTGGATCTGTCATTGCCATGAATATTACCTCCTTTCGTTATCCTACCAGCTTGCTTTTCTAACACCTGGGATTTGACCTTTGTATGCCAATTCTCTAAAGCAAATACGGCAAATACCATATTTTCTCAAATAAGCATGTGGTCTTCCACAGATTTTACATCTATTGTATTCACGGGATGAATATTTTTGTTTTCGAGATTGTTTAACCTTTAAAGATGTTTTAGCCACTGTAATCCCTCCTTACTTGCTAAATGGCATGCCCATTAATTTTAACAGTTCTCTTGCCTCTTCGTCTGTTTTAGCAGTTGTAACGAAAGTGATGTCCATGCCTCTTACGATCTCAACTTTATCAATGTTGATTTCAGGGAAGATCAATTGCTCTTTAACACCTAAGGTATAGTTGCCTCTTCCGTCAAATGCATTTGCATTTACACCTCTAAAGTCTCTTACCCTTGGAAGCGCAATGGTGATGAATCTATCCATAAATTCATACATTTTATCGCCTCTCAGAGTTACTTTAGCACCAACGTTCATACCAGCTCTAACCTTGAAGTTTGCAACTGATTTTTTTGCTTTTGTAATCACCGGTTGTTGTCCGGCTATAATCGCCAATTCATCAACGGCCACTTTTAATGCCTTTGGATTGTCTTTAGCGTCGCCAAGACCCATATTGATGACGATCTTATCGATCTTTGGAATTTGCATTACATTTTTATATTGGAATTTATCCATTAAAGCTTTTGCTGCTTCATTTTTGTATTTATCTTTAAATCTCGCCATGCGTTATACCTCCTTTCAGACTGATGTTAATCCACTACCTCGCCTGTTTTGACGGATACTCTTACTTTTTTGCCATCTTCCAATGTCTTCATTTTGACTCTTGTGCCCGCGTTCGCTTTTGCATCAAAGAGCTGAACATTTGAAGCATTTACAGGCGCTTCCATATGGACTCTGCCGCCTTGTTG
Organism: Fusibacter paucivorans; assembly: GCF_018390735.1. GTDB lineage: Bacteria > Bacillota > Clostridia > Peptostreptococcales > Acidaminobacteraceae > Fusibacter > Fusibacter paucivorans. The sequence goes on from NZ_JAHBCL010000033.1 coordinate 43,529, forward strand.
AACCTTAACAGATGGCTTTTGATGCTTTGTCACCATATTAACGTTTTCAACAATGACTCTGTTCGCCTTAGGATCAACGCTTAGTACTTTTCCTTTTTTACCTTTATCTTTACCAGCAATTACGATTACTGTATCGCCTTTTTTAATATGCATTCCTACACCTCCTAAGCTTAGAGAACTTCTGGAGCTAGAGATACGATTTTCATGAACTTCTTGTCTCTTAACTCTCTTGCAACCGGTCCAAAAATACGTGTACCGATTGGAGATAAATCATCTTTTATGATAACAGCAGCGTTTTCATCAAATTTCAAATAGCTGCCATCTGGTCTTCTAATCCCATAGTTGCTTCTTACGATAACCGCTTTAACGACATCGCCTTTCTTGACAACTCCACCGGGTGTTGCATTTTTAACGCTGGCGACTATTACATCTCCGATATTACCGTATTTTCTTTTAGAACCACCTAATACGCGGATACAAAGTATTTCTTTCGCACCAGAGTTGTCAGCAACTTTTAAACGGGTTTCGTTTTGTATCATGCTTTTTTCCTCCTCTCGGCTAATATTACTTAGCTTTCTCTACGATTTCAACTAGTCTCCATCTCTTGTCTCTACTAAGTGGTCTAGTTTCCATAATTCTTACTCTATCACCAATACCACATGTGTTGTTTTCATCATGTGCTTTAAATTTCTTTGTACGTTTAACGCGCTTTCCATAAAGTGGATGACGTACGAAGTCTTCAACTTTAACGACGATAGTTTTGTCCATCTTGTCGCTAGTGACGAAGCCTACTCTTACCTTTCTATTGCCTCTTTCCACAGCGTAACCTCCTCCGCTTATGCCTTGATCTCTTTATCTCTTAAGATCGTTTTACAACGTGCGATGTCTTTCTTAACCGCTTTAATTTTCATTGGGTTATCTAACTGCCCTGTCGCTAATTGAAATCTTAAGTTGAAGAGCTCATTCTTAAGTTCAACCACTTTTTCGTTCAGTTCTTGAGATGTCATTTCTTGCATCTTATTTGCTTTCAACTTATTCACCACCCTTTTCGATAGTGTCTTCTTTCTTGACAAATTTACATTTGATTGGCAACTTATTCGCTGCAAGCCTGATTGCTTCTCTTGCAAGCTCTTCATCAACCCCTGAAAGTTCAAACATAACTCTGCCTGGCTTTACAACGGCTACCCAGTACTCAGGTGAACCTTTACCAGCACCCATACGTGTTTCAGCAGGTTTTTGTGTAACAGGTTTGTGCGGGAAAATCTTAATCCAAACTTTACCGCCCCTTTTGATTCTTCTATTAATAGCAATCCTGGCTGCTTCAATTTGATTTGCAGTAATCCACGCCGGTTCCAAAGCAACTAAACCGTAATCTCCGTAAGTCACGGTATTACCCTTTTGAGCTGTACCACTCATTCTACCTCTGTGAACTCTACGGCGTTTTACTCTTTTAGGCATTAACATCGTAATTGCCTCCTTTCACAAAACTCTTATTGATTGTTCGCATTTCTAGGTCTTCTAGGGCCTCGGTTATTGCCTTGACCATTTCTTTTATTTCTTGAAGGTCTCTTTTCTGGCGCTTTACGAGCTTCTTTTCTTTTAAGTCTCGTTTCTTCACTGACACTTGGCAATACTTCGCCTTTATTGATCCAGACTTTCACGCCGATTTTGCCGTATGTTGTATCTGCTTCTGCAAAACCGTAATCAATATCAGCTCTGAGTGTAGAAAGTGGCACATTACCTTCTGAATAGCCTTCTGTTCTCGCCATTTCGGCACCGCCCAAACGACCTGAAGTTTGCACTTTAATCCCTTCGGCACCAGATTTCATCGTGCGGCCAATGACTTGTTTCATGGCTCTACGGAATGAAATTCTGCGTTCTAATGAAAATGCAACGTTTTCGGCAACGAGTTGTGCGTCTAAATCAATATTGTCGACTTCAGAAATATCCAATTGAATGGACTTTTTTGTCATTTTTTCAAGTTCTTCTCTTAATACTTTGATATTTTCGCCGCCTTTACCAACAACCATACCTGGTTTAGCAGTGAAGATATTGATGTGTACTCTGTCATTTGCAGCTCTGTCAATGTAAATTCTTGAGATGCCTGCTGTAAAAAGTCTTTTCTTAACATATTTTCTAATGTCATGATCTTCAATCAATAAATCAGAGAAATTTTTCTTATTTGCATACCACTTCGAGTCCCAATCTTTGATTACTCCAACTCTGAGTCCGTGTGGGCTAACTTTTTGACCCATTCAGTGCACCCTCCTTTACTCTCTCTCAGCTACGACTACGCCAACATGGCTTGATCTTTTTAGCACAGGGTTTGCTCTCCCCATGGAACCGGCATTCCATCTTTTCATTGTAGGGCCTTGGTTTGCGTAAATCTCTTTTACGTAAAGGCTCTCTACATCAAGGTGATGGTTATTTTCAGCATTTGCTACAGCTGAGTTCAAAACTTTAAGAAATATTTCTGCACCTTTTCTCGGTGTGAATTTTAATATTGCCTGCGCTTCTTTGACGTTTTTACCTCTTACCAAATCAGCTATCGGCTTCATCTTTCTTGGTGAGATTCGCATGTGTTTAGCTTCCGCTTTCGCTTGCATTCTCAGCGCCTCCTTTCGGATTGATTAATCGAATTACTTGCTCTTCTTATCGCCTGCGTGACCTCTAAAAGTTCTCGTCGGCGAAAATTCTCCTAGTTTATGACCGATCATGTCTTCTGTAATATAGACAGGAACATGTTTTCTACCATCGTGAACGGCGATCGTATGACCAACCATTTGAGGGAATATTGTAGATGATCTTGACCAAACTTTAATGACTTTCTTTTCATTGTTGGCATTCATCTCTTCAATTTTTTTCAATAGTCCTTCGTGGACGAAAGGCCCTTTTTTAAGAGATCTTCCCATTTAATTGTCCTCCTTCCAAATCTCAGAACTTATTATTTCTTTCTCTTAGAAACAATATACTTATCAGAATGTTTATTTTTCTTTCTTGTTTTGTAACCAAGTGCAGGTTTGCCCCAAGGTGTCATTGGACTTGGACGACCTACTGGCGAACGACCTTCACCACCACCATGAGGGTGATCGTTAGGGTTCATAACCGAGCCTCTGACAGTTGGTCGGATACCCATATGGCGTTTACGGCCAGCTTTACCAATTGTAATGTTTTCGTGATCAATATTGCCAACTTGACCTACAGTGGCACGGCACTCTTTTCTGACGAGTCTCGTTTCGCCTGATGGCAATCTAAGAAGCGCATGTTTACCTTCTTTTGCCATGAGCTGCGCCGAGTTACCAGCAGATCTTACAAGCTGAGCACCTTTGCCTGGCTTCATTTCAATGTTGTGTACAATTGTACCAACCGGCATATTCATAAGCGGCATTGCATTGCCTACTTTAATATCGACTTGTGTGCCAGATGTGACCACATCACCGACTTTTAAGCCATTTGGATGAAGAATGTATCTCTTCTCACCATCAGCATATGCCAAAAGTGCGATGTTCGCCGATCTGTTTGGATCGTATTCTACGGCAACAACTTTTGCCGGTACATCGTCCTTCAAACGTTTGAAGTCGATGATTCTATATTTTTTTGTAGCACCGCCACCTCTATGACGTACAGTGATTCTACCTTGGTTGTTTCGACCAGAATTTTTCTTTATAGTAACGACTAACGACTTCTCTGGCTGTTTCTTGGTAACTTCTTCAAAAGTAGACACTGTCATTTGTCTGAGAGCAGGTGAAGTCGGTTTATAGCCTCTGATACCCATGATCTTACCTCCTTCGAGTTTTTAATTACATACCTTCAAAGAATTCGATAGTTTTGCTGTCCGCCGTTAATTTAACGACAGCTTTTTTCCAGCTTCTCGTATAGCCAGAAGTTCTACCCATTCTTTTAAGTTTGCCTTTGACATTTAAAGTGTTTACTTTTTCAACTTTTACGCCAAAGATTTCTTCAATAGCTGTTTTAATTTGTGATTTGTTTGCGTCCTTGTGCACTTCGAAAGTGTACTTTTTGTCCGCAGACTGCATCATTGAGTTTTCCGTAACGATCGGTTTGATAATAATATCATAAGAGGTTTTCATTACGCGTATACCTCCTCTAATTTCTCAATTGCATTTTTTGTCATAATGCAATAGTCATGGTTTAAGAGTTCATAAACATTGACTTCACCAACAAAAGAAGTACTCACACCTTTGATATTGCCAGATGCAATGACGACATTCTCGTTTTTATCACCTGTAACAACAATTGTTTTCTTGCCGTAGACATTGATGTTGGTTAAGATTTTAATCATATCTTTTGTCTTTGGTGTATCTAATGCAAGTTCATCCAATACGATGATTTCATTGTCTCTAACTTTTGCACTAAGCGCTGATTTAAACGCTAATCTCTTAACTTTTTTAGGCAGAGAATAACGGTAGCTTCTTGGTTTTGGCGCAAAGCTGATACCGCCACCTACATAATGAGGCGCTCTGATGGAACCTTGTCTTGCGTTACCAGTTCCCTTTTGACGAAACGGTTTTCTACCACCGCCTCTAACTTCGGATCTCGTTTTAGCTGATTGTGTACCTTGACGCTGGTTTGCTAAATAATTTTTAACAACTTCGTGCATAACCGGTACATTTGGCTCGATGCCAAAAATGCTTTCATTTAATTCTATTTCACTGACTTTTTGTCCCGAAACGTTCAATACTTCTAATTTAGGCACTGTGCTTCCTCCTTTCGTCCGCTATTAGTTTGTCGCCTTAACGGCTTCTCTAATTACGATTTGGCCACCTTTAGGACCTGGCACTGCACCCTTTACTAATATGAAGCTTCTTTCGAGGTCAACTCGAACGACTTCCAGGTTAAGTACCGTCACTTGCTCATTACCCATTTTACCTGCCATTTGCATCCCTTTAATGACGCGTGCAGGATATGAAGCACCACCGAGTGAACCAGCGCCTCTATGATATTTAGAACCATGTGTTTCTGGTCCTCTGGAGTTGTTGTAACGTTTGATTGTACCAGCAGTTCCTTTACCTTTTGACGTGCCAATTACATCAATTTTTTGTCCTTCTGACAAAATATCAGCTGTAATTTCTTGGCCAATTGTAAATTCTGAAGGATTTTCAACTCTAAACTCTTTAAGTGTTTTCTTGTACGCAACACCAGCTTTGTCAAAGTGACCTTTAACAGGCTTGTTGACGTGCTTTTCTTTTACTTCGCCAGTTGCAACTTGGATTGCATTGTAGCCGTCAGTTTCAATTGTTTTAATTTGTGTAACGATCATTGGCGCTACTTCAACAACTGTAACCGGCGTTACGATACCAGCTTCGTTAAATACTTGGGTCATACCGATTTTTTTACCGATAATTCCGATCATGCCTTTGCACCTCCTAATATTCTTACAGCGGATTACCTACGTAATCATCCTAAAAAATCAGGTTTATCTATTTAAACCGAAATCTTAGTTTTCTGTTCTTAGAGCTTGATTTCTACATCTACACCAGCAGGGAGTTCAAGCTTCATCAACGCATCAACCGTTTTTTGACCTGGGTTAAGGATGTCAATTAAACGTTTGTGTGTTCTGATTTCAAATTGCTCTCTCGAGTCTTTGTACTTGTGTACCGCTCTTAAGATCGTAACAACTTCCTTTTTAGTAGGAAGTGGAATCGGACCTGCAACATCGGCACCTGTCAATTTAGCTGCTTCAACAATCTTTGTTGCAGTATTGTCTAGAATTTTGTGATCAAAAGACTTTAATCTGATTCTAATTTTTTGCTTGTTAGCCATTTGTCTAACCTCCTTTTTTTATCGTACGTTGACTGCGATCATACGACCGAGCATGTCGTCCACTACGCCGTGTGTTTCATAGTTTGACGGACGCAAAAACTCGTCGCCCACATCTTGTGCGGACAATTCTCAGTGGAAATTCTCTCACAGCTAAGTAACTTTCCACGTCATCGCATTAGTGCACCAATACATTATATAATAGCCCCTTACAATATGCAAGGGATTATTTTCATGAAATCAAACTTTTTTCATAAGAAACAGGACGTCAAAAGACGTCCTGCTATTCTTAAATTTATACTGTAACAATTAACCTCAATGGTTTTAATTATTCAGTAATTTTGATAACGGAACCAGCGCCAACAGTTCTGCCGCCTTCACGAATTGAAAATCTTAAGCCCTCTTCTATCGCGATTGGTGAAATAAGCTCAATGTCCATTTCAACGTTATCACCAGGCA
>NZ_JAHBCL010000034.1 GCF_018390735.1 Fusibacter paucivorans
CATGATTATTGGGCTGCAGTAACACTGCAGCCACTACACGCATTTTTTGAGGCAAGATAAGCGAGCTAGCTACGGCAAGAGTTATGAGCTAGGCAATGACAGAACTAGAAATCAGAAACAACACTGAATATCAGATCATTATAATATATAATAAAACCCGGCAGTAATGCCGGGCTTTTAATTTATTAAGGTTAGTTTCTGTTACTAAGGTTGGTTTATGCAATTGTCACTTGCAGATTATCAAAAGATTTTCTAAGGCCTATAAATTATTCTAGAGCCTTCAAATTATCTTAAGGCCTTCAAATTATCCTAAGACCTTCAAATTATCTAAGACGAATAAATTTAATTCTCTAAAGGCTTAAAATATTTCAAAGGCTTTAAAAAGGTGTTCAAAGCGCTTTTTAAATACTTCTAAGCTATTTCTGATGCAGATACAGTATCCAAAACGAGTGTGATCATTTCATTAAAAGTCTTTTCGCGTTCTTCTGCGGATGTCTCTTCTGATGTTACCAATGAATCACTGACCGTAAGGACACAGAGTGCATCGGCATGATACTTTGCGGCGAGCGTGTAGAGTTCTGCCGCTTCCATTTCAACGGCTAAAATGCCATAATCAATAAACTGCTGGTTGCGGTTGCTGTTGGCATCATCATAAAAACTGTCTTCTGACAAAATATTGCCAACATGGATCGGATAACCTTTTGCCGTACCCTCTTGATAGGTACGATAGAGCAGATCAAAAGTGGCAATCGGTGCAAAACTGGTATTTGGAAATCTGCGATTATTCATGTTGGATGTCGTACATGCTGCTTGTGCCAGTATAATATCTCTTATTTTAACCTCAGGCTGCATCGCACCACATGAACCGACGCGGATCAGCGTTTTAACATCATAAAATCGCAAGAGTTCATTGACGTAAATCGACAGCGACGGCATTCCCATACCAGTTCCCTGTACGGATATGCGTACGCCATTATAAGTTCCGGTATAGCCGAACATCCCTCTTACGGTATTGTAGCACTGAGGTTTTTCTAAAAATGTCTCGGCAATGTATTTGGCGCGCATGGGATCACCCGGCAAAAGGACGATATCGGCGATGTCTCCAAGTTTTGCGTTGATGTGTGTACTCAATGTTAACCTCCAAGTTGATGAATTAGTAGGCTGTTCACCCTACTCCATTTTACCATAAAAAAGCTTAGGCACATAACGGGCCTAAGCTTTTTTGTCATCATTTTACAAGTAAATTACCATAAATAATTGGGTGATATTTACTTATTGACGACGTTTAAATTGTCATAAGCAGCAGAAAGCATGAGCTTAATGCGATTGAGCTGATTGACTTCACTGGCGCCTGGGTCATAGTCAATGGCGACGATATTGGCGCCAGGGTAGCTATTCTTAAGTTCTTTGATCATGCCCTTGCCAGTGATGTGATTTGGCAGACATGCAAATGGCTGCATACAGACGATATTGTTGACGCCGCTGTGAATGAGTTCGATCATCTCTGCGGTTAAAAACCACCCTTCACCAGTCTGGTTGCATAGCGACAGGTGCGGCTCTGCGAGTTTGCCAAGCGTCTTGATATGAGTTGGTGAACTAAATCGGTTACTTCGATCGAGTGCTCTCGACATAGGTTTTCGATAATATTCAATAAGTGCTATGACGACTTCACTAATGACGCGTGCCTTCATAGATCCCGACAATACTTGATGTTTGATAACACTGTTGTAAGCAGAATACGCAAAGAAGTCTACTAAATCCGGCATGACAGCTTCTGCACCTTCTTTTTCCAGCAAGTCGACAATATTGTTATTGGCTGTCGGATGAAACTTAACCAGTATCTCTCCGACGAGCCCAACTTTTGGTTTTTCAATGGCTTTGAGCGGAATCTTATCGAAATCATTGACGACATCATTGACGATCTGTTTGAAATCAGCACGTCTGCCCTTTTCAAAGCTGTTGTTGATGCGGTCGACCCATTTATCATAAAGGGCGTTAGCTGCTCCTTCTGTAACTTCATAAGGGCGCGTTTTATAAAGAACGCGCATAAGGAGATCGCCATAGAGCATTGCTTGTACCATGCGTTCCAGTGATTTGCGTGTTAATTTAAACCCTGGATTGCCCTCGAGCCCCACTGCATTGAGGCTGATCACCGGAATATGCGCCATATTGGCACTTTTAAGCGCTTGACGAATAAACGCGATGTAGTTGGTTGCCCGACAACCGCCGCCAGTTTGGGAAATGATAAGCGATGTATGATCGAGATCATACTTGCCGGAATTAAGCGCTTTCATCATTTGTCCGACAACGATAATCGAAGGATAGCATGCGTCGTTGTGAACATATTTCAGACCTTCATCGATTGCAGATGTATCAACGGATGGCAGCACTTCCATATTATAGCCCTCTGTGCGCATTGCGGCCTGAACGAATTGAAAATGTATCGGCGACATCTGCGGCACGAGAATCGTATGTGTCTTTTTCATCTCTTCTGTAAAAATAACGCGTTCATTTGGCTCGTTTTGTCTTTCAGGTACAAAACCGCGCTTTTCACGTTCCTGAATGGCGGCCATTAGGCTTCTAATCCGAATGCGGACAGCGCCTAAATTATTGATCTCGTCTATTTTTATCGTGGTGTAAATCTTGCCGTATTGTTCCAGTATTTCCTTGACCTGATCGGTTGTAACCGCATCAAGTCCACAACCGAATGAGTTAAGCTGAACGAGTTCAAGTGCGGGATGCTTCGCAACATAGGTTGCAGCGGCATAAAGTCTCGTATGATAAACCCACTGATCGACAACGCGCAACGGTCTTTCGATCACGTCGAGATGTGAAATGGCGTCTTCTGACAGAACGGCAAAGCCAAAGGATTCAATTAAGTCAGGAATGCCGTGATTAATCTCTGGGTCTATATGGTAAGGTCTGCCGGCGAGCACGATGCCTCTCAAGCCGTTTTCTGCCATATAGGCAAGTGTTTCTTCCCCTTTTTTTTGTATGTCTTCACGATATTGATCGTGCTCACGGTATGCGTGTTCAGCAGCATTAAGAATTTCTTCATCATCAATGCCCCATTTGCGAATTTCCTCGACAAGGCGTTTTTTCATGCGCTCTGGATGATCTAGCGGCAAGAACGGATGGTAAAAATGAACATCGCTGTTTTTAACGTGATCCACATTGGCATTGATGGTTTCAGGGTATGATGTCACAACGGGACAGTTATAATGATTCCCTGCTTTTGGATCTTCCGTTCGATTGTATGGGATACTCGGATAGAAAATCTTATCGACTTTTCGAAGGATAAGGTCTTCAATGTGACCGTGCACCAATTTTGCCGGATAGCAAACGCTTTCCGAAGGAATGGTTTCCATGCCCATTTCATAAATCATTTTAGAAGAGTGTTTAGAAAGTTCTACTCTGAAACCCAAGTCTGTAAAAAAGGTATGCCAGAATGGATAATCTTCATAGATGTTTAAAACGCGTGGAATGCCGATAACGCCGCGTTTGGCTTCGTCCTTTTTGAGCGGTCGGTAGTCGAAAACACGTTTAAGTTTATATTTATAGAGGTTCGGCAATGCTTCTTTAACAGTTTCGATGCCGGCACCGCGATCACAGCGATTGCCGACAATGAATTCACGGCCATCTGAAAATGTGTTAATGGTGAGATGGCAATTATTGCCGCAGAGACCACATCGTCTGGAAGTTGTTTTGGCCGAAAATTGGTTTAATGTGTCAACATCCAGCATTGTACTGACATAACCTTCTTCTGCTCTGTCTTTCGAAATGAGCGCACAGCCAAAAGCGCCCATAATACCAGCGATATCAGGACGAATTACTTCTCTGCCCGATATTTGTTCGAAGGCGCGTAGAACCGCATTATTATAAAAAGTTCCGCCTTGTACGACGATGCGTTCACCTAGATCTTCCGGTGTACGCATACGGATAACCTTAAAAAGAGCATTTTTAATAACAGAAGTTGAAATGCCAGCTGAAATATCAGAGACCGTTGCCCCCTCTTTTTGCGATTGTTTGACGCGAGAATTCATAAAGACTGTGCAGCGCGTTCCCAAATCAACGGGCTTCTTTGAAAAAAGACCTTTGACAGCAAATTCTTCAACCGGCAGATTAACTGATTTTGCGAAAGTTTCAATAAAGGAACCACAGCCGGAAGAACAGGCTTCATTGAGCATAATCGAATCGATAACGCCGTCATGGATTTGAAGGCTCTTCATGTCCTGACCGCCGATGTCTAAAATAAAATCGACATCCGGGCAAAAATGCTCTGCGGCTTTATAATGGGCAACCGTTTCAATTTCGCCATAATCAAGTTTAAGCGCTGCTTTGATAAGGTTTTCACCATAGCCTGTTACTGTGGCGTATGCGATAAAAGCATCTTTTGGCAATTGAGGAAAAAGTGCTTTTAAAGCATTAATAGTCGTTGCCAGCGGTTTGCCTTCATTGGATGCATAGAAGCTGTAGCATAATTTCCGATCGGCGTTGACAAGTGCTATTTTTGTCGTCGTCGAACCGGCATCAATGCCCAAATAAAGTGGTCCTCGGACAGAATCAAGCGTTATTTTTTCAACGGTATGCGCTTGATGACGCACTAAAAAGGCCTCATAGTCCGCTTCTGATTCAAAGAGCGGCTTGATGGTGCCGTGATCACCTGGGACTTCGCAGTAAATGGAAGACATACGATCATAAATGCAACTGACATCTGTTTGTTCAACTTCTTTAGAAGCGATCGCTGCGCCAAGTGCTACAAAATACTGAGGATTTTCAATTGGCACCACATGCTGTTCGTCCAGATTGAGTGTTATTTCAAATCTTTTTTTGAGTTCAGATAAAAATGATAATGGGCCACCTAAAAAGGCGACTTTTCCTCGAATGGGCTTACCGCACGCAAGGCCGCTGATGGTTTGATTAACGACGGCTTGTAAGACACTGGCCGCAATATCTTCCTTCATAGCACCTTCATTCAGCAGTGGCTGAACATCCGTTTTCGCAAAGACGCCGCATCTTGATGCAATCGGATAGACATCTTTATAGTGCATGGCAAGGTTATTAAGACCTTGAGCGTCTGTTTTTAATAACGAAGACATTTGGTCGATAAAAGAGCCGGTGCCGCCGGCACAAGTGCCGTTCATACGTTGCTCAACCGTATTGCCAAAGTACATGATCTTAGCATCTTCACCGCCTAGTTCAATAGCGACATCGGTTTGAGGCGCCAGCCTTTTAACTGCTTTTGTACAGGCGACAACTTCTTGAATAAAGGTCACGCCTAGGCTTTCCGCCAGACTTAAACCTGCTGAACCCGTTACCATGAGTTTAACTTTTGCTTCACTTAGGACACTTTTTGAATCTTCAAATAGTGCGCTTACTGTATTTTTAACATCAGAAAAATGTCTTCTGTAGTCTTTATAGACGATATTTTCCTGTTCGTCCAAGACAATAATTTTGACGGTTGTTGAACCGACATCCAACCCAACACTTAACTGTTTCATAAAGTTTTAGACACCTCTTAATAGCGTAAAATAATAACATAATATCGTATATACCTAAATTGTAAAACCATAAAACCATAAAACCATAAAACCATAAAACCATAAAACTATAAAACTATAAAACTATAAAACTATAAAATCATAAATCTTCTGAAATCATGTTTCCCAATTACAAAGATTTCCGTAATGAAAAATCATTAATCATTTATCATGAGTTGCGGAATATATAATAAAAATACATTGAGCCTCCTTTTACCGCATTTCTTTTACCAGTTGACTATTTAAAAATGCATGTGCATGATGTTCACTTAATGGATTGTTGCCTACCTATATTATAAGGGCATGTTCATAAAAAAAGTGTTAAATATTAACATTAATTTGTAAATAATGGCACGTTTTTGCGTTAATATACTTTATTGCTACCTTATTTTAGCGCTCTTCTATATTAAAAAAGACGCCAATCAGCGCACTTTTTTGTAAAATGTTTCATTTTTGTAATCTGTTGTAGATAAAGTGCTACAAAAGGCATAGATTAATCATAATCCCAAACAGAAAAATAATCAACTATTTATTGCATCGCACTGTTAAATGAGTTTTTCGACTTCTTTTGCCAGGACTGTAAGCGCATTTTTCTTTGGATTAATTTCGTTTGGTAGGCTGATAAACGCCCCTGCAACAAAAGTATCGTCAATTTCATTGGTTTTGATAAAATCGTCGAGCACATTGACAAACTGAGTTTTAGTTTGTTCTTTATCTTTTAAGCCGCGCTTCGGCAGGATAATGACAATGCCGTTATTGCCGAGATGAAAGATACCATCGTCATCTTTTAGCAATTTGGTAACTTCCATGGTTAAGGTGCGTAAAATTGCTAAGTCTTTGAAGTTTGTGCTGCGGTTGCTTTTGGGATTTTTATGATAAATGACCATCAGACCAATTAACAGTTCGTAATTCTCTTGAACTGCTTTTTTTACTGCATGAAATACTGCTTGGTCAATCTGGTTAGGTGAATAATCCGGAATATCTTTTGACTTGACAAAATGCTCAATATGACCACTAAGTTTTTGTCTGAGATAATCATCATCAAAGGGTTTTAAAACGTAATCAGAAGCACCTACTTTTAAAGCCTGAACAAAAGATTTACGCGTATTGAGGCCGGTAAGCACTAAGACCATTATATCTGGGTAAAGCATTTTTATGCGGTCGATTAACTCATATCCATCCTCAGCACCCAGCTTAACATCAATAATGACGAGGTCAATATCAATATGATTAGTCAGGCGGTTAATAGCTTCAAATGAATTAGTGGCGACAATGATATCGATATTATCATTGACGAGCTTTTTAATACGGTATGAGGTTGTTGTGTTAATATCGACGACTAAGAATTTCATAATGTTTTTTTCCTATGGCTCCCCTCAGCATATTGTAAAATGATCTGTATTATTCTTTTGAAGATGATTTGGATTTGCGATAGGCACGTATATTTTTGCTCTCCAGACCATCGTATCCCTTCTTATGCAGTTTATGCTGTATGTTGTCTTCAATAATTGTCTTGATTAAAACGAGTGTTGGAACCCCCATAAACATACCGACAACGCCAAATGTTGCGCCTCCTACTGTAACGGCGACGATAATCCAGAAAGCGCTGACGCCAACCGAATCGCCTAGTATATAAGGCCCGATTACCCACCCGTCCAATTGCTGGATGACGAGAATAGCAATGAGCATCCACACGACTAAAATTGGCTGATCCGGTGCAGCGATATAAGTGATGATGGATGCCGGTACAGCCCCTAGGAATGGACCAAAATATGGGATCATGTTAGTCAGGCCAATAATAAAGGCAATGAGTAAAGCGAATTCGAAATGGAAAATGGTAAAAATAACAAAGGATAAGCAGCCGATGATGAGGCTGTCAATGAGTTTGCCAATAACAAACGCTTTGAAAATTCGATGCGCTTTGTATGACACATCAAAGATAACAGATGCCTGCTGATCGTTAAAGTTAGCATAAATAAAGCGTTTGATACGAGCGACTAAATCCGTCTTATCGGCAAGCATGTAAATTGAGATGATCAATGAGACGATAAAACTGATAAGGCCTGATGTAATCTGCTGAATTTTATTCACTATCAACAAGACGAAATTACCAGTGGCATTGGTTATTTTTTGTACCATTGGCGTCACGGTGTTGATAATACTCTGCTGAATTTCATTGAGGTAAATATTGTTAAAGTCCTGCCGGAAAATCTGATTCAAGTCAATATCCATATTGCCGAGCGCGATAATGATCGTATTAACGGCACTGACGATCCGCGGGATAATGAGAGCACCTACGAGTGTGATGAGTGATATAAAAATAATAAAGGTCAACAATATGGAGAGTGTTCGATTTAATCGCGTATGTTTTTCAATGTATCGAACGAGGTAATCTAAAATATACGTAATGATAAACGCATATAGAAGTGGTGTAATGCCCTTAAAGAGGATATCCCAAATCGGTGTCCGCGTTAAAAACAATACAATGGTCGTGCCGATTAGCACGAGTTTTGAAAAATGAATAATATTCCAGTCTTTAAAGTTCATGTCGCCCCCGAAAGTTTGGATCGCATATGGATCAGATTTAGATTATCTATCGATTTTAGATTTAGTATAGAAATAAATCAGCTTTATAAGTGATTTGTTTGTTAAAGATACTCTATAATAAATATACCATAAGTTTTGTTTAAGATAAATTAAATGTATAAGTCAACCGGTAGACATAAATATATTATGTTAACCAAAACATCTATTATCAAAATAATCGGTTCGACGACAAGAAAAATGCTTTGCAATTAGTGATATTCATTATTGTAGCATATCATCAAGACATTGCATCATATGCAAATATTGTTTAGTTCAGAATACCTATAGAATACATAGCTGTAGATATAATTGATCAGAAAATAAAAACCTGCGGGTGCGCTTATTAAATGCGCAGACGCAGGTTATTTTCGCAACTTTATGGCTTTAAGGAAAAGTATTGATCGCCATTAGCATGATTATTAATAAGCGTTTTGATCTGCTTCGCCTTGGGTCACAATCGCAATTGACTGCGAAGCACCAATACGCGTCGCCCCTGCTTCGATCATAATCATTGCAGTCTGATAATCACGGATACCGCCGGAAGCTTTAACGCCAATATCTGGACCAACTGTCTTACGCATGAGCTGAATATCTTCTGCTGTTGCACCGCCTGAATTAAAACCTGTGGACGTTTTGACAAAATCTGCTCCTGCCTCAACGGAAAGTTCACAAGCCTTGATTTTTTCGACAGCGGTTAAAAGACAGGTTTCAATGATTACCTTTAACACGGCGCGTTTATCAATGGCTTTGACGACTGCCTCAATATCTGCTTTAACCAAATCGTAATCCATTGCTTTAAGTGCACCAATATTGAGCACCATATCAATTTCATCAGCGCCGTTTTCAATCGCTTCATTTGCTTCAAATGCTTTTGTTACAGAGGTTGTCGCCCCCAGTGGAAATCCGACGACAGCGGTAACTTTAACATCAGTGTCTGCAACGGCTTCGGAAACGGTCTTTACGTGACCTGCATTGACACAGACAGAATAAAAGTTGTACTCAACGGCTTCACGGCAAATTTTTAAAACATCGGCTTTTGTTGCCTCAGGCTTTAAAAGCGTATGATCAATATATTGCGATAAATTCATTTCACTCACCTCTTCGTTTGATCTAAATGGACTTCACTGCCATCATATCTAATACCCGTGAAACCGTCAAATGAAAACGCTTTTTTTATAAAAAGACCACAATTATTTTGAATAAACACATTCTTTTAGCGTTGCGATGTAAGGCAGATTACGATATTTTTCTGCAAAATCAATGCCATAGCCTACGATAAACTCGTCTGGGATTTGAAAACCGCGGTATTTGACTTTAAGCGGTGCTATTCGTCTTTCGGGTTTATCTAACAACGTACATATTTCAAGGCTTCTCGGGCCTCTGGATTTGAAGTTTTCAATGAGATAATTAAGTGTGAGGCCTGTATCGATGATATCTTCCACGATAATGACATCGCGACCTTCGATACTGTAGTCAAGATCTTTCAAGATTTTTACGACGCCGGAACTCTTTGTCGAACTACCATAACTTGAAGCTGCGATAAAGTCAATCTCTAGTGGTAAATTAATCTCACGCATGAGATCGCACATAAAGATGTTGGCGCCTTTTAATACGCCGACCAGCAAAATGTCTTTACCTTGATAATCTTCTGAAATCCGTGCCGCCAAGGATTTGACGCAGGTATTCAGGGCTTCCTGAGAATACAATATCGATTTAATATCCTGTTCCATGTCGAACTCCTTCATTTGCTTATTTTAGCATGCTTCCAGCGTATCTGATCATTGATTGATTTTCCATCATTAATAACCAAAAGAGAATACTTAACTTTCGATACCCTAAGCATAGTTCAATTCTAACATAGAAATCAGCATATAAAAATGAATTCTTTCTCACCAATCCTCAAAGATTGCCCGTTTTTTAAGGGGGTAAGCGCTTTGATGCGTTTGTGGTCGACAAAAGTGCCGTTTTTTGAATGATGGTCGAGCACAAAATAGTTTGAATCACGCTTTGTAATGGTAGCATGGCGTGTGCTTACGGTCGCATCATTGATGGCAATATGATTATTCTCACCTCTTCCAATGGTATTGTCATCATAATAGAGCGCGATGCGTTCCTGCGTGATCATTGCGACGAGATAAGCCCGCTTAATAACCGCTTGTGTTTCTTTCAGGGAATTCGAAAAAACGGTTGTTTTATTGGCAGCACGGTTTGCAGCTGTTTTTTGTTGTTTTTGCTTTGACACCGATTTTTGCTTTAGGTTTTGTTTTGGCTTTGGTTTTGGTTTCTGTACTTGTTTTTGCTTTGGCTTTTGTTTGGATGAATCACGGGAAAAAAATTGCTTAAAGCGCCCCTTGTCATTGCCAGTCTCATGTGTGTTGTCTATTCCCTGAGGTACGGGCTGTGTTGATGTAAGCCATTGAAATGGTGACAAGTCAGTATTATTCAAGAATGTGTTCAATAATGACGAGTCAATTTCGCGAAAGAGCCGTTGGTGATCGTGAAAAAGGATGTATTTCAAAAGCAAACGCCGATTCGGTAGTGAGATCGGAAAATAAGCTGATGGCAAGGTTTCACATGGGATGTAGCAAAAGTACCAGGTATTAACGGTTTCATTCCAAAAAATGCACTGTGGGTGCAAACACAGTGCATTCGGATTCAATAAATAATCCGGTAATTGTATAGTCGTCTGTTCTAATGACCGAAAGAGCTCAACGATGCTTGCCATGGTTACTTTTTCTGTATTCAGTATCACATCAAGTGAAGGCATACCGCCATCATTAAGCTCTAATTGATTCATGCCCGCGTTGTAATCGAGTTTTATGAGATTCAGCGCATCGGAATGACAAATCATTTCGTATTCGAAGGGGATGATGGGTTCTTTTAGATAGATCATATCTTGATACATAAAAAGTTTCCTAACAATTTACTTAAAAGATTTTTGTAGCATCAGTGTCAATAGTAGTTACATACCCATCAAATATTTTTTTAGCGAAATTTCTAAAAAGCAGTGCCAAACCGACGAGAACGGCAAGGATAATGACGATCTCAATCGTTCCAACACCTCGGTCATCTGATCTAATCCGCATGAATGATTCCATTAATCGACGTTGATACATACGTCTTTTAATATCCACATTTTGAATATGTGTTTTCATAGTTACCTCCATTAATTTTAATATAATTGTATGACAGGGCCTTAGCCAAGAGTCAATAAAATTGGTGCGACAATGACGATGACCACGCTGATAAACGACAGCATCAATAAAAATGTCATCATTGTCGAAATGCGTTCGGATTTCATCTTTGCCTGTGTATGCCGAAATTGCCAGAGCTCTTTGTAGAGATAGTCAAGGGACTGCACCGTCATTTGACTGCCGGTGATATGAAATTGATTGAGCATTTGCGCCACGCGCCAAATAATTTGATGGTCGGCATCTGAAGCCATTTCGTTAAAGGCCGCTAAGCCGTTTTGACGGCTTTTGTATTTTGTGATAAGCGGTTCAAAAGCTTCTGAATCCTCGTGCGCGCCAATGATGGCCTTGATAGCTGTCTCCAAGGTGACGCCGCAGTTTAAATTGAGGACGAGTTCTTGAAGAAACTGCGGTAAGACAGTGACAAAAGGCGAAATCGGTTTTTTCTTCAAATGCTTTTCAATTAGAAATTGATCAAGACGTTGATTAGCGTCGTCCAATTTCGTCTGCAGTTTTCTTTTTGAAAGACTTTTCACTATGCTTCCTCCTTATAAATAAGGCGATTTTCTTAAATCTCAATTTTAACGATGCGTTCAGCAATGACCTTCATTAAAATGATGAGCGACAGCGCAAATGTCATAATAAGTCGACCTATTTCTGTTTCGTACAACACGCTTAAATAGTCAGGTGAAAGGCTGGAAACAAAGACGACAATAGCGACCGGTGCAAAGACCAAAATCATCTGCTCCATCTTTTTCTGGTAGAGAATACGTTGAATTTCACTGACGATTTGCTGTTTGTAAGAAATGATTTCTAGTGTCTTTCCGGTTATAAATGCTGGATCGACGCCAAGTTGTCGCCCTGTCAACAATAAATCACAGTATTGGCTGCAGTCTTCAATGGGAAATGTTTCACGCATTGATTGATAAAGGCGTTCGGCAGTAGCGCCTAATTTTACCGTATGCATGAGATGAGTCAATTTACCAGCATTTCTGCTGTTCTCAAGGCTTAAAAGTGCCTTTTCGAAGGTCATACCGACAGACAACTGGCTGTTTAAATGATTAAGAAAGTCGATAAAGGATTCTAAGTACAGCAACTCGTTTGACTTTTTAAAGGCGTGCAACAGCCTTAACTTTAAAAAGATGATAACGATGCCGATGGGAATGCACCAAAGGGTATGATAAAAGACAGCAATACCACTGATGAAAAATGCAAGATCATAAATAAGTGCGGATAGATCAAGCGCCTCAATATTGACTTTTTTAAGCTGAACTTCTGAACGATCCTTTTTTTTCTTTTCCGGCGGATCATTGCTCTTCTTTTTTGACGGAAGCCATTTCATAGCGAATTAATTTTCTCCTATTGGCGATATTTTTTGCCATCTCTGATGCTGATATTGGTTGTAAGACATCGTGTGACGCATCATAATCAAAATGCTTAATGAGCTGATAATGATCAAGGTCTTTTCGAATTTCGGCGATCTGTGCAATAAAGCGGTTGCCATTTGCCAGACGTTCGATATGTACAATAAAATCAATGGCTGAAACAATCTGTTTTCGAATGAGTGTATCGGAGAGATTGCCGTGATGGCTGGCAATGCTCTCAAGGCGCATCAGCATGTCTTCAGGACTGTTGCCGTGGCCAGTGGACATCGAACCATCATGCCCCGTATTCATCGCTTGCAGCATATCGTTGACTTCTTCTCCCCTAACCTCTCCGACAATGATGCGATTGGGCCGCATACGAAGTGCTGTCTTAATGAGGTCGGCGACGCTGATGGTCTGCGAAGCGTTGCCCTGCGAACGCGTTTCAAGCGAAATAAGATTTTGATGGTATCTGAGATTGAGTTCCCTGGCATCTTCTATGGTAATCAGTCGTTCATCACGCGGGATACAGCTGCTGAGGCAGTTTAGCAAGGTCGTTTTACCGGTGCCAGTTCCGCCGCTGATAAAAAAGTTATAACGTGCCGTGATCAGCATTGAGAGAAAGTCTGCCACTTCTTGGTTCATCATACCGACTTCGACTAACGCCGATAAGTCGGTAAAGTGCTCACTGAATTTTCGGATTGTCATGACGGGACCATCTTTTGCAATGGGATTTAAAACGACATTAACCCGTGAGCCATCACTGAGATGTGCATCCAAAATAGGATTTGAAAAATTGATCGGACGATCAATTTCGACTGCAATCTTGTCGACGATCCGCATTAAATGTGCTTCGCTCTCAAAAGTCATCGAAATGGGTTCGAGTTTGCCGCCTCTTTCAACAAAAATATGATTGGGACCATTGATCATGATCTCAGTGATTGCAGGATCTTCAAGTAATGGTTGGAGGATGTCGTAGTGAAAGATGGCATTAATAATGCGTTGCTTAAAATGCAGTTTGTCGGTTAGACTCAATTGTCGCTTCGTGCCGATAATCGTATCAATTTTTGTTTCAATAATCTTCTGGTCAAAAACTTGAAGATCTGCTAAAATAGCTTCTTTTACTTCACTAATTTCCTGATAAGTGATGTCGGACATATTAACTCCCGTTCAGCCATGCATCATATGAGATTTTAATAATGCTGCCGGCTGAATCAACAGTATAGAGTTCATCGGCAGTGCGCATAAGCGCGAGTTCATTTGGATGTTTTGGCATATAACATAGGTAAAAAACATCATATAACTGTTTAAACGTTTCTATGATTCCTTCAAAGTAAGTATAGGTCATATCTGCGAATTCAGGTGCGCTGATAGCGAGTGAAAGCATTTTTGAAGGAGATCTTTGAAAACTTCGGATATAATTTGATGATGGCAATTGGCCTTGGTGGTATGTCCATAGCGTTTCAGGCGGCATTGAAGAATCTGCTGCAAATTGATGCAGTATGGTATTTGGCTCTAAGTCTACAATGATTGAACGTTCATTGAGCTGTACGGCATTTAGACAGTATTCAAACCAATGCTGGTAGCTGTGTGAGCGATTCCCGACAAAAACATTGATTGCGCGTTTTGCGCCGAAGAGATCGGCGAGAATCTGCTGTCTGCTTTGAAAAACTGAAAGACAGTGTATATCGCGATTGTAATGATCGGGTGTTTTTGTC
Source organism: Fusibacter paucivorans (assembly GCF_018390735.1). Lineage (GTDB taxonomy): Bacteria > Bacillota > Clostridia > Peptostreptococcales > Acidaminobacteraceae > Fusibacter > Fusibacter paucivorans. Next base: position 14,400 of record NZ_JAHBCL010000034.1, read on the forward strand.
AAAATAGTGCCGTGAAGCTGTTTGACCGCTTCCATCTGCGTCGTCGTATATAGGTGATACATGTCATCCAAGACGACTGAGATTTGTGATTCGTGTTCGAGCTTGGTCAGCGCGTCTATGTCAATCATTGTAATTGATGCTTTGGAATCTTTAAAAAGCATTCGGGTATAAGGTGTTTCCACAACGTACATAGCAACTCCCAAAATATGGATTATAGTGACAGTATATACCACATTCTGTAAAATGTAAATAATTAACAAATTATTTTAAATATTATTATGGTTATAAATGGATTGAAAGCTTAAATGAAAAAGGTTGAAATTTGAAAATGCAATTTCCTCATTTGATGATTGGCATAGAAAAAACGCCTGTTACTCGATTGGTAATCAAATAACAGGCGCTTGTGTTGAAGCATTATTACTTTTTATAAGGATATTTTTCGCGAAAGATTTTCTCATTGCGGTACCAAGTCGTCGTACTGTACGCGAGACCAAAGAGCAGGAAAAACATAAAAGAAACGGCAAGCTGATAGGGCGTTATTTTCATGTCATTCTTTGTAACGGCATTGATTCCCGTCATCAGCAGCCAGTAGATTGCAAATGTTGGCGCCCCCCAACTGGTGATGCCGAATTTAAGGATATACTTCATTCGTCCCATTTTTCGCTGTTCCGGCCAATTTTTTAGGACGGTCTCTTTATGCGTTTCTTTTTTGGTGCTGGCTTTTGGTGTTTTACGTGACATATAATGGACTCCTCCGGTACTTATCTGTATGATACAGTATAGCAAAAAAGCCGCTAAATCGCCAGTGTATTTGACGCCTTCGCTTCGATGATTGGCAGTGAGTCAAATGTACTTCCGGTTCATATAAGACGGCTAAAAACATTTAACCTTTAAAGGCAATTGCATCAAGTTGAAATAAGAGGCCTTCTACCCCGCCTTGATGTGCAAACTCAGTTTGAATTGATTTTCTGGCAGGGTACTTGCCATTAAACCTTTCTTTGATGATTGTCTCCATCACAGGGATATTCCAAACATCTCTAAACAGACAGTCCATTTTGACAACTGATTCAAGTGTCAATCCTACTGTTTTCAAACGCTCTGCTAAATGATCAAATGCGCCGTTAATTTGGTTTTCAATAGACTGGCCAACATTGCCGACACAGAAATTGATAAAAATGTAATCACCAGCTTCTACAATACCGGAATACGCGCATATTTCGTTAACATCACTTCGTATAATTTCTCGCATTTGTCCTACTCCTTTTTAATATAATGTGTTGATAGGGTCAATTTAATAATAGAACAAACGTTCGAATGCGTCAACGGTATCATAAAAAGACAGGATCAATTGATGAGTATCGACGAATAGAGAAACAGGCATTAAAAAAGAGCGCTCAATGGCGTTCTTTTTTAATGAGAAAACTGTATCATTACCTTAAATGATGCGGAAATCTTTATCTAAACAGATATTGTACATCATGTAAAGTTAAATGATGCGACGGCAGTTTATACAGGGTAAACTTTTTCCTGTTCGTCAATGAGTTTGCTTTCAATTTTATATTTTCTGGCTTGTCTTGACTGGAAGAATGTTTCGGCAACCTGTGGAAACAGTGCATGGGTTAGAATATCTTCTTCCTCTTCGAGGTAGACTTTAATTTTATTGCGTTCCGTTTCGAGCATCGGTTCCAATAAATCAGCAGGTCTGCAAGTAATAACTTCCTGATCACCAATGATTTTGCGAACAATTTCTTCTTTGATTGGCACGGCAGGACGGCCATACATCCCTCTGACGTATTCTTTGATTTCTTTAGGAACCATTTTATAGCGTTCACCCATTAAAACGTTGAGAACGGCTTGCGTCCCTACCATTTGGCTCGTTGGCGTTACCAGAGGTGGATAGCCTAAGTCCTCGCGGACTCTCGGCACTTCCTTCAGAACATCCTCAAACTTATCAAGTGCATTTTGAATTTTAAGCTGTGATACGAGATTAGAGAGCATGCCGCCGGGTACTTGATAAACGAGTGTGTTAATATCGACGCCAAGAATTTTAGGGTCCATAAGTCCCGATTTCAGTGCCTGCTCGCGCAACGGTGCAAAATATTGCGTAATTTTATCAAGCTGATTGAGGTTTAACCCAGTGTCATAAGGGGTATTTTGAAGCATTGCGACAAAAGGTTCAGTCGGCGGCTGACTCGTCCCGCTGGCAAATGGCGAAATGGCCGTATCAATAATGTCAGCGCCCGCTTCAATTGCTTTTAAATAAGTCATGGATGCCAAACCACTGGTACAGTGAGAATGGACTTCCAGTGGTACATCTTTAATCACAGATTTGATCGCAGTGACGAGCTCCGCTGCATCATAAGGGGTCAAAAGACCGGACATGTCTTTAATGCAAATTGAGTCTGCTCCAAGCTGAACCATGTCTCTCGCGAGAATTTTGTAACTTTCAACCGTATGAACGGGACTCGTGGTATAGGAGATCGCGGCTTGTGCGTGTCCACCCTCTTTTTTCGTCGTGACAAGTGCCTTTTCAATATTGCGGATATCGTTGAGTGCATCAAAGATTCGAATAATATCAATGCCGTTGCCAATGGAACGCTTTACAAATTCTTCGACGACATCATCTGGGTAGTGTTTGTATCCCAAGACATTTTGACCTCTTAATAGCATTTGAAGCTTTGTCTTTTTAATGTGTTTTCTTAAAATTCTTAAGCGAACCCACGGGTTTTCATTTAAAAAACGAAGTGAGGCATCAAATGTGGCGCCGCCCCAGCATTCTAGTGCATGATAGCCTATATTATCTAAAGTTTCCAAGATCGGAATCATTTGTTCAGTTGTCAGACGCGTTGCAATCAGCGACTGGTGGGCATCTCTTAGAATTGTTTCCGTAATTTTTATCATAAGATCATCCTCCTCATGTCGTTACCTTCTAAAAAAATTTTACCATTATCCCTAAATCGTGTACATAAGAATGAAAAAGTGATATTATGTAATTAGCTTATTTAATTAGCAATTATTATTGAATACTTTATTTATTTAAGGAGGACAGCGGAATGGATGCTACTGATTTAAAGATCGTTAACATTCTTCAGGAGGATGGTAGAATCTCAATGAAAGAGTTGGGAAACCGTGTGAATTTAACATCTCCAGCCGTTTCGGAGCGCGTAAAGCGCCTAGAAGAAAACGGCGTGATTATAGGCTATACAGCCATTGTCGATCCGACACGTATGGATCTCTTCGTCCAAGCGCTTGTACACGTCGGTTTAAAAGTCAGTGACCATGAGCGCTTTAAAAAGCTCGCCTATGATGAGCGCAATATTGTCGAATGCCATCATGTAACAGGTGAAGAGTGCATGACGGTTAAGGTCATCTGTGCAGATACGCAGGAATTGGAGACGGTTCTTGACAAGATTCAAACAATTGGTTCTACGAAGACGTCAATTATCCTCTCCAGTCCCCTTGAACGCAAACCGATTTTACCAAAGGAAAGCAGTGTCATGAAAAATACTTAAGGCAGGCAATTGCATCATAGCCTTATGGTGATCCTCTGCGATGCTATTCTGCCATCGAATATTGTTCGACCGTCTTACGAAAGCTGTACATACGAAAGCTGTACATATGGTGGCGAAAAGATTAAGATTTTGATTGATGCAATTTTCTAAAGTTCCAAATAGGTAAAAAAAAGCCTCTAGTCAAGCCAGAGGTATCGGGGGGAAATTTATTAATATTAAGCCTTTGTGTTAGCTATTTATTAGATACCCTGAACACGCTATTTTATGCACAAAAAATTAAACAAATTGAGGCTGTTATGCGTTATAAACGAAAAAAATCAGATTCATGGTTCAAATTAGATAATGCCGGTAAACTTTACCCTTCAATTGCATCGTCGAGGGTATCCACAACGTTTCGAATAACGGCTGTTTTAAAGGAAACAGTTCATGCGGGACATTTGCAGTTGGCACTTGATGCCGCTTGTAAGTGTTATCCCGTTTTTAATGTTCGGCTAAGACGCGGCCTCTTCTGGTATTATTTTGAAAATGTCAACGAAGCGCCAAAAGTATTAAACGAACGCTATTTCCCATGCAATAGCATCAGGCTGAGGCATTCACACGCCATGCCCTTTTCACTGCTCTACTACAAAAAACGCATTCACCTCGAGATGTCGCATGCTATTTCAGATGGTGCGGGTGCTATGGTTTTTTTTAAGTGCATACTTAAAAATTATTATCGACTGTCGCATCATATGACGCCTATTCGTAAAATCCAGCTGGTCGAAGGACAGGATGAGGATGCTTTTGAAAAATACTATCAGCCAAAACTGCCAAATCCGAGAAAGGTGTCGCGTGCATTTCATTTTCCGTTCAAATTGATTGAGAAGGGCGAATACCGCATTACCACGGGCCTTTTTTCATATGATGGGCTGAAAGGCTGTGCGGCAAAATATGACACATCTCCGACGAAGTTTTTACTCATGCTATTATTTGAAACCATTCAAGACTACATTGAGTCTTCCAATTTGAGCATGCGTGAGATTACACCGATCATTATCAATATGCCCGTTGACTTGAGGGGATATTATGATTCGGTCACTGTTCGAAACTTCTTTATCAGTCTTACGCCGCAAATTGATGTTCGGCTGGGACATTATACGCGAGAAGAGATACTGAGGGAAATTGATCATTACCTTGCGCTGAATCTCAATACGAAACACCTGAGTCAGTATATCAGACGCAATTTTAGGAATGAACTCTTTTGGCACGTCCGCGTGATTCCACTCTTTATCAAAAATGCGATTATTCCAATCGTCTATAATTATTATGGTGAAAGTTCCTATACGACGAGTCTATCCAATATCGGCTCTGTCAAAATGGAGGCGCCATACGATACGATGATTGAACATTTGGAATTATTACCACCGCCGAGTGAAGGCAATATCATCAAGGCGACCATGATTTCTTACAAAGATATCACAGCGCTATCCTTCGGCAGTTTAACTGAAGATCGTACCATCGAAAGACTTTTTTTTAGAAAACTTAGAGAAGAAGGCCTTCATATAAAAATGGAGACAAATTATTAGGAGGCATTATGGCTTACTGCTGCCAGTGCGGTGTTGAACTCGATGAACATGCGGAAAAATGTCCGCTCTGTAATTTCGAAGTGCCACCTGCCCTTGTAAAAGATCGTGATAAAAACAGAATATACCCGCGCGCAGTCAACGCGCATACACATCAAACCGATGTTATCAAAAATAAGATCCTCTATGCCTACAGTCTTGTAAGCTTAGCAGTTGTCTTGATATTATTGGTGCTAAATTCTATTTTGCAGCCGGAGCATAAAATTTTTCAATACGCCATGGGCTGTATTGTTGCATCCATTCTTTATGTCTTTCTGCTGCTTGGTTATATCAAGCGTCTGACACGCATTTTGATGAGTTTAGGGCTATTGACATGGCTGCTTTGTATGTTCCTCGACAGTATAGACGGTGTGTTCACATGGTCTATTCTCTGGGCCATGCCCATTATCGCGGTAACGACGCTTGTCTTTGTCATTGTCAGAATACTTTATCGCCGCGGCAAGCATACCAATCACTTTATATTCATCCCCATCTATATTTGTCTCGGTTTAGCTGTACTGCTGCCGCTGATTGAGCTGATTATTCAGTACAATCTGTTTGATCGATTTAAATTAACGTGGTCTTTGGTCAGTACCATATCACTCGTCTGCTTTTCAGGTGTGGTTGCAGGCCTATATTACCAAATGCCGGAATACATCAAGGAAAGGCTTATTCGTATCTTTCATGTATAAGCGTTATCCAGCATGTGCAATGTGACCATCTCTACATGATGGAGAGTACCTTTTTAACAGAGCCACTTTTTGATAGAACCACTTTTGGCATTAAAAACCCTTCCGGTTGTCTGACAATCGGAAGGGTTTTTTATAACTTTTATGAGAAAATCCTTTATATAAAATCCTTTATATAAGACCCTTTGTACAAGACTCTTTATATAAGACCCTTTAGATAGGAACCTCTGTATAAGACTTTTTATATAAGACCTTGATCTTGAAGTGATTTTGCAATAGTATCCGTATAGAGATCAGACCCTGTATCGTTGAGATGTACGCCGTCTATGGTCAGATTGAGCCCACGTTCTGCACTTAGGTCATTGAGGTATTGATGTGATTTGATGACTTTTGAATCAATGACAAAAGCTCTAAAAAAATCATTCATCAAATAATCATTTGTCATGCACATTTGCAGGTAATGGTCAAAAACGGATGCGATATCAATCAACACTACGCCGTATTTATCAGCAAGTGATGTGATAATTTCATTGTAGTGATGACGCTTTAAATTCGTAAAGCGGCTGAGGCGTTCACCAATACAGCTCAGTGTGGTGATAAAGATTGGGGCATTGGTGACTTGCGGCAGCAGTTTAAGCAAGGTGTCATACTGGTTTAAAAAGATGTCGCCATCGGTGATCGGCACACTTCCCCTTGCCTCCAATGATTTAGCCGTAATTTTAAACGGCATTTCACCGTGTTCAAAAAAAGGCAGGAGAATGTCATTATGGCCTGCTTCAATGATAACAGCATCGTAATCACTTTGCTTTTTCAGGTGTTCCAAAACCCGGTTGGATATGCCGATAAGCGTATCGCCGCCAAGACCTAAATTCGTTATTTCAAGTGCGGGATAACGTTCTTCGAGCTTTTCGATGTAGCTAATGCCTGTGATGCCTTCTGTAATACTGTCGCCAGCAATCAGTAATTTCATAATAATGTGTACTCCCTTTTAAGTAGTCTGAATAAGTTGAGGTCTGTATACTGATTTCTAAAAAAGGCATATTCCTTCAGACAGCCTTCAAGTGTGAATCCCAACGAGAGAATTGTTTTCTCACTGGGGATGTTTTCAGGATATATCAATGCTTCAATACGATTTAACTCGAAAATGTCAAATCCCCATGCGATGATGGCACTGAGCGCTTCTTTCATATAACCATATCCCCAATAGTTCGGGTGAAGTTCATAGCCGATCTCAGCTCTTGAGGCATTTTCATTAAGTCCTTGGAAGCCGCAGGAGCCAATGAAGTCGCCACTTTCTTTAAAAGTAATGGCCCAGCGGATTAACGTTTCATTTAGAAAACCGGAACGGTATTGGTCAATAAACCACGATGCAATTTCGCGTGATTCAACCGGCATGATACCGTAATAGCGCATCGCTGTTTCACTGGATAATATACGGTAGAAGTCGTAAATATCCGAATTAGTCAAAGCTCTTAGCGTTAGTCTTTCCGTATGTATGATTGGAAAATTAGTAAAAACAGCTTTGTCCATATAAGCCTCCCATTGTGTTAATTAAGCTTGTATTCATTGATCCGCCGCTGCAGCATCTCAATGATTTCATCCAAAGTATCAATGCTGGAGGTGATTTCCTCAATACTTGCAGTCTCTTCCTGCAAAGCGCCGGAAATTGAGGATCTTTAATATTTAAATGCTTAAATATTTTAACATAGATTGACGGATGTGCCTATGATAATAACATCGGATTAATGAAAACTTATTCCTAGCATTGGCGGCGCCCTAAATGAATGCCATTTTTATTTACGAAAGGTCAGCTGCTGGTGGCTTAAGCACCTGAATACAGCTGACCTCATGTGATCGGATTAATAAAACGTTTTAAATTCAGTTCTGTTTCATTTTGTGCGCTTTAATTAAATACCAAAATGAATGTCACAGTTAAAAATAAGTTTATCTATTTAGCGATTTGCTTAGCGATCTTCGCGGTAATAGGATTCGCCAAGGCTGCTCGGCGGCTGATTTTCAAGCTTTTCGCGCTTGCTAGTAATGACGAGAACGACAATGGTAATGACATATGGCAGCATTTTAAAGAGCTCCTGTGTCGCACGCGTCAACCCCGGCGTATAGATATAAAGGATAAAGAGACTGCCGAAAAGCAGTGAGCCCCAGATGGCGTTAAGCGGTTTCCATAATGCGAGAATGACCAAAGCGATGGCAAGCCATCCCCTGTCGCCGAAACCGTTGTTGGTCCAAGTACCACCAAGGTATTCCATAACGAAGTAAAGTCCGCCAAGTCCTGCAATGGCAGCACCTACTGTCGTTGCAATGTATTTGTATCGCGTGACATTAATGCCTGCGGCATCCGCTGTTGCCGGATCTTCACCAACGGAACGAAGATTGAGTCCCTTACGCGTATGCATGAGAAAACGACCGATTATCAATGCAACGATAATGGATAGATACGTTAAGAAACCATACGAAAAAAAGAGTTCCCCAATAACGGGTATTTTTGAAAGCACGGGGATATTCGCGCGGTAGGCACTGGCTGTCGTCGCAACAGAGATCTGCCCAACGCCGCCTGCCAGTTTGGAAATTGAACCGCCAAAAAAATTCCCGAAACCGATCCCAAATGTCGTGAGTGATAAGCCGACTACGTTCTGATTGGCATGCAGCGTAACGGTGAGGAAGCAAAAAAGCAAGCCGCCAAGCGCAGAAACAATTAACGTCGCTGCAAAAGATAACAGTAAACCGATGAAACCAATCGGTGTTTCGACAGCGCGCTCATAGAAAAAGGCAGCCATCAAGCCGGCTATACCGCCCATATACATGATGCCGGGAATACCGAGATTGAGATTCCCAGATTTTTCTGTAATGATTTCGCCTGTAGCACCAAAGAGAATACTAATGCTCTGGCCAATCGCCTTTTGGATAAACGTCAATAAAATGGTCATTTGGCAGTCGCCTCCTTCTTCGCTCTGGTACGTTCGACTTTATAGGTAATGAAAAATTCTGAGCCGATGAGGAAGAACAAAATGATCCCCGTGATAATATCGGATGCATTTTCATTTAAACCAAATTGTGAAGCAATCTGAATGGCACCCTGCTGCATGAAAACGAGAAAGGCAGAGACCAAAATCATAACAAATGGGTTGAACTTAGACATCCACGCGACAATAATAGCTGTAAAGCCCCTGCCCCCGGCAGTACTCGTGGAAATCGTATGGCTGGCGCCGCTGACGATGATCGCGCCTGCGAGACCACAGATGCCGCCAGAAATCATCATCGTACGCATAATGACTTTTTTGACATCGATTCCAACATAGCGTGCAGTATTTTGACTTTCGCCGACGACGGCAATTTCATAACCATGCTTGCTGAACTTCATGTAGACGTACATGCCGACAGTCATTAAGAGAACGATCACAAGGCTCCAACCGTAATCGAGGCCAAAGAGTTTTGGCAGCCATCCGCCTTCATTGGCTCCGTTAATGATGCCAACCGTGTTGGAACCGCTTGGCTTTTCCCAAAATACAATGCAGAAAGTGACAATCTGCATGGCCACGTAATTTAGCATAAGCGTAAAAAGGGTTTCGTTTGTGTTGTATTTTGACTTAAAATATGCCGGCATAATACCCCAGAGAAGCCCTGCTAGAATGCTTGCCATAAAGACTAATAGGAGAACGATTCCATTTGGCAGCGTTGGGCCGAGGTAAATCATAACGGCTGCGGTTGCCAGACCGCCCATGAGGACTTGACCTTCAGCGCCGATATTCCAAAAACGCATTTTGAATGCCGGTGTTAAGCCAACGGCGATAATCAGCAACGTCAGTGTTTCGCGAATGGTCACCCAAAGACGGCGCTTTTTGCCAATGGCGCCATCAATAATGCCGAGATAGACGTTAAATGGATTTTCGCCGGTGATCGCCATAATGACAAACGCACAGACAATTAATGAAAGGACGACGGCAATGAGCCGAATGCCCCAAGATTTGAAATTTGAAATATGAGCGCGCTTTGTAATGCGGAAAAATGGTTCTTTTGCCAGGACTTCATGATCATTCAGCATGTTGAGCGCCCCCTTTCTTTGAACTTGTCATTAGTAAACCGATGTCTTCCTTTGAAATGGTTCTGGCATCGACAATCCCAGTGAGTTCACCGCCTGATAGAACGACAATGCGGTCGCATAACGCCATGAGAACATCGAGGTCTTCCCCGACGCAGATAACGGAAGCCCCTTTTTGTTTTTGATCACCAAGCAGGTTGTAGATCATATAAGAAGAATTAATATCAAGTCCGCGCACGGGGTATGCGACCATGAGTACGTTGGGACTGGAAGCAATTTCACGTCCTAAAAGAATTTTTTGAACATTGCCGCCTGAGAGTTTTCGCACCGGTGTATCCACACTCGGTGTTACGACCGAAAGCTTTTCGACAATGCGCGTTGCTAATTTACGGGGATTCTTGCGATTGGCAAAAAAATGTTTGCCCTCGTTATAGCTCCTGAGCATAATGTTATCCGTGAGATCCATAGAGCCGACGAGTCCCATGCCCAGTCGATCTTCCGGTACAAATGCGAGACTGATTTTTAAGTCGCGAATTTCGGCGGCTTTCATATCAGAAATGGTAACGGTTTCACCTTCTGGAGAGTGATAGAGAATTTCGCCGGATTCAATTTCCTGTAAGCCGGCTACCGCTTCAAGGAGTTCTTTCTGTCCGCTGCCAGCGATACCGGCGATGCCTAAAATTTCACCTGCCGAGGAGGTAAAGGAAACATCCTTTAAAATGGCAACACCGTCCCTGTTGCGGCAGGTGATATTTTTAACTTCGATACGCCCAACAAAAGGCATGGGTTCGGTACGGTCTATTTCGAGGTCGATTTTTTGACCGACCATCATTTCCGTTAACACTTCAACACTGGCGTCACGCGTTTCAATAGATCCGATGTACTGCCCTTTCCTTAGGACGGTTACGCGATCTGAGATTGCCATGACTTCATTCAGCTTGTGCGTAATGATGATAATGGATTTACCCGCTTTACGCATGTTGCGTAGAACGTCAAATAACTTGGACGTTTCCTGCGGCGTCAAGACGGCTGTCGGTTCATCCAAAATTAATATTTCAGCACCGCGGTAAAGTACTTTCACAATTTCAACGGTTTGCTTTTGTGAGACGCTCATATCATATATTTTTTGCTCCGGATCAAGATCAAAACCGTATTTTGCAACGAGCTCGTTGACTTCGGCAACGATTGATTTCATATCGAGACGCTCATGGCCCGGCAGACCAAGAATGATGTTTTCCGCTGCGGTGAGCACGTCGATTAATTTGAAGTGCTGATGAATCATGCCGATCCCAAGGGCAAATGCATCCTTGGGGGAACGAATGGTTACTTTCTTACCGTGAACGGTAATGTCGCCGTGATCTGGGAAGTAAATGCCTGACAGCATATTCATCAGCGTTGTCTTACCGCTGCCGTTTTCTCCGAGGATGGAGAGAATTTCTCCTTTTTTAACCAATAAATTTACATTGTCATTTGCGATGATATCACCAAAGCGTTTTGTGACATTCTGCAATCTAATTGCAACTTCACTATCCACTGAATTCCTCCAATTTCTCTTTTTCTCTTTTTTCTATAGACGCGATGCAATGATTTCGACTCGTCCGTGTGAATACCTTATGCTAACATCATACAGGTATGTTATTTCACTGTAAATATAAATGCTTGTCAATTTCTTAAAACATATTCTGCAAGGATTGCTGTAAAATAGCGTTCAATAAAATGAAAACATCACTATATTTGCTTGATTGTGTGAAATGCTGCTAGGCGCTACAGGTGTTTTGGCTTAAAACAAAATTTGCGGAGCGGCAAAATTGCCGCTCCGCATGATCTTTGATTTTAAACGGCTCATACAGTGCCTGTTCAGGCGTCCAAATGATACCGCTGATCTTAGAACTGATGCGCTTCGTGCTTAAACATTCTTAGATATTGCAATGTAGAAGCAAAGCATTAAATTAGTTGAGTTCTGAAATCCCGTCAATTCTGAGATCGAATGCAGGTGCAGAGATTAATTCTGATTCATGGAAGTAACCATCAGATACATAGTCTGCATATTTTGCGAAATCAGCATTGTCTGCAATTAAGTCTTCGATTGAAGAACCGTTAACAGTAAAGGTGGTTGTATCAAATACTTTTAATGAACCATCTTTAATACCTGCTACAGCGGCATCGACTGCGTCAACAGTACCTTCGGCAATAACGGCATCATTCAATGGTGATAAACCAACGGCGCCGTCTACATAACCTTGGCACCAGTCTGTTGCAATTTCAGTGCCTTCCATTGCGTTAGTAGCAGCATATGTGTAGTAAGGTCCCCAGTTGATCGTTGCAGAAGTTAAAGCAGCATTCGGTGCAACGGAGATCATATCAACATTGTAGCCAACGACTGGTACGCCCGCTTCTTCACAAGCTGTAGGTGCGCCTGTTGTATCAGCATGTTGGCTGATGACGACAGCACCATTTGAAATAAGCTGTGTTGCGACTTCGTTTTCTGCGGACATATCTGCCCAGCTGTTCGTATATTGAACTTCCATTGTAACGGTTGGGCAAACGCTTTTTGCACCGAGGAAGAATGACGTATAGCCAGAAACAACCTCAGCATATGGATAGGCGCCTACGTAACCCATTTTTGCTTCGTCAGCAGTGATATCGCCATTTGTAATCATTTCATTGATTTTTAAACCAGCGACAATCCCTGAGACATATCTTGATTCATAAACAGCTGTAAAGTAGTTGTGCATATTTGGCAATCCAGACATAGCTGCTTGGAAACCAGTTGCATGTGCAAATTGAACGTCTGGGAATTCTTTAGCGGCTTGAATCATATAATCTTCATGGCCAAAACTATTTGCAAAGATGATGTCGCAGCCTTGTTCTGCTAAGTCAACCGCAGCATCAAAGCATGTTTCATCTTCACCAATATGCGATTTTTCAATCACTTGATCATCTGCAAGACCAAGTGCAGCTTTCATTTCTTTGATCCCATCCATGTGAGCTGCTGTGTAGCCTTCGTTTTCATCGCCAATGTAGATAACGCCAACTTTGAATAAATCTTCAGTAGCTGGTGTTTCTGTTGATGTTTCTGCTGGTGCTGATGAAGTATCCTCTCCTGTTGCGGCTGGTGTTTCTGCAGGTTTTGAACAACCGCTGAAAACCAGCATCATTGCTAGTAATAGACCTATTATTTTTTTCATTAGATCCTCCTCCTATTTTTTGTGAAACCCTCTTAATCCATGTTCATCACAATTTTATAACATAATGCCAAAAGGCATAATGCAACCACGTTAAAGCATTAGGACATTGCGGCTCATTTTCGAAAAATTACTTTGCCGTTTTCAAAGCCATCAATGATGGCGAGCGATTCGAGGTGGACACTGCGCTCACGCAAGAGCTTACCACCCTCCTGAAACCCTTTTTCAATGACGATGCCGATGCCTTCAACGGTTGCCCCAGCCTGTTCGACAATTGCCATTAGGCCAAGTGCGGCTTTACCATTGGCTAAAAAATCATCTAAGATGAGAATATGGTCATCTTCAGATAAATAGCGTTTGGACACTTGAATGTCATAATAAGCCTGCTTCGTAAAAGAATAGACCTCGGCAGTATACGTCTCAGCGTCGAGATTTCTCGACTTCGTCTTCTTGGCGAAGACGACAGGTACCTTGAAATATAATGCTGCAATAGCGGCAATGCCAATACCGGACGCTTCAACTGTTAAGATTTTTGTGATCTTATGTGTTTTGAAACGTTCATAAAAGGCTTCGCCCATTGCCTGAAAGAGTTCGATGTCCATTTGATGATTTAAAAAAGAATCAACTTTTAAAATTTCATCACCAACGACACGTCCTTCTTCCTCAATGCGTTTTTTGAGTAACTCCATTTACAACTCCCCACATCGTCAAAATAGTCAACGAATCTTGAAAAGACATGGCATCATTTCTTTCGTCATCCAGTCGCAATCAATGATCGTCATTTAGATTTTCTTTTTCAATTAAAGAAGGACCCTGCAATGCAGAGTCCTAGGCAGTCAAAAAATACAATGACTGTGAGAACTCGTAGCCTGTAGCTATTTAAGGTAGCTTGTAGAAACATTTGACCCATATTGTCAAATTTATACGAGACGCTATTTTGTTATTACGAACAATCTGTTCGCTTTCTTGTGTGTACGTTTGTATTTTAAACTACATATAGATTAAAATCAAGCAAATTATAAATTTTTTATTAAATCAGATGATTTATTGTCTGATAACAATGGCAGTCTGTCAGATGATCGTTAACCATGCCGACAGCTTGCATATAAGCATAGCAAATGGTAGAGCCAATAAATTTAAAACCGTGTTTTTTCAGCGCTTTACTCATTGCGTCGCTTTCAGGCGATGTGACGATGACATCTTCAGGTGACTTTAGCGAATTAACGATCGTCTTACCGCCTGTAAACTGCCAGATAAAAGCATCAAATGAGCCGAAACTTTCAACGATTTTGAGAAAAGCAACGGCATTGGTGCGAACAGAAAAAACTTTGAGTCGATTTCTGATAATGCGTTCGTCTTTTAGTTTTTCAGACAATTCCTCGTCGGTGTATGCAGCGTTGACAACAGGATCAAAATTGTCAAAGACAGTGCGATAGCCTTCTCTGCGCCTTAAAATAGTGATCCATGACAAGCCGGCTTGTGCACCTTCTAAAATGAGCATTTCGAAAAGTTTACGGTCGTCGTGAACAGGTCTTCCCCATTCTTCGTCATGGTATTGTATGTACAACGGATCATCGCCGCACCACCAGCATCTTGAAACTGAGGCGGTAGCTGCTGCATTTGATTCTTGTTTTTCAATAGTGGCCGAATATTCAGTCTTTTGCGATTTACGCATGAGCTCCCTCCGAATTTCTCTTTTTTTATAAATCAAAGCGGGATATAGATATTATATGTATTCTAATTATTAAGACAGAACAGGCACCTTGATGCCGGTGCCTGTTTTTGGGAATCTCTTTTAAATCGTGATGAGTTTGGCGTCGCTTTTTAAAACGTCTGTGAGCGGCACACCCCAGTAGATGACTTCTACGCCGAGCCCTTCAAGCATTTCTGTAACGCCGAGTTGATCGGCACAGGCTTTGCAGGCACTGACTTTAACGCCTGAACGAATGAGGGTCTTGATGGTTTCCTGCACTTTTTCATCTTCGGCAGTATACTTCGCTGTAGCGCCCCAGATGATGAGTGTGACATCTTCCCACCAGCCTTTGAGTTTACTGTTCAGTGTGTACATAAATACCATTTTCTCCGATGTAAGTGGATCAGCGTTGGTCCAAAGAACATAAAGTTGATTCATGTGGTCGTGCCTCCTTTTTGATCAGTGTGTGATGTGCATAGGTTTATTTATTCACCGCTACCGCTAATGCTCAGCAAATAAGTGACAAACTGCTGAGCGGTTCTGCCAGAAAAGCCGCTATGCTGTAATTCCCATTTGCGGGCTTCTGCGACCAGTGCTTCTTCTGACAGTGTGATTTGCGGATAACGCGCGGCAATGCCTTTAACGATTTCGAAGTACTTTTTCTGATCGGGTTTTGTAAAGCCGATGCTGATACCAAAACGCGCGACCAGTGACAGTTTTTCCTGTACAGTGTCAGAGTGATGCAGTTCTTCTTCGCGTGCGTCTGAACGATCTCCCCATGTTTCGCGGATGAGATGTCTGCGGTTAGATGTCGCATAGATCAGAACGTTGTCAGGTTTTGTCTCTACACCACCCTCGATGATGGCTTTTAAATACTTGTATTCAATTTCAAATTCTTCAAAAGATAAATCGTCCATATAAATAATGAACTTGTAATTTCGATTTTTAATCTGTGCGATGATTTTTGAAAGATCCTTAAACTGGTGTTTATATATTTCAATCATGCGCAGGCCATCTTCATAATACTCATTAATTAAGGCTTTAATTGAAGTTGATTTTCCAGTACCCGCATCGCCAAACAACAGGACGTTATTGGCTGGGCGTCCGGCGACAAAGGCCTCAGTGTTATCGGTAAGCTGTTTTTTCTGGAATTCATAGCCAATAATATCCTTCAGCATAACCGCTTCCGTATTGTTAATGGCCATAAAGGCAACATCGTTATCACTTGGTGCAATCCTGAAAGCTTTGTTGAGCCCTAGAATACCGACACCATAGTCTTTATAGAAAGTCGTGACAATGTTGTAAAACGTCTCAACATCTTTTGTTGCTGCCAGTTTTCGGCTGGCTTCCTTTACTTTGACACTGACATTTTTATTGTAAAGACGTTCTTTTTTTTCAATCGCCTGATAAGCGGTAATGACACTAAAGCAATCAATGTTCAAATCCTTTTCAATTTTAGAAAAATCGAAGTGAAACAATGACATAAAAATCTTGAAATCATGCTTGGCAAATGTATTGACGGAGCCAACATTGACACCGATCTTTTCACTGGTCAAGCTGAAAGAGTTTTCATGGCTGAGCAGCAGGAACGTCAAATAGTTCTGCCACAGGTTTTCATCAAAGCCATACTGTGTGGATAAATCCAGCAATGCTTTAATTTGACCGTAAATTCGATCTGTTAAATCCGAAGGGGTTGAACGTTTTTCATCATAGTCTTTAAATATTTCAGAAAGATGATGTAGAATGCTGTCAGGTTCATCATTTCTGTATAAAACGAGTTTTGCGATTTCACGATACATTGGTCTTGCGCTCCTTAGTTGAATTTGCTTTATTATATCACTTTCTTGAAGGATGAAAAATCTAAAAAAGCATTCTGGTGTCTACGCCAGCGCAAAAGTGATGATTATTCAAAAGTGGCCGCAACTTCTTTAAGGTGTTTAATAATTTCGATGTGTTGCGGACAGCTCTTCTCACATTTGCCGCAGGCGATGCAATCAGAGGCTTTTCCATTATTTTTGGCCATATTGGCATAGTAGAGGTTAAGAATTGAGAAACCTTCTTGCGGCCCCATTTTTCGAGAATTATAGAGTGCAAAGTAATTCGGGATTGGGATTTGCTGAGGGCAGTCATCAACACAATACTGACATGCTGTACATGGTACGGCAATGGTTTCGTTCATGATGGATACTGCCTGTTCCACAAGTGCTGTTTCTGTTTTATTCAATGGCTTAAAGTCATTCATAAAAGACATATTGTCTTTTAACTGATCCAAGTCACTCATGCCACTCAAGACCATTTTGACATTTTCAGGACTTGCTGCATAGCGAATGGCCCATGATGCAATGCTTTTATCAGGTGAAGCCGTCTTAAAGTGCTCCGAGACAACTTCTGGTACATTGGCGAGAATACCGCCTTTTACCGGTTCCATGACGACAACTGGCACGCCGTGTTTCACAGCAACTTCATAGCATTTTCTCGATTGAACACTTTCATTGTCCCAATCCAAATAATTGATCTGAAGCTGAACGAAGTCAAAAAACGGGTATGACGTCAGAATTTCATCCAAAAGCGGTGCTTGATCATGGTAAGAGAAGCCGATATACTTGGCGGTTCCCTCTGCTTTTTTCGCTTGAATAAACTGATAGGCATCAAGTTTTGATGCGATTTTACAGTTTTCGACATTCAAGTTGTGAAGCAGATAGTAATCAAAATAAGAAACGCCGCATTTTTCCAGCTGTTCATTAAAAATTCTCGGCATGTCTTCAGCTTCTTTTAATTGCATCGTCGGCAATTTTGACGCAACTGTAAAAGTATCACGCGGATGGCGTTCAACCAGTGACTTTCTCAAGAAGATTTCACTTTTAAAGCCGTGATACATATAAGCTGTGTCAAAATAGTTAAAACCTGCTGCTAGATACGCATCGACCATATCACAAAGCATTGTCATATCGACACTCTTTGGATCCTTCGCGTCTAAAAGCGGCAGGCGCATAAACCCAAAGCCCAGCTTTTTCTCATTGAATGTTGCTTTCATTATTTCATTTCCTCCTCGATTGACCGGCACGCCATTAGGGGATGGCGTGTTTACAGATGTTTATACTACTATCAACCATATCATTTAAAGTTAACTCTAAGTCAAGTCAATTGTGTAAAAATATCGTTAAAATTGACGATTATATGGTGTTTATGGTAAAATGAGCATCAAGTTAGAGTTGGCTCTAATATGGTGTGAAAAGGCTATAAACGCGATAGAGATTAATGCAAATAGATGAGAATTTGTATATTGAGAACTTGTATATTGTATAGACTATACGTTGTGTTATAGTGACTGTAATTTTGGGGAGGATTGCCGAATGACAGAGATAAAAAAATATTCGATTAGTGAAGCTGCTGAAAAAGTGCATCTAACCGCGCACACGCTGCGTTATTATGATAAAGAAGGACTGCTTCCCTTTGTCAATCGTACGGAGAATGGCATTCGATGTTTTTCAGAAAGCGACTTGGAAACACTGGAACTCATCAATTGTCTAAAGGCAACCGGGATGCCAATTAAGGATATAAAACGCTTTATGGACTGGTGTGTAGAGGGTGATACAAAGTTGGAAGAGCGATATCAACTCTTTTTAGAACGAAGGGAATCCGTCTTAAAACAGATTTCTGAACTGCTTGAAACACTAGAGAGAATTGAACACAAATGCTGGTACTATAAAACGGCTGTTGAAGCGGGAACGATTGATATTCATAAAAGTGACCGAATGAATCGCCTCAAACAGAAAAACGGCTAGCACAAAACGATTAAGCATAAGACGATTATGAATAGATGATTATAAAAAAGCGATGCCATTGAACATTAAACGTTCTTAGGCATCGCTTTTTAGAGATAGTGCTCTATGGCAGTATTTCAAAATGGTATCAATAAGTCTCAAAATGATATTTGATAGGGTATCTCTGGTTAAAATGTGTATAAATAGCACTTGTTATTTATCGTAACAGCATAACCAGTTTCGTTAAGCCATAGGATATCATCGTAGATTGGCAATGTTACAGATTGACCGTTTAATGCTTTAATCCCCCACTCGCTTCCCTCGTGGTAAGCGTAATGCTGCTCACTATAAACAAGCGTGTCAATATCGTCCGTATTGCCTGTGATCAGCGGTTCGAAGGAGTTGCGGGACAGGATGACAGTGACATCGCCTGTGTAGCCAATTATGCCGTTCAGTTCAGGAAACGCATCGACTGCATCGTATTGAAAAGTCGTTTGGAGACTGCCTGTGAGATCTGCAACGGCAATGGCACCATCCTGTTCGACTGCATAGCCGTAGATGTCGCCATCATATCGGATCAGGCTGACATCATCGTATTCACATGGCAAAATGATTTCACCCATTTGATTAATTAACCCATAATCCATACCATCTGAGACGATGGCATGCCCCTCACTGTCAAAGGCATTGCCGTAGGGAAAGTCTGTTTCAAGCACGATGTTGCCGTCATGGTCAATATACGTAACCATATCATAAGCATCTTTGATTGCCGGGGTCGTGACATTGCCGTCAAAAGGGACGAGATAATCATAGGATGCAGGGATGACTATTTCACCGCGGGCATTTAAAATGCCCGTCTTCATATTTTTTGTGAAGAGAATGTTTTCAGCTGTATTAGAACCGAATATCCTATCGGCATCAATGGGGACAGATGTTTGATCCACGAGTGAAATAGCCATGTAACCGACGCTGGTCAATACGATAGCGTGATCGCCATAGAGATTGATGACGTCATCATAGGTATTGCCGGTGACATTATGCGCATCGAAATCGAGGATTTCAAAGAAACCGTCAGCATTTTGTACGATGAGGTATTGTCCCGACTGTATAATTGACTGATAAGGCGTCGTAGATAGATAGCCGTCCCGATGAATAAAGCAAACATAATCGCTGACTTTATATAAGAGGATGTCGGGGCTTATACTGTAGATGAGTTCATACTGCGGATCATAATCGACATCGTACAAAGGATCATACAACCCCATATATGCACCGTCATTAATCGTGTAATAATCTGTACCAACTGAGATACTATCACATTGAAGCATTAGCTTTTCATCCCCGCTGCTGGATAGAATGCCCCACCATGTTCGAGATTCAATGATGAAATCACCATCAATGCCGGCAGTTATACTGTCATATAGCGGTTCCAGTATCCAATTCCCTACTTTGTCAATGGCCCCCCAGTATGCGCCGACGCGGACAGCGGCAGTTTTATCATTAAGCTGATGGAGTTCATCATAAACGCCTAAAGCATCGTCCGCAGGGCTGTGAATCGCTTCGAAGGCAGTTAAATTCTTGTATTGCCCATTAAAGGTACTTAAAGCAGCCAAAAACTGATCATAATCTGCTTCATTGATGAGATACGCTGAAGCTGTACCGAGTAGTTGACCGTAGGCATCTGAAAGTGTTTCAAGGAATGTCAATTCCTTTTCGTCAATCACTTTATCGCGTTTAAAGCCATCACTGATGATGGTATCATCCACAGTGAGTCCTTCATCCAGTATAAAGAGGATGTAGCGATGGGCTGTGTTAAAGCCGGAATAGAGATGCCGAACATCATTGAGATCTTTTGCAGGTATTGTTGATTTTGCAGTATCGACAAATGTATCCAGCTGACGTATGTCTTCAAGCAAGGTATCAAAGAGGATCAGTGTGCGGGCATCTTTTGTCTCGACAGCGGTTCTCAAATCGTTAAGCTGCATGTAAGTTGTTTTCAATGGAGTCTCAAAGGACTGTACGGAAGCAGTTCGCAGCGCTTGCAGTTTTTGATGTTCAGTCACTTGATAGATGATAAAGGCTGCAATCAGCATGACGATTACGAGCGGCATCAACCATTGCTTTATTTTTTTCATTTTAGTAACTCCTTTATCTACGTATGTAAGGTAATTGCACTTTAATAGCGATAAGTTGATCCTTCGTCACATTAGGCCAAATTCCCATCTTAACGAAAGCTATACAGATGGATGGTAAAAGGGCTAAACGAAAAGGATGCAATTACCCGATGTTGTTAAATGCTGTATTTCAACTTTATCTTAACATAGGAAAACGCCAATTCTTTCGAAATGGCGTTTTCTTAATATGCTTGTAAACGATTTGAAATGAAATTATTTTAATGCATTTAAACGTTCATTTAGTTCACTTAAATCTTTAAATCGTCCTTTTTTCATGTCTTTTTCAAGCTTGCGCGTTTTAAAATCTACAAAGAGCTGTGCCATGTCATAACCTTCTGGGTAGAGCATTTCAGCGCGCTGATGCAGCGTGACGCGTCGATCGCCAACATCGAGATACTGTCCGTCTTTAAAAACGGTGAGCACGTGTTGGGCTTCATCATGTGCATAGACTAGCCATTTCTCACTACTTTCGTTCAATATGACCAGATCACCTTGATGATAAACTTCTGCTTCTGAACGAGTAATCGGTTTTGGTACTCTAAGCGTGGCGACGCGGTCTTTCTTTTTACTGAACTGACTAATCTGTCTTGCCGCAACATGTTCATGTGTGCTGTTGATTTCGCGTGCGCGATCTAAAACCTTGTCAGGAAGTCCAAGCTCTTTTGATATCCAAAGGGCATTACTGTCGCCAGAAACGCCAATGAGCAGCTTATAAAGCGGTTTTAACGTCGTCCGGTCAAAATCCATGGAAGCATTCATAAAGCCCGGATGCAGTTCACTGTATTCTTTAATTTTGCTGTAGTGTGTTGATGAGAGCGTAATGGCGCCGCGATTATAGATGGTTTCCAAAATGGCGATTCCGAGCGCCGCCCCATCTTTAGGATCTGTTCCCGTCCCGATTTCATCGATGAGTATCAGTGTCCGGCGCGATGACCGCCTGATGATATCCACAAGAGACTGCATATGGCCTGAAAAAGTGGACAGTGATTGCTCAATACTCTGTGAATCGCCGATGTCTACCAGGACCTTATTAAAGAGTGAAATCTTGCTGCCCGCTGCTACGGGCGGCAAGATACCGCTTTGCGTCATGAGAACCATGAGACCAACCGTTTTAAGCGTTAGTGTCTTGCCGCCGGTATTAGGGCCGGTAATGATAAGTGATCGGTAATCATTGCCAACATTAACATCGAGCGGCACCGCTGTCTCACCAAGCATGGGATGACGTGCCTTTTTTAAGTGGATGATTTCATTGTCTGTAATGTCAATGGGATAGCCGCCAATGGCGATGGTGTACTTGCCTTTCGCCATAATGAAATCATATTTTCCGACGATTTGAATTGCGGCGACAATGGCATCGTGATGTTCGAGTATCGACTGTGTCAGACGTTTCAAGATTTGGTAGCATTCTTCTCGCTCCTGCGATTCCAGCATGATGATCTCAACCGTTAAATCTTTGATGGATTCAATCTCGATGTAGACCGTGGAGCCTGACGATGAGGCGCCGATGACTGTTCCTTCAACAAATTTTCTGGATGCAGCCTTGATGGGAATCACATATCGGCCATCACGCTGGCTGTAGTAGAGTTCTTGAATATGTTTGGCATTTCGGTCCGATGACAGAAACTTATTGAGTTTTTCAATACGGCTGCTGTGCAGGACGTTGATGCGCTGTCTCACCTTTTGCAGTGTATGACTGGCGCGTGAATGCACAATGCTGCCATCGATGCAGTACTCGATGTCAGCCTCAACACTTTTAA
The DNA here is from genome assembly GCF_018390735.1 of Fusibacter paucivorans. Lineage (GTDB taxonomy): Bacteria > Bacillota > Clostridia > Peptostreptococcales > Acidaminobacteraceae > Fusibacter > Fusibacter paucivorans. The sequence continues at coordinate 36,832 of NZ_JAHBCL010000034.1, forward strand.
AGCTTTCAAGTCCCAATGCGTAGCTGTAAAGAAGCGGCGCCGTGTACTGGTATTTTTCAAGCGACTTCTTAAGATTGCGAATACAGCGCATAAAGTCAGCGACTTTTAAGAGTTCTTCAGGCTGAAGGACAACGCCTTTATCAGCTTTTTGGACAAACGGTGTAATATCGTTAATGCCGCCAAGACTCAGTCCCGTTCCCTCTTCTAAAATGGCCTTGGCTTCTTTGGCTTCATCGTATAACTTGAGTACCACAGCGGGTTCAGTCTGCGGCATCATGTTGTCAACAAGTGTTTTGCCGAGTTGACTGGATGTGTAGCGTTTTATTGCGGTTTTAATATCGTTGTACCCTAAGGTGTCCAATGTTTTTTGATCGATCATTTTTGCCTCCAAATTAGCAGATCATTGATTTAAAGGAATTGCTTCACGGCATTTTCCTCATTTGTTTTATCGTGATAATGGTATTTGGATTGCCGATTCAGCTGAGCTGAAATTTCAAATGATTTTTTGCATAGAGCATCAATTGACTATGATCATTTTTTATGATCAAACATTAAAAGTCAAAGATCAAAAATCAAAAGTCAAAAGTCAATCATATGACTCGATCTATTTTTGAATATAAAAAAATCGTGATTCACGGCGAATCACGATTCAAAATCAAAATAAAGTCTTCTGGAATGAAGTGTTACGGTGGTCTTCATTCAATAGAAGTCAAAGCATTTGAATAGTTGTTCGGCAATCAAATAGATTGATTGATGCGTACACAAACAAAGCTTTATCATAAGACAAAACAATTTCTACGATCAATCGGTTAAATTACTATTTGTTACTGAACGACACTCATCAAAACTCCATTTCCCTGTATACAGATTAAAATGCGTATACATTACTTATTCTTAGTCGTATATTTCAATTATAAGTTAGCATATCCCCGTGCTCATGTCAATAAATAATACAAAATCATCATGATGACGTTGATGCTGAGCATTACGATGAAAGAGAGATTGTAGGTATCACTGCGTCTGTATGTTCGCCGCGATTCGCCATAGCGAATTTCGTTGAAACTGTTGGCAGCACCACTATAGCGATCTTGATCGGATAGCCCAAGCATACTGAGTGGTGATGCACCTCCCTGTACCCATCTAAATACAACGAGTGCTGCGAAGATAAATACCCAAACGAAAAGGAACATTTCTAGATTTTCAGGATCATAATGCCAATAGCTGATGCCCTCAATTGCACCAAAGATAAGAAGACCCTTGAGTGTTTTAAAGCGTTTCATGTCAAATCCCCCTTTAATGTCAAAATAAACAATTCATCCACAATTAGCATATCAACATCATGATGAATGTGTCAACAGACAAAAAAAGGTCAATGATTAAAACAGTGATAATAATTTTCATTTAAAATGAATCGATTAGCCATACAATATCAATAAAATGTGTTAAAATGTTATCAATATTTATCTTGGTTTAAGCAAATCCATCTGAATTAGCGCGATTTTTTAATGCTCTGAACTGATAATTATTTGTCAATATCCTGAGTGATAAGGCCTAAATATTATCAATACAGCGGCAGTTATTCCCCTATTCTGGAAGCATTCCTATGTTATGATAGAAATAAGATTGACAAAGGAGAAAGACAGAAGATGAAGATAACGACCAATATAACCAATACGATTTGCGACCTCGAACGTTTTGCTGATGAAAGAGATGTCAGACAATTTTGCAGCACTTATCAATTAGACGGTTTTGAACTCTTGCCCTATGGCGAAAATACGTTGGGTGTCGTGCCGCCAGATTTGCTGGTAGGTATTCATCTGGCTTTCGATAATTGCTGGGTGGACTTCTGGCATGGCAATGAAGCCGGCGTCTTCTCTGAATATGACAACTGGGAAACGGCAAAACAAGTGCTTGGCGAAGATCAGGATGCAATGATTAAGCGCTATAAAGCGCAACTTGATTTTGCAGAGCATATGAACGCCGCATATGTGGTGTTTCATGCGACGGATATCTCGACGACAGAAACGTTGACCTACAAGTTTGACCACTCAGATCGAGCCGTTGTCGATACGTGCTTGGCGCTGATTAATGCAATCTTGGCGGATGGGGATTACAGTTTTTACTTTCTCGTTGAGAATCTATGGTGGGCAGGTTTTAATTTAAAGGATGCTTCCCTCACTGCATATTTAATGGATGGTATTCAATATGCTAAAAAAGGCATTATGCTGGATACGGGTCATTTGATGCACACAAATTTAGAAATTACATCTCAGGCTGAGGGACTGGCTTATATCAATGCGGTTTTAGATGCACATGGTTCTCTGTGTCAATATATTAAAGGCATTCACCTACAACAGAGTCTGACCGGAAACTATGTAAAATCGCTGATTGCAAATCCGCCGACAATCACAGGCACATATGTTGAGCGAATGATGCAGGTGTACCCATATGTCTTTAAGATGGATGAACATGAGCCCTTCACCGTAAAAGGCGTCAAAGCGCTTATTGACCGCCTTTCACCCGAATTCTTAACATATGAATTTATTACAAGAAGTCGTGAAGAGCATGAAAATTATTTAAACAGTCAAATAGAGGCATTGGCTTTGGAGAATGGCAATATTCCATGAATACGCCAATAATGCCTTCGCATGCCAACCGTAATGGGAGGAAAAAATGATAGAAGAACAATTATTAGATAGAACACTAATGATATTAGAAGAACAGGGCGCTGCAAAAGCATATCGCTATTTACTTTCCAATTTGCATTTGCTGAATGATGCGTCCAGCCAAGTTTATAATTTTTTGTATTGTTTGGCAGCAGTTACTGATAAAAAAGAAGCTGCGATCAACTGGATGACAGAAGCCATTGATGTCAAAAAAATGTGGTATCGTCCGGAAGTATTTGAGGATGAGGACTTAGACAGTATTCGGGATGATGAACGCTTCAAGCGTCTTGAAGCAACTGCTTATGAACGCTATCTAAGTACGAAAGCAGAGGCTGCTCCCCTATTCACACGAAAAGAAACGAAAGCTGATAAATTGATGGTTGTATTACACGGCAATCAGCAGAATAATGCCATTAGCCAATACTATTGGTCCGATGTCGCGACAAAGCATTATCAAATAGAATATTTCCAGTCTCCAACACCTGATTCCTACCAGCTCTTTCGATGGGAAGATGATGATGAAAGTCCTAAGCAGTTGGCTGATGCAATGAAGTCTATTCAAAAGGATACCTATCAGTCCATTGTGTTCGGCGGGTTTTCAGCAGGCTGCAATACGCTTTTAAGGTGTTTAGCAGAAACGGATACAACCTGTGATCAATTGATTTTACAATCGCCTTGGATACCCGTCATTGATCGTGACCTCGAAAAGATCATCAAAGCATTACAGCAGAAAAATGTCAAACTCTTAGTGAGTTGCGGTAAAGATGATGCCGACTGCTATCCACAGTGTTTGAAATTTGAAAAGGCAGCTAAGCGCATTGGCTACCATTATGAAAAACGCTATTTTGAAGCATTGGGACATGTCTATCCTGATTCATTTAAAGATATTATACAGGCATTTTTACTTTGATAAAAAGTAAACTTCTACGAAACTGCATAAACGGATGGTGTTCTGCCAGTATCACAGTAACAGTGAGATTGGCAGTGAACAGCATCTTTTTTATTGTGGTAAAATAGTGTGCCCTTTTCCCGAAAGAGTTGCGATGACACTAATTGGTAGAATATGTTTATTGTGAATTGTCAGATTTTTTTGTCGTATATGCTCAGCCTTGGGGTATCAGATTAGTATATTCTACGAAGGAGGCTGGGGAAATGGCAAGAAAGAATAATGGGCAGAAAAAAGAAATTAAATGGCATATTTCGACAAAAATTATTATCGCAATTATTGTAACCAGTTTAGTTGCTCAAGTCGTAACACTAGGGGCTGTAACCTTTATTGTGAACGAAAATGTCGGCAATCAGGCAACGATGCTGGGACAAAATCAAATTTTGGCTAACAGTTCAAAAATCGATCAGTCGTTCTTGGAAATCGAGACACTGGCAAAGGCGATCAGTGCAGAAGTTGCCATTGATGTCGATATCAATGCTTCCAAAGCGGATATACAAGTCTTGCGTGATCTCTGCGATACCTATGAAGTGAAACTTGCAGAAATGGGTAAAAGCACAATGATTACGAACTCCATTTATATTTATTTTAACAGTGCGCTGTTTGGCGATGTCGCCGATTGCTGGGTCTATGGCGATGATTTCAAACGGCAGCCAATGATTGATCTAGACTACTACAACGAACCGCATGAATGGTTTGATCTTCCTGTTAAAGATGGCAAGACAATGTGGACCTTCCCTTACATGGGCACTACGGAAACGACAAAAGGTCAATTGATTACATCATTTGTTACACCGATTATTAAAAACGGCGTGACTGTGGGAATGGTCGGCATGGATTTGAATTTGAAGGATGTTCAAGAGAGCTTAAATCAAATTCAATTATATGATACAGGCTATTTATATATGATTGACAGTAATGGTGACGTTATCACTCACCCGACGATTCAATGGGAAGATTCTGATGGCGATGGGATGAATGATACAAAAGTCAACATTAAATCAACCGGTGACTACCAGTTCCTCATTGATGAATTTAATAATAATCAGGATGGCTTTACGTCTTATACACGATTTGACGGCAAAGAAGTATTTTCAGCTTATGATCATTTAAGTAATGGATGGATTGTGGCTGCCAGTGTTCCGCGAGACGAAGTCATGCGCGTGATACAGGATCTCTTTAATATCATGCTGACAATTACCATTGCGATTATTATCATCGCTGCGATATTGGCATTCTTCGTCGGTAAATCCATTAGCAACCCAATTATTAAAGTCGTTGAGGCTACCAGTAAGATCAAAGAGGGCGATTTTACGATCCAAGTGGGAACGAAGTCGAGCGACGAAACGAAACTTTTAGCCAATGCGATTAACGATATGACGAATAATATTAGATCCCTTGTTGGCGAATCGCAAAAGGTTTCGTCCGAAATGGTCGAATCTGCGGCAACTTTGGCTGCTATGTCAGAGGAAACGACTGCAACCGTCGATCAAGTGGCATCAGCCATAGACGATATTTCAAAAGGTTCCCAAAACACAGCGGAAGAAGCTGAAAAGAGTACGGTTATTGTAAACGTTATTGATGAAAAGTTCGATTTCCTCATGAAAAACAGCGAAATGATGCAACAGTATGCAGAACATGCGATAGAATCTAATAAAATGGGCTCGAAAACATTGGCAACGCTGAAAGAAAAATCAGAAATCGGCAAAATGTCGAATGAAAAGATCGCTACGGCGGTTATTAACCTCGATAAAAAGACCAATGATATTACCGATATTATTGCGACGATTACTTCAATTGCCAGCCAGACAAACCTATTGGCGCTGAATGCCTCTATTGAAGCTGCCAGAGCCGGTGAAGCCGGCAGAGGTTTTGCCGTCGTCGCTGATGAAATCAGAAAATTAGCGGAAAATTCAAGTATGGCGGCAGACGAAATTCAGTCCATTATCAACAGCATCCAAATTGACTCGCGTCAAACGGTTCTCGTTATGGATGAAGTCAAGAAGATCAATGATGAGCAATCCGAAGCGGTTGAAGATGTCAGCACGTCATTTACCAAAATATTCGAATCCGTTGAGAGCATTACCAAAGAGTTTGATAAAGTGACTTCGGAACTCAATGAATTGAACCGTTCGAAAAATGACATCGTCATGGTTACCAATAATATTTCAGCTGTTTCAGAAGAGACTGCGGCAGCAACCGAAGAAGTCAATGCTTCCATGTCAGAACAAAGCAAGGCCATAGAAGAAGTTGCGAAAAACGCTGAGAAACTCAACGAACTTTCGAGACTTCTAAGCGATCACATCAAAGTGTTCAAAATTAAGTAGTTAAATTCAATTAACCGTAGAACTCGAAGAATTGCTCGACATGTTAAAATAGGTATGTCCTTTTCCCAAGATGATAGATCAGTATAAAAAGACAGAACCACCCTTTTGTAGGGTGGTTCATTTTTTAAGTACTTATAATATTTAGTCAATAAATCAACAAAAACCTTATATGCACAAGTGCATTTAACAAGTGGTTAGAATTCAGCTACTGAAACCTGGCGATGACGATAATTTTTCAGGCCAGAGTTCGAGCAGTACTTTTAGATCCTCACGATATTCAATATCTGTTTGTGTCTCCTTTTTTTCTAAAGTTTCCAAAATTTCAAATGAAAAAGATTCTGCACCATACGTTTGCCAGGCCTGTTTCATGACGGGTTCAGGGTGATTATTCGTTTTGACGAAAAACTGAAATCGATTTTGCGCCTTATCCAGTTCTTTAGCGGATCTAAGCCAAAACATGTCGTTGCCATTGCAATTAAGGCGATAAATACCGCCAATAATGTCACGTGCTTTATAATTTTCTTTTAGCGTCTTCTTCATCATACGCTACACTTCCCTTCCTGCAACAAGATTTCTATTATGAATAATAAAATCTACTCAAAACGGTTTACCATATTACTCAGCAATGCCATTTGTTTTGACAGCATTTCATCAGAAATATCGAGTATTGTTGAAGATGTTTTTAAGCTGTCCATGAAGTAAATCATATGAACAGCAACTGCTTCATGATCAAAGTCTTTAAAAGCACCAGTTTTCTGACCGTATTCAAAAATCATCAATAGTATCCTGATGCCGTCATGAACGCGCTGATTCATCTTAAACCTTTGATCGGGTTCTGCAAAGGCAAATTCATGAATGGCAAAATAGAGCCCACTTTGCGGGCTGCGGATGTTTTCAATTTCCTGCTTAAAATACGCTTTAAGAATTGTATCGGCATCTGTCTCTTCCTGAATGCATGCTGTCACAATTTCGAGATTCTTTTCAAAATCCATATCCAGCATGCTGATAAAAACTTCTTTTGTTGACGCAAAGTATCGGTATACGCCGCCCCGACTCATGTGACAGCGTTCACAGATATCTTTCATCGTAACGGCAACATACCCCTTCTCTGCGAAAAGTGAAGTCGCCGCCTCAACAATGCGTATTTTAGTCTGATTACCTTTGGAAACCATTATAAGCTCCTTTTCAAAAAAAACGACACATGTGTCGTGAATTATTATACGACATGTGTGTCGCTTTTGTCAATCGTCAATTGAGAAAGCCAGAACAATATTTTTTTAATCGTGTCATTCCTTTTTCATTAAAGTGCAAAGAACGAGACGCCCGCTGCATCATAACGAGAAACTTTGTGATCGAATCGCGCTTCCGGCACACCTTTTAATTGACCGGCCAGCATCATTTCAGCTCCCTTTTGTACCGCATCAATGGTTGACACCGGGTTTTCAAGATCAAAATGGCAAGCGTAGATCACATCAATATTATCTGTATAGCGTTTGAGCTTTTTCATACTCGCAATCAAAGCGTTAAAATTGCGGCCTTTGCCAAACATAAAAATCGGTCCTTTTTGGACGGTATCGCCGCCGATTAAGAATCGTTTGCCGCTTTCAAGCAAAGCAATGCTGCCCGGTGTATGCCCAGGCAAATGGATAACTTCCAAATGATAATCACCGATTTCAATGACATCGCCTTCCCAAACGGCTTCCATGTCAACAGGGTTTTCTGCACTGTTTTCATAATAGTCGAGTTCACCGGGATACATATAACGCGTTTCAAAATCGGCCGCATCCCCCACATGATCTCGATCAGCATGTGTGAAAAGTACCTTAATCGGTAAATCGGCAATTTTTTTGACTTGTTCTTTTAATGCGCTGCCGCCGATTCCGAGATCAATTAAGAGCATTTCGGCTTCGCCAACAAATAAAAAGCTGCGTACCATGCCCATTTCGATACTGTAAAAATTAGGCCTAATCTCGTGAAATTTGTATTGATCCATTATTAATGCCTCCTACGATTTAAGTTATTTGGGTTTTGTGTGTCAAATCATTCAGGGTTGCTTAGGTCTTTGTCAAAAGCCATGAGATTGATTTTGCGAGAATCGTTCATCTCATGAAGAGCCTGCAATAACAGTATTTTGAATGCGGCTTCATTGTCAAATGATTGACAATGTTTGTACATCGGCGTATGATATAACATATTCCCCGACGTACATATGTATTGGAAATTTTATAAGGAGGCACGGTATGCGTCATCATTCTATCCAACCACAACGAGGCTTTTTTCCTCAACCCGTTTACCTCATCGGAACTTATAAAGACAATGGCGAGCCTAATTTTGCACTGATTACTTGGGTGACATTCTGTTCGGTAGAACCGCCAATGCTCATGTTTGCCTCCAGAGGCAAAAAACTGACGCGTGAACTTGTTGAAAAGCATAAAATGTTTTCTGCAAATCTGGTGACATCCGATATGATGCCGGTTGCCGATTATTTTGGTACCCAATCAGGCTATCATCAAAATAAATGTGAAGCGATCCATGTAGATACTTTCCAAGGAAGCAGTCTGGCGGTACCGATTTTAAAGGATTCACCTTGGGTTTATGAATGTGCATTAGTCGATGTCATCGAAAAGGAAAACAGCAGTATCTATATTGGTGAAGTCAAAAATATACTTGTCGATGAAACCATTGAAGATGTCGGATACGGAAAAATTGATATGTATGATCTTGATCCGCTCATCTACGCCCCTGGAAAATATTATAACATTTCAGAGAGCATCGGCAATGTGGGCTTTTCCAAAAAATAGTTTTTAAACGGCAACAAGGCTTGTTGAAGCCAATAAATTTATAAATGCTTAGGGGAGAATGCTTATGTCAAAGAAATGGTATCCTACAATCAACTATGAAACGTGTATTGAATGCGGTGCATGTGTCGGCAAATGTACGCATAGTGTTTATGCTAAAGAAACGCAAACGCCAAAAGTTATATTTCCGGAAGGCTGCATTGACGGTTGTCACGGCTGTCAAAATCTCTGTCCGACGCAATCAATACAGTATGTGGGCGATACTGGTCAAAGCGCGGGGTGCAGCTGTAATTGCAATTGCTGATAATATCAGATGGGATCATCCTCTATGGCAAACTGTTCCATCACGGCATTTCTCAGAAAAATATTTTCAGGCATGCCAATGAACTGATAGAATACGGATTCCGGAAAGTAACCATGTGTATGAATATAGGCGTCATAATAAGCTCCGAGGCCATCACGGTATGCGATTTCACGTAAGATGGTCTCGGTGTCTTCATAGGCATGTGACGGACGCAGTCTGCCAACAGAATATTTGTTTTTAAAATCCGCTTGCGGGAAAGAACCGTCTTCCCTTAGTGTATTTGCCCATATTTCAAGTTTAGAATACTTCAATGATGATGAAGCAATGATTTCGTGGATTGGATTCGTACCGACGACATCGCTCCAAATTTGATCAAGCGTGCGCATGTGACTCCAGCCCCTTCGCACTTCAAAGATAATCGTGAACAATCGTGCGATTAGGGTTGCATTTCGACGTACATTGACCGGTATAAAGGTACCGAGTACCGCTTTTGCCCCTGCCCTTACAAAGAGATCGCCGACGGTAACGACACCGTGCCCTCTTGGCATGACGTGACAGGCGCTCAGCAGAACCACTGGTGGCACTTCGATATCATTGTCATCTGCCATCCAAATTTGATCGCCAATGACCAGTCCAGCCATATTGTGCTCAACATGGTATGTACCATGCGCCGAAACCAGCAATATATCAGCGTCTGTATGCTCTTTCAGCATTTGCTTAAACTGGTTCACAGAACTGATTTCTTCTATGACCAAGCTGACATCTGCTTCGTTTTTTGTTAATTCAACGAGCGTTTGACTTAAGGCGTCACAGGTGCTTCTTATGTTATCGTCTCGCTCAACACATTCTGCAATGACAATTTTTAATTGTTTGCCTAAATAGATCTGAGGGGGTTTCAACATTTCATATTGTAAGGCCTTGGTGAGTGGTGTCAGCGGCCGATACGAAATGGGCTTGATACAGCATAACGGCGAGGTACACCCCGGTAAAATAGCCAGTCCAATTGGAAAATCAGAAAAAACGGTAAGCTGAGAAACGTTGTGGATGATATCAATATCATGAGATTCCAGCTTCTGTGATAATAACTTCCCTATTTTTTTCAATATGCGCCAAACATAGGCGTTATTTATTTTTCGCACGTCTTTGCAATGTGATTCTAGGTCAGCCAGTGCGGTAAAGAGCTCCTGAGAAATGCTGCCCATTTCGATATACAGTGCATTTTTAGCAGCGGCGCGATGTGTGCCTAAGATTTGTATAACTTCCTTCTCTACTTTTGGCAGCTGCTGCATTCGCTTTAAATTTTTTTTCTGATGTTTCATAATGCCGGGAAGCGTAATAACCAGTGGGACACCATTAAAATTGGGATTTTCAATTAAATCCTTTTCTGTGCGCGCTTTAAATTGCGGGTCATTCTCTGCCATTTTGCGATAGACTGTTAACAGTCTTTGACGCATGCCCATTACATAACGGTTGTGATGCCCTTTTGTATTTAAGGCACTGACTTCATCAATGAGCTGCTTTGAATAACCAAACTGATTGGCCAATGGGATGAGCGGCAGTATTTTCCGTTCGTCCCACTCAGTAAGCTTGAAGGAAGGATCAATGACGCATGGAACGGCATTTTCATAGTTTTCGACGATTCTGTCTTTAAGCTGCTGCCAGTGTTGCTGCATCAATGCCGTCGAGAGTTCTGATACCTTAACAATGCCCAATACTGATGATGCCAATGTTTTATCTTGGATAACGGCATCGTAAATGGCGTCTGCACAAATGATCAGAGTGGGATTGACAATACCGCGATTCAGTTCTTGCTGTATTAAAGGTTCACTGACCGTATAAGGATATGGGATGATATTGTGCGGTTCATCATGTGCGTGCAGCACAAGCTCAATGTCATTGTCGATCACATCAAAACCCATTCTCGGCAAGTGCAGGATATACCAAAACGCAGGCAAAATAGGATTAAGCGTCTCATCCCAAACATGCATGGTTTGAGAAGCGTCATAAGCATTTGCAGAGACGATTGCCTGATAATCCACATCAATGCCTTCCTGCTCGAATAGGACGTAATAATTGAAAACGATTAATTGATAGAGTGCTGCTTCGTCCATTATGTATACCCCTTAATTTTATGATTTTTACGATTCGATATAGTGGCGTTAAAATGATGACATGATTATTTACATGATCTGTTTTTAGGCCAAAGATTGGCATTGTCTGATTCTCAAAAATTGTTCTGCAAATAATTTTACCATTGATACCATACAAGATCAATTTTATACTAGAATCAAAGACGTACACCAATTTTAATAAAAATGGTGTGGCTATTTTCAACATGCGTTATGACTATTTCACGATGTCATGCCGTCTGGCAACGATACTCGTATGAATAAGAAAGGATTATCATATAATTGATTCATCCTTCATTAAGGTTAGTTTATTGATCACCGTATGTGCTAAAAGGAGGCAGTACATGGAACAATCTATTCTGTTATTGGGCGATCCCAGACTTTATGAAATCAGTGAACCCGTGGTGCAAAGTGAAGTGACACAATTAAAGCCCGTCATTCAGGATTTGCATGATACACTGATGGCATACAGGAAGAAGCACCATGCCGGCAGAGCCATTGCCGCACCGCAGATAGGGGTTCAAAAACGGGTGCTCTATATGCATATTGAACACCCAACCGTGTTAATCAATCCGGTTATTACCTTTATTGGCGATAAAGAGATGACAGTACTCGACGACTGCATGTCCTTCCCCAATTTGCTCGTTAAGGTAAAGAGACACTATAAAATCAAAATTGCATTTCGAGATATGATGTGGCAGGAACAGACTTTGACGCTGGAAGGCGACTTATCAGAGCTACTGCAGCATGAATACGATCATTTAGACGGTATTCTCGCAACCATGCGTGCAATCGACAATCGTTCCTTTTATATTAAAGAATGATGTGAATACGGTGAATCAGCGCTAAAGATGGTCGGATCATCAAATAGGACATCAAACAAGACATCAAAACAAGATATCAAACAAGACGCGTGACAAATAGCAGGTCGCGCGTCTTTCTTATGGTGTGCCCGGTATGGGCGTAATCTAACGGGTGAGAGTCCCTAACACACCCTGGTAGTGGGAAGTGTATAGCTTAAGGCAAGGGTGTCCTTGGCGACGAGGAATCTGAAGAAAGCCGGCG
>NZ_JAHBCL010000035.1 GCF_018390735.1 Fusibacter paucivorans
TGCTATTGTACGTATTTGTGATGCTATTTCGCGAACGGACTTATAACTCGTAGACGATGCTCATCGGTGAAACGGTGATGCTCAAATGCGGATTGATGCTGCCCTGACAGCGAAATAATCACTTGAATGGCTTACAAAAATCATATTTATCCTCTCCGTATTAATTATCTATGTATTTGACATATTCACTTATCGAAAATATTTCACTTTCAGGGTCTATCATGATATCTGGCTCTGTCACGTGGTTATGTAGATTGTCAACTTGTATAATCTTTAATGCTTCCATTTGATCATCAATAATTAATGCATTGTCTATTAATAATGTTGTGTTTGGAAGTTCATCCCGAACCTTAGATAACAATGCAATTAAAGTGTTTTTCTTCTCTTCAGAATAATTTGCCACATGTACAAGTACTGGCATCCCCCTACTTTCCATTGCGCCCCCAATTAAACATATTTTAACCATATACAAAAAATTATAACATATGCATCATACGATACATATGTTATATCTGAATTTTCTAAATATTTTTAGAAAGAATGTTAATTTCTTACTAATCTGTCGCTACTTCAAATGTTCTATGCTCACTTTGTCAGTTAACCTTGAAAAACTTAAATCAATATTATCTTCTTCCACTAACCAACAGTATGCCGTTGTTTTAGATGCATATCCCCATGGTTCATAGGTTTTAGTATACGCATTGTAAAGCTGGGAAGATTCAAACGTAACATTTTTCAAATACGAGCCATCTGTATAGTCATTGCCATCAATTCTTGGCACTAGAGAAACAAATCGATAAAATCTACACCATGCATAGCCATCTTTAACAGAGAACATGTCATCTGTATTGTAGGTTAAGGTTTCAGTTCCGATCTCTTCACCACGATCATCTAGGAACTGATACCAACCCACAACATCAACACTGCCGTCACTTTGAGGCTTAACCGCTAAAGTGATTTTTACATCCTCGGCATCTGGGTAGGTTTCACTAGACCAATGGAGTGCCTGATCGCTATTGCTGTAGTACATGGGTTGCCAGCCATTCCCTTTATTACCAAGTCCCATATCGATACCACCATAAGTACCTAATACACCCACTGAAATAAAGGCATTGCGTTCTTCTTGATTAAGTTTTACTCGACTTAAATCAACTGATGTAAATAGCTCCGTATATTTGTATGACGCCAATGCCTGCAAATAATAATGCGCTCCAAACCCTTTTTCTAAAAAGGTCTCAACATGTCCATCATTATCTAACCCTTTTAGAATATCGTAGTTATATTCACATAGCGTATTCTCTTCCGACTCGCCTTCTATAGCAATTTTAAAATACTTTGTTTCCTGAGAAATCAATTCTGAATAACAGGCATCTTTCCATGCCGAAATCCAAATTTTATAATTTCCTGTCCCACTTAAATCTTTTTCATCAATATAGAGGCGCGACCGTCTTAAATCCTTAAACTCTATTTTCTCGCCTGTGTCTTGATTTAAAATTGCAACCCAATAGTATTTTCTTTTACTGACAGCTCTCCATCAAGGTCTAGTTCATCTTCAATGATAAAATAACCACCGGCGTAGTCGTTCTTGACCTTCATACCAATCGTTGTACCTGCAAACGACATGTCACCGCCGAGAATAGTAATCAAACAAAACAATAAAAACACTCTTTTCATGACTTCCTCTTTTTATAGCTTCACATGCTAAACACTTTTAAATTGAACAACTTCTTTTTACAATTTGGTTATAGCAGATTATAAAAATACTCTTTTTAGGGGAGAAATTTATGTAAAAGATATCTCTTATATTTTCAAGAGACCTCTTTTGGGCTAAAGCTATTCGTATTCATTTAAGATTGCGACGTATTCGTTTTCGATGAAATCAAATTCAGCTTTAGTTGCGACTTTTTCAGCGACTGATATGAGTAATTCTAAGAGAAATTTGTAGTTTTTAAGAAACTTTTCTGGTTGCTTAATTAATAGATTTTTATAAATTTTTAAGCTTTCGAGCCTATGTTTTAGTTCGTTTGAAAAGTCTTCTGATTGACTTAAATATTGTGAATTACTATGGTGACAAACCGCTAGATTGTGCCACGTCGTCCATAAGGATGGATAATCCTCGCCATAAGTTGATTTTTCTTTTTCTGCTACTTTTTCATACAGGGCAATCGCTTCGTCATATTGGCCTTTTTTTTCAAAAACATACGCTTCTGCTGATAAAGCTACTAAATCTTCTTTACTTTGATCTCCATAATTTTTTGCACATAGCTCCTCATAAGTTTTTGATAAATCAGAAGCCTCATTTAACAAGCCAAATTGATTCATATACCTAATTACTCTTACTACATCCGTTACATTTTCTTGTTCAGAAAGCGCCCTCAATATGTCTTTATCCCAACGGTTTTTTTTCATCATCAACCCAAGGCTCATCTCATAATACTGCTCCTTGCAAGAAACATTAAAAACATCTGCCCTTGATAGAAGTGACTTTAGACCTAAATCATCTTTTAGAGTATTATACTGATAAATTACTTCCTTCACACTCCTATTAGTTTTTGGTTGATCGATAAAAAATAAGATAATCTGTCTTTTAAGGTTATTAATTTCTTTTTCTGATAGTATTGTTTCAATCGTTCTTAGGGTATAGGCATGGCGCCACTTGTATCTCCCATTGTCCTCAATCATAAAATGTCTTATTGAGCCTAATAGAAGATCCATATCTATAACATCTAGTGTAATGTTGAATTGTTGTTTTAATATACTCATCAATTCTACCATTGTAATACCATATTCTGAAACATATATAAGACCGATCACAATCTGAATCAGCTGCTTTCCATAAATTTCAATGCGCTTGTTAAAAACAGCAATCATAAAATCTTCAATATTTATAACCGTAGAGCCCTTTGAATCTTTTGTGTAGTCATTAATCACAGACATCAAATTGTCATGTTTTGAGTAAGTAACGAGTTCATGCAATAAATAAGATAAAAATAGTGGATTTGATTTTAACTGATTATCAACACTTAAAACGCTTGATAACATTTCCTCTCGTATATGTGGTTTACCATATTTTTTCATAAACGTTTCTTTGATCAGTGCTTCCTGCTCCTCTAGCGTCATAGGATAAACATCAATAATTAGGCTTTGCTCTCCGATCATGAGTCTTTGTAGTTTGTCCATCTTATCATTGTTATCAGAAGCAATACTGATGATGATTTGAACGTTACTTGGGAGTCGTTCAGGCAGCCAATTAAAATTAGTATCATCCAGCTGATTAATACCATCTAAAATCAGTACTAGGTCCATATCACCGCCTTCAAGGCGACTAAGCCAATTTTTAAAAGTTCCAATTAACTCAGCGCGCTCATAAGGTATTTTTTCACTTGAAAATCTAATGTACCGATGCTGTAAGTCTATTAGAATCTTGGTGATATATTTTTCGAGATTAGCAGAAGCATTTTTCTCAACGTAGTATCCTAATACGTCTACTTCATCTGAATTCAGCAGGTCGTAATGCCACTTTGCAAGCACTGAGCTTTTACCCATACCAGACGCTCCTATCGCTATGGCGTATGACTTAACGGACTCATAGAATTCATTTAACTGCATTTCGAGCGCTCTTCGGGGTATGTAAGATTTTAATTGTTTACTTAGATAACCCTGTGTCATTATTTTATGGCACTCTAAAAGGTCTAGCTCATGAGGATATTTCTCTTCAATCATTTTTTTAATGTCATCAATCAATTGATTTTTTAGTGCTTCAGTATCTTTAAAAACACGACAGCATGCCTCATATTTTTTATGTATTTTATTTCTTAGGCTCTCTTGCAATACTTTCTGCTGTGGGGACTCTAAATAATTTTTATATTTTTGCTCGATTTCTTGTTGTGATAATGGCTGATCAATTGTACGTTCTAATAATTCATAGCGAAATGTTTCAAGATCTACAGGATATCGCTGGTCGTCCGTTAGGTAAAAGAGCACATGGGGATTTAATCTTTTATCAACGCCCAACATGAATTCTATTTCAGTAATTGATTTCCTTTCAGAGATAGACTTTTGAACAATTGCTTTATGGAAAGGACTGAATGTATTTTCATCAATTGCTGATAGATCCTCTTCTGTTGGGCACCAACCATATCTATTTCCCAAAAGACCTATAAAATATGGTGCACATGTTTCGATGGATTCTAAGCAGGCTTTAATCACCTTACCATTTTTGATTTGGTTTCCCTCTTGGTCAAAATCTGCATTGACACCTAATCTTAGATCTACCACATTTAACGTTACACCTCTTTTTTCAGCAAATGTCTCTACACTCAATATCCCTTCCTTGATGGCGTTGCGCTCTGCTTCTAAGTCCTCAAAAGTTGAGGATAAGAAAAAAACCATTTCTCTAGAATTGGGGTCTCGTAGTTCATCCTCTGGATTAACTTTGTTTAGTATTTGGTTGAGATTATATATTTCTTTCATTTTTTCAAATGTTTTCATTTGTATAGGTCCTTTTCCTCTATATTGAAAGTGTACTATTGTTAATCATAATATTTTTTTGGGGAGAGCTATTTTTTTAAACCTGCATGTTCATATGAAACTGATTTGATGCATTTAATCAAGTGATTTTCATATTTCTGCCTAGTTCTCGTCAAAAATCCTTCGCTGAGCATTGGCATTACGTATCTTTTATGCAACTCTCGATGTTCCATATCTAAATCATCCCATTTTTTCATAGAAGGGTTCATATTCAATAGGCTATTCTTGATTTCAGCATAAACGTACCCTTGTAATGAACGTTCATTAAACCAACGGTTATGTTCTGTAATAGAGAGATATTCTGTAAATTGATTTTCTAAACATTCCTTTGTACCACAGTTAAAATCAACACAATCAGCTAACGAATCCATTAAATCATAGATAAATTCAGTGTGAAGCACACTCATTAATGAAGAATCCTTAAACAATTCAGGTAGTTTGTCTAGGCTCGCGACTTCAAACTGATGGTTTGCATTGATTTTTGTATTGGTCATATAATTGATAAATACATCAATTGCTTTTGGCCCGAATTGTTTGTAAAAGGCGTCGAATTGAATTATTAGATCCGTTACGCGGCTAATATAAACTGCTGGATTACATTCTTTACCCAAAGAACCTTGTGTGATGATTGCGTTGATATAGTTGGTCAGAATCCCATATTCAGAATCATTACCTTTTGTTGTCACAAAAATTTCCTCTGTATTTTGAACAATATTTGTTTGACACGCTTTTTCGATAATCCTTCTAATTTCTGGTTCACTTGTGCTGCTAATATAAAACTGTTTAATGTGTGCTAACTCAGTTACAACTTTATCGGGTTTAATTGGTACTACTTTAAAATGCTCAGGATTTATACCAATATTGATATTATTCAGAATTGCTTCATCAGACATGTCACACACATTATAATCCAAGTAATAGACTGTATATGGCAACTGAGTATTGTAAATCGCAATTCTTGATATTTCGAAAAATGTTCTACGCAACAACTGCCGCGAACCGGCAACTAATATATTGATATCTTCTAGTGATGATTTAAACTTCTCAAAAGTAATTTTTTCATGTTTTGCCACATCTGCATCATCACAAAAAATTATTTTTGAAAGTGATGAGCCAATTTTGCTACTGGCAATCATCTGTCTGATTGAAATATCATAGGGGTTAATAAAGCAGGTATTAAACTCTCGATTGATTTGATTAAATGCAGGATCATAAGAATAAAAATTTCGCTCTTCATCTGTTTTATACTGAATATAACACAGTTTACTCTCCCCATTTCCAGCGCCCCAAGTTTTTTTGATAATTGCCTTAATCTCTTTTTTTAGATTTCCAGCATCTTTATTCTCACATTGAACTTGTGCCTCAAGGATATCCTTTTTCATCTGAAAAGCAAGCTTTTCGCTTTTTGTCCGGTAATAATTTTTGTAGATCATTTTAGCAATTTGGACATTTTTTTCAGTTAAATCACATAAAAGATAAACTGTTTTTGCGTTTGAGATATTACAAGCTTCTAAACTCTTAATCAATCGTTTATCATCATAAATGTTAATATAAACATGTGGAATTTCACCGTCCTGATTTACTTTTGAAAAATCAATGATATCTGTGTACCCAATAACGACTTTTTTATTAAAAGGTGCTTTTCTTGAAAGTGTTTTGGCTAAATCGGTAATATAGCCTTCAGGTCGGTCAGAAATAATCACAACATCTTTATAAAAGCTCCGAATTAAAAAATAGCGCAACTTTTGATGCAATAAAACAATGACAATTGAACCGGAAGCAACAAATAGTGCTAAAAAACGTCCTACACTCAGCAAATGGTTTATTTCGATTTGTTCATCAATATGCCATTCTCCTAAGAAAAGCAGCATTGCACTGTAAATAGCATCTTGAAAAGCAATCTTTACTTCTAATGTTAAAATAGCAATCATATTGATGAAAAAAGTGACAACCCATAAGCTTACCAAAATACGTTTTTCAATCGATATTCGTTTGGCAAGTATTAAAATGATATATTCAGCAGCCGCAAACACAAGTACAAAGAATATCAATGGATCTTTTCCCATTCTTAACATTAACGGTATTTGATAGAACCAAACCATGCCACTCATCAATGCTAAGCAAAAAATATAAATAGTGACTGATATGCCTTTATGTAATCCCATGTCCTGATTATTATGTTTATCCATCTTAACCGCCCTCCTAATATGGTACCATTTCACTTTATACTAAGATCGCATTCATTTTCTTTATACATTTCACAAGCTGTCTTGTATAGTACAATTCATCAAAGTGGTAACTTCGCATTATAATTCCCCAATATTTATATTATTACATAAATTTAGCAATTTTACATACAAACGCCTAAATAATAAATTGAGGTAGTAACAATTTAATAGGCATTTGCCACTACCTCATGTTTGATAATATTTCTAGATGTTGTAAGCATCACAACAAAGTTTTCATTGTTCGTAAATTTGCCAAAGACACCCAACTAACACTTTGCAATGTCGTCATCATTCTCTACACCTTCTCCAAACCGTTTAGTATACCATTTTATGATTGATTTAATCCTCACAAAATAATCTTTACAGTGGTTCAGTTATTAGTTAACAGGTCATTGAATTTAAAAATAATAGAGGTTACTTATGAATGTCTATTTAGAATCATTCATAGTATCTGAATAATCCTTTGTTCAAACTTATTATTTTAATTGCTTCTTCAAAACTAGAGAACTCTTTTATAGATGCACATGATTTTAATCCAACTAATGACTTAGTATTGGTGAATGCACCATTGTCATGAGTATCAATCACCTCTATCTTACCCGATTCAAATTTATTTACATATAGTGTATGTCCAGCCGGGAAGTGTGGCGTTCCTGTTGCTATACGTATGAATATTCCCTCCGGGTGCTTTATCAGTAAATTGTTGAGGCGCTGTTCAAAGCTTGAACTCGAGCTTGGAATAGCTTCAGAAGAAATGCTATATTTATTTTTTTCTGTCACAGGCATTACTTTAGTAGGATTAAACCATACGGTATAACCATTATTTGAGTACACTTGTCTTGGCGTAATTTGATAACCAACTAGGTTGGAAAGAAGGTTTGATGCAGAGATAATATAACAGCTACTTTTAATAGTAAAGCCTTGGTAACCAACCCCCATCACATAAGGTGTGTACTTTTTCAGATTACCCATATAGACATATTTCCCCACATAATTGCTTCGATTGTGAAATCTGGCGATGATCCCAAAAGGATTTCCTGTATCTGCATAAATCACTTTGCTTATAAAGAGTGGATTATAACGAGTGTATGCAATAATGGGGTACTTATTACCTGTTAAATCATATGTGCGCGGATATGATCGAATCGGTGCGTCATTAATTGGCTGATAAAAACCGGTTGCATCTTTGTATGAGGTATATTTCAAGTCATTCATTTTAATATATGTGTCATTGTATGTTTGCCCATATGGCGTGCTAGAGATGTATTTTATTGCTTTTATACTGACATACTTATCTTTTAAGAGCGTTTTACTGCTAGGAATAGGTAAATAGCTACCCATTGTATAAATATTTGATTGCCTAATAGCAATGTAATTTCCTGGGGGATATACTGTTGCAGCATAAGATGAACTGTTGATGTTAATAAAAATTACACTGAGGACAAATAATAATAACAATTTAGTAATCATCAGAATCCTT
This sequence comes from Fusibacter paucivorans, assembly GCF_018390735.1. Lineage (GTDB taxonomy): Bacteria > Bacillota > Clostridia > Peptostreptococcales > Acidaminobacteraceae > Fusibacter > Fusibacter paucivorans. The sequence goes on from NZ_JAHBCL010000035.1 coordinate 8,239, forward strand.
TTTTCCGTTGAAGTTTTTCCATATCTATCATTACTTTGAACTTGACAAAAATTATGATAATGACACTTTATCTTGAATAAGTTTTCAAACATAGTAACCTCCTTAATAATAAACACACACATGTGAACATCAACAATCTATCTTACGAATGGCCTTCGATAGTATTATTATAACTAGTTACAACAATTCCAACTTTAGGGGGAGGTTTTTAATAAAAAGGACCCTCTAGTATGTTCAGGGAGTATACTCTATTGCTTTATTATTGCCTAAATTCTAAATATCTAGCAATCAATATTCTAATAGCAGTAATCAAAGTACTGCTTCCTTTAACTACTGCTATTTTAGTTGTTACTTTGAGATCATAATCTGTTCAATCTCATGTTGCATCCAATCAATAAGTTGCCACTGTTCACGGTACAAGTATTGCTTGATACTAACTGGTAAAACATTGGATGTTTCTAGCTCTTGAAAAGGTTCAAACATATTTCGTGCCTGTTCAAGATACATCTCATTTTCCTTTTCTAATGCATCAAACACCCTGTTTTGAATCAAATTACTTTTTGAGCGATTAACTCGATCAACTTTTACAACAAGGTACTGTTTATGCGACTGAAATTCAGATAATATTACTTTGATTACTTCATAAAAGTTATTTAAAAAGGTTTGCAATTCCTCTTTACTAAAATATTTTAGTTCCAATTCCCACCCATCAATTCTTTCTAGTATAACCTCACTAGTGGGTATTTTAAATTCTTGGTGACCTTCATTTAATGTCGATGCCATTTACTTGCCTCCTTTTTATAAGGCTTGGTATTTTTGGTTTTCAATGAGGTTGTAGTATTCCATAAGCAATTTATCTATGCCGTCATAGTAGTAGTCAATTTTCTTCTTAAGCGATTCAAGCGCTTTCGATTTCATATACTCATTTTTATAAGTATAGATACGCTCTTCAAAGCCTTCGATAAGTACTTGAAATTCATCCTCTTTTTCATCAATTGCCTGCAACGCATTTGATTCATTTTGTTTAAATGCTCGAGTGAGTTCTACTTGTAGTGTAGCGTTCATTTGCATTAACCGCTGCTCCATGGTTTTTTGAAGGCTTTTTACCCTTGCTTGCTGGATTACTTGCATTTCGTTGTTTTGCGCCTTAAGTTCATCCACCATCAATTCGATTTCCGCATTGTCGACAACTTGCGTTTTTCTTCGGTTGAGCATTTTGGATACAATACCGACGTTTTTTTCTCGAAATTGTCGTAATAACATCTGCGTATCATTCGTACGCGTTTGGATAATTCTTGATGATTCTGACACCGTGTTTTCCATAGCGTCTCTTGAAGACATATCTCTTTGATCCAACACTCTAATTTCTGACATATAGCATACTCCTTTCATTATCAACACCCTTTGGTGTAACATCACTTCTTATGAATCTTTCTTAAGTTTTCGACTTTTAAAATCATCTAAAATTGTCACGATATCCGTAATGAGATTTCTGTCCAGATCCTTTTCAATTTCATCTCTGAACTTGTGCATATCGCGTTCTGTTTTGAGGGTATAGTTCTCATATTTGTCCTCGACCACATCTGCTTCAACCGCTTGTTCAAACATTTTTAAATCACTGTCATACTTAATCATGTCCATTGCACGTCTAAAGTCTAACCTGTTTTTCTTCATTTCAATTCTGTATTCCAAGTCTTCTTTGGCAATCTCTTGAAGTGGGATTACAAAAGGCACTAAGGCACCTGCAATATGATTAAACAGAACGTACATAGTCAATTCAAGAACTAGCGCTATTAACCCTACCAATACTAAGACCCACCATGAATAAGTCGTTTCAACATTGAAACTCATGTTGATTGTCTCTTTAAAATTTTCAAATAGGGCTACATTTTTGTGTATGTTTCCCTCAAAGGTATCCTTGGATAAAGAATCAAGAGTCGCTTCATAATCTGAGTTAAGCGCATCAAGCCTTTCATTATGTGCGCTAACCAGCGCACTTTGTTCTGCCAAGAGCTGCATATAACGTTCACCGATGCCGGTAACTCTTTCCTTTTCTTTTTCTTCCTCAAGCTGATTGTATTGGTCCAAATAACTATCATTTTCAAGCTTCACTGCATTTTCATACTGGTCTTTGGCAAGTACTTGACTCTCAGCTAAAATCTCATCTACATTTTGATTGAGCATCACACCCGAAATCGTTATACAGGTAAAAAGTGCTGCAATCCCAACTAGAAAGAGGCGCCATACGACGCTTATAAACTGCATCGCACCATCCATCTGCTTTGTAAATCGTTCGATAAAAATACTGGAGATCTTCGCCAAATCAAGTGCAATCCCAGCAAGTAATGGGATATATGTATTTGGAAAAATACTATCCACCACAAATACCGTTGTTGAAACGCTGATTAAAAATGCTGCGATGCCACAAACCAACAGAATAACCCATATTCCCAATTTGATGAATTTTGCAAAAAACAATATGGGTGAAATGTCCATAAGCCTTCTTCTCATCCTAACTACCCCTTTCTAAATCATTTAGATTTACGTTTAAAAACCTCTTAAAACTACTTACACGATTAGTCTTAGGATTGACCTTCGATATACTAATTGTAAATGATTTAAGTTAGTCACTTATTAGGGGGGAGATTTTTATGCAAAAAGAGACCTCTTAGATTTTCAAGAGACCTCTTTTTTAGGTTAAAGCTATTCGTATTGATTTAAGATTGCAACATATTCGTTTTTGATGAAATCAAATTCTTCTTTAGTTGCGACTTTTTTAGCAACTGATATGAGTGATTCTAAGAGCACTTTATAATTTTCAAGAAATTCTTCCGGTTGCTTAATTAGAAGATTTTTGTAAATTTTTAAACTTTCAATCCTATGTTTTAGTTCGTTTGAAAAATCTTCTATTTGACTTAAATATTGTGATTTATTATGGTAGCAAACCGCTAGATTGTGCCACGTCGTCCATAAGGATGGATAGTCCTCGCCATACGCCGTTAGGCGTTTTTCTGTTACTTTTTCATACAGGGCAATCGCTTCGTCATATTGGCCTTTTAATCTCAGTGCGCCGGCTAGATTGTGCCACGTCGTCCATAAGGATGGATAATCCTCGCCATACGCCGTTAGGCGTTTTTCTGCTACTTTTTCATACAGGGCGATTGCTTCGTCATATTGGCCTTTTGATCTCCGTGCGCCGGCTAGATTGTTCCATGTCGTCCATAAGGATGGATAATCCTCACCATACGCCGTTAGGCGTTTTTCTGCTACTTTTTCATACAGGGCGATTGCTTCGTCATATTGGCCTTTTGATCTCCGTGCGCCGGCTAGATTGTGCCACGTCGTCCATAAAGATGGATAGTCCTCGCCATACGTCTTTGACATCTTTTCTGCTACTTTTTCATACAGGGCGATTGCTGAGTCATATTGGCCTTTTGATCTCAGTGCCCCAGCTAGATTGTTCCACGTCGTCCATAAATCTGGATGGTCCTCGCCATAGGTTGATTTATCTTTTTCTGCTACTTTTTCGTACAGGGCGATTGCTTCATCATATTGGCCTTTTGATTCTAAAGCCCCTGCTAGATTGTGCCACGTCGTCCATAAGGCGGGATAGTCCTCACCATACGCCGTTAGGCGTTTTTCTGCTACTTTTTCATACAGGGCAATCGCTTCGTCATATTGGCCTTTTGATTCTAAACCCCCTGCTAGATTTCCCCATGTCGTCCATAAGGATGGATAGTCCTCGCCATACGCCGTTAGGCGTTTTTCTGCTACTTTTCTATACAGGGAGATTGCTGTATCATATTGTCCTTTTGATTTTAGTGCAAAAGCTAGATTGTGCCACGTCGTCCATAATTCTGGATTGTCCTCGCCATACGCCGTTAGGCGTTTTTCTGCTACTTTTTCATACAGGGAGATCGCTGTATCATATTGTCCTTTTGAGTTCAGTGCTCCTGCTAGATTATCCCATGTTGTCCACAAGGATGGATAATCCTCGCCATAGGTTGATTTTCCTTTTTCTGCTACTTTTTCATACAGGGCGATTGCTTTGTCATATTGGCCTTTTGATTCTAAAGCGCCGGCTAGATTGTTCCACGTCGTCCATAAGGATGGATAATCCTCACCATACGCCGTTAGGCGTTTTTCTGCTACTTTTTCATACAGGGCGATTGCTCCGTCATATTGGCCTTTTGATTCTAAAGCGACGGCTAGATTGTGCCACGTCGTCCATAAGGCGGGATAGTCCTCACCATACGCCGTTAGGCGTTTTTCTGCTACTTTTTCATACAGGGCAATCGCTTCGTCATATTGGCCTTTTGATTCTAAACCCCCTGCTAGATTGTGCCACGTCGTCCATAAGGATGGATAATCCTCGCCATACGTTGATTTTTCTTTTTCTGCTACTTTTTCATACAGGGCGATTGCTTCGTCATATTGGCCTTTTGATTTCAGTGATAAGGCTAGATTTCCCCACGTCGTCCATAAGGTTGGATAATCCTCGCCATACGTTGATTTTTCTTTTTCTGCTACTTTTTTATACAGGGCGATTGCTGCGTCATATTGGCCTTTTAAACTCAGTGCACTGGCTAGATTTCCCCACGTCGTCCACAAGGATGGATAATCCTCACCATACGCCGTTAGGCGTTTTTCTGCTACTTTTTCATTCAGAGTGATTGCTTCGTCATATTGGCCTTTTGAGCTCAATGCGTTGGCTAGATTGTGCCACGTCGTCCATAAGGATGAGGAGTCCTCACCTTTTAAACTAACATGTAAGTCACTTTGGTTTTTTAAAAGTCTCATTTGACTATCATAGCTACCGTAGTAACCTAAAATATTCGAGCATTTATTGACTAAATATTCTCTAAGGTTAGTGTGATCTAACTCTAATATCTCTTTAAGAATCTCCGATAAAATATCATCGATCTTCTCTTCTTTAAACACATTCCCAATACTTTGCTCTAACTCATCATAATGTTCCATACATAAGATAACAAACGTACTCAGGTTACTAATGAGAGTACTATAGTCTTCTTTAGATTTGAGGCTGACGACCTGATAAAAGAATTCTGAAATATTGTTTGAAGTGGCTTCTTCTTTAGTTCTATCTCTAAAAAATTCTAGGAGTTCTCGCCTTGCACTTAACTCGCCATCAAATTTATAGGACTCATGTATCGCCTCAACGATATAGCTATGGTAAAACCTATACTGGCCTTCTGTTATAATCATATGGTTTTCAAGCATGGAAAGTACCGGCGTATATGCGATTGCCTTGTATTTTTTTTCAAGTAATGCTCTGATTTCTTCATCATATAGACCATTTCTAGAATAGACAAATAGCGTACAGATGGCTTTGACGATCTCAGGTGTATAGATCGTTTCATAGTACTTGATTAATTTTGTAAAAACTTCCCTCAGATCTAAACTCGTATAATAATAGTTTAATAGCTGTACCATGCAGTGGATGTCTGAAGGATCCTCGATAACTTCATCATGTAGATGGTTTTTTATCGTTTCAATATCCATACGTCTGCTTTCCATAGCGTCATCGTGTTTTGAATGACGTATTAAAGGAAGGCCAGACATGGTCATTTCCCGCAAAATCAATGTCAAAAATAAGGGGGTATTCTGAAGTTTTCCATTTTGTGAAATCAAATAGTCATGCACTAAAGGATCTAGCTTCTTTGCATTACTATTAAGATAAGCACTAATGTATGCTCCCTTTGCCTTTTCTGTAAAAGGCTTTAGTTCTATTGCCAAGGCACGATTAGGATTAAGCTTTGCCATTTCATAATAATCCGTTGTGGTACTAATGATGAGTTTGACATCCTCTTTGAGCACATAGGGTAGGTAGTTGAAAAAATGGTCCCACTGATTGTCATTCGCCATTGATATTTGATTTACGCCATCTAAAATGATAATGGTAGGGCTTTTCAGTTTAGCAAGCCATTCAGACAGGGACGTTCTTAATTGTTCTTTATCTAGCTCTACCTGACCTTCTATCTGATTTAGGCGGTTGACTTCTTCTGCGATGAACCTAATGACGCTCTCTATACTACTAATGTTGTTGTCACTTCCCACATAGCAGCGTATAAGCTGATAGGTTTTCTTTTCCTCATTATGTGCTATGATGCCTTGTGCAGCCCTGCTGAGCAGGGCACTTTTGCCTACACCAGATGCCCCGTGGATGATTAATGGCTTGTTTTGTGCTTCTGAACTCGTAACATATTTTTTTATGCTGTTATCTTCAGGTCTTTTGACATAGTAAGTGGTCTTGGCTTTTTCAAAAATATGATAGTTCATGTATTGCTTTTGTTCGTCGTTGAGTTTGAGATCGTCAAACCTTTTGATCTCGGTAAAACCTTTTTTATGTAAGTCATGAATCAAATCTTCACTAATTAGCCTTGTTAGGTCATTTAGTACCATTGTTGCAAGGGACCCTTTGTCTTCAAAGTCACCTCCATAGTAGCCTTTATCTTTAATTTCATTTTTTAGGCTATTCAGCTTTTCTATTTTTTCTGTTGTAGGGATATGATCCTTTGATTTTTCATTGGCTCTAAACTTATAGGCTTCCCTCGTGCCATCCCCAAAATAAAATTTTGTCACCAGTGGTTTTTCATCAGTTTGACCCATCTGTTGATTGACCCAGTCCCGATCTAAAACACCAAATCTGATTTCCATTTCCGTAATGCTGATATTTTTTTCAAAGTATGCTTCCAAAATAGCTTGGTACTCATTATAAAACTGGTAATTTTCTCTTAATGTCAGTTGTGGTTCAAAATTTTCAGCCGACGTCTTTTGAGGAATTGTCCCATAAGACCGCCCTAAAAGACCTATAAAGTAGGGCTGGGCGGCATTGACCTCTTTTAGGCATGTGGCAATGAGATATTCAGGATTTTGATCTTCATTGTAAACGCCCCACCTTAGGTCGATCACGCTGATATTGACACCTATCTCTCTAAACTTCTTTTGAATACTTGGAAACACCTCATTTTTAAGGATTATTCTTTCTTCAGTAAGGTCATCAAAGGTTGATGATAAAAATATTTTAATGTTTCTAGGCAGCGCCATAATGAGCTGCCTATCTCTTTCATTCATTTGGCTTTTCCCCTTCTTTTATTTTAGTGTAATCTGCTATTCTTTTTCGATCTTATAGCCCATTTTAATGATAAGTTTTAGGGTTTCGAGGGCTGAATTACGGTCATATGCTTTTTCGCTTTCATCGAGGTCTTCATAAGGGACGAGAAGGTGTGTCGTCTTGGCAATCGGATCTTTTGTTTCACCGTAGCGCCAGCCTTCTGAAATTCTGCCGACCGCCCATACGTCGTGGACGTTTGCTGCAATTTTCTCTGTGAGGTCTAATAGGTCTTGTGAGAGTTTAATCTCACTGGTATCAATGGGTTTTGGGGTATACATAGTGCCTCCTTTTAGTTTTCCATCTTTAATTTTAGGGTTTCTCCTATTTTTAGGATAGCCTCTGGTGATGAGATGAGCATGTTTTTTAAGTGACTAAAGTCTATATGCATGCTTGCAAAGCCCTTGGTCACAACCATGTCATCGCTTTCTTTGTTAGTGTCGGTAAGTCTCATTAGGTGTTGATCTATCGCAACGTCATCAAAGTAGCCAGTTTTAAGAACTTCGTAGTAGGTGTAGATTTTTAACATCTCATCTGGCTGCGTCATGATACGCTTGATTCTCTCAGATGAATAGACAAAGCTTGCTGTACTTTGTATTTCATCTATTTCTAATGCATTGATAAAGCTAAGTTCAGCCATTTCTTTGAGCTTTTCTAAAATCTCTTGCTCTGAAGGCTCTATTATTATTTTATCGACTTTAAGGTCGTTATACCATATTAAGAGTCTTTTTTCACTTTCAGAGTGCTTTTTCTGAATATTTATCAATCGTTCGTCAATAAAGCGTGTTGGATCTGAAAATAGTATTTGGCAAGCCTGCTGATAAGATTCATCCATTATAAGTTTAATCTTACTTGTATCAGAGGTATACCGCCTCACTTTTGAACCTTCAAATAAAACACCTGCGTCTATTAGGGATGAAATCAGTTTTTTGACACCTTTGTAGGTATAACTTGGTAAAAATAAATTTGTCTCTGATAGCCTTGGTGCTTCAATAGGCCCTATTGTCAATGCTAACACCAGATCGTTTTGATCTGAGAAGTTTTTTAGCACACCACATAGATGATGCCATGCGTTAATACTTTGAAAAAAAGCTTCTTTTGAGCCCTTTAGGCAATAGTGTCCACTGTAGACATCCCATAGTTTTTCATAGTCTAGCGCATATTCTAATGGTCTTGATTCGCATGTGAATTGTCCTGACCGTATTGAAAGGTCATCTACACTGATAAATGAATGGTCTTCAATATACGCTAAATTCTCACACCTTGTTATTTTGCGAAAAGCTTTATTTGAAACATCGAATTCAAAATAAGGTAGCTTTTCCTTTATCGCTTTTTTATACTGCTGATTATGACGAGACATTTGAAATAGATCTGTTGAACCATCATAATAGTCAATCATTCTTTCGAACAGTAAAGGAACTATTTTTTTTATAGCGTCAATTTCATCATTACAAATAATACACTCATAGTCAAAGCCTGATATTTTTGTTTTTAGTAATTCTAAATTAGAGTACAGGTCATTTTGAGCCTCTGCTATAAGCTTATCACAGACAGCAACCAATAGCCCAATCTCCATATGCATATTTTTACGTTTCATGAAGCTGCTTATAGCTGATAGTGTCTTCACCAGCGTGGTGAGTCTCTGTGGTTTATCAAAGTAATAGGTAAAGCTTATTTTTTGGGGGTTAATCATCATCGCTGATGTGATATTTTTCAAATTGGTGTTTATGGTAATATCACTATCGTAACCATCATACAGCGCTAGGGCTAGATGGGTCTTTGTCTGATATGTCAAGATAAAGGGGATTTTTCTCACAAGGATTTCATCGTATGCTTTATAGTTCCGGTATAGGTTGCGCTCTATAATTGGGAAAAAATATCGCTTAATCTGCTCTAGCCGCAGTTTGATTTCGTCTTGATCTTCTTTTGCCATAGGTGTTATCGCGTTTATTAACTCATTATGGAAGTAGCTAAAACGTTCTGTATATGCCCTGTTGCCATTGATGATATGTTCAAGACAGGAGGTGTAGTGGTTATAGGCAATGATAATGTTCTCACCTACATTTTGCACAAGCTCTTCAATAACCAATAGGTCTTTTTGATAGCTGTCTCTTAAAGCGAGTCTCTGCTCGGCGTAGGTTTTAAAGCACTGATGTAATCCTATAGAAACATGGTCGAGCTCATCAAGAGCTGCATCAATCTCTGGATCATCCCATTTTGCCTGGTTATTTTCAGCATAATCCGCCCTACTGAGTGGCATTTTTTCACTACAATCCACGAGACAAGGGTGCAACTTTTTAAGATGGTCTTTAACACTACCATTCACTACACAATAGTTAAAATCAATCTCGCCATGAGGATTTCTTGGCGCATCCCAGCCATCAACGACTTTTTCGATGACCCATCTGCGGTGCTCGTACTTGACCATTTCAGAAAATATACTAGGAACCTTGATTGCATTAGCATAGGCTTTTGCCAAATCACTCAAGTCTTTATGGCGTTGATAGTCTATCCCTAAACTTTTTAATTTATACCGAATCCCCATGGCAAATGACATGGATGATTCATAGTTGTATTTTTCTTTAAAAGTCTTATATTCAGCTTGGAGATCAACACACCTGCTGTTAGCCCAAGAGAGATGGGTATTAAACGCCATACGCTCTAGCTCAGGATCAATAGAAGAAGGGGTTATTGGTTCATAAATCCGTATCGGCGAAGGCTTCCCCCTATTTGTTTTATCCCTACTTACATAAACTTCATCACTGATTAAGTAATTCACTGAACAGTTAACTTTGGAAGCTTTTGCCTTTCTTGCGTAACTATTTGCGATTGACCCATTCAGCTGATCATCGCCAAGTGCGACTAGGATATACTGAAAAGGCTGTGTTCTATGACACTTCATGAGTTCATCTATGATTTGTTGATTCATTTCGGCATCTTCTTTTGAAAAATGTTCCTTTTCTGTAGAGATGCTTTTGAAATTTAGATTTGCAAAAGGCGTCTTTTCATGATTTTGCCATTTGCCATTAATGTTTACAAAATTGCTGATGCCTTTTCTAAACTGTATGTACATCGCTTCATGGTCAGATGGCTTTTCAGTGATGGCTGTGATATTTAGGGTATAGTTTGGCACCTGAGCCGCTTGAAGTACTAGGTCGATAAACTTTTGTGCATAAGTCCCTGCCCCAATGACCAATACATCAATTGTATGAACCTTTTCTGGAACCCAATCCAGTAATGGCTTGTGATATAAAAGGTTTTGTAGCCTTGTGGTTACATTAATATGTTCCGGTTCTTTATCAATAAAGGCCAGTGTTTGGTAGCTTGAGGTTAAACTCTGATTATGAACACTTGGTAAAAGCTGAATACTCAAATTCTCGAGATCCTCTATGACGTATTCACAACAGCTATAGCGATTATCTGCATTAGGGTTTAAAGCCATTTTTAAGATATGGGACAATTTAGTCCTAAAGTATATGTTTTGACTGTATTCAGAGTTATTGAGAAGCTTTGACGATTTTACGAAATCATCAATATTTTTATAATATGCATCACAGTAAGGTTCATTTTCTAAACCATCAATGATGATTAGAGCATTAAAGAGCATGGCACCAATCGCATAAATGTCTGAACGGTTATCGGCTTCTCCTCTTGCGACTTCTGGTGCTCTATAACCTAGTGTACCCGCAATGGTTTTATAGTCACTATCCACTTTATAGAGGGTATTGAGGTCGAACATTGATATGGCGTAAGGATTAATCTCAAGATTACTGTCATGTAATGCGAGAAAGTTTGAAGGTTTTATATCAAGATGTAAAAGCCCTGCAGTGTGCAAGGCTTTAATCCCATCTGTAATGGTTGTGATGACCTTGATGGTATTAAATATTTTTGTTGCGGGCGATTGGTTTGGATTCTCTTTGATATACTCTAAATACTGATCAAAGGTTTGCCCCTCTTTGTCATCAGGAGTCCACACATAAACACTCGCTTGTTCTGTAACGTCATTGGTATACCCGTATAGGATTTTATAGGCGGGTATGTAATTGTTTAGGATTTCATGACTCTCGCGGGTTTCTTTGCCGCATTTAATGCTTTCAAGTGTTTGATAAACCTCGGCGAAATCATCACATAGCTGTCTATACCTTGCTGTCATGGCTTCACCTACTGCAGTCAACTGATTGGTTGCCGTTCTTTTTAGGTGAAAATAATGTGGTGCTAACCCCTCAAGTGCTGTATCTCGTGGATAAAATTCCTTTAAACGTCCCATTTTACCGTCAATGCTAGCTTTATAGCAAATGGTAGATCCACCTTCGCCGACGATACCACTAATACGACAGGTTTCTGGATTTTCACCATTTTTATATGGCGATAATGTAATGACATCATCTTTTTTTAATGCAAATCTATTATTCTCACTCACAAGTAGCCTCCAGAGTACTGATTGGTTCTAGTGTATTTAATATAAAGCTGCAGTCATCTTCAATTTCAATCCGATCAATGAGCTTGCAGATTAAGGGGTAGTCATTTTGTAGCATCGCATTTTGAATTGCCTCTGAGTATTTATGTCCTTTTAACAAATGGTGAAAACCATCTGAACAAATGAAAAAAGATACATCTACCCAAGCAGATATGATTTTTACCTGAGTATATTTATATGCCTCTTCAGTAGTCGTTAAGCAGCTGACATTTACGCCAAAATTGCGCGGTGGACTGATTAGGCTATATTGATGGTCTTTTTTTAAAAATATGGCGCCATCGCCTAAATTGAACATGAGTACCCTGTGCAACATTTTATCAATAAAACAAAATGCTAATGTACTGCCAAACTGATCCACTGGTTTATCCATAGTTTCAGCATACTTTTTTATTTTACTAAAAACCTGTTCATTGATTAAAAAGGCTATTTTACTTTCATTCCAGTCAAAGATTTCAGATCCTACCAGAAAAAGATAATCCTTTACTGTATTGCAGGCTATTTTCGCTCCTAAAGCACTCTCACTACATGCTGAAGCACCATCTGCTAAGGCTATGAGGTAAAATCTCTGATTTTCGTCTTTAAAGGTATAATCTTGATTTTCTTCATTTCTCCTTTGATGGTATCTGCCTATTTTACTGTAATACTTTGTGTCAATTTTTAATCCCCCCTTGGATTTGTTACCTTTAATATACTATGACTTTAATGTGGCTTTTTTAGGGGGGAGATTTTTAGTCCATTTAACTTAATATACGTCAATTTGAGAATCAACATACCATAGGTAAAGCGAAAAAATCACATACATATCTAAAATATTCTTTTCATAGATTTTCTGATACCTGCACTCCTCTAAAATCTTATTAATCCCATTTGAGGTGATTCGTTCCCCTGTATCATCCCCACTAACAAAGCGCTTATAAAATTTATTCATCTCTTTTATCTCAAGGTCATTTTTAAGGTCAACATTCTCATAGATAAAAACACAGACATAAAGCAAAATCAAGTTTGTACGTGAGGCTTCGATTTTTGTTATATCCTTCATCTCATGGATTGTATTTAATTTTTGGTCAATCTTTTCAAGGAGCGAACTGAATGATTTATCATTTAGCATGTTTTTAATTCTCGCATCGTTATTTGCTTGATTTTCAAAATAAGACAGTAGATTTTGCAAGTCTGTCGCTAGCTGGTCTGGTAACTCATTACGATAAACTCTAATTTTCTCCATCAAGGTGTGTAGATATTTTTCGGCTGTGAACTGATTTGATGCAGCTAAAAAATCGCTTTTTTCTCGGTTATCCTTAAAATCATAATTTGATGCAATATAATCTATGAATGCTTCTTCTGATAACATTAGTATATTACTTTGTAAATTATTTTTATATAGGATCGTTTCTTTTGGCATTGATTTTTTGGGCATCTTTTTTAGTGCCTGATGACGCTTTTTACATGCATCAATCATTTGATGTATGCGTTTGAGCTTTTCAGAAGATGTTAAAGCAAAGTCTCTTCTCGTAATATAGTAAATATAGATTGCTTCAACAAAGTTCTTAAAATTTATACCTTCACTGGTAGGTTCTTTCTCTTGACTGCTCTTATCCTCTAAAAAAGTTTTATTCGAGACGTATCTGAGATAATTATCCCCGTAAAAGTCATAGAATAGATTCTTTTCAAGATCGCGTGAAGCATCATAATCACCACTTTCATGATCAAAGTAATACATAAGGTCAAACGCAACTGCAAATGGATACAAGTAGGACTTCGTCGCGCCATTCGTATAGAATGCGCCATTTGCAAGGCTATTTGAAAGCTTTAATAGAAAATTGTTATCTGATATAACGTTATCCTTAGCTGCATCATATTTTTCCATTAATGAAGCAATTTTTCCTTTACTTGTTGTGTAACTGATAGGCTTAAGGTGTTCTCTGTATTCTTTTTCAAGCTGAGTTACGGTGTGCATGACTTCTGTAGATTGCTCAAATTCTAACCAATTAATTTGCTTACAATCTAGAAAAACTTTAATAAATTCACTTATATCTTGAGGATTTATCTCGTTTTTTTCTAGCTCAGGGGAAAACTTTTTTATAGATATAAAACGTTCTTCCAGCTGTCCTGAAACGACAAAGCCCTCTTTTCCAAGTTTTTCAACGTGGAGTTTTTTATTAAGATATTTTATCAGTTTAATATTGCCAAGATAGCTCTCACCAAATCTAAATAGTGAATCGTCAATTTTATTTATGATGAATACCCTGGCATCATTTCCTTTTAATTTTTTATATTGTTTCTTTTCATCAGCAGAAAAAGTTCTTTCAATGCGCTTAATAATGGGCTTTGTATAATAATCTGTTACGCCAATCATATGCTTAAGGATTCTAACCCTTAAGGGATCACCTGAGAACTTATCACCAAGGCGCTGATTTACAATCCGCTCTATATAATTCTCTGATGCCGGAAAGGCTTTATAGACACTATACATCTCTAAAAGCAATATTTTTTTAAGCTCTTTACGCGTTGGAATTTTTCCCAGTTCATCTTTAATTGTTGCTTTATCTAGCAAAAGTTCTATCGATATTTCATATGCTATACACATTTCTCTAAGGACTTTTTTCTTACTCGGTGCCCCTGATTTTTCTTTTGGATTATTAATCCTTTTAATCATATATTCAAAATCTTCTCTGCAATAATACTGTGGTATATTGGTGATTGACCCTGATATGATTTTTTTTAAGTTTGCTGTAATATTCTCATTCAATTGACTCATCTGGCACCTCCTAGAATTTGTATATTAATATTATGCAATAATATTGGATAGAATAATAGCCCTCTTGTACTTGAGGGCTATTGGTAGGTTATTGATATGCTATTTTAGTTAATATATTTCCAGGTAGTGTGTATATAATAGCACCTTCATCTTTTGCAGCCTTATATAATTTTTTTGCAACTCTATGGTAATTAAAAGTTCTTCCAGACAGTACAAGTACAACTGTTTCTCCCTCTGCATTTAAACTGTATGTTGCCATTCCCTTTGCAACAACCGCATACATACCCGCCTGTAAATCTAAATTTTTTGCCATTTGGTAGCATTGCTCACTGTTATAGTAAGTATATGTCCCAACTGTAAATCCATACATATTTTTATATGGGTATGGACCATCACTTCTCCCTCTTACAGTACCTGCAAAAGAAGATACCATAAAACTCGATATAACGGTGACAATTAACATTAAAGTAATCCATTTTTTTAACATATGATTCCTCCCTAGAATTATTTTGTGTGAATTTCTTACAATTTAAAAGTTGATAATCATTAATATTTCTGTCAACTACTATTACAATTATTATACGGTAACAAAAAATTAATTCTTCTAGGGGGGAGGTTTTTGTCAACTTCTTTACAGGTTATTATAAATAATCATTTCATAGGTTATTCAAGAAAGGTATTGATCTCAGAAATACTGAAATCACCACGCCTTACCTCAAGGTATTCCGGAAATATTACAAAGCAAATTTCAGTAATCTCATCCCATCCATACTCATCTCCTGATAAAAATGGCACGTGAATTTCTTGATCCAGAGACTCGATAGCATTTACATGTTCAAGAATTATTTCATTTCTTGGTCCTGATTTTATTTCAAGCTTTATTTTCTTAATCTTTTGGTATGCATTCTTTACTTTGAATTGAAAGAATGCCTCTTCCTGAGCATTGTCAATCATAGCTTCTAAGTTGATCGGTTTTCTATATTTCAACACCATACTTGTAAATGTTGGTTTTTCGTTATTTTCATTAACTGCATCAAAATTAAACGCAATGTTCACTTCTTTATCATTGCCGATTTTTGTTACTTGAAGGGCTTCAGGCACACCATTACTACTAATATTGAGAATTTTCGACCGTGTCACGAGATTTGATGCATTTGTTTGTTGAATTAACTCAGAAATCGTTTGATGAAAATCTTCAATCTGCTTTAAGTACAACTCAATATCGCCATCGATTACACCGATATCAATCAATTTTGTTACAAGGAGTTTTATTTCACCTTCTGTATTTAGACCAATTGCCTGTGTCGTATGTATTGGTGTATTATTAAGAACAGCAGTATTAATTGGGTGTAATACCAAAGGAAATAAATACTTATTCGTATCTTCATTTTTAGCTTCAAATAATTTCATCCATGCTGCGCCTAATTCCATCACACAAAACTTACTCGCTAAATATTCTTCACTTAATATAGCAATAAACACATCTGCATTATTTAAACCATTAATGATCTTGTTTAGAAAATCCTCACCTACGTTTAAATGTCCTTCCATAGATGAACAGAATAATGTCACATTAGGATTCAAATCACTTATAAAATGTCCCAGTTCATTAACGATCTTTCTATTTTTTGATGAATGACTGATAAAAACTTTCATGATAAAACGCCTCCTATATTTAATCGTTTAGATTAGTAGTGAAAGAATATCATCTTCTAATTATTGGATATAATGTGAATAAATATATTCTTTCTCTATTTTAGAATATCAAAAATATTTCATAGGTGCTATATAGAATTATCAATCTACAAAGATTCGTTTATTTATCAAAATTATAAAATGTTGTTATCAGAATAAAAACCCCGAAAACACTGTATTAACAATGTCTTCGGGGTTTATCATTTCTACTCCCACTCAATCGTACTTGGCGGCTTACTCGTCACATCATACAAAATACGGTTAACCCCCGGTACTTCATTGACGATTCGTGAAGAAATTTTGTCGAGTACTTCGTATGGAATGCGCGCCCAGTCGCTGGTCATGCCGTCAATTGACGTTACCGCGCGAATGCCGATAGCATGGTTGTAAGTTCGCTCATCACCCATAACGCCGACGGAACGGATATTTGGAAGGACGGTAAAGTACTGCCAGATATCTCTTTCAAGGCCGTTCTTGGCAACTTCATCTCTTAAAATCGCATCCGATTCTTTGACGAGGAAAAGTGCTTCTTCGGTAATTTCACCGAGGATGCGAATGGCGAGACCCGGGCCTGGAAACGGCTGACGCCAAACGATATGATGCGGCACTCCGATTTCTTCGCCGACGCGGCGCACTTCATCTTTAAAGAGGTCGCGCAGCGGTTCGATCAGTGCGAGATCCATATCTTCAGGGAGTCCGCCGACATTGTGATGGCTCTTGATAACATCTGCTGTATCCGTTCCGCTCTCAATAACATCCGGATACACCGTGCCTTGTACGAGGTAATCTATATCAGTCAGTTTGCGCGATTCTTCTTCAAAGACGCGAATGAATTCTTCGCCGATGATTTTGCGTTTGCGTTCCGGATCTGAAACCCCTGCCAGTTTGCCTAAGAAACGTTCTTGAGCGTTAATGCGAATAAAATTCATGTGGAACTGTTCTGAAAATACTTTTTCCACTTCATCGCCTTCATTTTTTCTGAGGAGGCCGTGATCGACAAAGATACAGGTGAGCTGATCGCCAACAGCCTTGTGTACCAGCGTCGCCGCAACCGATGAATCAACACCGCCTGAAAGCGCACAGAGTACTTTTTTGCCGCCGACCTTTTCACGGATATGTTCAATCATGTTTTGTGCGAAATCGCCCATATTCCAGTCACCTGAACAGCCACAGATATCGTAGACGAAGTTCTTAATCAGTTTTCGGCCAAACGGCGTATGCTCAACTTCTGCATGAAACTGTACGGCATAGAGATTTTTATCAACATCCTTCATCGCCGCGACAGGGCAATTGTCTGTTGTCGCCGTAATCTCAAACCCTGCCGGCGCTTCGGAAACATAGTCAAAATGGCTCATCCAGCACTGCGAACCGTTATCAATCCCTATAAAAAGACCTTGATCATTGTGAATATTGAGTTTAATCTTCCCATATTCCTGCTGTGTTGCTCTGGAAACCTTCCCACCAAGCGTCTGTGCCATTAGCTGCATACCGTAGCAGATGCCTAAAATCGGCAACCCGAGTTCAAAGATTTCTTTATCCAAATGCGGTGCATTTTCTGCATATACGGAATTCGGTCCCCCTGTAAAGATGACGCCCATTGGATTTTTTTCCTTAATTTTTGCCAGTGCATGCCGCCATGATACGACTTCACTGTACACGCCCGCCTCTCTGACGCGACGCGCGATTAACTGATTATATTGCCCACCAAAGTCGACAATCATAATTAATTCATTGTTCACGAATTTGCCTCCCGGAAACTAAAAAGATAATATCACTGCTTCTATTTTACACGAGTAATCGTATTTGCGCCATGGCTTTGTACCATGGATTTTCACGACTTGAAAATCACATCCAAAAAAGATGCCGTTTAAAAACTGCTTTAAAATGACAGCGTCACGCAAAACGTGACGCTGGTTTAAGATTGCTCTGACACTTTTGAAAGTTCATTTTATATGCAACGCAGCTTATACGCTGTATGAATACAGCAAGCCATTAGTGATCGCTGCTCGAAATGCTATAGTTTGGCGGTTCTTTGGTAATGGAAATATCGTGTGGATGCGATTCTTTAAGGCCTGCATTGGTAATGCGGATAAATTTGCCGTTTGCCTTGAGATCTTCAATACTGCCAGTGCCGCAGTATCCCATCCCGGATCTTAAGCCGCCGACGAGTTGATAGATAATGTCCTTGAGGTAGCCCCTGTAAGGCACACGTCCTTCAACACCTTCCGGTACAAATTTTTTCGTATCGTTTTGGAAGTAACGGTCTTTGGAACCCGCTTCCATCGCTGCTGTAGAGCCCATGCCGCGATACATTTTAAAGCTTCTGCCCTGATACATGACGATTTCGCCCGGGCTCTCCTCTGTACCTGCAAAGAGTGAACCAAGCATGACGACATCAGCACCTGATGCAATGGCTTTTGGAATGTCACCGGAAAACTTAATTCCGCCGTCAGCGATCACAGGAATATCATAAGCTGCCGCAACTCTTGAACAGTCGTAAACAGCGGTTACCTGCGGCACGCCAATCCCTGCAACGACACGCGTTGTACAGATCGACCCAGGACCGATACCGACCTTTATGGCATCGGCACCGGCTTCGATTAAATCTTTTGTCGCTTCCGCCGTTGCCACATTTCCTGCAATGACGTCGAGATTTGGATAAGCATCTTTAATGACTTTAACCGCTTTAATGATGTTAATGCTGTGACCGTGTGCCGAGTCAAGCGCGACGACATCAACGCCCGCTTTTACCAACGCCTCGACGCGTTCCATCATATCACTGCCAATTCCAACTGCGGCGCCTGCGAGCAATCTGCCTCTTTCATCTGTCGCGCGAAGCGGGTATTTAACGGTTTTTTCAATATCTTTAATAGTAATAAGCCCTTTGAGCAATCCCGCTTCATCTACGAGCGGTAATTTTTCAATTTTATGCTTTCTGAGAATTTTTTCAGCGTCTTCCAACGAAATGTCGGCAGGTGCTGTAATAAGCTCTTCCTTTGTCATGACGTCAGAAATCTTAGCCTGCATATCCGGTTCAAAACGAATATCGCGGTTCGTGATAATCCCGACGAGTTTTTCATTTGCATCCACGACGGGAACACCTGAAATACGGTATCTGGACATGAGGTTTTCAGCATCCTGAACAATATGATCCGGTGTCAATGAGAAAGGATCGACGATAACGCCGTGTTCACATCTTTTGACGCGATCCACTTCCAGTGCCTGTTTGGCAATGCTCATGTTCTTGTGAATAATTCCAAGACCGCCTTCACGTGCAATGGCAATGGCGAGCTTTGACTCTGTCACTGTATCCATGCCGGCACTGATAATTGGGATATTCAACATAATTTTCTTTGTAAGCTTAGTCTTTGTGCTGACTTCATTTGGGAGCACATATGACTTCTGTGGTATGAGTAGGACGTCATCATACGTCAATCCCTCTTTGACGAGCTTATCTTCCATGTATCTCTTCCTCCAAATCTCGATCTGCATCGATCGCTCAATAGTCTTGAACCGACGATACGCTAATCACTAATATCTGC
Source organism: Fusibacter paucivorans (assembly GCF_018390735.1). Classification (GTDB taxonomy): domain Bacteria; phylum Bacillota; class Clostridia; order Peptostreptococcales; family Acidaminobacteraceae; genus Fusibacter; species Fusibacter paucivorans. Next base: position 27,840 of record NZ_JAHBCL010000035.1, read on the forward strand.
GTTTCAATTTCTACTTTTAATTTTCACGGTAAATTCATCCGAAAATACAGTTATTTTAGCCATTTAAGGCAATTGTCTCATTTGCTATATACAATGGCCACATTGAATTGAAATCAAAAAAGACAACCCTGGAGTTGTCTCTAAACGCTCTCACCATGTCAAATGAAACATGCATAAGATTCAGCAACAACCCATAGTGTGGTAATGCTAGGCTACCACGTAGAAACATCCAAGCCATCTCATTGGAAATATATGAGTTCTGTGATTCAGTTCTGTAAATTTATTAATACTCAAATTATCACGTTTGCAGGGGTTTGTCAACAAGGGACTTGCAATTAATTAACGACTTATTGTTAATTTTTTTTAATAGCGCACAATCCGCTAAATTCCACGTTCATTTATGTTAAAATAGAGCTAATTACAATCAATTAGGAGCTTCTATGCAAATTTTGACACATCTAAAACCTTTTCTGAAAAAGCATATGAAATATTATGCCTTTGGCATTTTCCTGCTCATTGCCGTTGACGTCCTGCAAATGCTGCCGCCTATCATCATCGGCAATTTTACAGACATGCTGACGGCCAGAACATTGAAGACACCGGATACCATTCGCACTATTTTTTATATCATCATTGTTGCCATTGGCGTCGCACTTGGACGTTTTGGCTGGCGTATGACCATTATTAAATCATCAAAGACATTGGAATACTGGCTGAGAAATCGCGTGTTCGCACACCTTGAGACTTTGCCGCTCTCTTATTACAATACCCACAAAACAGGTGATCTCATGGCACACGCCACCAATGACATCAATGCTGTCCGCATGTCATTCGGCCCCGGTATTATCATGTTCATCGATGCATTTTTCATGAGTACCTTAACCATTTGCCTAATGATGATCAAAGTTAATTTAAAACTGACACTGGTGGCACTCGCGCCATTACCGCTCGTGGCATTTTTTATCATTACGTTCGGTAAGCTCATTCGTCAAAGGTTCAAACGCGTTCAGGAAGCCTTTTCAGATTTAAGCGATAATGTACAGGAAACATTTTCAGGCATGCGTGTTATTAAATCCTTCGTCCGCGAACAATCAACGCAAGCACATTTTAACCTTATTAATGAAGAAAACTTTGCCGTCAACATGAAACTCGCAAAGATTTCAGGTCTGATGCATCCGCTTCTTGGGTTTATCACCATGCTCAGTACACTGATCGCACTGGTGTACGGCGGCTACCTCGTCATCTATGATACCATTACCGTTGGTGCCTTCGTCACTTTCTTTATGTATGTAGGGATGCTCTCTTGGCCGATGATGGCCATTGGTTTCGTCTATAATACCATGCAGCGCGGACAGGTTTCCCTGCAGCGTATCAATGCGATTCTCGACGAGCCAAGCGCTTTTGACGATGATCGTAATGATTTAGACTTTAGCGGCACCCCTGCTATTCAGTTTAAAAATCTTACCTTTCAATACCCGGGGCAAATCATTCCGGCGCTCAAAGACATCACTTTCGATCTCGAAGCTGGTAAAACACTTGCCATTGTCGGCAAGACAGGCAGCGGCAAGACGACGCTGATGAATTTGCTGCTCAGACTTTACGAAGTTGATCCCGGACACCTTTTTATCGGCGGTGACGACATTACAGATATTGAGCCGAAGTCTCTTCGCCATGCCATTGGCTATGTGCCGCAGGACAACTTCCTTTTTTCCAAGGAAATTGTCTACAATATTTGTTTTGGACTCGACACACCTGATCTCGACACTTCCGTGGAGGCCGCCAAACGCGCTCAAATTCACGATGAGATAATAAGCTTTAAAGATTCGTATCAATCAGAACTCGGCGAGCGCGGCGTCAACATGTCCGGCGGTCAAAAGCAGCGTACATCCATTGCACGCGCTCTCGCTAAGCAGCCAAAGATTTTATGCCTTGACGATGCACTGTCAGCCGTCGATACCAAAACGGAGGAAGCTTTTTTGAAAGAGTTGGCGAAGCTGCGCGAGAAAACCACGACGCTCATTGTCTCGCATCGCGTCTCCACCGTGAAAGACGCCGACCAAATTCTCTACCTCGAACAGGGTGAAATCTTGGAACGCGGCACTCACCAATCGCTGCTCAGCCAAAAAGGCGCCTACTACGAACTCTATCAAAAGCAATTATTAGAAGAAAAAATCACGAAGGAGTCGTAAATGTCAAAATCCATTCATGAAGAACAAGCCATACAATCTCATTTTGACCTTGCACTGATGCGACGCCTCTTTGGATATGCAAAAGCACAGACGGGTATTTTATTGTTTAGTGTCGCCCTAATGACATTGGTGACACTGGTCGATCTCTCCGTGCCTTATTTTACGAAAACGGCTGTCGATAATTATATTTCGCCAACTCATTATACATTTATCCCAACACAAGTTGACGCTGTTTCAGCATTGAGCACAGATGCGAGTACAACACCGAGCAGCGAAAACAATGTTGCCGCAACAGGCGATGCAGCAAATAATGCCGCGAGTCCTTCGGTGGGGAATACAGCCAATCCCAAGGCTACACCGGCAAATGATCCTGACACACTGATGCAGGCAGTGGTCAACGGTGAATACCGTTTGGAAAAGCCCCTGGAAATAACGGGAAATGCAGGGGAAATTGATGTCGATTACGATCGTGAAACCGGTGTCTATACATTGCTAATCGAAGCGGATCGTACCAAGGACATCTCATTCACAGCGACAGATCCTTTCGATTTGAAACTAAAGGATCTTCGCGTCAGTACATTAAGACATCTCGTCTTTGTACTCGTTGGCTTTCTACTCATCAGCCTCGTCAGCGGTTTTCTGCATACTTATCTTTTGAACTATGCCAGTCAGAAAATCGTCTTTGCACTGCGTAAAAAACTCTTTTCCCACATTGAAGCGCAAAGCCTTAACTTTTTTGATAAGAATCCCGTTGGAAGATTGGTTACACGCGTCTCCAACGACATGAACAACATCAACGAAATGTTTACCGACGTCCTCGTTACGTCACTGAAAGATTTCTTTCTCCTCGCGGGTACAGTCATCGTCATGCTTAGCATCAACGCCAAGCTAGCGCTCTACTGTTTTACCACCGTACCTTTTGTCCTAATTGCTGCACGTATTTTCAGGGACAAGGCACGTGCCGTGCAGCGCGAAGTCAAAGTAAAACTCGCCGCCATTAACGCAACACTGGCAGAGAATATCAACGGCATGAAAATCATTCAGATTTTTAATAAAGAGCAGGGAATCTACGAAGCTTTTGATCAAATCAATGCGAATTACTTAAGCAGCAGTATTAAGGAAACAAAAATCTACGCGACGTTTAGACCCCTGATGAATCTCGCTTATTCAGTCTCACTGGGGATGCTCATCTGGTTCGGCAGCGGTGATGCGCTCAGTGGCATCGTGGAACTCGGCGTTCTCATTGCCTTTATTTCCTATACACAGCAATTTTTCCGTCCCATTATGGATCTCACTGAAAAATTTAATATTTTTCAGTCTTCCATGGCATCTGCCGAAAGAATTTTTCTCATCCTTGACACTGAAAACGTCATTCCAAACCCGACTGTTCCAGAAATAGTACCTGACACTGTTTTCAGAGGCCGTATCGAATTTAAGCATGTTTGGTTCAGTTATGAGACAGACCCTCAGTCTCTTGAAGACTATGTGTTGAAAGATGTCTCCTTTACCATTGACCCCGGCAGTTCCGTCGCTTTTGTCGGCGCCACCGGTTCCGGGAAGACGACCATCATCAATTTGATTAACCGTTTCTACGACATTCAAAAAGGTGAAATTCTCGTCGATGACATTCCCATTGGCAGTTGGGATAAATCTGCATTGCGTGAAAAAATCGGGATGGTCCTTCAAGACGTCTTCCTCTTTTCAGGTGATATTCGCGAAAACATTCGACTCAATCATCCTGAAATCACAGATGAACAGATAATAAAAGTATCCAAATACGTCAACGCGCACCCCTTTATCTGTTCATTGCCGAATGGTTATGATGAAGTGGTTGTGGAACGCGGCGCTACGCTTTCATCCGGTCAGCGTCAGCTGCTCTCCTTTGCAAGGGCACTGGTTTATGATCCAAAAGTGCTGATCCTCGATGAAGCCACCAGTAATATTGATACGGAAACTGAACTGCTCATTCAGGATGCCATTTCAAAGATGATCCAAAATCGCACCACGCTCATTGTTGCTCACAGACTTTCCACCATCCAGCACGTCGATCAAATCGTCGTCATGCATAAAGGCGAAATCAAAGAGCGCGGCAAACATCAAGACTTATTGGCGCTCGGCGGTTTTTACTACGACCTTTATAAGCTGCAATATCAAGAAAACGTTTCGTGATGCAGTCTGTGCTTAAACGCGTTCCTTGTAAAGCTAACAGACCTTGTAAAGCTAACAGATGAAAGACAATTAGTTGAAAGACAAATGCCTATAAAGCAGATCATTAAAACCCTATTGAATCCACAGCATTATGATGTACCCCCAATACGTTAGCATTTCGGTCTAACTTATTGGGAGCAGTTCACATCATTTTGGAATCAATAGGGTTTTAATCTTTTTTTATAAAAAATTAAGAATCGATTTAAAGCCCGTTTAGATTTGACCTCTAAGCTAAAAATATCATACTCAGCGGAGGTTCTCATGAAATATAAAAAACTGATTGGCATACTGCTCATCGTCATCATCGTCGGTGCAGCAGGCATTACTTACTTTAGGCGTCAAACGCCTGATACGACTACGAACAACACCAATACACAGGTATCTTTTGAAATTCGCGAAATGCCGCTTTCAGAAACGTATACCACAACGGGCACGGTCACGGCTAAGAACGATCAAACGATCACCGTAGGGTTCAGCTCTAAAGTGCTTGAAATCTATGCCGAAGCGGGAGAAACAGTCAAAGCCGGTGATCCGATCATGCTTCTCGACGACACCGATCTTAACTATGAAATCGCAAATGCACAATACGAAATCGCAACCCTTGAAGGCACTATAAAAAGCAGCGAAGCGACTGGTGCCACTTCACTTGAAAACGCATTGAACGAGGCACAAACCAGCCTAGACGACGCACAAAAGTCATATGATGACGCCAAGCTGCTCTATGATGCAGGGTCCATCTCACAAAGCGATTTCGACAGTTACACCACCTCACTACAGAGCGCTAAAAATAAAGTCACTGAAGCCAAAAACAGCTTAGACAGCTATTACGCGAAAAATGAAATTGCACTTTCAAAATCGAAACTGGCACTCCTGAAGCTCAATCTTGAAAATCTGGAGTCCGATCTAGACAATATTCTGATTGTCGCACCGTTTGACGGTACAATTGCCAATCTCTATTATAATGTTGGCGAAAACGTAACAGAGAATTCGAATCTCGTCCAAGTGACAGATCTTACCAACTTACAGATCGAGTCAAGTATCAGCGAATACGATGTCTATCAATTTAAAAAGGGCATGTCTGCAGAGATCTCGACACTTTCCAATAAAAACCTCGGCCTAACAGCAACTATATCAAACATTGGAATTATTGGCGACGTTTCCGGCACAGAGGTATCAATCCCTGTAACACTCACAATGGATGACGGACAGGATGTCTCAAGTCTATATCCTAACTTCACAGCCACCGTTGATATTCTGGTTTCCGAATCGCCAAGCGCACTGGTCGTTCCCTTTGAAGCTGTGTCGGAAGATGCAAGTGACCAACGATATGTTCTTAAGCAATCCGGCGACAGTCTTATCCCAGTCACTGTTACCACCGGTATCACCAATGAAATCTATGTAGAAATCATTTCTGATGAATTGACTGCCGGTGACACGATCGTCTATTCAACGTCAAGTGATACCACAGCAGACACTGCACGGGGCGGCCTTCTCGGCATCGGCATGGGCGGTGGCGGAGGTGGTGGCGGTACACACCCTTCTGATATGGGAGGCGGCGGTACACCTCCAAGCGGCGGTGGCGCACCTAACTAGACATTAAGGAAGTGATTACATGACTAAAAAAGCCATTATCGAGATGACAGATCTCAAAAAAGTTTACGGTGCCGCCACGCTGTCTGTCACAGCCTTGGACGGCATCAACCTCAAAATCTATGAAAACGAATACGTCTCCATTACAGGACCATCGGGTTCCGGCAAATCGACTTTAATGAATATTCTCGGTTGTCTTGACAGAGCTACCAGTGGCAGTTATCAACTTGATGGCATCCCCGTTGAAGAACACAAGTCCAACGAACTTGCAGAAATTAGAAATAAAAAAATAGGGTTTGTCTTTCAAAGTTTCAATCTAATTCCCAGAATCAGTGCACTTCGAAACGTGGAACTGCCGCTGATCTATTCCAACATTCCTGCAAGCGACCGCAAACGCCTCAGCGAAGAAGCACTATCCTTGGTTGGACTTGGCGAACGAATGGATCATAAGCCCAGCGAGCTCTCCGGAGGACAGAAACAACGCGTTGCCATTGCGCGGGCACTCGTCACAAACCCTGCCGTCATCCTTGCCGACGAACCAACGGGAAACCTTGACTCCCATTCGACAGAAGATATTCTTCAGCTATTCAGAGCTTTGCATCATCAAGGCAAGACCATTATCATCGTTACCCACGAGCAGGAAGTCGCAGACCAAACCGATCGAAATGTCGTCATAAAAGATGGTCAAATTGTATCTGACATGCCGGTCGTTCACGGTGCACACCTTGATATCAAACGCACTTTCAATGGACCAGTACGATAACCTTCATAATGAAGTCAATAATCTCAAGTCGGAGGTGTCGCAATGAGTTTTCTCGAATCCCTAAAAATCGCCGTCTCATCCATTTTGAGCAATAAGTTTAGATCTTTCTTGACGATGCTGGGCCTTATTATCGGAATTTCTTCCGTCGTTACCATTTTTGCCATTGGCAACGGCTCACAGAGCTCCATCGAAGACCAGCTCAATTCACTGGGAACAAATGTCGTCACCCTTCAGCGAAGCCGCAGTGCTACACTTACCTCATCGGAACAACTGACACTTGAAGACATCGATTCTATCAAGCTTCGGTTTAAAGACGACCTCGTTGGCGTCGTCCCATCAATATCCGTCAGCGGCACGTTGATGGAGGACGTTGATGACACCAGCATCACAATTAGCGCAGCAGTCGAGAATATCACCACGATCGAAAGCCTTGATCTGGTCGCCGGTCGAGAATTCTATACACAGGATGTCGATAACCTCAAAAACAACATCATTATCAGCAGTGATTTAGCCGAATCAATATACGGCAGTGCCGCAAATGCTGTCGGCAATAAAATCTTTATTACCTCCCAGAACAATACACTGGCCTATTCCGTTATCGGTGTCTATCAATCTGAGGAAACCAACACTGGATTTAGTGCAGAGACAGGCTATGTTCCCTACACGACCATCCAGAAAAATTTCAATATCCGCACCAGTCTTTCCAGCATCAAAATTGCACTGAAAACGGATGTTGACGTTTCAGCCTTCGGTGATGAAGTCGTCAATTACATCAGCGCTAAAAAGGATAATTTAGGTGAGGATAAGTACACCACCTACAGTATGGAAGAACAAATCGAAATGATTTCTTCTGTACTCGGTTCCATTACACTGCTCATAAGTTCCATAGCCGCTATTTCTCTAGTCGTCGGCGGGATTGGCGTCATGAACATCATGCTCGTTTCCGTGACAGAACGCACCCGTGAAATCGGCATTCGAAAGGCGCTCGGCGCCAAATACAGCAACATCTTAATGCAGTTCCTAATCGAATCCGTTGTCGTTTCAGGTTTAGGTGGTATAATAGGTACTATATTGGGCTTTATCTTCTCAGGCATTGCGGGTAATATCATGGATGTTGCAGCATCTGTCGATATCTTTGCCGTCCTGTTTGCAACACTGTTCTCTTCTGCGATCGGCATCATCTTTGGTGTCTATCCGGCGAGCAAGGCTGCCAAACTCGATCCAATAGAGGCACTTCGGTACGAGTAAAGACACACAAGTAACATGAATGTGAGGAAGAGATGAAATCAATATCGCTGCATAAACTTTCATTGAAAAAAAGGGCACTTATCACTTTTTTAACTACCAGCATCGTCTTTATCGTGCTCATCGGCATTGCATCTCGGCTTTATATCACTACCATTATGAAAAGTTATACCAATGAGCGCGAATCCAACAATGCCTTTATCGGTTTTGAATTTGCAAAAATCATTCGCTTTTATGCTGAAACAGATCCTGAAAAACTGATCACGTCGGATCTGCTTCAGCTTTATTCTAATTTAGAAGATGAAACGCCGCTCGCCGTCTTAAAAGATGACACCGTCATCTTTGGCGAAAGTTTTTATAAGACGTACATTGGCAACACGACAGACTCAGAGAGCAATAATATTCAGATTCTTAAATATTCACTGGAAGACGCGGACAACACTGTAATCACCATCGTTCAGCTCTTGCCTTCCGATCAGCCTGAACGACCGAATCCGGTTCCCTTTAAACGCGTTGATCAGTTCGCGACGTTATCGTTTGTCGCCTACCTTGTCCTATTGATCTTTATGTTCATGCTGTTTTTAAACCGTATCCTAAAACCACTCGAAGATGTCAAACAAGCGGCCATTGAAATTAAAAACGGCAACCTTGATTATCAGATCACTTATACGCACCATGATGAAATCGGTGAAGTCTACGAAGCCATAGAAGAAATGCGCAACGAATTAAAAGACGCCGCTATCATGAGAGAACAATATGAAAAAAACAGAAACGAACTGCTTTCCAATATCACACATGATCTTAAAACGCCTCTAACTTCTATAAAGGGTTATATAGAGGGAATCGTCGATGGCGTTGCCGGTACACCGGAAAAAATACAACGTTATGCCATGACAATTCACAAACATACCGTGGATATGGATGTACTCCTCAACGATCTCTTTCTCATGTCAAAACTGGACATCGACCAAATTGATTTTAAATATGAAACTTTTAAGGTAGATGATTTTTTGTCAGACTGTTATGAAGACTTTTATTTCGACCTTTCATCAAAAGGCATACAATTTACTTACGAAAACCTTTGTACGACTCCACTGTACATTGACGGCGATCGTCAAAATTTAAAGCGCGTCATGATTAATATTATTCAAAACAGTCTCAATCATTTGGACAAGGGTGAGAAGCGTATCGCTTTGGTGCTTGATACGACGCCGAGCATGCAGCAGGTCGTCATTACACTGACCGACAACGGCAAAGGCATCCCGGAAGATCAGCTCAACTATATCTTCGATCGCTTTTATCGCATTGATAATGCCAGAAGCTCTGATTCAGGCGGAAGCGGCATAGGTCTTTCCATTGTGAAAAAAATTATTGATAAGCACGATGGCCACATTACAGCCACTAGCGCCCTTGGCAAATGGACAAAGATGACCATTGTACTGCCCGCCGCAAAAGAGGAGGTATCACCGTGAAGCGCATCCTAATCATCGAAGATGAACTCGATATTGCAGAACTGGAAAAGGATTATCTTGAAATAAACGGCTATACCGTCGATATCATTCAAAACGGTGCAGAAGGTTTTAAACGCGCATTGAGCAATCAATACCATCTCATCATTCTCGATATTATGCTGCCTGAAATGGACGGTTATAAAATCTGTCGCGAAATCAGAGGAATCGTCGATATCCCCATCATCATCGTTTCCGCAAAGAAAGATGAAATCGATAAAATCAGAGGACTTGGCATCGGTGCAGATGATTATATCACCAAACCCTTTTCACCGCAGGAACTCGTCGCACGGATCAAATCGCACTTATCCCGTTATGAACGGCTTAAAAACAATTCCAGCATCAGCGTGAAAGAACTGCATTTCAACACCCTCCGCATCGAACCCGAAACGCGACGCGTCTATTTAGCCGAGCGGGAAATTATACTGACCACAAAGGAATTTGACCTGTTGCTTTTTTTGGCATCAAACCCCGATATCGTCTTTAACAAAGATGCGCTCTTCGAAAAGATCTGGGGGCTAGACAGCCTAGGCGACGTCGCGACTGTAACCGTTCACATTCGAAAGCTCAGAGAAAAAATAGAACAGGATCCATCTGATCCCAAATATATTGAAACCATCTGGGGCGCAGGCTACCGTTTTAAAAAGAGCCTTTAACCGTTCCGCAATGACACACGTGTCGTTTTGTCAAACCCATTATGTCTTACCACCTTTATAAGCTTTTCAGGTTTATTCTGAACGTGACAATTATCCGCAAAAAAATCGCCCTTTTTATTGGGCGATTTTTCATTCAAAAGTAAAACGACTTTTCAATTGTATCCGTCAATGATTGACGTTGGCTTGCATTTTCTAAATGCCGGAACGCTTCAACGGGCCGTAAATAAAAGCAAAGATAACAGCCGTTAGCACAAACTCTGGGATGAGATAAGAGGCATTGTAGACAATTGAATAAATCAGCGGCGACTGTCCTTCCGGCGCATAGGCTCCGAAGACGACGACGCCTGAAATCACATGTCCGGCAAATCGGAAGAAGATGCCAATAAACATCCCGACAAGACACTTGCCCAGCGGATCCTTCATGCGCGCGATATAACCCGCCAGTCCAAGCGCTGCAAAAGCGACGATATAGTCGCCTAAAATAGAGATGATGTGAAAGGACCACTTTGGTCCCAAAATAAATTGAATAATACCATAAACTGCCCCGACAAAAAGTCCTTTCGAACCGCCCCATCGATAGGCAAAAATAATAATCGGCAACATACTGCCCGCTGTAATTGAACCGCCATTCGGCATTTCCCATACCTTAACTAAACTAAGGACATAGGCCAGTGCAATCATCATCGCACCTTCTACCAGCATTTTTAAATGACTCTGACTTGCATTTGACTTTTCCATTGCTTTCCTCCATTTTTTTCAGAACATAGAAGACAAGCCCGGGAAGTGCGCAAATAAAAAAACCGCGTGCATCGCAACACCGGTTCTCTTTGGATTTGCCACGCTTTCCTCCGCTAGCTTTAACTAGTTCAGGTTCAAAGGGTTACGTTAAACGTTCTCAGCCATCGGCACCCCTAGGTGATCTATGAAACTAAAATCATTATACCACAGCTTGACAAAAACTCAAGTCGTGTGCTACAATTTCTATTATTATACGAATGATTGTCAATTTATCATTGTCTATTGTTCACGTTTTTATTAACAATTGTAAAATTTATACCTGCCCACTAGTCCTAACCCATTAGGATTTTATCATTTTTTGGTTCCATTATACCTATGATCGCATACTTTTGTTCCAACGAGACAGAACTTTCATATACATTGTCTTTGTGTGTCTATGCATACATCCGACGCGTTCGAAAGCACACCAGTACTTTCTACATGAAGAAATTGCATTATTTAAATTTTAATGCTTTCACCACCATTTGTTTTTGCCCGTAAGGCAAAACCAATATGCCGTGATGAAAATTCACTAAAAGGACATTATGCAATTTCCTTACATAGCAAAAGAGAATGGGGGAATTCAAATGAAAGAAAAAACGTTATTCCAAAAGAAAGGTGATGCGGCAACAAAAAAAGAGAACGCCGCGGCGCAAATGACAAATGGCGATTCAGTGAAAATGTCAAAGATCAAAGCCAAAAAAGAAAAATCATCAAAATTCAAAAGAAAAAAAAGTGACAAAAAACCGTTAAATGCCAAAGACGGTAAAAGAGTATCATTAAAAGAACGTCTCTTCAAAATGACGCTCTTCAAAAAAAATATGGTCGGCTATCTTGTCAATCTATTGATTTTATTAGCGATGTCCGCGTATATCTTCACGGGGATTTCACAACTGACCGCGCTGTCGCTATCAATGGGCACAGAATACTCGCCGCGCGTCGTTGCCATTATGCGCATTAAACAGCTGACAACACAGATCCATCTTGACATCGAAGAAATCATGGCTGATAAGGCTGAATCCGATACCATGGACGCCATCAAAGATTACTATAAGGAGATTGAATTTTACTTGGACGCCCTCAAAGACGGCGGTTCAAAATACGATGTCACATTAGTCGGCCTTGAAGATGATGCAGAACTTGCTGAACTTCGCACATCGCTGGAATCTTACTATGCCTTTAAAAACGTTCTGACACAGCGTTATCAAAATAAATTCCAAAATAATGCAGCTGATTCTAAAGAAATCGAAACGGCGTTTGATGATTCTTTTAATACCGTTCTTACCAGTTTTACCAACTTGGAAGCAATGATGTACACCGATATGGATGTCATCCGTGCTGAAACGGATGCTTACGCGTTCAGATTTAAGATGACCACACTTGTCGTTTTTCTCGCAACGATTATTCTGTCATTTCTCATTGGGATTTTCGTCACGCGCAATATGACAAGGCCTGTCAAACAAATTAACGACCTGCTCATTGCTATCGCTGTTTCTGATTTCTAGTTCTGTCATTGCCTAGCTCATAACTCTTGCCGTAGCTAGCTCGCTTATCTTGCCTCAAAAAATGCGTGTAGTGGCTGCAGTGTTACTGCAGCCCAATAATCATG
>NZ_JAHBCL010000036.1 GCF_018390735.1 Fusibacter paucivorans
TCTCAGTGATTGTAAACGTATTAGTTGTACTTGTATCCCAAGTTTCGGGTGCACTCCAATTGCTACCGCCATCGATTGAGTAAACAAAATTGGCGATACCACTCTTTGCGTTTTCAGATGTGGCTGTAACATCTGATGCGTTAACCGTTAGTGTGACCGCATCGTCCTGCCAGCCGCCTGGAATCGCCGATACTGTTGGCGTTGCGGGTATTGTTTGATCGATTTTCACTTTATACGTGATCACATTACTTGCAATACCACTACCGCTAATGCACTTAAACTGGTATGTTGCATTTACATCATTGGATAGTGTATACGTATTAGATGGTATGGCTTCGTATGCGGCACCATTCACACTCACCATGTAAGTCGTGTCTGAAATCTGAGTAGCTGAATTATTAAGTGTAAAGATAACATTTCCATTCACCCACGTGTCCGAGATATAGGTTTCACCATCGGCAGTTACCTTATTTGCTGATACCGTTAAGACTGGTGTTGCTTTGTCAATCTTCACCGTATACGGCGTGCTTGCTACTGAAACGTTGCCTGCGTTATCCGTCACCTTTACGAGAATCTGATCCGTGTAGTCCTCGGTATCTTCAATTGTAAATGTGTTTGATCCGCCTGCATTCCAATCCTGTGGTGAACTCCAGTTAGTACCACTGTCTACCGAATAAACAAAGCTGGCGATACCGCTCTTTGCATTTTCAGATGTAGCTATAACATCTGATGCATTAACCGTAAGTGTGACTGCATCATCTTGCCAGCCGTCTGGGATCGCCGATACTGTTGGCGTTGCGGGTATTGTTTGATCGATTTTCACTTTATACGTGATCACATTACTCTCAATGCCGCTGCCGCTGATGCACTTAAACTGGTATGTCGCATTGACATCATCAGAAAGTGTGTACGAATTAGACGGCAAAGATTGATAAGCGCCGCCATCCACACTTACCATGTAAGTCGTGTCTGAAATCTGAGTAGTTGAATTATTAAGTGTGAAGATGACATTTCCATTCGTCCACGTGTCCGAGGTATAAGTTTCACCGTCAACGGCTTCCTTATTCGCTGACACAGTTAGAACTGGGATTGCTTTGTCAATCTTCACCGTATACGGTGTGCTCGCTGCTGAAACATTACCTGCGTTATCAGTGGCCTTTACGAGAATCTGATCCGTGTAATCCTTCGTATCTGTGATGACAAAGGTGTTTGCTTCACCAGATTTCCAAGTTTGCGGTGCACTCCAGTTAGTACCACCGTCTACCGAATAAACAAAACTTGCTAAGCCACTTACAGCGCTTTCAGATGTTGCTGTAACATCTGAAGCGTTAACCGTAAGGGTGATCGCATCATCTTGCCAGCCGTCTGTAATCGCCGATACTGTCGGTGTTGCGGGTATTGTTTGATCGATTTTCACTTTATACATGATTATATTGCTTTCAATGCCGCTACCGCTGATGCACTTAAACTGATAGGTTGCATTGACATCATTGGAAAGTGTATACGTATTAGATGGTAGGGCTTCATAAGCCGCACCATTCACACTCACCATGTAAGTCGTATCTGAAATCTGAGTAGTTGAATTATTAAGTGTGAAGATGACATTTCCATTCGTCCACATGTCCGAGGTATAAGCTTCACCCTCGGCAGTTCCCTTATTCGCTTTCACAGTTAGAACTGGGATTGCTTTGTCAATTTTCACAGTATAAGGTGTGCTTGCTGCTGAAATGTTCCCTGCGTTATCAGTGGCCTTTACGAGAATCTGATCTGTGTAATCTTTTGTTTCTTCAACTGTCAAGGTATTGGCTTCACTAGGCTTCCATATTTGATCTGCACTCCAATTATTGCCGCCGTCTATTGAATAAACAAAACTTGCTAAGCCACTTACAGCGCTTTCAGATGTTGCTGTAACATCTGAAGCGTTAACCGTAAGGGTGATCGCATCATCTTGCCAGCCGTCTGTAATCGCCGATACTGTCGGTGTTGCGGGTATTGTTTGATCGATTTTCACTTTATACATGATTATATTGCTTTCAATGCCGCTACCGCTGATGCACTTAAACTGATAGGTTGCATTGACATCATTGGAAAGCGTGTACGAATTAGACGGCAAAGATTGATAAGCGCCGCCATCCACACTCACCATGTAAGTCGTGTCTGAAATCTGAGTAGTTGAATTATTAAGTGTGAAGATAACATTTCCATTCGTCCATGTGTCCGAGGTGTAAGCTTCACCGTCGGCAGTTACCTTATTTGCTGATACCGTTAAGACTGGTGTTGCTTTGTCAATCTTCACCGTATACGGTGTGCTCGCTGCTGAAACATTACCTGCGTTATCCATCACTTTCACGAGAATTTGATCTGTGTAATCCTTCGTATCCATGATGACAAATGTATTTGATGCGCCTGTGTTCCAAGTTTGTGGTGCACTCCAGTTGCTACCCCCATCGACTGAGTAAACAAAGCTGGCAATACCACTCTTTGCATTTTCAGATGTAGCGATTTGATCGGATGCATTGACGTTTAGTGTGACCGCATCGTCCTGCCAGCCGTCTGGAATCGCCGATGCTGTCGGTGCTGCTGGTATTGTTTGATCAATTTTCACTTTATACGTGATTATATTGCTTTCAATGCCGCTACCGCTGATGCACTTAAACTGATAGGTTGCATTGACATCATCGGAAAGTGTATACGTATTAGACGGTAGGGCTTCATAAGCCGCACCATCCACACTCGCCATGTAAGTCGTGTCTGAAATTTGAGTGGTCGTATTGCCAAGCGTGAAGAAGACTTGACCGTTCGTCCATGTATCTGAGCCATAGGCTTCACCATCGGCAGTTACCTTATTTGCTGATACCGTTAAGACTGGTGTTGCTTTGTCAATCTTCACCGTATACGGTGTGCTCGCTGCTGAAACGTTGCCTGCGTTATCAGTAGTCTTTACGAGAATCTGATCCGTGTAGTCCTTGGTATCTATAATGGTAAAAGTATTGGCTTCACTAGGCTTCCATATTTGATCTGCACTCCAATTATTGCCGCCGTCTATTGAATAAACAAAACTTGCTAAGCCACTTACAGCGCTTTCAGATGTGGCTGTAACATCCGAAGCATTGACCGTAAGTGTTACAGCATCGTCTTGCCAGCCATCTGGGATCGCTGATACTGTTGGTGTTTCGGGTATTGTTTGATCAATTTTCACTTTATACGTGATCACATTGCTTTCAATGCCGCTGCCGCTGATGCACTTAAACTGATAGGTTGCATTGACGTCATCGGAAAGTGTGAATATATTGGATGGTAAAGTTTCGTAAGCCGCACCATCCACACTCGCCATGTAAGTCGTATCTGAAATTTGAGTGGTTTCGTTACGAAGGGTAAAGATGACATTTCCATTCGTCCACGTGTCCGAGGTATAAGCTTCACCCTCGGCAGTTCCCTCATTCGCTGACACGGTTAGAACTGGTGCAGTTTTATCAATCTTCACAGTATAAGATTCACTTTCTGCCGAAACATTGCCTGCGTTATCCGTCACTTTCACGAGAATTTGATCTGTATAATCTTTTGTTTCTGTAATCGTAAAGGTATTCGCTTCACTAGATTTCCAAGTTTGCAGTGCACTCCAGTTACTGCCGCCATCAGCTGAGTAAACGAAGCTGGCAATATCGCTCTTTCCATTTTCTGCTGTGGCTGTAGAATCTGATGCAATGACCGTAAGTGTGACCGCATCATCCTGCCAGTCGTCTGGTAAAGCACTTATTGTAGGCTGATTTGGGGGAAGCTTGTCAATATAGGTGACATTCACACTCTTGCTTGCAGTTTTACCCGCAATTGTCGTTACCGTAAATACATAAAGTCCATTGCCAGAAACCGTATACGTTGTATTGTCTAATCCTTGAGGCGCACCTCCATTTTTTGTAACCTTTACTGACTGCCCAGAAATACCTGCCTCACTAACACTAACATTAAGCACGACATTCGCTTTTTGCCATGTTTCAGGATTACCGGAAACATCAATCGTTGGCTGAACTTGGTCGATATTGATCACATCTGACCAGCCTGAAGTGGTATTCCCGGCACGATCGGCAATTTCATAGTATATATAATGGCTGCCGTTTGCGGAAACGGTAACCCCGCTGCCGCTTTCGGGCATATTTAATAATGTACTCGCATTTGGTTTTTCTATTTGATTATCAACGACTGCATATTTGGCAGATATGACACCACTGGCATCATCAGCATATGACACAATTGCCGTATAATCTTCATTTTGCCATGTTGATGGTGTTGTAATGCTAACGGTTGGCGCTATTTTATCAATCCCATTGATCGATAAAATATATTCTGACTGATTGCCAACGACATCTATGGCGACTACATTGTAAGAGGTATTCTCTTCAATTGTAATACTGCTATTATTGCTTATTGGTTTATAGTCACTATCCGTACGCTTTTTCCAAAATAGCTGTGATACTCCACTGCCGCTATAACCTGTTATTGTTCCATTTGAATCAACAACCGGGCTGGTTTGATCATTCGCGTTTATGGTGACAACTTTATGTGTCGCCCAGCTAGTTGCCGTTTCACCAGCATCGAAAGAGAATGCAATTTCTGGTGCCTCATTGTCAATATAATTGACAACAACTTGCTCTGTATCGCTTAGACCATTTTCATCCATGGTGACAAACATATATAAGCCATTTTTATCAATATTGAGACTCCCCGAATAAGGATATATTAAAGGGAGATTCGCATTTTGAAGCACTGTATCTGCAATCATAATATATGCAATTGGGTCATCCGTTTTGGTAACTGTATAGTTAATCACTGTATTGCCGCGCTGCCATGCGCTTAAAATACCGCCAGTCACTGCGATGTCCGGTGATGCACTGTCATTCTTCACTGTGTAGCCCAAAGAATGTGCATAAGTAATATTACCGGCATTATCAGTGGCTTTTATATGAAGATATGCCAAACCATTTGTATTGTAAGTGGGAATTTGACCACCATTAACGGTCATCGACAGCCAACCTGTTTCCGGGATTTCCGTGCTTCCTGACCATTTATACTGGATCGATGCTAGGCCAGACCCGCTTTCTTCATCTGATACGGTTACGCCAAAATTCAGTTCTGTGTATTTGATGCTCGTCGCTCCATATTCCTGAATTGTCGTTACGGGTGCTATGTTATCAACCTTTTCTATTTCAACCGTTTTGATAATATTGCTGCCATAATCGTCCGTTAGTGTAAACGTATAAATACCATTTTCCGTCACATTAATCGTCTGACTTGAATGATACGTTCCCGTTGCTGCACCTGTCATCGCCACAGATACAGGCGCAAGGTTGTTGATTGTCAGAGTAATGTTCCTGCTGGAAACCCAATTTGTCTGGTCAACTGTTATCGTCATTGTTGGCTGCATAAATTCAAAAACTTTTTTATCCCAAATTGTGTTGCCATTCGCATGCGTTGCAAGCACATGCAAATACCAAGTCCCGTTTGCAAGCGTTTCTGAAAGCGTTCCCCCTGATGTGTTGGCAAAATTCATCCATCCCGAAATCGGCATTGCACTACTCTGTGTCCATACATATTTCGCTGATATTGCATCACCAATTGCAACTTGAGCTGTATGCTTTGGCAATGTACCTGACGAACTACCATCAAAATTCAATGTAGGTCTAATCGTATTGGCATCAATATCAGTTGATGATGAGCCATCCGAAGTAGCCGCTCCAACATAATCCGCTAAGTCCGTAATGGTATTGGCACCATTGAGGTTGTTAACCGTAACGGTATTGTAATTTTGTCCGTCATTATCCACGATGCCTTTAAAAACCAAAACATTGGTGCCTTCTCCTTGGACATAGCTGAAAGGGGTACTGGATAAGTTTGTATTGATGCTAACGCTTAGAGCTGTTTTAATAATTTCGTTAAAGATCAGGCTCACATAAACTTCGTCGCCAAAAGCATATGGACCACCGGCCATCGGCGCCACTGCTAAAAATTGAGGCTCATTAGCATCAATCGCACGCACGCTCGGTGCAAAATTACTTTTATACCAATCGTCTCCCAATGAACCATCTGCATTATACTTCACATAAACCGTTCGGCTTTTCCCGATATTGATAGCCCTATTGTCATCTGTGAGATTCCCGGATGCAGAGATCGCACAGCCAGAAGGTGCCGATGGCATGGGGAACGTGTAGTTGGAGGTTGATGTATTCTTACCACTTACTTTATGCTCAAATCTTGCATTATAAAAAGTTGAACTGTTATTGGTTACTTGCATGAGTTGGTAACCATCATTTTTCTCAGCAATTGAAAGATCATATTTAAGTGCATAGTGATCTGCTGTAGCATCAAGATAGTTCGCGTTCGTCCCTGCCAAACCACTGAAGGCAATTGTGTCCGTAGCACTCGAATTACTCGAGTAACCGCTATCAGTAATCGTGTAGCGATTAGTTTTCCCATAATTCACAGTGTTATACTGATTATAAGCTGCTGCTGATACCTGGTATGCACTATTCAGCGCAATATCCTTTTGAGCAACTTTTACACCTAACGTCGCACCACCCTCTACTTTATAAACTTCAAGATAAAAATTTCGTGCGTTGTTTTGAAACACTGTTGCAGGATAGCTGCTGTACTGTCTGGCAATTCCATTTACTGAAATTACAACATTTTTCGTATATTCTCCCTCTGCGAACTCAACGGTTCCCGTTTGATGCACAAAATGCAAGCCCCCAATTGCGGTGCCATTTACAGTACGATAATAGACGACTTGATGCCCCTCTGTCTGATCAGCAGGACGCGTAATTGTAAAGGTTGCCGTCCCACCGCCAGATGAAACTTGTGTCGCATCTGCCGCCACATTAAATATCCCATACTTGGGAGCGCCTATGCCAAAGTTTTTCTGATCACTGTAATAATATGTCTCTCCTTCTCTAACGAAAGCACGAACGTAGTAGTTAATTCCTTTTACAATCTCTTCAGCTGTCGCATTAACGGCTTCTCCTTTTGAAACACTCCCGGAATGTACCGCTTTGCCATTGCAAACCTGATAAGTTGGATTTTGGGAAACACCCCATACAAAGCCACTCTCGGAAATATTGAGCCCGCCTGAATAATTGAGTACCGCAGAAAATGAAGCCGTCATTGCCGTTTCATCGACGTTGACCTCAGCCTGTGTAAGTTGAAAAGGCTTCGGCGTAATGTGAAGTGTAATCTGCTTTGTCGCTTCATTGCCGACAACGTCATGTGCTGTAATTGTGATGATTTTATCGTCTAGTGTCCCTGAAAGCTCACTGCTTGGTGATATCGTATATGCGTCTGTAGGAAGTGAGACATTATCCGTTACGGTAATCAATTGTTTAAGTGTCGCCAATACATCCTCATCCCGCATATCTTCTGCCACTGTTGTATTTGCCGCAGTAATAGCAGGTGGCGTCGTATCAATATTTGATATGTCAACCGTATACGGCATCGAACGATCTATGCCGTTAAATATATATTTAATACTAAATGTGTAGCTGCCATTCGCTGTGAAAGTCTGACTTGCCGTCGTAATGTTTTCACGTTCACTATTTGTAATGTCAATGCCGTCATACCATATCGTCACTTTGGAAATCTCATCCGGCTTATTGTTAAGTGCAGTAACCACAACATCAACCGTTCCCCTTGTCAGCGATGACGGTGCCAGTATTGCACTTGATCTTATACCAAATGTTGGCACTTCTCCCTGAATGAACTCAAATGATGCACTGTCACTTGCTTTAATTGCTTCAGTCGTCGTATCTTTTATCAGTGCTGTAACGGTATAAATGCCCGTCGGCGAATTAAGCGGCATTGACAATGAAGCGCTTTCCGAACTCGTTGCATTGCCAAAGAATGATGCCAAGTTTTCCCCTGCTGCGTTGGTAAGCATATATTCTGTATAATAGGTCGTTGATGCACTCTGCGTAATGTTTACAGCAGAAACGATATCGACATTGCTGCCATTTTGAACCGCATCGCTAAGGGTAATATAAAAATCAGACACATTGGTATCAACTTCACCGCCGTCTAATATGATCTGAAACCAGTCCACTTTTACAACCCAACCCGAAGAGACTGAAATCGCAATCGTATTCTTACCTAATTTGAGTTTAGAAATCGGAAGCTGTAAGATCGTTGTATTCCATGCACCATCGTTGCCCGAAAGCGCACCAATAGCGTTCGTTGAAACGCCTTGGCCTCCAGCTGGCTCATTAATGAAAACATAGTCCTTTTCACCAGATTCTTCATCAACGTCAAACGCCTTTATCGCAATATAGGCAGTAGATGTTGGCAAATTATCGAGATTAAAAGAGATTTCAATCGGATAATTGGCTTTCCGCCCACTGATAATATTGTCGATATCATCGTCACTAGTGCCTGTAAAAGCATTATTCTCATTGTCATCACCTATAATGATCGTTTCCGGATGTGGTTCTACAGCCTCTAATGTTGCAAGGGTTCTGCTCATCAACAACATTGATGGTGAAAATGTTGAAAACAAACTCACGGAAGATGTAAGAGGTTCTTGTATTTCATAATCGGATAGAATTTTGGCCAGTGTTAAGGGTTCTGGATGATCTTCAGATCCTGACGCCTCATCTATACTGTCAAAGAGTTCTTCCTCAACAGGTTCTTCCAAGGATTCCGCAGGAACTTCATTCATCGGTGCTTCTGTATCATCTGACAGCGCTTCGTCTGTGGGCACTTCTGTATCATCTGATGGTGCTTCATCTGCTGGTACTTCCTCATCGCCTATCGGCGCTTCGTCTGCGGGCAATTCTGTGTTATCCGACGGTGTTTCGTCTGCGGGTGCTTTTGTGTCATCTGACGGCGTTTCATCTGCGGGTGCTTCTGTGTCATCTGACGGCGCTTCATCCGCGGGTGCTTCTGGATCATCCAACGGCGTTTCATCCGCGGGCACTTCTGTGCCATCTGATGGTGCTGGATCTGCTGGTACTTCCTCATCGCCTATCGACGCTTCGTCTGCAGGCACTTCTGTATCATCCAACGGCGTTTCATCCGCGGGTGCTTCTGTGTCATCTGACGGCACTGCATCTGCTGGTACTTCCTCATCACCTGACGGCGCTTCATCCGCGGGTGCTTCTGTGTCATCTGACGGCGCTTCGTCTGCGGGCACTTCTGTATCTTCTGACGGTACTTCATCCGCGGGTGCTTCT
The DNA here is from genome assembly GCF_018390735.1 of Fusibacter paucivorans. GTDB lineage: Bacteria > Bacillota > Clostridia > Peptostreptococcales > Acidaminobacteraceae > Fusibacter > Fusibacter paucivorans. The sequence continues at coordinate 9,210 of NZ_JAHBCL010000036.1, forward strand.
GGATCTTCTTTCGGCGCTTCACCTGATGGTATATCTTCTACTGGCTGTTCTGATTCTACTATTACCGTAATCATGGGAATTTCTGGTGCTTCAACTGAATATCCTTCCAAGTCAGGTGAGAATACGTACATACCCTCTTTGCCTGTATACACAGGATCCGCGTGCCATCCGATATCTTGAAGTAACGTTGACTCCGATGGCAATGTTTCAGTACCATCTTGAGCAACGTAACTATCAACATTCAATGTCGTTGGCAGTGATAGCGCTTCCCGATCGGTTGCATAGGGCACAACTTGCTCGCTAATCATCTCATCGAGCGCTGCAAATCCTGTGATAATCGTCACAAGGGCATTTGTATTATCGTCCTCGATGGTATAAGATAAATCAAATCCCATGTTAAACTGCATTAATAGGATAAAAAAGATCAGTGTCTTTGAAAGTAATTTGTTTATCATTTTCATATGTCAATCCCCCAAGTCTTTGTATCATGAATCACACCTGACAAAATACCAGCTTCAATAACCTGTCTGACGTTCCTAAACAATTAATTGTCTCATTCAAAATCTTACAAAAGTAAAACTATTCAGATTTCTTTATCATAGCATAGTTATATTTTCGCATGACTTTTCTTATCAAATTGTAAGTAAGGAAATTGCATCAAGTAAAAAACGCTGTACCTGCCTGCGATGGCAAATACAGCGTTTCATTATTATTAACATCTATACGCAACTCTTGTTTAATGATCATCATTGCTTACGGTTTCAGGAAACAATCAGAGTACTGCTAGCCGATAACCTTGACCTCGTACTGACTCTATATCAATGTTTGGAAGTTTACTTCGCAAACTGCTTACACGAACCATAATCGTTCCCTTTTCATTGTGATACATTTCTTTCCATATCGCTTCATATAGTTCTTGATAGGTTAATACTTCATTTGGATGATCTGCAAAACAGCGCAAAAGATCGCTTTCTAGTGGTGATAACCGAATAAGTGTCTCCTCATTTGTGAAAGGCATTTGATATTTGACGACTCGTTCATTGGCATTAAATACATATGGCCCTAAAGTGCATTCAAAAGTATTACTCTGCTTTTCAACATTGACGACATATCGACGTAAGTGAGCCCCTACTCGTGCCATGACTTCACTAATGCTAAACGGCTTGCGAATATAATCGTCACCGCCCAATGCCAGTGCCTTTGTCAGACTTTCATCGTCATCCAAACACGTTATAAAAAGAATGGGCACATCATTTATTTTCCGAATATGATTACAAAGGTCGTAGCCATTTAAGCTCGGCATCATAATGTCCAGCAATACCATATCATATGCATTTTGTGATAAATAGGCCATAGCAAGTTCACTACTGTTAAAAACAACGGTTTCATAGCCTTTATCTTGCAATGCTATTTTTAGAATTTCACCAATATCCTGATCATCATCTACAATGATAATTCTCATTTGCCGCCGCCTTTCATTGGGAATAGAATCGTAAACATTGTGCCCTCACCAACTTGACTCTCACACTGTATTATCCCGCCATGGCTCGTCACGATAGATTTTACAATCGCAAGACCAAGGCCAAAGTGATTCGTTTCATTATTGCGCGTCACATCAGCACGAACGAACCGATTGAAGATTTGATCAATCTTATCCGCTTCAATACCAATGCCTTCATCTCGAATTTCGATCCTGTAATTTGTCAATTCTTCTTTTAAATGAATATAAACCGTTGATCCGTCAGAGCTGTAATCAATTGCATTGTCAATCAAATTGACGAAGAGCCGTTTGATCTGACCATAGTCACACTCAAACTGTATGTTTTCAGGGATTGTGCAATTGAAATGATGGCTTTGATACTGATATGTGTCAATAACTTCATTTAAAATTAAATCAAGCGATTCTATATCCTTTTTCGTAGCCTTTCCCTGCTCAATCCTTGCTAAATATAAAATGTTCTCCACCAGATCACTGACGTAATTAACCTTTTTTAACACGATGTCGATATAATGCGCTTTGCGTTCTTCCTCAATCTTGCCCGTACTGATCAGCTCGATATAGCCTTTGATCACTGTTATCGGCGAACGCAAATCATGGGATATATCCGAAAGCAGCTGTCGCCTAAGCACATCCTCTTTTTCAAGTGATTTCAATGAATCCTGCAACTGCATGGTTTTCTCAAACACTACTTTTTCGAGATAATTCTCATTGACTTCCGTTAAATAAAATCGCCTTGAAAAATCAGTAATAATGAAATATGACATCAGCAGATAAAAGGCAAACTGACCTGTCATCAATAGAATTTGGTATTGAGACAGCAAGCCAAAGCTGTGATTCGATAAAGAGATTCCAATGAGCAGCCCATATGACAGTATATAGGTTAAAAAAGCGATATACAAGTATGGCCCACGCTTTTCATCCTGTAAGTACGTTTTTCCCAATAAGGTTAACGCATAGAGCATCAATAACATAACCGCAAATAACAGTACAATATAAAAAAGATCAGCTGCTTGTTCTGCCAAGATAACGAAAGCTATACTCAGAATAAGCGCTGCCAAAGTGACTGGTACAAATCTCTTAAAGTGTCTGTAGACCTTACCTTTTTTAAGATAGAGTATAATCGAAAGCGCACTTAGGTATTGTGTTATTAACGTCGGAAAAGCTTGCAAATACGAGTTGACAATATAGGCGTTACCTTGTGGGGTAAAATTGATAAAGGGTTCAAAATACGTGATAATAATATAACTGTTTAGAATGCCCGCAATCCCAAGTGTCAATAAAAACAAATGTTTTTGATTGCGAATAAACAACCCCAAGAGTACTAGTCCCATTGTGCAGTAAAAAACACTGTGAATACTCTTTAGCACAATACGATTATTCCAAAGTTTAAATAGGGCGTCATAATCACCAATAAACAGGAATTTCTGTAGCTGTCCACCAATGTGCTCCGGATTACTGATCTGCATGATGAGTATTAATGAATCTAACGGCTCTAGGCCATTGAACTGTTCCAATCTTATGAGCCGGCTTTCTTTCGCCATTATTGCAGTCCCATCAGATGCAATATTGCCCAATGATGCAACGGATTTCCCGTTTATGAAAAGAGCAGCCGCACTGTATATTTCCTCGATAAGGAGTCCGCTTACGCCTGACAAATCACCTTCGATTTTAATGTACGCCGTAATCGCATCTTCTGGATAATGGTACTGTCGAATGTCATTGTAGGTTAGCCATTTCACACCTGATGCATGATCATCAGCATTGCCGGCATAAGCGTTCATTGCTTCTGGCGATCGTATTCCATCAACAATCATAAACTTGCCGCTAACATTAATGACATCCTCTTCTATATCATTATGAATTTCCAAAATCCCATTTTCACTTTGAATTTCTTTTTCACTAAATCTGTCGAATACAAAATAAAACGACAGACACATCATTATCGTAGCAACCGTCAAAATACCTGCTTTTGCCATTTTCATGCGATTTAAACCCCAATGCCCTAAATTATTGATAAATGATGCCCTTGCCTTTCCTACTATTTTATATGCCATTATACCATTTTAAAAGCTGAAATATGGTAATCGTATTTTCATACATAGAATCTTTTACATCAAATAAAAATCACCGCTTTTTATTTGATCGAGATTAGTATTGTCCCAAGCGAAAGAGCTGATTCCATCCAGCGGAATCAGCTCTTAAAATAATGATTAAGATCCATTGCCATACAGTCTTTAAACCGCTTCAACAAAGATCATTTTCTCTTAAACTTTATTCTTCAAATGTCTCAACGGAATCAACATTCGCTGCATTTGCATTATTGGTGATTGCACTTAAATCCGGTTGGGCTATTTTGCCGCCTATAAAGGCAGATAGTATACCCTTTACATCAAGACCTGTCGCATCAGTTACACCGTTCATCACTTGTGTCATAGATTTTGTAATATCACCAACCATTTTAGCATTGTTGCCTTCACCATACATGGTAATCGTATCAATGTTTTCAAGTGGTTTAGCAATGTTTGCTGCCACTTCAGGCAATACTTTGAAGAACATCTCGAGGACCGCGGCCTCTTCCATTTTCTTCATGGCTTCCGCTTTCGCATCGACGCCTTTTGCTTCTGCTAATCCCTTTGCTTCGATACCGTCTGCTTCTGCCATCATGTAGGCCTTTTGAGCATCAGCATCTTGCTTTTTAGCAAAAGCATTTGCTTCAGCAGTTGCTTTTAAGGCGAGGGCCTCATTTTCAGCTTTGATTTTATCTGCTTCAGAACTCTTTTCTATTTCGTATAATTTCGCATCTGCCGATTTTTCTTTTGCATACTTATCAGCATCTGCCTTTTTCTTAATCGTCGCATCCAGTTCTCTCTCCATAATTTGAACGGCACGTTCTTTTAACTCGATTTCTTTTTCCTGTTTTGCCAAGTTTGCATTTGCACTTGTAATTTCAATGGTTCGACGTTGCTCTTCTTCTTGAATTTTGTAAGCTGCATCCGCCTGTGCTTTTTTGGTGTCGGATTCTTGTTTCAATTCAGCTCTTTTTATTTCAAGCTGATTATTTTTTATTGCAATTTCTTCTTGTGAAGCCACTTCTGCATCATTCGCTTCTTTATTGGCTTGCGCCTGTGCAATCTTAACGTCTCTTTCTGCTTCAGCCTTTACGATTTTGGCATTCTTTTGAATTTTCGCGACGTTGTCAATCCCGAGGTCATTGATAACCCCTTCACGGTCTGCGAAATTCTGGACGTTAAAAGATACGATCTCAAGGCCTAATTTTCGCATATCCGGAACGGCATTTTGCTGTACTTTTTCAGAAAATTTCTGGCGGTCAGAAATCATGTTCGTCAGTGTCATCGTCCCAACAATTTCACGAATATTCCCTTCCAACACATCCTGAACCATATTGCGGATATAATCTTCATCTTTATTTAAGAAGTTTTCGCTCGCCTTTGCAAGAAGGTCTTTTTCAGATGAAATCTTCACAGTGACAACTGAATCTACCAGTACGTTGATAAACTCCTGTGTCGGTACCGCTTCACTCGTTTTAACATCAATTTTCATCGCTCGCAGTGTCAGTCTGTCTTTTCTTTCAAAAAACGGAATTTTAATAGCCGCTTTCCCGATGACGACTTTTGGTGTTTTCTTTAGACCGGATATGATAATTGCCTCATCAGGTGAAGCCTTTACATAACCGGTAATCAGTGTGATGGCAATCAGCAGGATCAAAATGCCTGCTGCCACTAACATTGTGATTAAGTCTCCCATTCGTATGTACCTCCGTAGTCTATATGTCTTGTGTGGTGTATCACCTTTCTTATTGTACTTTATTCGATCAATAAAAAAAGGCTTTTTATGGTTTTTTAACATTATTATAATGCTTTGACTATATTTTACATACGAATGACCTATGCCCCTTATTCCAATGGACACAGCACACCCACATCGTCCGTACCAAATAAAAATCCCATGGGTTTCCCCATAGGATCTAAGTAAGAAGATTTGAACTTTAAGTATTTTTGCAGACGTTCTAACTGCGAAAATACGATGGTGAAAATCGGTTTATGGCAGCGAAGCGATGCCGTAAATCTTACTAAGTAAGAAGATTTGAACTTTAAGTATTTTTGCAGACGCTTTAACTGCGAAAATACGACGGTGAAATCATATACGACTATTTTGTTTCACTTAATATGGCAAGAATTTCATCTGCCATTGATGCCGGGGTACAAAGTCTGTTGTGACGCACAGCTCTTTCACCTAGCCCATCAATTTGCGCCGGCACATCAACGCCAGTTTTATCGGACAGCTCTTTAATCAGTTTAAGTTCTTCGATGTCCGTATTGCCAAACAGGGCTTTGTAAACGCTGCCCGTAAATTTAAACGGACTCGCGGTTGAAAGGATCACGGTCTTTGATTGATCGTCATTTGCCTCTAAATAGTCTTCATAAACTTTATAGGCAACTGCCGTATGCGTATCCAGTACATAGCCAAATGTATCATATACTTTCTTTACCGTATCCGTCGTGTCTGCTTCTGAACAGTATGAACTCCAGAACTGATCTTTGATCTTCGCTTTAATAGCATCATTGACTTCGTATTTTTTCTGTGTCTTCAGCTGCCCCATCAGTTCAGCGATATAGGCGTTGTCCTTATCGCTCATGAAATACAGCAGTCTTTCAAGGTTGCTGGAAATCAGAATATCCATTGATGGCGACATCGTTTTCTTAAATTCTCGGTTTATATCATACACGCCTGTCGTCAGGAAATCGTAAAGTACATTGTTTTCATTGGCGGCACAGATCAGTTTATTGACTGGCAATCCCAATTGTTTTGCAAAGAAACCAGCTAGAATATTGCCAAAGTTCCCCGTTGGTACGACGAAATTAATGGCATCACCCATTTGAATTTCGTTCTTTTTAACGAGATCGGCATAGGTTGAGAAATAATATGAAATCTGCGGCACCAGTCTCCCAATGTTAATGGAGTTAGCAGATGAGAATTTCAATCCCATGTCACCAAGTTTTTCCCGCAGCGCTAAATCATTAAATATTTCTTTTACAGCAGACTGTGCATCGTCAAAATTACCTTCAACGGCAACGACATAAGTGTTGTCACCTTCTGTTGTGATCATTTGCATTTCCTGAACTGTGCTGACACCATCATTTGGATAGAAGATGATGATCTTGGTTCCTTCAACATCTTTAAACCCTTCAAGCGCCGCTTTGCCCGTATCGCCGGATGTCGCCGTGAGGATGACAATGTCTTCCTTCATTTTGCAGTTTGACTGCGCTTTTTTCATTAAATACGGCAGTATGGAAAGTGCAATATCTTTAAAGGCAATGGTGCTGCCGTGAAAAAGTTCCATAATAAAGCGATCACCCACTTTTACCACGGGAACAATGCTCACGTCGTCAAATTTTCCGTCATAGGCATTCACAACTGAATCATTAATCTGTTCAGCTGAAAAGTCCGGGAAAAAGAGGCTGAGTATTTTTTTTGCCGTATCGTGAAAGCCAAAACTGCACATTTCCTGAAGATCGAGTTCGAGCTTGTCAATCTCTCTTGGTACAAATAAGCCGCCGTCATCCGAGAGGCCTTTAACCACTGCCTCCGATGGGCTCACCTTTACTTGGTTGTTTCGAGTACTTTCATATTTCAATACCATTATATCCTCCGAATGATATGTTGATGCGGACACCAAACTTTTATTATTATCCATGATATAATGCCCACCGTATAATTACAAGTGTCTTCTTATAAATAATACGATTTAATCGCATGGCCATTAACTGCTTTGCAACACTAAGCAACACTCAATAATACTGAGATAAACAATTACTTATATGCCTTTATTCACATTCATACACACGATTAGTATTCACTGCCGCATTTTTCGCAAAATTTTTGCTCATTTTCTCTTAAGGCACCACATTTTGAACAAAATTTTGCATGATTGCGCTCAGCTTTTGAAGATTCAGAAACTGATTTGCTGCGCTTCGATTTCTTTTGATTAACGGCAACTTTTTTATCTTTTTTTACAGGGATTTGTTTTCGTCGATTTTGTATTTGTACAAAAGTAATGACGCCAAAGAGCAAAAGCAGTATATAGCCCCAACGATAAGTGACCGCAAATAAATAGCCCCATTTACTATTGAAGTAAAACAAGTGATTCCCAAAGACGACATAGGTTGCAATACATGAATAGATAAGTAAAATAACAGTCATTGCCATCGTTAATCTAGTTGCTTTTTTCATGATCTTTCTCTTTCCTGATATGTTTGATTATCTTACCGCCATAAATAACGATGAATATCATACCGACAACAATCAATATCCCTATTTTGATATAGTCCGCCATATCGTTTTTTTTTTGGACCACCGCTGAGTATAATGATACATTGCCCGCAATATCAACTGCTTTAATAACGATTGGATTATCACCCGGTACCAGCATTTGCTCGATGCTAAAACTGTTGCCTATTTTCTCAACTTCATTGTCATTGCAGTAAAGCGTTGCCCCTGCTTCGGTATAACCGTCAATGTAAATCAAATCAGATTCAACCACCTTGCCATTGACATCTTCACTGATTGAAAGCTGTGGTGCGGTAGTATCCACGTATAACCTTTTGGGAAATGTAATCATATTGCCCGCTTCATCTTGAATGAGAAATACAATACTGTTATCACCGTCTTCCAGCGGCAGCAGGTATTCTCCCGGTTCAGTCGCTTCTTCAAGGACACTTTCATCATTAACATACGCATCAATCTTATACGGTCCTCTAAAATCAACAGAAACAACAACGGCAGTTGTATTAATCGAATCGTTCTCAGGGTAAACAACATTTGCTTCCGGCAGCTCGTCAAAGATGACTTCATGCTTTTCATAATTCCCCCGTTTGCCGTCGGCATATGTCGCAACAGCTGCCATCACCTTATCATAGCCCTCTGGTCTTGGGGCTATATAGCTGAAATCGTGTGTTAAATCCTCGAAGATTATCTGGCCTGTTTCCGGATCGAAGAGCATGACATTGAATAATTCCGATTCGTCCGGCGCCCAAGCAATCAATATATTTTGATTTAACAGGAAAGCCCTTACCTCCTCTAAACGGTTCTTCGCATTTACATCTTGATAATCAATCACTTCATCTGCATACGCATAAGCGTAAATCCCAGATTCATCAGTCATTTTCATGTACAAATAATATTGCCCTGTTGCAGTGCCCAAGAGATTGAGCAAGCGTTCACCCTGCGCATCCGAAACAAAACGATCAATCGATTGACCATCATACCCATGATCGTCATTGTCCAGGAAAAATTCGCATGTCAGTTCTCCCCGATCACCTGACGCTTGCCATGATGCCGTATAAGCATGGTCTTCCTCAGATACGTTTAACACATCAATATTCAAGGCCGTCGGGATCTCCCCTCCTGAAATATTGACCTTGCCTAGTCCATCACCTTCTATTGCAATTGTCCATTTGCCTACCGAAGCATTTCCTACATTGATGAGGATTCGCCCAGGCAGTTCAGACGTTCTTTCAGGCGTCGAAAGATTCCCAAACGTATTGCCCTCGGGGGATGTAATCGTAACGGTTCCCGTTTTTTCAATATGCTCCCAATCTACTTGAAATACACAATTCTGATAGGGTTCATCCATTTCATATACAATCTCTGCCCTGCCCGCAAAGGATGCTGAAAATGACAGCAGAATACACATTGTGAATAGACAGCCTATTATTTTTTTCATGAAATCTCCTTCCTTTACCATCTGATAAAATACGTTTCAAGTGATGACTATCATAATGAAATTGTTTCAACATGGAATCTTCTCCACAAAACAGGTGAACCGACATCATCATACCAACATTTATGCAGGATCTCGCTGTTGCTGAGTTCAATACAATAGTAGCTGCCATCGTATTTTGCCATGAATGCGATCCTGCTCTTGCCATTAACATGATAGTTCAACCATCCAGAGTCAACGTTGCCATTGGCTTCAATCGCCAGTTCTAAAGCACTCCATGTGGATTCAAAATCGAGTCCGAGATCTCCTGCCATGGCAATATCAAACATTGCAATTTCTGCCGATACCTTTGAATTAAGCGCTATCCCATCCTTACCGAATTGGATAGCAGCATCTGCAAGTTTTGTCTCCAACAGTTTAAGATCAGCAGACGCTTTAAAACTCATATTGGTAAAATTTAATGCGATTTCACCATTGTCTACTTCGCCTAGATCAGCCCATTCTCTCATGTTCTTCGGCACACTTATATGAAGCGATTTAAACAGGTTAACACCTGCATGCATTTGTCCAATAAGTTCCTTATCCTTTCGCTGAGCTTCATTGCCAGCATGCGCAAACAATGTATCCCGGACATTACTCGGAACCCATTCACTGTCGATGAAAAAGCCACTCAGCCCTTTCGCCTTTAACCCTAATTCATCAATAAAAAGAATGTTGTAAATTGGTATGCCACCTGCTAATTGAGCGTTTATACCAATTTCGTCCGGGCACCAGTAGTAGGATGCAATATGGCCGCCCAACCTTTCCAGCCCTCTGGTAATATTCGCAAAATTAAATTGGCCCCCTAACTTCCAGTATTCATGCGTTTCATCCAGTGAATTAAGTTTTAATGTGACTTCATTAAGGCCAAATTTGCCAAATTGAATAGAATCATTGACAGCTAACGTTGCTTCAAAACCAAATATGATATCGTTAGCGGTTAATGCAATCGATGCGGAGCCTTTCGTTGCCTTTGGCTGGAACTTAAATGCATTATTTCGACTTACCGTATCGGCAGCCGAAGCCGCCGCGCCGTTTTCACTTCGACTTGATGCAGCCATGCTCGTCAACCCTGATTTTACAGATTCAATAATCATCAGAGGATTAACTTCAGCAACGTTCAAGTGCAGTTTATCAGGGTATAATTCGATGTCGGCGACTTCAATATCTGCCATGAATGGAATCTTAAAATCGAATTTATGATCGGTCCTGTTAAAATCGGTATCACTACCTCTGATTTTTAGTGCATACGCACCTTCTGCAACCACATAATCCTTTCCGTTCATCACAATGTTCGCAAACGTTTGGCGTCCCACATGGCCGCCTGATGCCTGCGAATAGGAAATATACAGCTTGCCTTCGCCGTATAAGTTGCCGTTTTCCCCGATATCGGTGATGCCCTCCGGACTAATGGCAAAGTCGTTTGGGAGATTATAAGCTTCAATTTGCAGCTCTTGATCAATATGTAAGAAACCATTGATCATGACATTTCCAGAAGCGATAAACTGATTCGTACCAACCTGTCCGATGGTATCTGCGGTAATCAGCTGATCACCCAATTTAACTTTCGTTGTTGTTCCCGCTCGATAGACATTGAGTCCCTCATTCTCTATTGCTGTTCGTCCGCTTTCTAAGATCGCACGAACACGATACTGCCCGGAACCCATTTGAGCTTCCAGTTTTCCCTTGGCCAAAGATGGACTGACGACTTCAATATTTGTTAAAGCGCAATCGCCAATGCTAATCGTCATCCCTTCCTCAAACCCTACGCCGGACAGCGTTAGCTCAGTACCTTCTGCCACATTGGCAATCGAAAGATTTCTGGGCTGAATCCCAGTGATTACAAAGGTATCCTCATCAACTTTTATGACGTCATTTTCATCTTCATCCTCATTCTGATTTTCACCTTCAGAATTTTCTGAATCTAGGGGGTTTACCCAATACTTCTTATTGGATGACAGCTGGTAATCCTTCAGTGTAATCATTAAATTTCTAGGATCGGTCTCGATATCGTCCTTAACGGTATACCGGAAGCAGTAATTGTTCGCAATGTATTTCTGTATCCTTGCAAATACATTTTCAAGTTCGATGGCGCCACTGGCATAAACATATTGGCCACCGGTTGCCGTTGCGATGTCACTTAGATATGCCGTGTTCACATCCCCTAGTCCGACTGTAAAAATCACAATATTGTTTTGGATAGCCTTTTGAACCATTTCGCCCATTTGATCCGGATAACCATCTTGACCATCACTCATCAGTATGATTGCCCGCTTTGATTGGCTCTGTTTCAGAATATCAATCCCCGTTTTTAAACCACTGGGGATATTCGTCCCGCCGCCAATGCGAATGCTGTCTATCCCGGTAATTAATTGATCCTTGTCATTTGTACTGGGCACTACGATACTCGACGATGCATTGTATTCGACAACAGCAATTTTATTATGCCAAGTATCCATATTCTCAATACACGTTGTTGCCGCAATTTTCAATTCGCTGAGCGGCTGTCCCGACATACTGCCGCTTGAGTCTAATACGAATACAATATCCGTTTTCTTTTTATTATCTTGATTGATGATTTCAAAGTCGGCAATCTCGTACTGTGTGTCCATCAATGCAAAATTTTCTGCTGCAAAATCATTGATGAATCCAAATAGCCCTTCTTTTTTTTCACTGATATTGACATATGCTTTTACTTCAGGATATTCGGAGACGTCAATGTCGCTGATAAACATCGACATCTTTTCATATTTTAAGGTAGATGCCATATAATTGGAAAACCTTTGGTTTACGGTTGCTTTTGATAGACCTACGACACCTTGACTCTGCGCTTCAACGAGCTTATCGACAGCAGCTGCCAACGCTGTATTCCCCATATCAGAATCCGCCTGATTGTTCGCATCAATAACCGACATGAGCGGCGCCTTTAAAGGGGATGATGCCATCATATGTTCCTGATTTTGAATGAGCTGATTGATATATGCCTTGGATTTTTCTCTTTCGTCAACGGCTAAATACAGCTTCGCCAGTTGCAAATCATATAAACCCGTTTTATCTCTAAACAACGGCTTTCTGGCGATCAAATAGTTAATCGCTCGCTGCGTTCCCAGTGCTTGAACAGCTTGGTGCAGCTCATCCGCTTGGGCTTGAAATTTAGCCGTTTCTTTTTCGGTATTATTTTGATCATAACTTTTATAGCGAATATTTCGCGCTTCATCTTCTAGTTTTGAAATCTCCGAATCTTCCGGATTTGAACTTATAGACGATGTCAGTGAACTTTGAGCAACAATATCGGTATAAACAATAGCACTTTCAATGGATTTATCCACTTTCATAAGGTCTTCAGCACATTTCATCGCTTCGTTTACGTTTCCGAATTGCATATAATAGGCACTTGCCGCGCGAAGCACCGGTGCGCTGTCGCTATACGTCTCTACAATTTCTTGAACCCTGTCTTTTGTTATATTCATTTGATTTGACCGAACGGCTTTATCCAATTCATACAACGCTTCATAACTTTTACTGGCTCTTTTGCTTAAATCTAAACTTTGAAAACATTTTTCTATCATTTCATCAATGTGCTGATCAGAAAGCGCTTCCGCCTCAGGATCTGAATACGCTTGAGCGTCACGCTTCGACAAGTGAGTTTGCGAAAGGGTATCCATCATCAAGACGGCTTCGCCCAATTCAGTATTCAAATCGATCGTCCGCATAAGTTTCTGCGCATTTATGTAAACCGTCTCATAGTCCCCGCGCTTATAACGCGATATCAAATTGATAACGGCTTTATGATCAGCATTTATTGCTTCATTGCGAACCGCAGAATCAAGCAAGTTCAACTCTGAATTCCTGAGGTATTGATAGGCAACATAGGTTGCCCCCACTTCTGTCTTTTTTTCATTAAAGTGTGTCGAAAGTCCGGCGTAGCCAAATCCGACAGTACAGGATAGCAGCAATGCCAATACCAGCCACTGTGCAATATGCCGACTGACTTTTAACCATCTATGTATTGCAATATCTGCGATGAAGGCTGCTAAAAATTCCAATCCAAGCATCCACAGAAAGTGATCGCTCATTTATTTCCCTACTTTCTAATTCGTCGTCAATTTGTCGTCAATAAGCCGGATGCTCGTCCTTTAAAACACATCCGCATGACAGCAAAAGCTTTTATGCTTGAGTGATACCATAATCCCATTTAAAAGGATTGAAATCTCGACACAGGAAACTTCAATCCTTCCATTTGATTTATACCGTTTGATTTATATCGTTTTACCGCATTTAAAGCAGAATTTAGCAGAGACAGCGTTCGCTTCACCACAATGTGGGCAATACTTAGTTGAATAATTTTCTGTTTTAATCTTAGGCTTTGTGACAAAGACACCTACAAACAGCAGCGCGGATGTCATTAAAAGCAATACGGCTTTAAAGGTCAGTAATCCTCTTCCCGCAAAGAGAAAGCATAAAACCAGCACGACTTCGAGCGAAGCACTTATGAGACTGAGCTTTCGATTATGTCGATTTTTAAATAGCGATACAACCGGATACAGTACCGGCAGTAAAAAAATAAATCGGCGTGCATTTAGTTTTAGTGCCATCGTCGACAATCTCAGCTGCATCACATCTGAAGGGTCCATGTATGCCGCAATATCGTCTAAGTATCCATACGTCAAAAAAGAACTCGCAAGTTCCGCCTCATTATTTAAAAAAGACCCGATCAGCAAAATAGTCATGAGCAATACCGACAGTATTGTCAATTTCTGCCCCCATCCCAATTTATGCATCACTTGTATCACCATCGACTGTATCACTATCAACTGCGTCCCCATCAACTGTGTCACCTTTGGCTGCGTCACCTATGGCTGATCCCTTACTTGCTTCAAGTTTTTTGCCGCATCCACCGCAAAAGAGTGCATCGACTGCAACTTCAGTGCCACATTCAGGACACACGCGCCCTTCGGCATCGACAACAATTTCTTCTTCCCTTTCATTCTTCGTCCCGCACTCAGGGCAGAAAACAGCGCCTTCCGGTATTTGGGCACCACAATTTGAACAGATCGCAGCCCCTTTAATGACCTGGATGGCTTCTGTCAATTCGTCAATTTTAGAGAAACTAGCGGTTATGCTCGCCAGCGTTTCACCATATTCTGTATCCGCGTTCATTTTGTTGGCTTCATAGTATTGCTTGCCAATTTTAATAAACAAACTCTGAATTTTTTCTTCCTCAGCTTGTACTTGACCATTGAGACTTGATATTTCCGACATAACTTTCGCTTTCTGCGCTAAATCTTTACTGGTATCAGTTATTGTTTTTCCAATTTTGTTGAAAAAGGACATCTGTTTTCCTCCTTACATATGTGTATTGATTATTTTCTCAAAGCTTTTAATTCTCACAGTCCCCATTGACATCGCTCTAAGTCCAAGAATAAACAACAGCAGCTGTTCAATTGCCGAGATCACATACTGGCCAATTTGATCAATCGCAAAAGGTACATCAAAATGAATAATCCAGCCGAAAGTAATATCCAAGATCTCAAATACATCGTCGATTATTCCTAACCCTAAGCTTAGTAACCCTGCGACGATTAAGACACATGCCATTTTCACGGCTGATTTTCTCAGCCATTCATTTTTTTCGTACATGAGCACAAACGCTGCTAAAAACAATGCCGGTATGTAACTAATCATGCCCAAAAAAAACATCGCCGCACCCGTTAATTGTATACTGATGCCTAATTTTGACTTCTCCACCATCATCCTCCTTCATACATAATTGCCATATAATGTAATTATATTACAATAAAAACTATCCATTTACAACTGTTTTTTTCTAATATTTTCCTTTTCATTGTACTTATGGGCATTGAGAACACATCTCAAAAAGTATACAAGTATATTACTTGAATAACTTGGGACATCCTTATATAATCAAAATGAAAGCAAACTTACGTGACAACTACATACTTAAGGAAATTGCATCATTACTTTTAGTCGATCCTTTACGGCAGTATACTGCGTCTTCATCTTATGAAAAATAGTCGCTATTACAGCAAAAGGATTAAAATTTAAATGATACAATTTTCTCACTTATGAAGCATTGCCATCAACTGTATCTGCCGAAGGTACAAGTCGCTTGATGGTTAATGCGGATTATCTGTAAATTGGTACGACAACTGCGAAAGCGGTGTCGTTTAATGGGGAATTCGATGCAAGTTCGAGACGGTCCCGCCACTGTGAATCAGCTATGTGCTGAAAGTCAGACACCCACCAAATTACAAGGTCACAAAAAATCCTACGGCGTATAGGAGGTGATATTCTTATTTTCAGGATGCATCTATATCTTTTTAGGATTATAGGTGTTTTTTATTGCAAAAAAAGTTGTGCTCACTTAGTTGAGACTGTTGGCTACTATTATCAATGCTGGAATTAAAAATGGTAAAAAAGCATGGCAATACGTATGCGCTTTTTAAGCAGAAAGCTGATGCCGGCTATGCTCGTGCCAAAGTTAGAGGTCTAAGCAAAGCACACTGCTTAAAATATTGAGAGGTGTGTAATGAAAAACGAAACTGACAAACGCCAAAATGGATACGATGAAAACGGCCATTTATTTGGTGAATTCACAGCGCCTTCCTATGAAGAATGGCAGGAAGCCGTTGAAAAGCTTTTAAAAGGCAAACCCTTTGAGAAGGCGATGTATACCAAGACACATGAGGGCATCACGCTCCGCCCGATTTACAGAAAAGAAGATTTAGAAAAAGTACCATTTGCAGATACCCTGCCTGGATATCCGCCCTTCGTGCGCGGCACAAAAGCAGAAGGCAATATCAGTGAGCCATGGCTGGTTAATCAGGAAGTTTATGCCGGAACGCCGGGCGCGTTTCACGAATGCATTATTGATGAACTCTATCGCGGTTTAAATGTCTTAAATTTGAAAATGGATCTACCGTCACAATTGGGTTATGATGCCGATGATGAGCTTGCTGAAGACGTCGGATACCGCGGCGTTTCGATCTCAACACTTGAAGATTTGACGGCGGCGTTTCAGGAATTGGTTCTCGATGTCTTGCCGCTGCACATTAATGCAGGTATGAATCCCATCCCAATCATGGCGATGATTGGGGCTTACTTGAAAAAAAGCGACTTGCCTTTAGCGAACATTAAAGGCGTTCTGGGTTATGACCCCTTGGGCATGTTGGCTAAGCATGGTCAAATGCCCTTCGCACTATCAGAAGCATATGATTTCATGGCGGATGCAACAAACTGGACCCTTCATGAAAATTCGACACTGCGAACGATTTTAGTTGAAGGCCATCCATACCATGACGGCGGTGCAGATTCCGTACAGGAGTTGGCCTATACAATGGCTGTGGGAACTGCCTACATCAGAGCGATGCTCGACCGAGGCATTGCAATTGACGATATTGCTTCAAAAATGGTTTTTAGTTTTTCCATTGGCTCGAATTTCTTTATGGAAATTTCGAAACTCCGAGCTGCACGCATATTGTTTTCAAAAGTAATTGAAGCTTTCGGCGGCAGTGAAACAGCGCAAAAAATCTACTTGCACGCAAAGACTTCTTCTTGGACGAAAACCATTTATGATCCTTACGTCAATATGTTAAGAAATGCTTCTGAAGGATTTTCAGGTGCCATCGCCGGTGTCGACAGTCTAACGATTGTGCCATTTGATGAGGCGATTCGAGAAGCCGACAGCTTTTCGAGACGCGTTTCCAGAAATGTGCAGTTTATTCTTCAGGATGAATGCAATTTTACACAGCCGATCGATCCGGCAGGTGGCTCATGGTATATCGAAACATTAACGCATGAAATTGCACAGAAAGCATGGGAAACCTTCCAAGCGACAGAAGCTGCCGGAGGGTTTGAAGCAATGCTTACAGGTGGTGAAATTCAGTCTGCAATTGCACTCAAATACGAAGCCAAATTTAAAGATATGGCAAAGCGCAAACATGTGTGGGTAGGCGTTAATCAATATGCAAACATGACGGAGAAAAAACTGACCGTACAACACACTAGTGATGAGAAACTCAAAAAACTTCGCCAAGAATCCTTACAAAAGTTTCGCTTGAAAAGGCCGCTCTTTGCCGTTGCAGATAAAGTATCAGCGTTAGGCGATGAGAAAACGGAAAACGGTCATATTTCAATGCCACTGGCGATTGAAGCGATTGAGGTCGGGGCAACCATGGGTGAAATTGCACAGCTATGCAGTGACTTATCCGAACAGGATATAATGATTAAAGCCATTCAGTACGAACGCGGTGCATCCCGCTTTGAAGCGCTTCGAGATAAAACAGACCAGTACCAAAAAGCAGGGAAGGCGCCTAAAGTATTCTTATTTAATATGGGACCCATTCCACAGCACAAGGGCCGCGCTGATTTTACAACTGGCTTTTTTGAAGTGGGCGGTTTTGAAGTCATGCAAAACAATGGCTTTAAAGAAGTCGATCCCGCAGTAGCAGCAGGACTTGCCTCGGGTGCACAAGTTGGCGTCATCTGTTCCACCGATGCCGTTTATCCGGAAATCGTGCCCGAAATTGCAGAAAAAATACGCCATACCAACTCGAATATGAAATTAGTGCTCGCCGGAAAACCTCCTAAAGACCTAGAAGCAATCTATCGCAATGCCGGGATTGATGACTTCATTTACATGGGTGCAGATTGCTATGGCTTACTGTCAGCCATACTTGAAAACGTTGCAGAGGAGGTTATCGAAAATGCCTAAGAATCCTAACTTTCAAAATATCAGCTTAGATCTAAACAGTGATCATCACCGTTTAAATGACTGGCAGGCAGCATTTGAAGATTCAACACATCAAAAATTATCTGATTTTGACTGGATGACCAACGAACAGATCAATGTCGGTGCCCTTTATACAAAAGAGGCGTACAAGGCATTTGAGCATCTTGATTTTACCGCGGGATTGAGTCCGTTTTTACGAGGACCCTATGCAACCATGTACGTCACACGTCCTTGGACTGTACGCCAATATGCAGGATTCTCTACCGCTGAAGAGAGCAATGCCTTTTATAAACGCAATTTGGCAGCCGGACAAAAAGGCCTGTCAATTGCCTTTGACCTCGCAACACATAGGGGGTACGACTCAGACCATGAACGCGTTGTCGGCGATGTCGGCAAAGCAGGTGTCGCCGTTGATTCGATGCTGGATATGAATATTCTCTTTGACGGTATCCCTCTTGACAAGATGTCCGTATCCATGACGATGAATGGTGCCGTGCTTCCGATCTTGGCATTCTATATTGTGGCAGGTGAAGAACAGGGCGTTCCGATGGAAATGCTCGCCGGTACGATTCAGAACGATATTTTAAAAGAATACATGGTGCGCAACACCTATATCTACCCCCCTGAAATTTCGATGCGGATTATCGCCGACATCTTTGAATTTACCTCTCAAAAAATGCCGAAATTCAACTCGATTTCAATTTCGGGGTATCATATGCAGGAAGCAGGCGCGACCAATGATATCGAACTCGCCTATACACTGGCCGACGGGCTCGACTACCTCCGTGCAGGGATCAAAGCAGGCATTGATATAGATGCCTTTGCCCCGAGGCTCTCATTCTTCTGGGCGCAGGGAACCAACTATTTTATGGAAGTCGCGAAAATGCGTGCCGGCAGGATGCTATGGGCCAAAATCGTCAATCAGTTTAATCCGAAGAATCCAAAGTCCCTTGCACTGAGAACACATTCCCAAACCTCCGGTTGGTCATTAACTGAGCAAGACCCATACAACAATATAACGCGCACATTAATCGAAGCAATGGCCGCTTCTCTTGGTCATACCCAGTCACTGCATACCAATGCTCTGGACGAAGCCATTGCACTCCCGACGGATTTCTCTGCGAGAATCGCCAGAAATACACAGCTCTATCTGCAAGATGAAACCTCAATCTGCAAAGTTATCGACCCGTGGGGCGGCTCTTATTATGTTGAACAGCTGACACATGAAATCGCTCAAAAAGCATGGGGGCATATCCAAGAAGTTGAAGCGCTTGGCGGTATGGCAAAGGCCATCGAAACAGGACTTCCAAAGATGAGAATCGAAGAAGGGGCCGCACGTCGTCAAGCGAGAATTGACTCCGCAAAAGAGTCCATCATCGGCGTCAATAAATACCGACTGGATCACGAGGATCCTATTGAAATCCTCGAAATTGATAATTCAGCTGTACGGTTGGCACAAATTGAGCGATTAAATAAGCTTAAAGCAAACCGCAACAGTGAAGATGTACAAAAGGCTTTGACAGCAATCTCCAAAGCGTGCGAAACCGGCGAAGGCAATTTACTTGAACTCGCTGTCAACGCCGCTCGTGTGAGAGCCACCCTCGGCGAGATCTCCTATGCCATTGAAAAAGTGAAAGGTAGGCACAAAGCCGTGATTAGATCAATATCAGGCATCTACAGTTCAGAATACGCCAAAAAATCGCATGTTGAAAAGGTACGTGAAATGACCGATAAGTTTGAAGAAAACGAAGGTCGGCGCCCGAGAATTTACATCGCTAAAATGGGGCAGGATGGGCATGACCGCGGTGCCAAAGTCGTCGCGACAGGTTTCGCGGATATGGGATTTGACGTCGATGTCGGACCACTCTTCCAAACACCTGAAGAAGTTGCACATGATGCGGTTGAAAACGATGTGCACGTGGTAGGCATGAGCTCACTAGCAGCAGGCCATAAAACACTGCTTCCACAGCTGGTAAAAGCACTGGCAGACCTTGGTCGCGATGATATCATCGTCTTTGCCGGCGGGGTCATTCCGGCACAGGACTACGACTTTCTGTATGAACACGGCGCCGCATTAATTTTCGGCCCCGGTACCATTATTACCGAATGTGCCGGCAAGGTTATGGAGGTCATCAACGAAAGCCTTGGTTATGATGGGAATGCCTGATGAGCAAAAACAAAAAACCGGAATGGGTTCCTGAGAATGCCAATGAACAGTACACGACAAATGTAATGGATGGCGTCCAAGGCGGCCACGATGGCTTGGGCCAAACCGTAAGCACCGTTAGGCACAATCGCGTCATCAAACGACGTCAAACACTTTCCATCGATGATTATTACAACGGCGTGATTGAAAACAATCTGCCCGTCGTCGCCCAAGCGATCACGCTCATTGAGAGCAATGCAAAAAAACACTTTGATATAAGCCAAGAGCTCGTCCAGCGACTGCTCCCGCACTCGGGCAACTCCATCCGTATCGGTATTTCAGGTGTTCCCGGCGCTGGCAAGAGTACACTGATTGAAGCATTTGGGCTCATGCTCTGCGAACAGGGACATAAAGTCGCCGTGCTCGCTGTCGATCCGAGCAGCTCCATTACCGGCGGTTCCATTTTGGGTGATAAAACTCGAATGGAAAAACTGTCACGCCATCAAAATGCCTTTATTCGGCCATCACCTTCAGCAGGTATGCTTGGCGGTGTTGCGCGCAAAAGCCGCGAAACCATGCTCTTGTGTGAAGCTGCCGGTTACGATGTCATACTGGTCGAAACAGTCGGCGTCGGTCAAAATGAAGTCACCGTTCGCTCAATGGTCGACTTTTTCCTGCTGGTACTCATTACCGGTGCCGGTGATGAATTGCAAGGGATGAAAAAAGGCGTCATGGAAATTTGCGATTGCATCGCCGTCAATAAGGCAGATGGTGATAATATCATCAGGGCCAAATCAGCCATGACGGAATTTAACAACCTCTTGCATTACTTGAGACCGGCAACAGAAGGCTGGGCATCAAGAGCGATTACGTGTTCAGCACTTTATCAGGATGGCATTGAGGAACTCTGGCATTTGATCGAAACATTTCGACAAACGACCGAAGCATCAGGTGTTTATGCAACACGGCGACAGCAACAGACACTCGAATGGGTATTTGGCATGGTCATTGAGCAGCTTAAATCGCGATTTTACAGCCATGATGGTGTCAAAAGAGCAATCCCCCAATTAAAAACGGACCTCATTTCAGGGGAAATCACGGCAACAAAGGCAGTTACACAACTGATGGCAATCTTTGATGAGGTAAAACTTTAGTATTCCGTAGAATCACACGAGAAGGTCGCTGCTGCTCAGAAATAGTATAACCTTAAAAATAGTATAACCTTAAAAATCCACACAGAACCTTATCGTTTAAAAAGCGTGTATTTGAGCACATCCCGGCCAAATACACGCTTTCATCTTATTCTACGCATTTAGAAGTATTTCCGTTTTAACATGTTAATCGATTCTAATAACTGAAAAAATCACTACAATGCGATCGCAGCACATCGCTTCTACACCATTCCCTCTACACCTTACTCTGCCTGATCCGCTTTCAAAACGGCGTTCAGTAAGACTGTTGCACCCGACGTGCAATGCTCAGGTGTTGAATATTCGTCTTCACAATGCGACAAACCGTCTTTTGACTGGACAAACAGCATCGTTGTCGGCATCATGTACGCTGCAAACTGAGCGTCATGGCCTGCGCCGGAATGAATCAATTGATAACTCACACCAGTCTCTTTAGCCGCCTCTTCACAATAGCCGATTAATTTTTCATCCCAGTAAACGGTATCGCGATTCCAAGCTTTTTCTACCGTACAGGTACAACCTGCCCACGTCTTGTCCGCACAGCTCTTGACGATGGCGAGTACTTGATCCAGCACTGCCGGATCTTCGTGTCTTGAATCAAATGAGAAATCAAAGAAATCCGGTACACAGGTGTGAATCCCCGGGTGACAGATCACTTCGCCAGTGGTATAGACCAGTTCGGGATACCCCAATTTGTCAATTTCCTCATGGAGATAAACAAGTGCTTGTGATGCCGCAAAGAAAGCATCTTTTCGCTTTGGCATTGGGAATGTTCCTGCGTGTGTTGTTTGACCATAGAATTTCAGGCGATAGTTAAACATGCCGAGGACACAGTCTACGACGCCGACATCTTTCTTGTTGTCTTCCAGAATAGGCCCTTGCTCAATATGAATTTCGAACATGTTGAGATATTTTTCAGGACTGAGGCGGTTTGCTTTATCCCCTTTATATTCCGATTTATCCAAGACTTCTCCAAAAGTTGTTTTAAAGTCTAAAATGCTCTTTGATTGCAGCATATCCTCTAATTTGAATTTTCCGCGAATCGCTTCCGGCAAATAGTCATAGCAGATTACGCCTGAGCTCATCATCGCAGGCGGATAGAGTGAACCCTCTTCATTGGTCCAAACCATCGCTGTCAAAGGATGTTTATGCGGTATCTTCTGCTCCACAACCGCTTCCAAAACTTCCATTGCCGACATAACACCGAGAATACCGTCGTAATTACCGCCGTTCATAACAGAGTCAGTGTGCGAACCCATGACAATTCGCTTCGCATCGGGATCACTTCCCGGAATGGTCGCATACATATTCGCCATATCATCTGTTTCGATCACGGCACCGATTGCTTCCATGCGTTTAACAAATTCTTTTCTCGCGAGATTATCTTCCGGTGAAAGGGTATATCTTGTAATGCCGCCATGGCCTGCATCGCCGAATTTGCTAAATGTTTCAATTTTGTCCGTCATTCTTTCCAAACTGCATTTGTACATAATCTATCTCCTTTACGTGTCATTATGGGGAAAATAAAAAGAGACCTGTTTCAATAAACAGGCCTCTTCGCCGAACTCCATAACACTTTAATTGTATACATCTATTTTAGCACAACCACCGTGGCTTTCAATGTAAGCCAGCACAAACTTCTTTATGCTCGGGCACATATTCACATAAACTATCTGTCGAGATGATGGCCCTCAAGGTGAAAATTATTCTATAAATCTCAAATATACTGTAAGATATCGCCATCCAAAACGGTTCATTCTATAGAACTGTCCAAATTTTTTTCGGAAGGATTAAATCAGAGTGATCAAAATATGAAAACTTTTGTACAATTACTCTACTACTTCATTATATTGACAAGCATCTTCTTCGCACTTGATCAAAATCTTTTTATCATTCAAGCCAACATCTTAGGTATTAGTGAATTAAAACTGGTTAATGGCCTACTTTATTGTGCCATTGTGATGTTCATCCAAACCATCGTTTTAAAGTACATCAAGAAACATGGTCATCATAGATGAGCCAACGTCGAGAAAACCATTATTTTAAGAAACGGCGCATTAGACCTGAGAGACTTCATACTTATTTCAAAGGGATTGCTGTCATTCAGATGACATGTGTCATCATCTTACTGATCTATGACAGGCTAAAACCGATGATCGAGATACCAAACCTGATAACGGCTTTAATTTTTCTTGTTCTCGCCGTTTTATGTATCAAAGGATTAAAAGTACTAGATCAGAACTGTCGAAAAGTTTAAGTGTTTTGATGTTTTGATGTTTTGATGAAAAAACGACCGATTTGTACGGCATCTACCGACAATTCGATCGTCTCTTTCATATTAACCAATAATCCGGGCGCCATCATACAGCTTTGGCTTTTAGTGCCTCGATCATCACATCGCATACTTCGTCCATATCACCTACAATACTGTAATCGCTGTAGTGAAAAATGGGGGCATCCGGATCTTTATTTACTGCGATAAACTTTTCTGCATCGACGCCGGCAACGTGGTTCACAGCCCCTGAAATACCAAATCCTATATAGAGTTTGGGCTTGATCATCACGCCCGACTGGCCTACTTGCAGTTTATACGAGAGAATCTCCCGATCATACAGCGGGCGCGTACAGGCAATTTTGCCTCCCAGCAGTTTTGCCAGTTCTCTGTAACGCGACAGTGCCCTTTCATCCGAAAGACCATCCCCGACGCATATAATCACTTCAGCATTTGCAATATCCATCTCCGGATCATAAGCCGCCTGTTCATGTGAAAGAAGCTTCGTTCGTATCTCTTCCAGTGGAAAATCAATGGTTTCATGTACTTCCTCAATGACTGCTTTCCTTCCCTTTGGTATATATTTAAAGGTGCCCGGACGGATGGTGCCAACCTGAGGCCGCAGTGTCGGGATCGTAATAACTGCCATGATTTTACCGCCTGATGCCGGTTCGATAAACTCGATATCTGTCGTTTCAGGATTATAGACAACTTCTGTGGCATCTGAGGTGCATCCCGTTTCAATACGCGCTGCAAACCGCGGTGCAAAGTCGCGCCCATTTGTCGTTCCGCCTACAAAAACAGCTGAAGGCTTATATTTTACACACAGCTCGGCAAACAAATTCGTATAAGCTTCCGTATTGTATCGTTCATATCCAGTGCCGGATACATCTATAATCCCGTCTACACCACAGTCTCTTATCTTATCCACTTCCGTATTTGGTATTTCACCCGCGATGACCGCAATCAACTTATCGCCGCTCTGGTCGCAGAGTTTGCGCACTTCACAGCACAGTTCAAGGGATACAGGATGAACGACAGTCCCGTCATGCTCAACATATACCCACATATGTTTGTAATTCGTCTTATCCATTGTATCCTCCCTATTCTGCGATGAACGTTAAGAGCTTTGCCACACTTGCTGTGACGGACCCTTCATCAATGACAATCCCCGGCTCAGGCATCACCGGTGGGAAAGTACGCGGCACCTTTGTCGGTGATCCGCTGTCACCAATGCGATTAAAGTCGAGATCGGGGATATCTGCCGATGTCATGGTCGTTATGACTTTTTTCTTGGCTGCCATCTTGCCCTTAAGACTTGGCATCCGCGCAGGATAATGTGTCTTCTCCATGGTGAGCAGGCACGGCATCGTGACTTCAAGTGTTTCTGTGCTGTTTTCAAGTTCGCGTTCAACGACAAGTGTCCCATTTGCTTCGTCAACAGTGTGGATGAGACATGCAGATGTTATCTGAGCAGCATCAAAGCGCTCCGCTAACTGTGCGCCCATTTGACCTGTCGCACCATCTATCGTCTCCTTGCCGCAGAAAATGAGGTCGTAGTGATCGATCTGCTTAGCTGCCGAAACGATCGCATAACTGGTCGCCAGTGTGTCGGCATTTCCAAATGCACGATCCGTGACGAGAATCGCATAATCTGCACCAACTGCCAAGCATTCACGCAGTACCGCTTCTGCTGACGGCGGCCCCATAGTGATAAGGGTAATTTCGCCGCCATAGGTTTCTTTCACATTCACCGCTGCGGCGACTGCATTCGCATCAAGCGGATTTAAGATGGAAGGCACCCCGGTTCTGTTAATTTTTCCTGTTTCCGGATCAATCGTCATCTGGTCGACATCCGGTACTTGTTTTATGCATACCAATAGCTTCAGCATTTTCTATCGCTCCTTAATCGCTTTTTATCAGCTTTTCCGAAAGCTCACGCCAAATGAACCGACGGGGTACTGCCAGTCCGTCACTACTTTTCCACCGCTTAAAACTCTGCAAGTGCCGCATTCAAGGCATCCCAAATAATCAAAGCGAACACCGTTTGCATCGGCTGTATAGAGTGCTGCGGGACATATCCGCACAACGCGGTCCACTTCCGCTGCATCCGGGTATTGCTTGTCTATGACAATGTGACTTTTTTCTTCATAAACATTAAATTTATTGACGCCGAGTTTATCGGCAACAGATATTTTAGCCATTTTTCAACCTCCTTACTGGTTGAGATAATCCGCGCAAATCTTCATGTCAGCGGCTATAAAACTCGATTCGACAGCCTTCTGATAACTTGCCAGCGATCCCTCAGAGAAATCCCCTGACGCATTGGAGCGAATCACTGCTTCTGCCGCTAATCTTCCGGACTCAACCGCAAGATCCATACCTCTTACGACCCAGCCTGCATTTGCTACCAGACCCGCAGCATCGCCTACCAGCAAAACACCTTCGCCATAGAGCTTCCCAATTTTATCAGACTTGCTCTTTTTAACCAAATGCGAAGCATATTCAACCAGCAAACCATCATCAATTAATTTCGCTATTTCCGGCAACGCCTTAAAGTCTTCAAGCAGCTCTGGGATACTCTTTTGCGTTTTATCGATATCGCTGATTAAAAACTCTACCCCCACTGAAACCGTGTCTTTGTTCGTATAAAGAAAGCCATCGGCATACTGTCCATCAGCAGTATCGCCAATCGCCATCCATTCAACACCTTCGCCGTCGGCAAGACCGAAACGCTCATTAATCAGCGCTTCCCCCAGTTCAATGACTTCTTTTGTCCCGACACAGGTTTCTTCCGGCATCAATTCGGGGATCATTCCCAACGATTGTGCCAAGAGTCCATTGACACCTTCTGCGAGAATCACGACATCGGCTTCCAGTGCATCGCCATCTGCAATAATACCGCAGACTTTGCCTTCCCGGACAATTAGGTCATTAACCACAATGCCCTGAATCATCATGACACCTGCCGCTTCAGCCTGTTCAGCAAACCATGCATCCAGCTTTGCCCGGCTGACCGTGTATGAACGCGACTCCGTCAGTCCAAAATGCTGAGGATCAATCCCCGCATCGGAAATGCCCTCAGCGCGCCAGCTACTGATCACTTCTTTCGTAATTTCACGCTCTAAAGGCGCTGTTTCACCAAAATCCGGAAAAAGCTTTTCAATGCTGTGAGAGCAGATCTTGCCGCCAGTAACGTTTTTGGAACCGCAGGTGACACCTTTTTCTACCAATATTACTTCGAGGCCTTCTTGTGCCATGGCATAAGCAGCTGCCAGTCCTGCGAGACCGCCGCCCACCACGATTGCATCAAATTTCTCGTCCATATCGTTTTACTCCTTACCTATTTATAACTCGGATGGAAGCCCCCATCCGAGTTATTGATTGCTATCAGCTTATCGCTTACTTTCTACAAAATGTCATCTCTAGCTCAGCGCTGCAATAAGCGCCGGTATGATGTCATTTAAGTCGCCGACGATTCCGTAATCAGCATTATTAAAAAACAGTGCCTTTGGATCTTTATTAACGCATACGATTGTCTTCGCATTGCGCAAACCGGCACAGTGCTGACTTGTGCCTGAGATACCAAGTGCCAAATAGAGTTTTGGCGCCACTTTACAGCCTGTTAAACCAATATAGGTCTCATGCGGCATTAACTGTAATTCACTATAGATTGGCATTGAGCAGCCCATCTCAGCACCCATGACTTCTGCGAGCTTTACCGTTTGATTGAATAAATCGCCGCCAGTGGCGCCCAGTCCTACACCCACGACGTAGTCCGCCGTTTGCAAGCCTGAAGCTGCAACGGGCTCAACTGACAAATATTCGACCGAACCGTCGCTTTTGGCCTCTATTGTTTCAATACTGCCAGTGACAATCTCATCACTTGGCGCCTGCGGCTGTAAATTGAGCGCATTTACCAGTAGGCAGGTATGAATGGGCATTTCAAGCGTTTCGATCAACTTGTCATCCAGTACCGATCGCTCTGCACATATGACATCGTCCTCAATCGACAGACTGATGACATTCGATGCAACGGCAGCGCCTAACGCAGCCGCTGCACTGCCGATAACGGCACGCGCTTCAGGCGAAGACCCGCCAACGATCACAGTTGGCGCAGCCTTTTGAATAATGCTTGCCGCCGCTGCTGTAAAATTAGTCGCAGGCTGGTCAGCTGAATCAATCCATTTAACAGCTGTACCAACACGGGCAGTTTGTTCTGCCAATTCCTGCGAGCCAATGACCAGTGCCGTTACATCCGCTGATTTGAGCTCTAGAAAATTAATCAACGAAGCCACTTCACCTTGTTCCGTTGCTACAATCCAAATATTACGCATCATTGTCTTTTTTCATCCTTTCAAAAAAGTGCTTACAAGCTATCATCCATACGCAAAGCGGCAATCAGTTTTGCCACAGCTTGCTGTGCATCGCCTTCAAGCATCTGCGCTTCGCGTCTTGGCGGCAAACTGACACCTTTAACAGTCATGTGCGTTTCATGCATATTCGCGGTATCCAATTCTTCTATAGGCCGTTTTTTAGCTGATAGAATTTGTCGCATACTCGGAAGATTCTTTTCAGAACTCGTTGCAGCCACGGAAATTAATGCAGGTGTATGAATTCTCAAAGTCTCATGCGCTTTATCGGTCAAACGGTGTGCGATCAGGCAGTCTGGGTACTCCGGATCAACAGCCACATCTTCGACACCCGCAATAAGCGGCAGTCCAAGCAACGCTGCCGTTACCGGGACAACGCCAGCAAATTCCTGTGCGTCTCCCATTAATACAACGTCATACGCACCGGATGCTTTAATAACCTCCGCCAATTGGGCACCCGTGACAGCATCGTCTTTACTTGGCATAGTGCTGCTCGCACGCACGGCGCGATCAGCGCCTCTTGCCAACGCCCATGCGGTATCGCCATCACCAATGGTCACTGCTGTCAAACTGCCTTCTGTATCAG
Organism: Fusibacter paucivorans; assembly: GCF_018390735.1. Taxonomy (GTDB): domain Bacteria; phylum Bacillota; class Clostridia; order Peptostreptococcales; family Acidaminobacteraceae; genus Fusibacter; species Fusibacter paucivorans. The sequence continues at coordinate 37,810 of NZ_JAHBCL010000036.1, forward strand.
CTGCAATCTGTCGCGCGCATGCAATAGCCGCCGCTTCATCGTCTGATGGCTTTAACTGTGTATTAAACCATTTAAGAGAGCCATCATGAGATATTGCCGCTTCACTTGAATCGCGCTCCCATTTATAACAAAACATTACTTTCATCTTCATAGTCCTTCCGCTTAAAGTTATCGACGTATCGCCATCTTGCATAATTTGCCGTTAGAGATAGCTAACTGCATCTTTAATATCGCGTCGGTAACTGTCACTGACCGGCCCGGCATTTTTGCCAAAGCAGAGCACACCTTGTGGAATATACCGTTCGAGATCAATGCCAAATGCTTCATTTAAATCAGGATAAGGATGCCATGCATCCATAAAGCCCGTATCTAGGCCATGTGCTCTGGCTGCGATCATCAGCGACTGGCTCACGAGCCCAGCCTGAAACGTTACAGATATATCAAGTGCTGCACCTGTGCCGGATGAAAGTTCTTCATACCAGCCCGGAATGATTGGAAAACACGTGTTGCTAAAGAATTCATAACTTTGCGGTGCCTCTGCCTTTAATGCCGCAACGACATCATCATAATCATCAATCCATTGGCGGTCGGCCAAAGGAATAATCGAAAACGACGCTTGCATCACGCGGTCTTTATCAATTGGCCACATGATGTCATCCAGTTTCTTCCGCGCTTCATCTGTATCAATGACAAGAAATTTATATGGATTTGAGTCCACAGCTGATGGCGTTGCAACCATTGCCTCATTGATAATTTCTTCAATTTCTTCTCTTGATACCTTGTGTGTTGCGTCTAGGGTCCGTGCGCATCTGCGGCCGAGAAATACACTTTCATAATCACGATCAACAATCCCTTTTTTCGTCAAATCCTTTGCAAACATTTTAAATTCCTCCCATCAATATCGTTATTAATTTAACATTAACTTTATTATAACGTCGGCTTTTCATGGCGTGCAACGAGCAGAAATTTTGATGCGTCTACCCGTGTATAATTGAATGGGTTTGTTCTTTTTTGGACTATTTCCGAAAATTGTCCAATTAGCACCAAATTTCATTCTTTTAAGGCAATAAGCGGCATTTAGATAAATTTTATCTTCCACTTTATGATATCGCTTAACATATGGACCTATTTAAGATTGTTAAATTTATATCTTGAAGAATTGACTTCGTTTGCCGCTGATGCTAGTATAAAAATAGTAATCGCCGATAAGATAATTGCCTTAGATCATTAGAGAACAGGGGAGCAAGCATATGACTTATGAACATTTACTGTCGTTATCGAAAGATGAATTTATGCGTTCAAAAATTGTCCTGTCACTTAAACAGCTCCTGCTGGACAGTTCTCTTCGAAAATTGACGGTGACCAGTATTTGCGAGCATGCAGGAATCTCACGTTCGTCTTTTTACAACTTGTTCACAGATGTTGACGATGCCCTTAACTGGGAATATGGACGGCTTATGGATATTGCCATTAAAAAGTATCCATTCTGTACCAACTGGCGTTCAGACTTGGTGAAGCAATCAGCTGAGTTTATGACATATGAAATGCAAGATGGCGCATTTTATCAGCGAATTGCTAAAGATATGAATTTTGTAGACTACAGTTCACTCTTTTTGAGTACCCGCAGAAAGCGTTCGCAACTGTTTCACAATGCTTTAGAGCTTTGGCAGGGGGCACCTGCCGATGAACGCTGCAGCTTTGAAATTAAGTTCTATGTATGTGCCGAAAGCGATACCGTCGCAAAATGGATGGTAGATATGAAAGAATCCCCCGAAGACGTCGCAAGAAAAATGGCGGCCTGTATTCCCGAGTATCTTGGAAAAGTAATGGATGCAAGTTTCGCCGCCTATTTGGAGAAACATATCTGTTTTAGCCCACGTGATTTGACTTTGCCTTGCTCTTTGTCTTTGTCAATGCCACGATGAAATAGATCACTTGTTTTGCCGTAGTCATTTGTTACAATACATGTAGCATATATGTATTGAG
>NZ_JAHBCL010000037.1 GCF_018390735.1 Fusibacter paucivorans
ATGTCACTTCAGAAAGCTATTGTTCGTATTTCAAAATGGCTAGCTTTGCTGTACCTTCTTTTCAGGACAAGCATTATTCAAAAAATTTAAAATTGGTTGTTGACTTTTATTAGCTGGTCTGTATCATTTTTTTAAATTCAAATTTTAAATTGTTTGCTCAAATGTTTATTTCTTTCTTGTTGCTTATATTTTTTAATACTTTTGTATGCTAAAAGTCTATAATTGCTTATCATTACCAGCTTGTCGTAAATACAGTCGGCAGCGCTATGACAATTTAGCTTTAATGCTTCCTACGCCGGATGCCACGCAACCGCCATCACATAATATATCAACACCTGTTAGGTAACCTGCTCGCTTATCGGCACAGGCCGCCATGAGAAAGGCGATTTCTTCGACGTCACCCAGACGTTTGAGTGCGCTGCTTTCAATGTATTCCTGTAAATTATCCTTTTCTGCATCGCCCATTGGCGTTTCAAATGACCCGGGCGATATGGACAAAACGCGCAAATGTCTTTCGCCAAATTTTCCGGCATCTGTCTTTGCATACCATACGACAAAAGCCTTTGACATGCCATAAGCAATTTGTGAACGCATTTTCTTTGGAAATAAGTTAACGCGTTTCATCATCTTTGCCATAAAAAGCTTTTTATCAACACGGCTCAGCTTAAATGCTTTCATTGGCAAGATGGCTTTAGGCATAAAGTAGGCTGACATTGAAGAGACATCAATTAAACAGCCGCCTTCCGACATGACATCGTAGAATATTTCGTTAACGTGTATCGTTCCCAAGGCATTTACCGCCATAATCTTCTGCGCGTCTGCCATTGTCGGCGACATGCCCGCTGCATGAATAACGACCTCTACATCACCAATCGCCATTGCTCTGTGAGCAAGTGCCACGACATCTTCACGTTTTGACACATCACATGGAAAAGCTTCCGCTTCAATGCCCATGAGTTTCAGCTCATCAATGGCATGCTCTAATTTTGAAACTGTTCTGCCTGAAATGATAATATAGTGTGATTCGCCCATTACCTTCGCAGTAGCAAGTCCCATACCGCTGCCGCCGCCTGTAATTACACAGACGTTTTTTACCGGACGTTCGCTATTTTTCGTTTCGATCTCATTGAATGCCTTTTCTTTATCATCATGATTTAATGCCATATCTATTCCTCCTTATTAATGATGTCATGCCACCTGTTAAGCTAATGCCGTTATGATTAAATTCAGTCTGCTGTCATTCGCTTCATTTTCAGTTGTTTGTCTCGGCTGCCCATCAGGTCTTTTGACGTTTCCGCTTTCTATAGTTCTATTATAGGCTTCATATAAATTCGCGACTATTGTACCTATAGGCAAAATCGATGTACCTTTGGGCAATCCACTGTATTAATATTGCTTATTTTTTATGAACAAATATAAAAAAAAATCGCTTAAACACCCCTCAAAGGGGTTATAATAAGAATACACACTAACTTTATACGAGTAGGAGGCGAACTACTTTTGAAACATTCAAGTGAGCAATTACCAAAGTTCAAAACAGATGAAGAAATACTGGCAGCGTTCAAGCTGGTACTTCCTTATCTCAATCACATCGTGCGTGAAGACATGGCTGTTGGTTTAACCGATTTAGAGGTTTACTTGGGGTATTACAGAGCTAAAGAATTCGAACTGGATTTGCCTGAAGGCAAGCCAATTGATGACATTGATACCATTACAGAGTGTATCAGAAAGTCATCTGACACATTTGCCGATATTCCGCCAAATGTTTATGGACGACCGATTAAAACCATTTTCACGCCAATTTACGGTGTCAATGGTAATATCATCGGAACGTTGAGTTCCGGCATCGATCTACAGGACAACAAAAAACTAATTGTAAGCATTAATGAATTAAACCATGCCCTATCAGAAGTTGCCGCACAGCTTCAGGAAGTCGCAAAAGATGCAGGCAGTTTATCTGAATCAGGCCAAGCTTCCATGGAAAAAGCGCTTGATCTGGAAAAGAAAAACCAACATACGTCAGAAATCCTAGGCTTTATTAAAAATATTGCCAGCCAGACCAACCTACTCGGCTTAAATGCATCCATTGAAGCCGCAAGAGCTGGTGAGAACGGCAAGGGGTTTGCCGTCGTCGCGGAAGAAGTCCGTAAATTAGCCGCCCAATCCGAGAGTGCCGTACATAAAATTCAAGAAACGATTGTCGAAATGAACGGCGCTGTCAATGATATTTCAGAATCCATCGACAAAACAGGCAACATCAGCAAGGAACAGGCGAAACTCATTACTGAAATTCTCAAACGCCTGGAGCATCTATCACAAACGACGCATGATCTAGAAATTTTTGCTCAACGATATAAATAAGTTTATTGTGTATAAAAGTCTCAAACCATAAAAACCTTATGAAAGCTTTTGCTTTCATAAGGTTTTTATAATGGTTTTATGATTATGTTTGACGGTTGCGTTTCTCAACTATTAATTTTTAAGACGATGCGGCGCTTTTCCGTTTCCTTTTAAAACGCAGCGTCGGCATGGATTCAAATGCCGCGTAAATAACGGGGATAATAATCAGGGTAAAGATTACGGAAAAACCAAGTCCTGACATAAAGGCAACTGCCATCCCCTGAAAGAGCGGGTTACCGGGCAATGCTAGTGGGATCAACCCTACGACGGTTGTCGTTGTACTGAGAATAATTGGTCTAAATCGTTTTTTGACGGCTTCACGACACGCTTCATCAATTGGGATGCCGTTTTGACGTTCATTATTGATAAAGTCCACTAAGACGATGGCATTGTTGACAACAACGCCGATTAGGCTGATAATCCCCAACATTGTAAACATAGATATTGGATGATTAAAGATCAGCAAACCAATAGTTGCACCGATTAACCCAAATGGGATTGATAGAATAATAATGCCCACCTGCTTAAATGAGTTAAACTGGATCATCAAAATAATGATAATTGCCATAACGCCTACCAATGCACCAATGGCCAAGCTTCCAATCGCATCACCGAGGACATCGCTATCACCTTCGTAAAGCAGCTCTACATCACTGAACTGCATCCCTTCCAATTGATCCTTCAGTGCATTCTGAATAGTATCTGCTGAATAACCGGGTTTCACATTGGCGCCTACGTTGACAACGCGTTTACCATCGTATCGGGTAATGGACGTGTAAGAAGGTTCTAAACCGACAGATGCAATTTGTTTCAGCTCATACTTACTACCTGTTGTCGATGATTTAAAACGGAGATTTTTTAAGTCGTTGATCGAGTCTATATCACTTTTGACAATGATCGGGTATTCTTCTGCATTACGACGATAAGTCGTCGTCTCCCTTCCCATCAAAGCAATATTCAGTTCATTCTGTATAGATGCTTTGCTGAGACCATAGGGATTGAGCAAGTCGTTCGACATATCGAGATAGAGGGCATTGGTCTTCACCATGCGATTACTCGTGACATCTTTTGCGCCTTCTATGCCTTCCAGAATGCTTTCAATTTTAATAGAAGCATCATCTAAAGCGTTGATATCATCACTGACAAGTTTGACTTGAACTGGATTGCCAAGCGAAGGTACAATACCGAGTTCTGTTACGACAATGGTATTGCCTGGAATCTTCCTCGCCAGCTCATTTTGAAGGTATTCGGCAAAGACTGCCTTGTTTTTGAAGCGCTCACTCTTTGACAAATCAATACGGATCATGGCGCTCCCCTTGTCCACAGAAACGGTTGAAGCCGACGCACTAAAATCATATTTTGGAACGCGTCCGCCAACACTCCATAGATAGCTCTCCACCTCCGGCACCTCTTTTAAAAGTGCTGTAACATCTTCCATCGTCTCCTGCGTCTTATGAATGTCTGTATTGCTGGCAGTTGTAATGTCAATGTCCAAAATTGTCTTGTCTGACATCGGCAAAAGTTCCATTTCAAGCGACATCAACACCACAGATGAAAGTGCAACAAGTCCAAATGCTGCTACGATTGTAATGAATTTATGCTTTAAACCAAAATCCAGAAATTTACCAAAAGTATCTCGAAGCCGTGATTTTTTCTGTTTTGCCTGAGGGCTCTCTTTCGAAAAAAAGTAACACATCAGCGGCGTCACCAATATTGAAACAAAGTAAGAAGCAATCAATGACACAATAACGATACTTGGTAGGCTCTTAATAAAAATGCCCATAGTACCCGGCTGCAAGAAGAAAATAGCAAAGATCGCTACCGTTGTAAGGGTTGATGTCAATACTGGAAAAGCGACTTCTTTTGTGCCGTTAATACAGGCGGAAATCTTTTCTTCACCTGTATCAATGCGCACCTGTATAGCATCGCTAATAACAATGGCATTGTCAACCAGCATCCCCAGTGCGATAATCAATGCTGCCAATGATATAAACTGAATATCAATATGAAGCAGCAGCATGGCTATAAAAGCGATAAATATAGAAAGTGGGATGGCAATAGAAACGATAATACCATTGCGGAAACTCATTCCGATCATAACCACAATCAGTACGATTACAATACTTTGAAGCAGATTCATTGTAAAATCATTAATAGACGCGCCGACATCATCCGGTAAAAATGTAATCGTATCCATGACGATTTCATCCGGCAGCTGCCCTTCGTAATCCTCCATTGCTTCGCGAATTTCAGGACCGACGCTGACAATGTTGATACCCTCTTTGAAGAAAACATTGAGAAGCACTGTACTGCTATCACCATAAAAATAGTGAACCGCTTCATCATCAACCGTTTTCGTAATCGTCGCAATATCTTTTAATCTGACGATGGCACCATTCTCCATCGAGTACTGAATAATGATATTTTCAATTTCACTTAAATCATTCACGGCGCCGGAAGTGTTGACGGTTACTTTCTGATCACCGACTTCGACACTGCCGACGGGAAGAACACTGTTCTGACTCGCAATGATATTTGAAAGTTCACTTAACGAAATCGCAAGATGATTGAGTTTTTGACTGTCTACATCAATTTCAATTCGTTCATCTATTTTACCTTCAATTTCGATTTTACTAACACCTTCAATGTTAACCATTTGATTTTTAAGCTTTTCTGCCTGCTGAGCTAGCATCGCATTGCTGACTTGATCCGATGAAAAAGAAAGGATTACGCCTGCCGTGTCGAGACTCGCCGTATCAAACGTCACTTCGGTCACACCATCTGGTAAGTCCGTATCTTTCAACGTGTCGATTTTATTTCTTAAATCTTCAATTGATGTACTGAGTTTGTCAACTGAAAGCTTCGCATCAAATGATACAGTGACAATACTGGCACCATTGAGCGACGTGGATGAAATATGATCTCGATTATCAATTTCCATTGCCGTATCTTCAATTTTCTTGGTAACAAGCGTTTCCATATCCGAAGCTGAGATTCCCGGATAAATTGCTCTTATAATCACAGTTGGTGCCTGAATAACAGGATATTCCTGCTTTGGCACTGTAATATAAGACCAAATTCCAAGCACAAATATAAAGAGGACAACTGCAAGCGTCAAGGCTTTTCGTTTAATCGTTTGATAGATGATTCCTTTATTATTTGACATCATTGCCTCCTATTCAACAACGGTTACGAGATCAGCGGATTTGATCCCTTTCAGCCCTTCAGAGACAATTTGAACATCACTGGTTAAATTATCAACGAGTACGCGATTATCAAAAATACCGACGACATTTACTTCAACTTGATTGACTCTGAACAATCCTTCTCCAGCCGTTTCATCCGCTCTTAACGTATAAATATAATCAATGTCATCCATGTTGACAATCGCAGATAGCGGGATTAAATAACCTTGTTTCACTGCCAGCGGAATATCGACATTTAAAAGTGTTCCCGTTAAGAAATCGTTTTTAGGAATTTCAATTTCAACTTGGTAAGTTCGTGTTGCATTATCAGGTGTTCGCGCAATGCTGCTGACGATGCCCTTTGCCGTTTCGCCATTACCCGAAAGCGTTACCGACTGCGTCTCTGAAATTTGATTATAGTCATCGACCGGCACACTGATGAAAACTGACGAATCCATACTATCCACTGTTGCCGCCATCATGCCTGCCGAAATCGTTTCGCCAACCGTCAACGGTAAATCGGCAACAATACCATCCATCGGTGCATAAATGGTTGCCTTATCGACAGCTTCCTGTGCACGCGACAGACCAATCATGGCCTGTGAAAGCTTCGTTTCTGTAGAAGTCATTTGAACTTCCGTATTTTGATACTCCATTTTCATAATGTCATAATTCATTTTTACTTGATTAAATGCATCCGTACTAACAGAACCGATTTCGTACAATTGTTTTGTATTTTCGTAGGTCGTCTGCATGCTGTCAAGCTGCAGTGCCATTTCTGAAAGTGTCAGTTTATATTGACTCAGTGAATCTTGAACAAGTGATACATTCGCTTGCTCATTGTCCAGCGCCCTCTGAAGATTCACCAGCTCAATCGCTGCAATCGGTTCACCTTTTGTAACAATGGCACCTTCTTCTACATACAACTTTTCAACTTTTCCGGATGATTCAAAATTGAGTACGATGCTTTCGCGAGGCGCTACATAACCTAAATAGCTCAATGACTCTGTATAGGCAGATTGGCTGATCACTTCTGACTTGACAGATTTTGTTTCAGTTATCGTAGCCGTTTCTGTACTATAACTGTTTGAACAGCCTGAGAAGGCGACCAAAACACCTACTAAAATACCAACTAGCCTAAAAGCCGTATGTCTTTTTTTCATAATCTTTTCTCCATTCGCTTGTTTATAAAAATTATTTCTTACTCATCATATACGATAACAAAAGAGACAACTATTGTACCTTTGGGCAAATTGATGGAAAAGACATGCCTCAATGGGCGCTTACAGAAATCTGTACATAACGGCTCATAAAAATACGTTTATTCTAATCATTCTGTATTTTATGCGATAAAAAAGCACCCTGCAGAGACCTTTACGAATCTGCCGGGCGCTTTTGCTTTTGCTAATTTACTTTATTTTTCATACATCAATACAAGTGCGTTTTTACTTAACGCTACTTTACTACTCGTTTATCAACGCAGCCTTTACAAGCAGATTATCAATGGTTGCAGCCGCTTGCGCATAGGTGAAGGTGCTTTTTGGTGAGAGCAGCTGCTCATCCATGCCGTTGAAAATGTGATGGGACGTAACTCGGTTCACAGCAAATACTGCCCAATCACTAACCATATCAATATCGCCAAATGTCACTGGCGCCGCTTCAACATCTTGTAAAAGTGCCAGTGCATCCATTGCCTGTGTTAGCATTACCATGGCTTCTTCGCGTGTAATAGATGCATTTGGTCTGACAGTGCCGTCTTCATAGCCGCCGATGATGCCGTATTGTGCCGCAATCGTCAATGCATTCGCATCGCCTCCCTGCGCCATATCGCTAAACAGCGTTAAGTCCGCTGAATTCGTACGGTAAATGCCGAGGCCTTTTGTCAAATAGGTGACAAAATCACCACGCGTAATCGCATCATCCGGTTTAAAGTTTTCTGGATCTTCAATGACCATACGTGAAGCAAGATTATTGACAATCGCTTCTGACCAATGACCTTTTACACTTTCAACTGTTATATGATGATAAACAACTGAATAGCTGGAATTAGTCGCTGAGTTAATGATGGCATAATAGGTTCCATTTTCCAGTATTACATTTGTCGGCACATGGCTGAAAGTACCATCTTCATTGTAGACGACACCAGTTGTAATCTTGGATGGATCGACACCTTCAGGAATGGCAATTTTTCTGGATACATAACTGCTGAATTTCGTGACATCTACTTTTCTTTGTGTTCCGTCTGTTGTTGTCACTGTTGCTTCTACCGTAAAGGATACCGGCGGGTAAACGATTTCAAGATCACCTGTTTCCGCTTGATTAACAATCGCGTCTGACGTTTCCTGATCCAATTTGTCAATGGTGATATCCACAACAATGCTCTCTAGATTTGCTTCATCAATTTCAAGTGCAGAAGCCACACTGCTAATGTTCACTTCTTTTGCAGGAAGTGTGTAATCAATATCATTGGCAGATACCGTGAGTTCAAAAGCGGCATCTTCCATCGCCTTAACCATATCACCTGTCAATTGTGTTTTAACCGCCGTACTTGATGTGTTTTTAACAGGAACGACAAAGGTATTTTTCCCTTCGTTACCATTGACTGTCGCTTCATCCAGCTTTGCCTTAAGGGCTGTTTTATCAACGGAAATCGTCGTCGTCAACTTGCCATCTACCGTATCCGTTTTTTCGGTACCAATATTTTGTACTTCGCCATTGATAATGACTTCAACAGCATCTTCACCTTGTGTATTGTCATTGTCTCGGTTTGTTCGCGTCGAACCCGTATCATCGTTGTTATCCGGTGCTACTCGTGCGATTTCTACAGTATAGGTGGCCGTTGTCGCACCATCTTCTGCTGTAACAATAATGGTAATGGTATTGTTACCCATTGCCAGCGGCACATTTGTCACGTCTCCGCTGTTAACAACCGTACCGTTTATGGTTATCTGCTGAATTCGTTCTGACAGTGCAGTTGGTGTTACATCAATACTGTTGTTCGTCGTATTCGCCAACTGATAGTTTACTTGATTTTGCTGCGCTGACGGCGTTTTCGTCTCATTGCCTAGTGTCAGGGTTTTAAGAACAGCGGTATCATCTTTATTAATCACGGTTAACATATATGTTTTTTTGTCAATGCCGTTTTGTGCTGTTACTGCAAATGGATATTGCGTCGTACCATAGGCAGGTGTCACTTTGACAGTCGATGCTTTTAAACTGCTGCCGGTCGTTACATTAATCATTGAAGAAGTGGTCATATTGTAGGCACTTAAGTCTACAGTAGCCCCTTTTTCCGGCACAACGACGACGAGCAGCGAACCGCTTGTTGTGATATTGACCTGATAATTCGTCGTATCTTTGTCAAAAGCTGGTGAAATGCTGTAATCCACAACGCTTAATGATGCCAAATTCGCTAGATCGCTGTCTTTGTTAATGGTAACGGTGTATGTCGTCTTTGACACTTTATCCTGTGCCATTACAACAATGTTAACCACATTGGCACCATTTTGAAGTGATACCTTGACAGGTGATTGTGCATTGACGGCTGTACCATTCACCGTCACTTCAGCAAATGATGAATCTGAGGCGATCGGCAAGATATCGACAGTCGCTGCCGTAACATGACTGATTGTATAGCTTAGTGTATCAGCATCAAATGGCTGGTCAAGTGCATAGCCTGTTACCGTTAAACTTTTCAGTTCTGAATCGTCATTCAACTGATTCGCCGTCCACTTGGCATAGAACGTCACATCGTCTGTACCTATGGTATAGCTCGATGCATCGGCATAGTCCGTACCCTTACCGTCTGCCTGCGTATTCCAGCCTGCGAATGTATAACCTGTTTTCTCAAGACCGCCGGTATTACCCGCCACTGTGACATCAGCACCTGCTGCATAGGCGCCTGTATCCGTCGGCACATCACCGTCGGTATTGCCGTTACCGTCATAGGTGACAGTATAAGTCTGAATTTCAACCCATTTTGCATACAGTGTCAGATCATTGTCTGGCATGGTATCCGCATCAAAGTCCCACGCATTTTTATAGGCGCCGTCACTGTACCAGCCGCCAAATGAAAAACCTGTTTTCGTCGGATCTGCCGGTTTGGTAACAGTCCCTTGGTGAGCGACTGTTTGGCTGTCAATGGCACTGCCGCCTAAGACGTTAAAGGAGACGGTATGATCTGAAACGGTTTGCGCTGTATGCTTCTTCACAACAAGCTTGCCTGAGGCAATAAAAGCAGCATAATGGGTATTATCTACTTTAATGTGACTAAGCATTGTAATGGTTTTATCCGTAAGATCGGAAGTATCAACTGCCTCCCATCCATTCTCCGTATAGTGTTTCAGATACTTACTATAAACTGTATTGCCATTTACATAATCTATTACTGCATAGAAAAGATACGGTCCGTTGATTGCATTACTAAAGTGAGTATCTCGTATGCCATAAGCTTGTGCTATTGCACTCGGATCAATTTTTTGCCAAGCGCCATTACGATAAACATCAGCTGCCACTTGATAGTCATCGCCAATCGGCCGATTATAAGCAACAATAGGTACATCTTGATAGAACAAAAGTTTCGAATACGTACGTGAGATAGTATCGCCACCATTAAAACTGCCCATCGTCTCCCAACCGTTTGTCTCTGAGTATTTCATAGTAATGCCATCGCACTCATCACTCAGACCAATGCGGCTTCCATAGGCAATATATGGTACACCAACGTGAAGCGCAATCGAAGTCGTTACAAACTGGACATTTGTAAATGCATCACCCACTTGTTGCCAACCATTTGTCTCGGTGTACTTTTTGACAACACTTTTATCCTCACCATTAAGCGTGTAGAAGATATATGGAATCCCTGTGGAAACATCCATGGACATGATAACGGCATTGTTGCCATCATGAAAAGGCGTACTCCCGACTTGCTCCCAGCTATCATCCTGTTTCAGCTTTTTAACAACACCTTTTCTATTTGAACCCGATCCTTCAGTACAGGCAATATAAATGTCATTGTCATTTACCGCAACAGTATATTGCGCTGTTGCCATACTCACAGGTGCCCCTACTATTTCCCAATCATTTGACGCTGAATATCGCAGGAGGTAAAGATAATGGCCCTCTGAAAAAATATCTATGTTTTCGCTAAAGACCGTCGCATAAAGTGTATTGTTCACATAAAACAATTCCTGATTCCTGACCATACCATTAAATGTTATATTTGAACTACCCACTGTTTCCCAAGATGAATCTGTTGAATTCGCCGTCCACTTGGCATAGAGTGTTGCATTGGCTGTACCCATGGTATAGCTCGATGCTCCGGCATAGTCCGTACCCTTGCCGTCTGCCTGCGTATTCCAGCCTGCAAACGTATAACCTGTTTTCTCAAGACCGCCGGTATTACCCGCCACTGTGACATCAGCACCTGCTGCATAAGCGCCTGTGTCTGTCGGCACATCGCCGCCGGTATTGCCGTTACCGTCATAGGCGACGGTATAAGTCTGAATCTCAACCCATTTCGCGTACAGTGTCAGATCGCTGTCCGGCATGGTATCCGCATCAAAGTCCCACGCATTTTTATAGGCGCCATCACTATACCAGCCGCCAAATGAAAAACCCGTTTTCGTCGGATCTGCCGGTTTGGTAACAGCCCCTTGGTAAGCGACTGTTTGGCTGTCAATGGCACTGCCGCCTAAGACGTTAAAGGAGACGGTATGATCTGTCGCTGTTTGACCAGTGACTTGCTTCATAACCGTTGGCTTGTAATTTGCACTCGAATCAATATATAAGACATAGCTGTCTCCGCCCATTCGAAGGAACTTAAATTGGCTAAACCCATCTTCCGCAATATTGGTTGTATCAATTGCTTCCCATCCATTTGCTTCAGAATATTTGGCAATATACGCTGTATATGTCCAGGTAACACCCGAAGGTGTTACATTTTTCTGAGATGTATTAAAAGCAATATACGGCACTTGATCGTAAATATCAAAGTTTAAGCTTTGCATAGAACCTGATTCCTGAAAACTACTATCAAGCAAATGCCAATCGCCATTCTCATAGTATTCAACATAACCGGTTTGTTCATTATCGCCATAAAGGAAATAGGCCATATAGAGTTTCCCATCAGACATTTTTAGATTAATAGATTGAGCCCATCCTTTGTCAAAATAGCTCGACCCAAGCGTCACCCATCCATTCGCCTCAGAGTACTGCTTGACAGTTCCTCTATAATCGCTCTCATTCCCTGTCATATCGTGATCTTCACTATAGGCAATGTAAGGAATCCCGTTGCCCACGATAATTGCCATATTGCTTACATAATGATAGTCTGCAAGCTGATTGCCGACTTGTGTCCAACCATCTGAATCCGTATATCTTTTAACCGTTCCTTTTACATGAGTTGAACCTTCCTCCAGAGTGTTATAGAACAAATAAGGCGTTCCTGAGGTGATATCAATTGTGATGTCCCTAAATTGCTTAACATTAACAAACTTATCGCCAACAGAAAGCCATGTTCCTTCCGGCGTAAGTTTTTTCAGTACACCACTGTAAGTATTATCTATTTCTTTTACGGTATATGCCGCATAAAGCGAATGATCATACATTGCAACTTCAAAATTAGGATCTCCTATTTCAAAAGGCGTACACGCATCTATCCAGCCAGTTGCCTCTCCATATTTCATAATGTGTCCTTTATAAGTTGTAGTCAAACTTATAAAGTCGGTTTTGGATGATACGTAAGAGATATATAAAGTATCATCAAAATTGTACAATTTCGAATTGCTTGGAGAATCAGTTGTAAAACCCTTTTCACCAACCGGTACCCATGTACTCCCGGTACCCGTATCCGTTCCTGCAAATCCAAGCGTTTCCATTGAAGACACACTCATTAGCATCAATGTCATAATCACTACATACATCGTAACCCTGTACGCGAATGCTGTTTTTATATATTCTCTCTGATGTTTTCTTATCAATTCAAACATCTTTATTGCTCCTTTCTAAGTATAAATAAGTCATATTTTATAACCTCGTCTTACACCAATGCTACTGCATCTCAACCTCTCGATATTCTCGAATCGTCTTGCCCGTCCAGAGCTTGAACGCACGTAAAAATGAATTGGTTTCATCATAGCCAAGCAAAAAGGCAATTTCCTTCGTTGAAATGTTCGTATCTCTCAAGTACATTTGCGCCAATTCTTTTCGAACATTATTCAGCTGTTCCTGAAATGTCGTTTCTTCTTCAGCCAGTTTTCGCTGAACGGTTCGCCTGCTAAAGCCAATCTCGGCAGCAATGGTTTCAATACTGACGCTGCCCGATGAGAGCACTTCTACAATATTGCGCTTGACGATATCAGAAAATTGCTGAGGTCGCTCCGCGGCCATTCGAGAATCCAGTGCATTCAGGTAAAAATCCCAGACTGCCTGATTTTTAGTACAGAACTCCCGCTCTAAATCTTCCGTACTAAAGCGGATAAAACTTTCAGTGCCCACTTGCGGTTCAATGCCAAAATAGTCAGCATAAGCAGACGACGGCAATGGTGATTCTGTTTGTACCATCAATGGCTTGATGACTTTGCCAGTCCCAATTGATAAGATTCCATTCATAAAAATCATTTCAAAAGCGGCAAGCCCGAGTGGCATCTCCTCATCATCTGCTTCTGAATAAAACGAAAGATCTACATAATCCGACTTTACGTTCAGTTTTAATGTTAGCGGCGCCACAAGCCGCTTATACTTGATGATCCTGTTCAATGCCATTTTGCCGTTTTGACTGGCAAGTGCGACAATCATGACAGGGCTAAACATCTCCGGCCTTATTGATTTTCCCGCCAATAAGGGCAGCGTCATGTCCGCATCATAATGTGTTAAAACGCGCCAAAGACTATAATACTCTTCTGTGTTAATCAGCGGCTGCGGCATGTCAAAAAGATTATAAGGCAGCTTTGCCCGCTTTAAAAAATCCGACAGATCAACGCCCATCTCTGTCAGCAATAATTTGTAATTGCCATCTAATAAGTATTTCTTTGCATTCATTGTATCCTCCATTCGTCTATTCATCATGTGTCATGATGTCGCCTAGATGCAACCGATACAAATTTGTTCCCAATAATATCATATCAAAAGTACAGCTTTGCCAAACATCAATTCGCGCCTTGTTTCTATCCTAATGCGCCATCTTTATCATTTTGTGCCAATTCAATCATTTCGCGTCATTGCCCTTATATTATGCACAATCATTTTATGGTTAAATCATAAAAAAAAACAGTATGCCAACTGCATGTTTGGTATACTGGTATGATCATTATCATTCTATTGAAGCCCCGTTTTATGAAGAACATACATATTATGGAATGGGGAGTAAAAACTGAATTATGTAATTTCCTCATCAGTTATCTTAAGCTTAAATAGTGAACTTATTTTTTGTTTAAGCGAACCTATTTTTTTGTTTAAAGGATTATTGTGTTTCCAATTCATTGCGCTTATCACGAATGATCTGAAAATCCGACCACGCCTCTTTTTTTAACGCGGGATTTCTAAGCAGTGCAGAAGGATGATAGGTCGCGATCATGAAAAACCCCTTGCGTTCAATCCATTGCCCATGTTGTTTTGTGATTTTAAATTGCGGGTCAATAAGCGCCTTCGCTGCGACACTGCCGAGTAATACAATAATCTTCGGCTTTATGAGCCTTGTCTGCTGTCTCAAATACGGCAAGCAAGCCTCGCGTTCTTCCGGAAGAGGATTGCGATTCCCCGGCGGTCTGCATTTGACGATATTGGCAATATAGACATCTTCGCGTCTGATATCAGCCGCCTCAAAAATTTTATCGAGGAGCATGCCTGATTTCCCTACAAAGGGTCTGCCGGTTTCATCTTCCATTTCGCCGGGACCCTCGCCAATAAACATAATTGCTGCATTTGGATTGCCCTCGCCAAAAACGACATTTTGCCTACCCTTGCAAAGTGCACACTTTTCGCAAGACAATACTTGATTTCCCAATGCTGTTAGCGCTTCCGATGATGCTTCCATTAATGCCTCCATTTCACTAGTGCTTGTGGTATTGTTCTTCTTCCCTTACTTCCTGATAAATGTTATCCAGCATTTGGTCTAACAGTTTTCGAATAATGATTTGTTCATCATCCGTAAATCCTTTTGAAAGGACTGATGTCGTTTCTTTGTGAATGGCAAAAATGGCTTCTTTGATCTCCCATCCCTTTGCCGTCACATAGAGATTGCGTACGCGCCGATCCTCTGTGTTTTTTAATTTTTCAATATAACCATTCTGAACGAGCGGATCCAGTCTTTTTGATATCTTAATTTTATCTGACTTCATGAGTTCTGTCAGTACCTCTTGATTAATGCCCTCGTGTTCATATAAGATTTTCATAATGCGAATCTGATGAACATTGATGCCCAGAGCACGCGCTTCACGATTAATATAGAGATTGATATATCTCGAAAGCGTGGCTATATAATAACCTAATGATTCTTTCACAGTATTCTCCTCTTAAGTGATTTAGATCACTCATTGCTATTCATATTATCGCATAAAATAAAAATAGTTTCAATTCGTAACTTTATAGTTGCAAATGGAAACTATTTGTGTTACTATATAGTTGCACTTTGAAACTATTATTGATATGGAGGTCTCTATTGGCACAAAATCATCGCGCAAAATTAACGGTTGGCAATATTCCAACCCAACTCATCAAACTGACGCTTCCCATGATTGTCGGTATGATCGGCATGGTTGTCTTTAACCTCACAGATACATTTTTCCTAGGTCAACTCGGTACTGATCAGCTTGCCGCACTCTCTTTCACGTTTCCAGTCGTCCTAATCGTTGGCAGCCTCGTCAAGGGCATCGGCATGGGAACCTCAGCCATCCTCTCAAAATATATTGGTGCTCACGACATGGATAATGTCAAACACACTGCAACCAATAGCTTATTATTAGGACTGATTATCTCCTCTATTGCCGTAATCATAGGTCTCTCAACCATCAGACCGCTCTTTTCACTGCTCGGTGCAGAAGGCGTTATTTTGGATTATATTGAAGATTATATGTCCATTTGGTATTATGGCACGATTATGGTCGTCATACCAATGATAGGCAATGAAATCATCCGTGCTATGGGGGATACGAAAGTACCGGGACTCATTATGGGCGTCAGCGCTTTTGTCAATATCATTCTTGATCCCATTCTCATTTTCGGTTATGGTCCAATCCCAGCTTTAGGCATCCAAGGGGCTGCTATTGCAACGGTCTTCGCCAGAAGTATTACAGCTGTCACGTCGGTTTCAATTTTATATTTCAGAGAAAAGATTATTACCTTTTCAAATAACAGCTTCACAGCCCTCATCGCTGCCTGGCAAAAGATCTTATACATCGGCATTCCGAATTCACTGATTCAAATGGCATTGCCGGTCGGTGCGGGAATCATCACGCGTATGCTGTCATCTTATGGTCCAAATGTCGTCGCCGGTTATGGCGTTGCTACCAAAATAGAATTTTTCGCTATTGCTTTTGCAAACGCGCTGACATCGGTAATGGGCCCGTTTATCGGCCAGAACTTAGGTTCAAAATTATTTGATCGCGTGAAAACAGGCTTGAAAGTCGGTGAATTGTACGCCATGGGATCAGGTATCATGATTGCCATTCTGTTATCCATTTTTGCTCATCCCATTGCATCTATTTTTAACAAAGCACCTGAAGTTGTTGAAACAACTGTTTTGTACATTAGAATTGTCTCATTTTCATTTGGATTCCAAGGCATCCTGAAAATTTCTACAACTGTTTTGAATGTTTTGAACAAACCATTTCATGCTTCAATGATTATTTTCATCCAAACATTTGCACTCTATATTCCCCTTGCGAAATTCGGCAGTTCTTTCGCCGGACTAACCGGTATTTTCGGCGCACTCTTTATTTCTTATTTCGCAGTAGGCATTCTTGCACATTTCTTGGTTCGTAGAAATCTCCAGCAGTATATTCAGACGCCTTCCAGTTGAAAATATTACAGTAGTCAATTGATCTAATAAAAAAACCACGCTCGTCCTCTTGGCAGACTGCGTGGTATTATTTTCTGTTATCGCTGGCTTAACGTTTATGTTCTACCGTTAACGACACCCATTCTCACGAATGTTCAATCGCTAAAGTCGGATAATAAGCACTTTGGCTATCGGGCACTTCAAGAACGGGCAGTTGTGTCCCCTTTATCGTTTTAATCATTTGAAAGACTTGATGCACACTGGTTTCATCACCTTCAAGTACTATTGAAACTGCCCCTTCAGCACCTGCCAGTCCACCGGCAGCAAACGGTGTCGCCGTTACACCGAATGACTTTAGTGCGTCTATCTCATCAATTTTCTCGCCAGTCACTGGTATTAAACCGCTTGGAATTCCCATCGCTTCACCTTTTCTAAACTTCGCCGCCCGACTTGCCTGTTTAATCGAAATCGGAATGAGTTTTTCAAGCCCAATCGGCAATATAACATGGAAGCCTTTTTGACGTTTGGCCGCCATTACTTTGCCAATTGTTCCGCCGCCACCAGCGGGATTAGCAAACAATACACCAACATTTCCCTGTGGATCTAGCGCATTTGAGCCCTTTATATAAACATCCGCTTCTGTCATCTGATCTAAAATGACACCAAGCGGTTCAGGTGCTTGGAGCTTGCCATTTTTAAAAAACCACGTTTCTTTTGACACTTCAAGTGGATTATGAGCACCGGGACCACGTGATTTAATCATTGCCACTGCTTGATTCGAACCACATAACCCCTTGCTGCTCACAACGCCGCAAACCCACAATCCTTCAGGCATTGTCCCTGTAATCGCTTCATAGATATAAATCGTTGAACTACTGGGGTGTATTGCGACAATCCCTTTCTTCAGTGCCTTCTGAACACATGACCTATTAAATACGGCTTTTGCGATAAGCTTTTTTGATTCTGTTGGTGTTAAAACAACCTCTACCATGATCACCCTCCAATTATTGATTGCAAATACATCTGTTATAAACACGACGCTTAAAAATATCGACATCTACAGTTTAATGCGTAATGCGGTTATTGGCTAATACCAATTCACGTATGATATCTATAAACAGAGCATTATAGAGCGATCAATCTTGGTGGCTATTGAGGTGTCTGCACCCTGCATAACTGCCATTTTATTTTGCAATCTTATTTCGGCCAGAATCTTTGGCGTAGTAGAGCAGCGAATCAGCACGGTTAATCATGCGGTTAATATCTTCACCATAATTTTCAACGACACCGCCACTGATGGTAATGCAATAGTCTTCGCCGAAATCCCATTTTATTCTTTCAATATTTTCACGTATCCGGCTTGCCAGAATATAAGCATTGCCAAGCTCGGTTTCCGGCATAATGACGAGAAATTCCTCGCCGCCATATCGACCGATATAATCAGATTTTCGAATCGTCTGACTGACGTTTTTTGAAATATCAATTAAAACCTTATCGCCAATCTGATGTCCGAACTGATCATTTACCTTTTTGAAAAAGTCAATGTCAAACATGAGAATGGACAGTTTGTGTTCATAGCGCTGTGCTCTTGCTATTTCCTTATCCAGCGTTTCGGTAATGCTCTTTCGATTGAGAATCTGCGTAAGGCCATCTGTTGTTGCCATATGATGCAGCGATTTAAGTGCTTCCTCTGCCGCTGCTTCCTTTTCTCTCAAATCATCAACCATGCTGTTAAAATAATTACTCAACTCACCGATTTCCGTCCCATATTCCACTTCAATTTTATCGGCATTTTTAAAATTGCGATTTTCGATAATTTTTCGCACGGAATTTGAAAGTTCCAATAGGCTGGAACTCGCACCGTGTTCTGCAATATTAAGACCAATTTCCTCATGGCTGAGCGATACGCGCATCGGTACATAATGATTAATAATTTTCATCAAGACATATGAGAGCCCAAAACTCCAGAAAAAGGCTGCTGCAACACCAATGAACTGTACGACGATTTGATGCATTCTCGTTACGCCGAATTCAATTAAAAAAGAATTTTTGATAAAGATCCCCGTTGCAACGGTTCCCCAAATACCGCAGAAGCCGTGTACAGGAATAGCACCAACCGCATCATCCAGTTTTACTTTTTCTAGGAGCAGCGTTCCAAAGTAGACGATAAAACCTGAGAGTACGCCAATGGCTAGCGCACCAAATTCATTGACATAATAACATCCTGCCGTGATCCCAACGAGACCGCCTAAAATGCCGTTGATAATACTCTCCGGTTCAGGCAAGTGGTTTTCACTGAACTTCCAGCTGACAAACAAGCCAGTAATGCCGCCAAATGAAGCGGATATCATCGTATTGGTTAAGATAATGGCAATTTTCGTCGTTGCTGTCAGCGTACTCCCAGCATTAAAACCAAACCAAGCAAAGAAAAGGATAAACACACCAAAATAGGCAAACACGAGATTATGCCCTCTAATTTTGTTGGCCTTCCCGTCCGCCGTAAATCGTCCGCAACGCGGTCCAATGATAATAACACCGGAAAGCGCTACCCAAGCACCGATAGAATGCACCACTGTTGAACCGGCAAAATCTAAGAACCCCAGCGATTGCAGCCAGCCGTGATTACTTTCATAAAAGAAATTCCCCCACGCCCAATGGCCAAAAATGGGATAGATGAATGAGGATGTAATAAAGGACATTAATAAATACGTACTGAATTTAGCTCTTTCTGCAACAGCACCGGAATCGATTGTCGCAGCAGTCCCAACGAAAACAGCTTGGAAGATAAAGAAAGCTGCTTTCCAGTCATCTGCCTGAAAGTGGACAAAAAAATCTGTCGCACCAAATATACCATGAAATGATTTGCCAAACATAAGGCCAAAGCCAAAAAACCAAAAGGCCGCAATGGACAAAATAAAGTCCGACATATTCTTGATGGCAACATTAATGGAGTTTTTTGCACGCGTCAATCCCGTTTCTAGCGCCATAAAGCCAGGCTGCATTAGAAATACAATCATCGCTGAAATAATTACCCATAAATAGTCTCCTATGTTTTTCAAGTTCATCACCCCTAAATGTTGCTTTTAGCAATACCCCTTACGTCTTCTATCGCCTCTGCTGTCCCTCAACATTTGCTGAGAAAGCCTCCTAAAAAATAATTCTACAAAAAACAAAAAAAGCAGTATCCTGCATCATCGCTGCTCTGCGATGTCTGTGCAAGAATACCACTGTTTTTAATTATCACCTAATTGGACGCCATGAAAGACTGCGACCACCTATCTTAAATTTAGTCCCTATTGCTTAATGCCAAAGTCCTAAATGTTTTATGTATGCATTATACTATATTTTTTTGATCGTGTCTGCAATAAATATTTGTCGACATGGTGCTAATATTTTATTCAATGATGTTTCAATGATTAAAATCCGCTTTTTTTGAAACATGCTTTACTCGTTTCCGTTTCATCAATTGGTGGATTTTAAACAGGCACAGCCATTGTATTCACACGATTTGACGCCTTTTTTTCTCCTTGGCAACATATTTGCATAACCAATGACTGACATCAATTCACAACTGTTATAGGAGGTCTTATGCACATTACTCGACTTTACAATGATAAGAAAAAGACGGCGGACGAAGCTGTCAAAATGGTTAAATCCGGCGATTGGGTTGACTACGGTTTTGCAATGAATATGCCCCAATGTCTAGATGCCGCACTTGCCAAGCGCTGCGATACACTTTATGGCGTCAATATCCGAGGCGCACTCGCCATATTCCCCCTTGAAATCATCGAATGTGAAAATGCTCAAAATGCTTTCACCTACAACAGTTGGCATTTTAGCGCTTATGAAAGACGATGCCACGATCAGGGAAAATGCTATTACATCCCGATGCTCTACCGAAATTTACCGTCTTACTACCGCAATGGCCTTACCGTTGATGTTGCCATGATCTCTGTTTCTGCAATGGACAGTCACGGCTATTTCAATTTTTCACTGACAAACTCAGCGACATCGGCAATTTTGGAAACGGCAAAAATCATCATTCTCGAAGTCAACCCCGCTTTGCCAATTGTCAATACCGGCGCAGAAGGCTTCATCCATATCAGCGAAGTCGATGCCATCGTCGAAAATGGAGATGGCAAACTGGCAATGTTGGCAAGCGGCACACCAACCGAAACGGATTTAATGATCGCCAATCAGATTTTGCCTGAAATAACAGATGGGGCAACCATACAGCTCGGTATCGGCACCATGCCCAATACCGTTGGAAAGCTCATTGCACAATCGGATCTCAAACATTTGGGCATGCATACCGAAATGCTCGTCGACGCCTATCTCGATATGTTTCAGAGCGGCAAACTGACAAACAAGGCTAAAAATATCCATCGCGGTATCGGACTATGGACATTTTGTCTCGGTTCTGAAGCCCTTTACCAGTGGGTAGAACACAATCCAAGTGTTGCTTCCTATCCTGTCAACTATACCAATGATCCAGATATAATGAAACAGATTGAACGCCTAACGACGATTAACAACTGTGTTGAAGTCGACATATATGGTCAAGTTTGTTCTGAATCAGCTGGTACGCGACAAATTAGCGGCACAGGTGGTCAGTTGGATTTTGTAACCGGCGGTTATCTGTCGAGAGGCGGAAAAAGCTTCGTTTGCTTTAGCGCCACCTATCGCACTAAATCAGGAGAACTAAAATCGCGTATCGTGCCAACGCTTTCACCCGGCGGCATTGTCACAGATCCTCGCACACAGATTCAAAATCTCGTTACAGAATTCGGTACCGCCTCTCTTGCCGGGAAATCAACTTGGGAACGCGCAGAAGCCATCATCGCAATCGCACATCCTGATTTAAGAGAATCTCTGATCAAAGATGCAGAAAATATGAAGATTTGGCGACGTACGCAAAAAATTGCGTTCTAAGTCCCGTTGCCGATAAGAAAGGATTTCATGATGAATCAAAAAATAAAGCAACATGCGACTGTTTCAAGGGGCGTTGCCGTTGTCTTGGCTGGGTTTGGCATTAATCTCGCCTTTGGTGTTCTCTATGCTTGGAGCATCTTTGCCAAACAACTTGTCGATGTTTATCACTGGCAATCCGCAGAGGCCTCTTTTCCCTATACCATTGCCATTTTGTGCTTTGCACTTACCATGCTCCCTGCCGGTTATTTACAAGATCGTTTGGGTGCTAAACGCATTGCGACACTTAGCGGTTTACTGACAGGGACAGGACTGCTGCTCTCAGGTTTTTGGCTGACGCCCACTGGCCTCAGCATCACTTTTGGCATGTGTGCCGGCATTGGTATAGGACTTGGCTACGCATCGGCGACACCAATTGCGATTAAATGGTTCCCACCAGAAAGAAAAGGCCTCGTTACCGGATTCGTCGTCGCCGGTTTTGGCCTCTCTACCTTATACATGGCACCACTGGCCAATAAGCTCTTAAACACAATCGGGCTTGCCAATGCTTTTAAACTGTTGGGGGTTCTCTTCCTATTCATCGTTACCATCCTCGCACAGTTCTTGGTACCGCCGACTAACACATCATCTAATGACACCAATGAAAGCAAAAACGAGGTACCAATCTTTTCAGGCAAACAAAACAATCCCATTCGCGTGCTTTTATTATCACCTGTTTTTTACAGACTGTGGCTGCTCTTCCTGTGCGGCTCTATGGGTGGCCTTATGATTATCGGTCACTTGTCAAAAATAGCAGCTATTCAATCAGGAGAAAACTTTGGGTTTATCCTCGTCGCCTGTACAGCAATCTTCAATGCCAGCGGCAGACCAATTGCCGGTGTGATCTCTGATAAATTCGGCCGTTACCAGACACTCTTCATGATTTTCTGTCTTGAAAGCATTGTCTTCTACTTTTTTGACAGCTTTAATCACTTTGGATCGCTGCTTATTGGCGCCGCAGTTGTTACATTTTGCTATGGCAGTTTATTCGCCGTGATGCCCGCCCTGATTTCAGAATACTTTGGAAAGGAAAATCTGGGAACCAGTTACGGCCTGCTTTTTACTGCATGGGGATTTGCCGGCATTTTCGGTCCTATGTTTGCCGGCAAACTATTCGATCTGTACCATCACTATACGGTCAGTTACAGAATCGCAATGTTCTTATGCCTCATTGGCGCTTTGAATACAGCTTTCTCATACTTTCTTGAACGACGCAAAAAAAATCTTATTACATGAATCCAGTCAACAAATGCCTTCATGCATCAGGTTTCACTCAGAGAAGCTGCGCCAATGTGTTCGATCAGATTCACGAGCCCTTCTTCAAATTGGCGATCCATTTCATTGGATCGCTTTTTGGGACCTTTTATATGCTTTCGCTTTCTCATTTTCTGATTCAAATGTCGCGTCATGAGCATTTGATCAATGTTTTCATTCGTATACCACATGCCGGACTGATGGATTGGATATGCCTCTTTACCAAGTATCATTGCCGCCAATCCGTAATCCTGCGTAATGACAATATCGCCTTTCCGACATCGCTTAAGCAGTTCAAAGTCCACGGCGTCACGGCCGGTTTCAACAGTAATCACATGACTGTATGATGATTTTAAAGCATGATTTAAATCACAGATCAAGATTACTGAAATATGATATTTTTTTGCAATTTGTTCAGCGATGCCCACTACCGGGCATGCATCTGCATCAATGTATATGTACACGGCATCTCCCTGTTTCATCATAAAAATAAGGGGCGTTCAATATAACGACTAGGTTATCTGAAACGCCCCTTCATCATTTGTTATTGTATAACTTATACAGTGATACTGTTTTTGCATTCCATGCAACCATTTATCACATTATCATCCGTCACTTTATTTTTCATCTAATACATTGCCGCTTTTCATTAGCCTGCATCAAAGCAGCTATTTCAGCTTTCCGCCAAATACAGGCATCATGCTGGCTTGACCATAATCTTTTATGCGATCAATGTTTTTTAAGAATGTCATATCTTCTTCAGAAATTGTGAAATTAACATCTGCATTGTTGGCCATATGTTTTGGATTCGCCGTTTTAGGGAGCGGCAGCAAACCGAGCTGCAAATCGTATCGAATGCTGAGCTGCGGAATGGAAACATTGTATTTTTCAGCAATTTTCAAGACTTCTTTATTTTTCATGAGCTCACCGTGTGCAATTGGCGAATAAGCTTCAACAAGAATTTCCTGCTTTTGTGTATAGTCAATGAGTTCAAATGGCGTATTGCTGATATGCGCTAGAATTTGGTTGACCATCGGTTTAACTGTGCAGCCATTGAGAATGTTTTCAAGATCCCCCTGCTGGAAGTTCGAAACACCAATGGCACGCAGTTTGCCGGCTTTATATGCATCTTCAAGTGCACGCCATGCTTCACGGTTGCCTTCTAAGTATCGGTCTTCATCGCCATATTCCATCCAAGGCTGCGGGCTGTGAATAATCATCATGTCAAGATAATCCAGTCCCATGACGTCCAGCGATTTTTGAATAGAGGTGGCTGCATCATCATAGCTTTTAATTTCAGCAGCAAGTTTCGTCGTAATAAAAAGCGATTGTCGATCGACGCCGCAGGCTTTAATGCCTCTTCCTACTCCCGCTTCATTCGCATATGCCTGAGCTGTGTCAATGTGAATATAACCCAGCTTTACTGCTTCTACAACAGCCTGTTCAACAGCTGCATCGTCAATCATCCAAGTCCCTAACCCCAGTTTTGGAATCATTACACCATTATTCAGTGTAAACGTTTCATTTAATGCCATTTTCATACTCCTTTCATTAAAAAATTAAAATTAATCAGGTGGTTATTGAAATGTCATGATTATTATATCGTGTAAAGCTAACTTTAGGTCAATACGCTATTTGAAAATATTCTGTAAATGTTCCCTATTTGTTTTCAATGCATAGATTGCCGGTCAATTTATACCCATTCTCATGCGGTTCAATCTTCGTTTAACCTTCGCCATAGCGTCGTTCGGCTCAGCCCCAGCTGTTCGGCAATAAATTGTTTTCTGCCTGGGAAGGCTTTTCCCAAGGCCTCTGCAGCTTGCTTCGATTTTTTTATATGATTAACATCGACTTCCGGATTATATTTTAATTCTTTTAGCAGGCTCTTACATAATTTTTCTGCGCCGATCGCGCTAACGAGTATCTCATGAAGGCCAACCTCTGAAAGCATTGAAAGCTGACGATATTGAATGGCAAAGCGTTCGACAACACTTTGAAGTTCTCTGATATTGCCGGGCCAGCGATAAGCATCCAATACCCATTTCGATGTCTCCGGCATGACAAAATTCATAGCTTCCAGCGGCAAATGATGTTTTAGAAACCTTGTAAACAGCGTCAATACATCTGTACCGCGCGCCCTCAGCGGTGGTATATTTAAACTGAGGACATCCAGTCGGTAAAATAGATCCTCCCGAAAAGCATGCGGCATTTTATCAATAAGCCGAGCATTCGTTGCCGTAATAATTCGAACATCAATTGGAATAACCTTATCCCCGCCTATGCGCATCACTTCTTTTTCTTGAATGACCCTAAGCAGTCTAGCCTGAACCGTCATATCAATTTCCCCAATTTCGTCCAGAAACAAGGTTCCACCATGTGCCAGTTCAAACAGTCCCATCTTGCCGCCGCGTCTGGATCCCGTAAAGGCGCCTTCATCATAACCAAACAGCTCACTTTCCATTAATGTGCCCGGAATGGCGGCACAGTTTACAGCGACAAACGGGCCATCCTGCCGTTTGCTGAAACGGTGTATACTCTGCGCGAACAATTCTTTGCCAACGCCTGTTTCACCATAGATCAGCACATTTGACTCAGACATCGCATAGAGCTTCGCACGTTTAATCTCAGAACGCAATAAATTACAGTTACCGACGATATCATCGAATGTCGCTTTTGCATATAGGCCTTTGTCGCGCATGCTTCTGCGAAGGCTACGTTCTGCGTCAATCACTTCGGTTGCACTTTGAAAAATAAAGACCCCTGCCGGTTTATCTGGCTCGATTTCAAAGGGAATCCAGTTCACGACATAACGTTTTTCATCATGAGAGAGGATCGTTCCCATCACCGGCGCTTTGTTTAAGCACGCTGCAAATGTTGGCAGGCACGATTCGAGCGGCAAATCCACCACATCACTTTGAAGTGCCAAAAGCGTCAATGCCGAGGGATTTGCCATCGAAATACGTCCATTTCTATTCACTGACAATATCCCATTAACGGTATGTTCCACCACCGCTTCCAATAAATCACGCTTGCGTTTTTCAATTTTTAAATGTTTTGCAATTGACACCGATTCCAGCAGAGCATTGACAATGGTTTCTTCCTCGGGTATTAGCAAAACCGAGGCGATCTCATGCTGTTCAGCTAACCGTTTGGCCAGACAGCCACCAATAATTGTTTTCCCTTTTGCACGTATGATAATCTGTTCCAGTTCCGCTTTTGATTCATATGCAGCAATTTCAACACGATTTGCCGATATATTCAAAAGAGCATCGACCGACAAAATCGGCGTCATCACATGATGCGTCAAAACGATGTCGCCCTCTGTCATTTTGATAGCATTAATATAGGCGCCTGTATGGATTTGAACCCCAATTACCGGTATGGTCGCATAGGTGTTTAAGACGCCAAAGTTGCCGCCGGTGGCAATAATCACATCAGCCCCGTCTCGCAGCCACTGAGAATAACCCGCCATTAGATTATCCAAGTAACCCTCAAAATAAATAATTTCAATTTCCGGCGACAAGAAACGCTCTATGACACTTTTGAAAATCCCTCTATAATCATCATATGTCACGCAGACAATTTTAATATGCTCCACCTTTTTCACCCCTCAAAAGATTATTGTCCATTATTGTATCAAATCGCGAACAATTTTGCCTCTATTTTTTTATTTGCATAAGGTAATGTTTAAACCCCTCATGCTTTAAACTTGAGGTGTGTGAGAACTGCATGATCCCTTTATGTTGATCCTTCGCAAAAATAAGTTAAATGCCCATCCCATAGAGGGTATACTATTGTGGCGAACGGTTTAAAATTTGGATAATACAGAAAACCATTACCAAATTGGCAACATCAGCACATGCTTGATGTCATTTGTCAGAGGCATTATTCGCAAATGACTTTATACACTTTTAAATCAAACGGCCCCGTTACGGTAACATGGTTAATCGTAACGAGGCCGTTCTCAATATGTCATTGTACTAAAAGAGTCCCTTTTAACACAACATAAAATATTCATAAACCAAATGATAATCCCTAAACAGCGCCGCTTCATACCCATGACTATCAGTGCCGACAGACAACAGTGAATCATTGCGTTTCAGCGCCTGAACGATGTAATCTTCTGCATTTGTAAGTGCACCGATCACATCTTTCTCTCTAAAAAAGTAGCCGGTATTGGCATTTAATTCAATGGCGATCTCATTGTCTCGCAGATAGGTTAGCACTTTATCAATACTTGTATCAGCGGCTCTGTCCAAATGGCCAAACCACACTTTGTAATCAGGATGCGCTAAAATGATCTCCACCTTGTTCTCCTTGCGCTTTAATGCTTCTTGGAGCATGTCAATGACGCGAAACACCTCGATCTGATCGACAAAAAATTCAAAATTTTCAATAATGATAAAATCAAAGGGATACTGCGTCAAATGTTTTATCGCGTATGGA
This sequence comes from Fusibacter paucivorans, assembly GCF_018390735.1. Lineage (GTDB taxonomy): Bacteria > Bacillota > Clostridia > Peptostreptococcales > Acidaminobacteraceae > Fusibacter > Fusibacter paucivorans. Next base: position 27,250 of record NZ_JAHBCL010000037.1, read on the forward strand.
ATATCAACCCAGAAAATCTCTATGCCCAGTTTAAGATCACCGGATCGTTCACCCAACGTCTCGCGGAATGCTGTAATTGTATTGCAATACTGATCCAGTTTATCACCTTCAGACATCAAGAATCGATAGTGATCCGAGATGCCGATCACATCAATATGCGGTATGCGTTTCAATACAGATTCTTCAACAGTCAGCGCACCGTCTGAAAACTTCGTATGCGCATGGTAGTCATGCTTTTTTTCGCTATAAGACGGTTTTAGCCTCATGATGATACCTCCATTTATAAATGTCACCAGTCATTCAATTTCAGCAGTTTTATTTGTAGCATTTCCCTGCTGCTTATAGACAACATGTTGCATGAGTTTTTTGTTCCTGTCAAGGATTCATATCAAAGATTCATGCCAATGATTCATACCAAAGATGATCTCAGTCTGCTCTCGGTCAATTGAGATTATTTCAATGTGCAAATATGCCTAAAGTTTTCTTGCAACTTGATAGCCTTCAGCAACTGCTTTTCAGCATTCAAGTTTAAGCTTCTGTTAAACATTACTTATTGGTTTAAAACCATTTGTTTTTTCGAGACAAAATAGCGTATAATGAATGGAAAGACAGCATTTTCATCATTGTAGCCCACAACGTTTCACTAATCTTATCAGGAGATTTCTCATGTTTCACGTTGCCAATATTGTTTATGCCGATTTATTAATTTTCTGTGTTGTCCTTAATAGCATCTTATACATTTTTCTTACCAGACAACAGTCCCCGCACAGCTTTTCGACGAGGTTATTTCGTCAGATGATCGCCGCCGTCACGTTTGTCGCATTATGCGAAATGATTGCATGGCTCGCCGCTGTTCCAAATTCACAGTCACTGATGCCGCTTCACTATTTCAGCAATGCTCTTTTCCTTGTTTTCAACACGCTGCCAGTTGCCTTTGGTCTTCGCTATCTCGATTATAAAATTTTTCTTTCCAAGAAAAAAAGTTTTCAGCATTTTTGGGGTTATCTCACGCCCGTTTATCTCAACTTTGGGTTTATGATTTATAATTGTTTTCACAATGGTTTTCTCTTTAGCGTTGATGCTGCCAATCAATACCATCGTGGTTTTGCCACTTACATAGGAAATGGTGTCGCTTTCGGCGTTACTGTAATCGCCGTTTTTTTCTTCTTTCAATATAAAATAATGATTACAGGTCGAATCACACAAGCAATTTTAAGTCTTACGTTTTTACCCGTCATTGGCGCAATCATCCAAATGCTCTTTTACGGGCTGTCGCTTGGTATTCCTTCGTATACACTTGCACTGTTCATCAGCTTTCTCCTACTGGAACGCGATGAGCAATTTAGAGATCCACTGACAACGCTCAACTCTCGGGCACAGATGGAACGGCGTCTTCAATTTAAATTAAAATCAAGAGATGCTTTTACTTCTATCATCGTTGATGTTAATAATTTCAAACACATCAATGATTTTCACGGACATACAACAGGCGATGCCGTACTAAAAGAAATTGCGGGCATACTTGTCTCTGAAACAAATTTAGAGGATTTTGTCTGTCGATACGGTGGTGATGAGTTTTTCATTATTCTTGAAACGGCTAAAGATATTGGCGCCGATTATATTCAAAAAATAGAAAAACGTCTTGCATCACATTTTGAAACACATCCTTATGAAATCACTTTAAGCTATGGCCTTCTCTACGTTGACAATGTTACAGCATATGCCGTAGAAGATATTATTCGAATCGCTGATCTTAGAATGTATGAAGATAAGCGGCGCCGTAAACAGTTATCGCTTTAAAAAGCAAAAAGAGCAGTCAACCTGCTCTTTTTGCTTTTGCTGACCACTCGGTGAAGCCTTTTGACACGTTCCTACATGCCTTTGAAAATCATCGTGTCCTATAAACTACTTTAAACCTTTAATAATGGGGATTAAACTCATTAATATTATAATACCGACTAAACCGATGACAACGCCAAGTATCAAATTGCTCCAAATCATGACATAACACATACCAATGCCGAGCGCCAATGCGCCAACCATACCAAGCAATGCCGTGCCAATTGTTTTCGGATTGATTTTAATAGGCTCCTTATGCTCCATTTTACGCCATACAAAGATTGTAATCAGTGCAAAGACGATACCAATACTCCCGGAAACAACACCCGGTTTAAAGGCATTCCACTCTGGCAACATGGTCATACACATACCGAGTGCGAAGAAAACAACGCTGATCGTACCTAAAATCATTGCTACAAAACTACTCTTTTTCATAATTTTTTCACTCCTATTGTTTTATAATCTTTTATAATCTTAATGTTGTCCTTATCATAAACCTGCTATATTTTTAAATTGTTTATGCTATATTTAAGTTTGATTAATACACAATCTTAAACGTTAACAGGAAGCAATGGATTATGGGTAATTTCCTTCAAACATGCCTGTTTTGCCAACTCTGACGGGAGCTGATTCGGTAGATAGAGTGAGGCATGTTTTTTCATTTTGATACTATCCGACAACTGCAGTATTTCTGCGACAAACTGCGAACAAAAATAGTGATTTTTTCGTTTATGCGGAATATGGAGCAAACAAAGGAAAACACCAATCCTTGAGTAATGCAGTTTTGACTGCTCCATTTCCATCATCTCAATTTTATGTTGAATTTTTTCGAAATCTGAAGCGTTAACAGCCAGTTTAAAGCTAATACTTTTGCCGCCCCTCTGTCGATGCTTCTGAGGGAATTCTTTTCGAAATCCTTTGAAATTAAAACTGTAATAGTAATTATTTTTTTCATCCAATGCAATGGATGCATGGGTATACCCTCTACCAGTTAAATAATATAAGAAACTGGAGAAAACATTATAATATCGGGTAAGCAAAACCGTTATAACTCTCTTTTCACTTGTGTGCATATACTGCTCCTCATTCAGAAACTTAATGTTCGTGACAATCATTTATTTGTCGCTGTTTACATTATTAATTATGCTCCCCATTTGTTGATGATTCATCAGGATCACGTTTCAGTATTATTAATGCACGTTTGACATTCCAACATTATATTCGGCAATTGCATTATTCAAATTTTAAGTCTTCACTGCAATATGTATTTTTTTCGCAAAGCGAAAACTGAACCGATTGTCGTGAAGAATCACCTAAAATTTATGATGCTATTCCCCCTATATAAAAAGAAAAGCCTTTGCCCTTCAGCCCAATTTCGCTGATCCGCAAAGACTCTTTCAATTTCTGTTTATAATTGCCGTATCATATGCTGTATCAATTCTCTCTGTTCTTGCTTAAACCGCTAATGACTATTTATTCCCTTTTGCACGTTCTTTTGCTGCTTCTGCACGTTCTTTTGCTGCTTTTTGGTTTTCTTTTACGCGGTTTTGCGCTTCTTCATGTCTTGCCTTCTCTGTTTCATGAAGTCTTTTTTTTGCATCTTCAACAGATTCACCTTCTTCTGTCAAATAGTTGTCTACAAAATTATCTGTCATTTTGCCAAAACCATCGACAACGCCGTTTTCAATTTTTTTATAACCACCAACAACACCATCTTCGATAGATTTGTAACCGTCAACTACTTTTTCTGCAATTTTTTTATTTGCCTTTACCAATTTAGATTTTGCCATTTTCTTGTCCTCCAATATTTTTGATTTATTTGATTTGTTTGATTTTATACGCTTATTTTAATAGGCAACTATTCACAATTTGTTTGGATTATGTTTCTGAATTATTAATGCGCATCATCAGCATCGACAATGTTAAAATCATAAAGCAGACTACCGTACCCGTTGCGACATTAAAAATACTCGTCATCGTCTTTGCGCCAACACTGAAGTGTGTAAACATGGCAATTTGCAAAGATAAAACGGATACGAGCGCATCTGCATAGCCAATATACCTAATCGCTTTTAAAAGCGGAAACTGTGTCCGCTTAACCTTTGCCATATTGATGGAAGCGATAGTCAGTTTATAAAATGTGTAGGCTGCAATGGCATAGATCAACATACCCGGATAAGTCTTTTCCACGTCGTGAAGTGAAAGTTGAATCACTTCCCACCCTAGAATAAAGGTTATGAGCGCCAGCAAGAACCCACACTGCCAATAAATTGAACGTACCTTCTTCTTATCGTCTTCAGTCAAGTCTTCCCGCGGCATTGACCGCTCAACTCTTACCACCAGAAACCGCATCATGCTGAGTACACAATAGTAAAATGCCAGTGATCCAAACCACTCTGAACGGTAATAGATGCCGTAGAAGCCATTGAACAGTGCATAGAGCAAATTCATGCCAAATGATGTACGTGTCAGGGTAATGACCCGAAACCGCTTATCTTCAACAAACTGGTTGGTAATACGATTTCGTTTAATGCGCGGCTTCATAATGAAATGTATCAGATATTTGATGTCCAACGTTATATAATAACATGCCAGTGCCAGTCCAATGCCGGCGATCGTATAGACAACATATGCCGCAATTTCTGGGAAGACACCGTAAATAACATCTATTAATGAAAGCGCCGACATCAAAATTGTAAAAATGTATAGCACTATTCTCTTAAATGGTGCAAGTTTGGGCAAAGGTTTCCATTTTATCTCAAATTTCTTCATAAGTTTCCTACTAACATCTTTATTTGCCATCTCAAGATCCGCTATTTTGGCATTTACAATAAGCGGCGGGACACCTTTTCAATATCGGAATCAGAAGTGACCGCTGTAAACAGCAACAGAACACGGCCATTGCCATGTTCTGTTATTCAATCGTTTTATTGCGATCCGCTCTTATTGAACAGAGAAGAACTTCAGCTGATTATCCAAGGATTCCGCAAAATTATTCAACTGTTTTGACGTCTTATCAACACTTTCGACGGTTTGACCCAATTGATCAACTGATGTCTGCATATGTACCATATGCCCGACAGTCTCTTTTTGAATCATTTTGAGTACTTCAATATTTTTAACAATTTTATCTTTTTCTACATTACAGATCTGCGTACGTTCTCTTATTTCAGATATTTCCTTCGCTGAATCTTCAATACCTTCATTGACTTTACCAAAGTGCGCCTGTGTTTTAACGAGTTTTTCCTTTTGCTTTTCAACATCGCCCAGTACTTCTTTCATAATCTCAAGCATCTTTCCTGATTCAGACGAAAGATTACCGACAATATCATGGATTTCACTGGTTGAATCACTTGACTGATTGGCAAGCTTGCCAATTTCCTCTGCAACTACTGAGAAACCTGCACCATGTTCGCCTGCTCGTGCCGCTTCAATGCTGGCATTAAGCGCAAGCAATCCGGTTTGCTTAGAAATATTTGCAATCATTTGAAGCACGTCATTAATCTGTACTGATGCCTCGTAGGTAAGGTTGACTTGCGTATTAATCCGCTCAATGGCATCGTTGGTACGCTTATTGGTTTCATCAAGTTCATCCATGATCTTCATGGATTCATCACTGTCACGTCTCATACCGCCGGATGCTTCTTCGAGATGTTCAACGCTGCCCAAAATATTACTGATCATGCCGTCAATTTCATTAATGTGACCAGAAGCATTGTTCACATTGTCTGTCTGTTTTTCAGTAGCATTTGTCATCTTTGCGACAACGCCCGCAATGGCTTCTGTATCGGCATTTGATTCACTGACATTCTTGCCGAGCATCTCTTCAGAAGTAATGAGCTGATGCGAAACGTCTTGAATTTCTTTTACGGTACCATTTAATTTTTTGCTCAAAGTATTCATCGATTCGAACATGAGGCCGATTTCGTCCTCACGTTTTTCGAGTTTAGGATCGACTTCAATATTTAGATTGCCTTCGGACAGCTGCCATAAGTACATCTCCATACGTCGTAATGGCTTAGCGATATTCATGGTTACAAGTATTAATTGTATAACACTAACAAGCAATATAAACGCGATGACATTAGCAACCAACATGTCATCATATCCCCTTATGGATAAAATAGAAACCGTTGTTGACATCGCTAATAGAGGACACAGTGCCGTTGCTATAATTTGATTCACAACACTTTTTTTCACTCTTTTTTGTTTTTTTGTGCGTTTCGCCTTTTCTTTCAAACATACCCTCCTATAACTTGCGATCTTAGCATATTATGCTATTAATATAATTGGCAATTGTTTCAGAATTGTTTAAGCATTGTTAAGAATTGCATACTTTTTTGTTTATTATACCCTTTTATCTTGATACTAGACACTAAAACAAAGGCGCTCAGATATTTTGTATGATTAAGAATCGCCACTTACATTTTGGCATAAAAAAACGAGCTCCCTCAAAAGAGAAAAGCTCGCTTCGTCTATTTTTTACTAGACCGCAACGTCGTTGAATGTTGCATCAGGTTCATGATCGTCTCTATAGCATTTCGAATATTCCGGCTGCACCCATACCGCCACCGATACACATGGTGACCAAGCCGTATTTGCCGCCTCTTCGTTTCAGTTCTTCAAGCGCTTTCATGGTGAGCCAAGCACCTGTTGCACCCATTGGATGACCGAGTGCAATCGCACCACCATTGACATTCACTTTTTCGGGATCCATTTTTAAGGTTTCAATACACGGCACCACTTGAGATGCAAAAGCCTCATTGAGTTCAACCAAATCAATGTCATCCATTGTCAAACCAGCTTGTTTTAACGCTTTTGGTACAGCTTCAATCGGACCGATCCCCATGTACTCGGCTTCTACGCCGGCAACGGCAAAGGCAATCAGTTTGGCAATTTTCAGCAGTCCCAGCGCATCCGCTTTTTCACTGGACATTACCATAACCATCGCTGCGCCATCACTGACCTGCGATGAATTACCCGCAGTAACAGAGCCATCCATATCAAAAACTGGAAACAGTGATCCAAGTTTTTCAATTGTTGTTGTCGCTCTAGGACCTTCGTCTTTGGTGAAAATCACTTTTTCTGAGATTTCGCTACCATTCTCATCGACAGAGATGATTTCTGCTTCAACAGGTACAATTTCATTTTCAAATTTACCTTCTGCAATGGCCTTTACCGCTCTCATATTGCTCTTATATGCCCATTCATCCTGCGCTTCACGTGAGACATGATAGCGTTTGGCAACGTTTTCTGCCGTTATACCCATTGGCATATACGCACCCGGACGGTTATCAATCAGCCATGGATTCGGCGAAATGGCATTCCCGCCCGAAGGGACCATCGACATGCTCTCAACGCCGCCGGCAATGATAATATCTGCTGTACCAACTGCAATGGCATTTGAAGCCGCTGCAATTGCCTGCAAACCCGATGAGCAAAAACGATTAACGGTTTGTCCGGGTATTTCATAAGGCAACCCGGCACGATCCAATACGATTTTCGCTAAGTTCATCCCTTGAGGCCCTTCAGTTGTCGCACATCCAAGAATAAAATCATCAACATCAATTGGACTGACTTGAGGGACTCTTTCCAATAGACCATTCAATACTTGCGCCGCCAAATCGTCAGGCCTCGTTTGCTTTAAAGTGCCCTTGTTGGCTTTTCCTACGGCAGATCTTGCGTATGATACAATTACAGCTTCTTTCATTGTTTAAATTCCTTTCTTTCTTTAAATGTTTTATGAGAAGATGAAAATTTGAGTGATGCAATTTCCTCACCTAGTCTTATTAAGTACTATTTAGGTGGTAAACCATTTAACATGCCAAAGGACTTTGTCACCCAATCCTTTCAGGTACTTTTTCGTCAAGATAACGCTTCTAAATCAAGATAACGCTTCTAAATCAAAATACAGCCACTATCGCTCAGTGCTTCAATTTCAGCTTCTGTATAACCTAGTTCCGTGAAAATTTCTTTCGTTTGACCGCCAACTCTTGCCGGATGTGTAAATTCGGGAACCGACTGCCCTTCAAAATGAACGGGCGCATTGGCAAAAATGCCGGTATTGCCTGTCTTATAATTGAATTTTGTCAGATAATTATTATCCCAAGCTTGTTGATCGTCTAAAATTTCCGTAATTTCCATAACAATTTCATGCGGGAAGTCAGCTTCTTCAAATATTTCAACCCATTCTTTTCGATCTTTTGTCAGCATTAATGCTTCAATCTTTGCCGTGATCTCTTCTGAATAGACAAGGCCTGCCAATGGATTGGCGTAATCCTCATTGTTTATCAAATCGTCTAATCCCACTAATGCAAAGAGCCTCTGATAGTATACCATCCAGTCAACACCTGCGAGCAACAGCCATTTACCATCTTTGCAAGGATAGGAATTGTTGATCGGACTCGTTGGTTTATTCCTGTTCTGTGGAAACTCAATGCCAATTTGTGATAGTGTCAGCAATGATGAAATCGTGTAAATAGCAGCTTGATAGAGACCTGATTTCACTAATTCGCCTTTACCGGTTTCCTGTCGCTTGTAAAGTGCTGCAAGAATCCCAGATACCATATACATGCCAAGTGTGTGGTCCCCGACAGCAGGTCCTATATTTGGAATGCCATTCCCCTCCTGTGATAAACCAGCCAAGAGCCCACCTCTTGCAAAGAATGCTGTGGTATCAAATCCCGGTTTATCTTTTAAAGGTCCTTTGTCGCCATAACCTTGAATATGAGCATAGATGAGTTCCGGAAATTCTTTGGAAAGCGCTTCATAAGTAAGGTTAAGTTTTTCCAGTGCCTCTCTTCGGTAATTAGTAATTAAAATATCAGCGGTACTCAACAGTTTATAGACTGCCTGCACACCTTCCGGTTTTTTCATATCAATGGCGATAAACCGCTTATTCGAATTTTCTAATGCAAATACGGGATTTTCATCATCTTGAACAAGACCTCCGGTAAAACGATAAATATCACCTCTCGGCGGCTCGACTTTAATAACCTCAGCCCCCCAATCTCCCAATATCCTTGCACAAGATGGACCCGCAATAAACGTTGCCATTTCAACCACTCTCAACCCAGATAACAATTTAGTATTTTGCATCCGATAAATACGCTCCTTTCATCATTCATTTTGCGTTCACCTTATGTTAATTGCAAGAAATATGCCAATACTAAAATCATAGTCCACAAGTATTTTAAAGGACTGTAGACCTGAGTTATCTATTATGTAAAAAAATCCATTGCGCTGTGCAATAACAAAACTTGCACAGTGCAATGGATTTATATTTGAAGTCATTATTTTTATTTCTCAATTTCACCCCTTTTGATTTTACGATGAATCGTCGAGGGATCAATTTCCAGCGCTTTTGCAGCAGCCGTAATGGAACCGAGTTCGTCAATAGCCTTTTTGATTAATATCTGTTCAACATTATGAAAGACATCTTTTAGCGGCATGATTTCGTTAAACTGCAGTTCATTGGTTTCATGATTGTCAATATTAAGTGCCATATTGGCCTCAATTTCTTCTCGCGTGACAATTTCGTTTTCAGTCAGAATCACCAGTCTTTCAATAAAGTTTTTTAGTTGGCGTATATTACCTGCCCAATTGTATTCGACCAATGCCTTTATTTCATCTTTCAAAATTCGAATTTTACGATCATACTTATCGTTAAAAAACTGAAGAAAATGAAAAATGAGCGGCATAATATCATCTTTCCGCTCTCTAAGCGGCGGTATGTGAATTGGTATAACGTTTAAACGATGGTACAAATCCTGTCTGAATTTATTGTTATTGGTCAAATCTTCATTGGTAAGATTCGTCGCGCAAATATATCGAACATCCAATTCTATGCGGCTATTGCTGCCGACTCTTAAAAAGCTCCCCTCTTGAATGACCCGTAGGAGCTTAGATTGCATTTGAGGCGGCAATTCGCCAATTTCATCCAGAAACACCGTCCCGCCGCAAGCTTCTTCAAACAGTCCCTTTTTACCGCTGTTGCGCGCACCGGTAAACGCACCTGCCTCATATCCAAAGAGTTCTGATTCCATTAATTCTGATGGAATCGAAGCGCAGTTAATGGCAATAAACGGCTTGTCCTTTCGTTTGCTGTTCGCATGGATGTATTTCGAAACCTCCTCCTTGCCAACACCAGTTTCACCTGTTATAAAAACTGAAGAATCCGTTTTTGCAACTTTATAAGCCAGTTTAAGAATATTCCCCATTTTCTTGCTGGAATATACAATTTTGTTTAAATTGCGATAATACGCCAATTCTTCACATTGATCATAATAATCTTGTTTAAATTTTTCCATTTCATCAAGCTTAATTTCCAGTTCAACTAATCTTGAAATATCCCTCTGTGTATGTACAACCCTTTTAACTTTTGAATCCTTGTCCAACATTGGAATTCCAGTTAATGTTAAAATCGAAACAGCATTGCCATTATCATATTTGATGTTCCGACTCAATGTTTTTTTTCTACGGACAATCTCAGGCGTCATCGGATCATAGCGCCAGTGATGTTCCTGTAGAAGATCGTGTAAGTTTCTGCCAATACCCGATTTCCCCTGTTCATACTCCTTTGCTTTCACTTCTGTTTTTTTCTCATTCATTGTTAGGTTTCGCAGCGACGCAGCATTAAAGCATTCAAGCTGCCCATTGCTATTGATAATAATAATGCCATCATCAATACTGTCAATGACATTTATAAATGCTTCATCAAGATAGATATTTTCTTCAAAAAGATAGAGATAGCAAGGTTTGTCTCTATACATCAACTTAAAAATATCCACTTCCTGAACAAGCGGAAAATTAATTTGTTTGTGTATATGCCTATTTGCTTCAATATGTTCTCGGTTAAAGGTTGGATCAATATCTGTGATTGTCAGGCTCACATTTATATTCATAATTTTTAGTAAGTATTGAGCTTTATCATTTATTTCAATAATTGAACCCGAGGCATCAACAATCATGATAGGATTTGCTATTTTAGAAATCATTGATAAGTCGTTATCCATACTAAAAGCCATCCTTCTGCATTATATTTGTTTATAACCATCATATAATCTATTGTGTTTCAATGCAAATGGTAATAGTGCATCTGGAAACAAACCTCTTATCGTGCGATAAGAGGTTTGTGATTGTCTTAGTGACAAAAAATTATAGTGTTTTTAATTCTGCAACAGCTTCTTTTAATTGTTCTGGTTTAATACCCGCTTGTGGGAAACCTGCGATGGTTTTAAGCGGAAAATTTTTAATCATTCCCAGCTGTGGATGTTTTGAAGTGCCTGGAAAGTGTTTTTCAATAACTGCCGCAGCTTTTTCATCTGCTAATAAATCTTTTAATTTGCTTGTTTCATCAAATGCCATAATCATATCCTCCTAAATTTTATAAAATTGCCTAAGCCATTAAAAAGCCGCCGCTGACTTGTATGCAGTCACCTGTAACAAAACTTGAGTCATCAGATGCTAAGAAAGAAGCAACAGAAGCGATTTCTTCTGGTTGTCCCATTCTAGCCAATGGACAAAGCATCAACGCCATTGAAGAAATATGTTCTGGCATTGCCTTCGTCATTGCCGTTTCAATGAGCCCAGGTGCAATTGCATTTACCGTAACATTTTTGCCGCCAAGTTCTTTTGCAAGTGACCTCGTGAAGCCAAGTACGCCCGCCTTTGTCGCGGCATAGTTAGTTTGGCCTGCATTACCCCAAGCAGAAGTCGATGAAATATTGACGATCTTCCCATAGTTTTGTTCACGCATTTTAGGGACAACTACTTTGCATGTGTTATAAAGGCTGCTCAAATTGACGCTGATAATTTGATCCCACTGCTCCTGAGACATCTTGTGGAACATGGCATCTCTGGTAATACCGGCATTGTTGACAAGAATATCGACTTTACCGTATTCATCCATAATTTCACCGAAAACTTTGGCAACTTCTTCCTTGTCAGCAACATTACATTTTTTGGCAACTACTTGCTTGCCCGCAGCATCCAGTTCTTTTGCTGTCGCTTCTAATTGCTCAAGATTCAGATCCAGTGCCACAACGACATCCGCACCGTCTTCCATCAAGCGTTTCGTGATGGCTGCACCTATTCCCTGCGCCGCCCCAGTCACGACAGCAACTTTGCTTTCTAGTTTCTTCACCGTACGCATACCTCCTTTTTGACTTCAAACAATGCACTTTTACTCTGGAAGGATTCTGACATATTGCCTCCATTGTGAAAGTACATTAAAATTATGTTGCACTCTATATATCAGCAAGAAGTATGCTGTTTCTGATTTCTAGTTCTGTCATTGCCTAGCTCATAACTCTTGCCGTAGCTAGCTCGCTTATCTTGCCTCAAAAAATGCGTGTAGTGGCTGCAGTGTTACTGCAGCCCAATAATCAT
>NZ_JAHBCL010000038.1 GCF_018390735.1 Fusibacter paucivorans
GCAGTTTTTTGAACATTTCAACGCCAGTTACGACTACTTTTCTAGGCGCATCTGCAAGACCAACGATTTCAACTTCATCTTGAACTCTGACGATCCCACGTTCAATTCTGCCTGTTGCAACTGTACCACGACCTGTGATCGAGAAGACATCTTCTACCGGCATCAGGAATGGTTTGTCTGTATCACGTTCTGGTTCTGGAATATAGTCATCAATGATATCGAAGAGTTCGATGATTTTTTCTGCCCAGTCGCCTTCACCTTCAAGCGCTTTAAGTGCTGAACCTTGAACAATTGGCGTATCATCGCCTGGGAAGTCATATTCTGAAAGCAATTCTCTTACTTCCATTTCAACGAGTTCAAGAAGCTCTTCGTCATCTACCATATCGCATTTGTTAAGGAATACGACGATGTATGGTACACCAACTTGCCGCGATAAGAGGATATGCTCTCTCGTTTGAGGCATTGGACCGTCAGCTGCAGATACGACGAGGATTGAACCGTCCATTTGCGCTGCACCTGTGATCATGTTCTTAACGTAGTCGGCATGGCCCGGACAGTCGACGTGTGCGTAGTGACGTTTAGGCGTTTCATACTCGACATGGGCAGTAGAGATGGTAATCCCTCTTTCTCTTTCTTCAGGCGCCTTGTCGATGTTATCAAAGTCTACTTTCGCACCCAATTGGTATTTGTCATACAATACTTTTGTGATTGCTGCCGTCAACGTCGTCTTTCCGTGGTCAACGTGACCAATTGTACCGATGTTAACGTGTGGCTTATTTCTTTCGAACTTTTGCTTTGCCATCTCTTACTTTCCTCCCTTTAATTAAGATTCTCTCATGATCATCATATTTTAACAAATGAAGGTCATTTGTTTTTAACGTTAAAATATTGTTCCAACATTTTATTTGCATCTTATTTTATTGACTATTTTATATCGATAGACATCATCAGAAAAAACCTATCAACCATTTAGTATCATCACCTTTTCAAGTTTACGCTTTACACGCTGCAGTGCATTGTCAATGGATTTGATATGACGATTCATATCCTCGGCGATTTCTTGATAGGATTTACCATCTAAGTAAGCGCTGAGCACCTGCCATTCCAAATCACTTAGCACTTCACCCATTTGAATTTCCATGCTATTCATCTCTTCGCGTTTTATCAGCAAGTGCTCAGGATTGAGTTCACGGCTATTTGTCATCATATCGTAGAGCGTGCGCTCTGATTCATTTTCAAACAGTGGTTTATTCAGTGATACATATGAATTGAGCGGAATGTGCTTTTGCCGTGTCGCCGTTTTAATCGCAGTAATGATCTGACGCTTAACGCACAATTCGGCAAATGATCTAAAACTACTCATCTTACCGGGTTGGTAGTCTCGCATCGCCTTAAAAAGGCCGATCATTCCCTCTTGTACAATATCTTCTCGATCTGCACCAATGAGAAAGTAAGAACGCGCTTTGGATCTCACAAAATTCTTGTACTTTTTGATGATGATCTCCTGCGCTTTAATTTCACCCTTTTGAGCAAGTGCTACCAAGGCTTCTTCGTCGATCGTATCCGTCTCCTGTTGTATCAGTCTTTCCATCCGCGAAGTCCTCCATTGCATCCGTTGCTCACAAATTATTATATATTATTCGGCTTCTTTGCGTCAACCCTGCATCAATCTTTGAAATGCTTTAGTTTTTCAACGATTTCATGACTTAAAGCTTCTTCCAGCGTATGGCGGTCGCTCCGCTTTTCGATGGTCATTTCAATCCGCTTCTTAACACGTTGAAGTTCTTCTTTGAACTCTCTGGCCGTCATCCGGTAAGCGCCGCTTCCCAAAATCATTTGCTGTTGCGCCCAGTCACCTGTCACAACGCGAATATAATGCCTCGGGTCAGCGGCTAAACGCTCTACTTCAATTTCAATATAAGAATCCGCCGTCTGATTTTCTTTCGTATAGACGATTTCGAGATTGAATGCTTTTTCAATTTTAGGACGTGCACTTTTTACTTGATAGGCATCAAAGACGACAATGACGCGTTCGTTGCGATAAGCGCGGTATTCTGATAGTAATGCAATGAGCTTTTGCCGCCCCTCTTCAAGCGATTCATTTTTTGCATTGAGCTGCCATTGATTAATCAAGTTATAGCCATCTATAAAAAGAAAGCGTTTTTCATACAGTTTTCCCTTATACGTCATGGCGTTGTTTCAATACCTCATAAAGTATGACGCCTGTCGCAACTGATGCATTTAATGAAGAGACTTCCCCCATCATTGGAATACGTATGACAAAGTCACATTTTTCTTTTACCAATCGGCTCATTCCCACGCCTTCGTTCCCTACGACAATTGCCAAGCTTCCTTTCAGATTTGCCTTATAATAGAGATCGCCTGCCATATCGGTTCCCGCAATCCAAACCCCTTGCGCTTTGAGCCAGTCAATCGTTTGCGCAATATTCGCAACTCGGCAAACGGGAACGTATTCAATCGCACCACAAGACGTTTTAGCAACCGTCTGGCTAAGTGCAACTGATCTGCGTTTTGGAATAATGACCCCATGCGCCCCAACGGCATTTGCGGTTCTTAAAATTGAACCTAAATTATGCGGGTCATTAATTTCATCACAAATAATGATAAGCGGCGGTTCTTTTTTTGCTGCTGCGGCTTCTATAATCGTTTCTTTTTCCACATAGGCGTATGCAGCCACATAGGCAATAACGCCTTGGTGCACACCGCCATCAGCTACTTTATCAAGTTTTTTGCGATCAACAAATTGAATTGGCAACTTTTTCGCTTTTGCCATATCAATAATTTTCTGAAGATGCCGATCTTTTGAATCCTGCAAAATCAAAAGTTTATTCATTTCTCGTCCAGCTTCCAAAGCTTCTTTGATCGGGTTTCTTCCTATAATTATATCTTCAGACATAGTCTTACGCATCCTTCTCTTTATCAGTATCAATCACAGACAGCTGCTCATAAAATGCTCTGACAGCTTTTATTTTTCCACAGGTCATTTTCCCCTCTGGACAAGGTCCATTCAGACATTTGGGGCCGGCGTATTTGAACAGTGTCGGCGCTAACTTTCGCACTTCTGTTAACATCGCCACCGCCAGTGCTCTAATTTCCCATTGCGCTCGATTACAGCACCGATGTTCAAAAAAGTTGTGAAGCGCTCTTGCGTTCATGGTTACCACAATTTTAGTCTCACAGGCATTAGGAAAGACGAAACGCGCATCTTCAATTGCTGTTTTTTCTGCCATTTGCCATGCCGTTTTTTCATTTTTCCCTTCATTGATCAACTGCTCGGCAAGCGGCGCTTCAATTGCTTCTACAATGGCATTATACGCGACTTGATCGCGCTTCATCGTTTCTTCAAAAATAGCTGCTGCTTTAGGATTTGCAGCGATATTAGGCGGTACAATGTATTCAAATTGTTCCAGTTTGACATAGCGCTGAGATTGTTGTGAATAAGAAGCGATTCGATGTCGTACGAGCTGATGTGTCAACACTCTGCTAACCCCTTCAATTGCAAAAGTAAAGCTTGCGTGTTCAAAAGGCGAACCATGTCCCAACTCAATTAGTCGCCCCAGAAATTTCTGAACATCTTCATCACTCATTGTCTCAAAAATTTGATCGACACCAACAGCTGCATAGCAAAGCTTCGCAGCTGCCGCAACTGCTCTCTCGGGATCAGGTGTATAGGTTAATAGCCTTACTTTCACAGTTTACCTCCTCATTGGTATCCGTTTATTCTTCACTGGCATCATAGTACTCGTCGCCCATTGGGAAAATCCATAAGGCATATTTTCGATAATGCCCCTTTAATACGCCGTCATCTTGCTTAACAGCAAGTATGCGCGTCTTCATGAGGCCCGAATCGTATAAGATCCCGTCGTGTTTCGCTTCAATAATTGCTTGCATTTCGCCAACCATCTGCTCTTCTGACGCGTTTGCCGGAATCATGCTATCGAAGGCAATTGACTTAATCCCCATCACCGTCAGCAATATTATAACGACAACAACAAGTACGCGTTCTCTGCGATTCATAAAGTTTCCTTTCTATCAATGGCATCAATGGCCATGCCAACAATTTCATAGATTCTGTCTTTTTCATTTAAAACGTAAAGATACCCTAAAAGCGATTCGAATCCCGTTGCATAACGGTAATCCGAAACAGAAGCATGCTTTGGCCTCGAACCGGTCTTTTGATTCCTGCCGCGCTTCAGCATTGTCCACTCATCTTCAGTAAATTCATCCTTTAACACGGTGACAATGTAGGCTTGCGCCTCAGCATTTACGTATTTTACTGCCAATTTTGACATCTCACTCGTCGTCAATACATGTTTTGAAATAATGTAATAGCGAATGTAAGCTTCATAGATTGCATCTCCAAGAAATGCAAGTTTCAATGGATTCATCATTCTTGCATCTGTTTTGCTCATACTCACCATATTCAGTTTATTGAGAAAATCAGACATAGACACTATCCCTTTCGATGCCATTTGACACCTTGCGGTGTATCTTCAAGTACAATGCCATCCGCTTTGAGCTGATCTCTAATTTCATCAGCACGCTTAAAATCTTTGTCTTTCCGCGCCTGTTGGCGTTCTGCTATCAACATCTCGATTTCAGTATCCAATGATTTATTCTCTCGCTTTAGAATCCCCAGTACTTCTGTTAATTCAAGAAATGAATCCAACACGGCCTCAAGAAAGGCCTTACTGCGTCCAGGCGTTACGTCAATATTAATTTCACGCGCCATTTCGAAAATAACCGCAATGCCGTCTGCCGTATTAAAATCATCGTCCATCACTTCAATAAAGCGCTCTTTATATCCCGAAATCGTTTTCAACATTTCATTTTCTTCAACCGTCTGTACAGAAGGTTGAGCATGTGCAATTGAAAACAGCAAATTCTCCTTGACATTATACAGCCGTTCCAGACCATTACTAGCCGCTTCCATCAATTCTCTGCTGAAGTTAATCGGGCTTCTGTAATGCGCTTGGAGCATAAAAAAGCGTACCACTTCCGGCTCAAACTCGTCAAGGATTTCTCTGGTTGTAAAAAAGTTATTGAGCGATTTCGACATCTTCTGATTATCAATATTGATATAGCCGTTGTGCATCCAGTAATTCACATATGTTTTACCTGTCTTCGCCTCACTCTGCGCAATTTCGTTTTCATGATGTGGGAATATAAGATCCTGTCCACCTGCATGAATATCAATTGTCTCACCTAAAATCGTCGTACTCATAACCGAACATTCTATATGCCATCCCGGACGTCCTTCGCCCCACGGACTCTCCCATGACGGCTCGCCAGGCTTTGCTTTTTTCCATAATGCAAAATCTAGAGGATTGCGCTTTTCCTCACTGATATCAATACGCGCACCCGCTTCCAGATCATCAATAGCCTGTTTTGAAAGCTGACCGTATTGACTAAAAGAATCCACTGCGAAATAAACGTTTCCATCTATTTCATAAGCATTCCCCTTATTGATTAGCGTTTGAACAAAATCGATAATTGCAGGAATTGTCTCCGTTACTTTTGGATGATAATCTGCACGCGTAATTCCCAAGCGATCAGCATCCTCGAAGTAGGCATCAATGTATTTTTCGCTGATCGCCGTACTGTGTACGTGTTCTTCATTTGCCTTCTTAATGATTTTATCATCCACATCTGTGAAGTTCTGTACGAAGGTCACCTCATAACCTCTAAACATCAAATAATGTCTAAAAGCATCAAAAACCAAAAACGGTCTGGCATTGCCTATGTGAAAATAATTATAAACAGTAGGACCGCATACGTACATCTTAACCTTTCCGGGTTCAACGGTCTTAAAGATTTCCTTTTGCCTTGTTAGGCTGTTATAAATTTTCATGTTTTATTCCCTTCCATCGCAAAAACGATTCGTTTTCTGTCCATGTTTCTCTCTTTTATGCATAAAAAAATCCCCCTACACAAAGGCAGGAGAATCCTACAATTCCACTTTGCTAAAAAGCCTGACAATAACGCTGTCGACGTTCCCCCTACTGCACTGTTCAGGTTCATACTCATGGGGGCACTTCAAAGACCGCTAATCAGCCCGTTTCACCATGCCGAGCCTCTCTACAGATCACCGATTTTCTACTCTCCCAATCATCGTAATACTTTTTACTTGATAATTATATACTATTATATCAAATTTCGCTTTGATTACAATGTAAAACCTCACTTTTTAATCACTGACTTTTCATGACGTATAATCGCCTTTTCATGACAAATGCATTGTCTGTCATACCATTTTCAACTAACATGAATTGTGTAGAGACATTGATGATAGGCTGACATTTCCATCACGGCTACCTAAGCTAGTGCAAAGCCTATCATCAATCTATCTTTTTTGAAAGTGAGCATTGTATGTTTTATAAAGTATCACTCCAACTAACCGATTTATTGCTGCTTAAGACAACGGAAGATTTCAGCAATAAACGAGACCATATTCGATATGCCATTGAAACACTCATCGGCGAACTAACAAAACTGATAATGTTAAGTCTCTTCTTTATTGTATTCAAAAAGGGATCTTCGTTTGCTTTTGCTTTTATCAGCTTTAGCACCATACGTCTTTGGAGCGGCGGAATACATTTTAAAACTTATTTCGGCTGCCTCGCAGGCACATTGGCGCTTTACAGCGCAATAATCTGGTTACCGATATCACTCTTATCGGTAAAGCTCATCGTCATGGCCATTGCCGTGATCACCGCAGCGATTTTCGTTCCCCTGCCGGATGTTAAACGTCCGGTAACGAGCAAACGAAAACAGCTTATTGCAAAACGGATTACAATTATAACGATCGCTCTTTGGTATTATATTGTGAGCAGTTTTATGCAAAGTTCGCTAAACCTCTTTCTGGCAGTCATGTTAATCTTTACTTTACAGTTGTTTATAGGAGGTATTCTTCATGGAAAACAAAAAAAGTATGTTTAACTTAGCTGCGAACGTGTTAGTCGCATTGTCTTCAGTCATTATCACTTCAATCTCATTTGTCTTTTTCGGGGAACCAAATCCACCGCAATAGACTATTCAAAACTGACTTTGAAAACAATGTCGTCTTGTTCGAAAAATACATAGACAGAGCCTTTGTACTTTTTAACGATATTGTTAATATTCCAAAGTCCAAAGCCGTGAGATCCCTTTTCTTCTCGCTTTGTTGTAAAATTACGATCCGTCAATTTTGACAAATGTTCAGGATTAACATTCTTTCCTGAATTTTTTGTTTGCAAATAATGCTGCTGTAATTCATCATCGTAACCGAGCTCTAACTCGACGTTCTTATCCTGCTGATTCATCACTGCTTCAAAAGCATTGTTGAGCAGATTATTTAAAATCGTCGACAATTCATAATCTAAAATATGTACGGATTTAAAGCTTGCAAAAATTGAAAATCTAAAATCAACACCCTTTTCGTGTGCTTCATTGCGCTTCATAAACAATACTGCTTTGATAATATTCCGATCAATATTGAGCAATTCTGCATCAAGTGCATCATAAGAATAAATATCGTCGAGGTAATCTCGCGTTTGTTCGACGGCATTATCAGGATCGTTTGTATCCAGAAAGCCTTGAATGGTCGTTAAGTGATTTCGATACTCATGTTGCTTCATACGAATGTCATTAATCATTTGATCCAGTGTGATTCGCATATCATCCTGAACCATTAATACTTTTGTCCGCTCGCTGATTAATGCCACTTCTTTGTAGATGAAATAATTGACCACCATGAGCAGTGCCATGACAAATCCAAAGTATTCAACGTTGTCTATGATAATATGAGAATCATATTCCCATATGATTTTATAGACGAAAATGTAAATAAAAATATTAAGTGCCATGAAGTTGATATACTTCGTTTCGTATTTTTCGACCAGATTTCTGAGTTGCTCACGATAGCGAATCATTACATAAAAATTAATAATGTTAACGAGGCTCACCATCAGAAGCGTTTCGATCATATCATTGCTGACGAGCAAGGCGAGGATCGGAATGAGGATCAATTCAGAAAGCATGACTTCAACCATTGTAATAACAAAAACAAAGAGTACTTTAAAAAAGTTTTGTTTTGTAAACACTTTTAAAGAAAAAAGTACCGCAAAGATATAAAAAAACGAGGCATAGTTCGGTATCGTATGATTTAAAATCAATACGAAAATATTCATACCAATAAAGATCATCAGCATATGACCATATTGTTTTTTCTTGATATCTAATAAAAAGAGGAACGCAATGAAAAAAACCGCCAATTCCATAACCGTTCCCAATATGCTCACGAAAAGTTGTCCATCCATGATTTTCCCCCCACGTCATTCATTTTCACTAGCCGTTATTTTCCAGCAATCGCCGTTCAATTGCTTCTTTATGCTTGACAGAAAGCAGTGCAAAGCGGCCGCCATTAATGAAATGGACTTCGTACTGCTTATTGGTGACTTTTCGAATACTTTCAATGTAATTGACGTTGACGACAAAGGATCGGTGCGTCTTTATAAAAGCTGTTTCACATGCCAATAAATTGACAATCTTCTTAAGCGGCGTATAGTTGGCTGTGTAAACCCCTCTAACCGTAACAATTTCAACACTTCGCCCTCTCGCTTCAACAAATATGATTTCATTGACAAATATCTTAACTTGCAGATGTTCAATTTCTACCATGATGAACGACTGTCTCGATTGTTCCACTTTGGTATTTGGCGGAAACAGCAACCGTTCAACCAGCGTTTGAATATATTCCTTTTTGTACGGCTTCATTACGTACTCATAACAGTGTACCTTTTTGTATGCCTTCAATTCATACTTGGGATTAATCGTTAAAAAAACCATCCAAGTCAATTCGTATTTAGACTCTTTACGAAGGTGCTCTGCCAATTCGTAACCATTCTCGTGATCCTCGAGGTCAATGTCAAGAAAAAATAGATCTATGTGTTCACGTCTTGCAATTTCAAGCGCTTCCCTATGGTTTACCGCCGTCAAAACATTAATCCGCTCTGCTACAGACTGTACCATCTTTGAAAGGCTTTCACTCTGTCTCTTATCATCTTCAACAATTAATACCCATTTTAGCGCGTCCTTATTCATGCATCCACCTAAAAAATTCTTTGCGTTATGCCTATTATACTGGCACTTACACGGCGTTAGCGTCGATTATAACTTTTTCAACTCATATACCTAGAATATTTATATCCAAATAATATCGACATGCGACAATAAACTGAAAATATTGGAAATCGGTGTTGCTTTTTATGAGCACTCCCTCAATCAGTTAAAAAAAAATAGCTGTTACCAGCTATTTTTTACAATACTGCGCCAGCGTGTAGTTGATCCGTTTCAAAACGCGGTGACTGCCAATGATCTCAATGACCTCCGCAATATCCGGCCCGTGCACCTGCCCCGTTACAGCAACGCGAACCGGCATAAACAGCCCCTTGCCCTTTACACCCATTTCCTTCTGGATCGCTTTAAGCAATTGCTTGACATCCGCTGCAGTAATATCACTTTCAAGCGCTTCAATCTTGGCCGCCAAAACTTTAAGCATTTCCGGAACATGTTCTAAAGCAATCATTTCTGCCGCTTCATCATCTTCTAAAACGATATTGTCATCCATAAACAGCGCATGGTATTGACTTATTTCATCCAGTCGATTCAAGCGCTCTCTCAGTACATTGACGATCTTTTGAAGCCATTCAATTTCTGCATCGGATTCTGATGATACAAATCCAGCTTCGACAAAATAAGGCATGCAGAGCTTTGTCAATGCCTCTAAATCATAATTTCGAATATATTGATTGTTCACCCAATTGAGCTTGTCAACATCAAAGACGCCACTTGATTTTGAAACGCGCTCAAAAGAAAATTTTTCAATCAAGTCGGCCATTGACAGAATCTCTTGACCATCTTCAGGCGACCAGCCGACCAGTGCAATATAATTGACAAGCGCCTCTGGCAAATAGCCTTTTTTTCGGAAATCTTCCACAGCAACATCGCCTTCACGCTTGCTTAATTTTTTCTTTGATTGGCTTAGTATAACAGGAAGATGCACAAATTGCGGTGCTTCCCAGCCAAAAGCTTCATACGTATAGACGTGCTTCGGCGTCGAAATCAGCCATTCATCACCACGAACCACATGTGATATTTTCATATAGTGATCATCAATAACCACTGCAAGATGATACGTTGGAAACCCATCTGTCTTCATCAGCACTTGATCATCCAAGTCATTGGTATTGACTGTGACTTCACCCTTAATGGCATCGACGAATTTAATCTCTCGATTTTCAGGCAACTTCAGCCGTACCACATGCGGTTCACCTGCTTCGAGTTTTGTTTTAATCTCTTCCTGTGTCAAATGTCGGCAATGGCCATCATACTTTGGCGTTTTACCTTCTGAACGCTGCTGCTCTCTGACAGCATCTAGGCGCTCCTTGCTGCAAAAACAATAATATGCATTGCCGTTCTCAATGAGCTCATCAGCATGCTTTTTATAGATTGGCAATCGATCTGACTGAACATATGGTCCGTAAGCACCTTTTTCGACAATCTCTTCTTCTGCCGTCATGTAAGGGCCTTCATCATTTTCTACGCCTGCCCACGCCATGGACTTTAACATGCCTGAAATTGCATCCTCGACCAGTCGCGTCTGATCCGTATCTTCAATTCGAATAATATATGATCCATTGTTTTGTTTTGCATATAAATAATTATAAAGCGCCGTCCTCAGGCTGCCGATGTGCACATACCCCGTTGGACTTGGCGCAAATCTAACTCTAACGTCCATATTTGCCTCCTCGTGTTTTCCCGCCTATTATACTAAAAATCAGAACCTCTTTCAATGACGAGGCCTATTTTGCCCATAACGAATTCGTAACCACCTGGGCGATGTGGTTTTGTGCAGCCACTGCAGTCTTTAATGCCGTTATTCATGACAAAATTGCCCCCGCACTCATCTTTAAGCATATAGAGTGGACAATAGCAAAAAAGGCAATTAAACGCTGATTCATCAACGCCTTTATGGCATGGGAAGTATTCGCATTTTGTATGCTGTGCAAATTTGTAATTTTGGCTCATATCGCCGCCTCCTTCTCTTATCAAAACCTCTGTCTTCTTCTAAACACAGAGTCATTTTCATCAATTCTAATCTTTTACGATCTATAATGCACAATTCTGCAAAAGGACAACGGCCTGTGCTGCAATCCCCTCACCCCGTCCTTCAAAACCGAGGTGCTCTGTCGTCGTCGCCTTTAGGTTGATACAGGATTCGTCACAATGCAGCACTGCTGCAATTTTCGACTTCATTAACCCTATATACGGGCTCATTTTCGGCGCCTGCGCTATCATTACGGCGTCTAGATTGCCAATTTCGTAATCCGCCTCTGCCATCATGCTGTAAACGGCTTTTAAAAGGCTAAGGCTGGAAGCGCCTTTGTATTGTCCTTCTGTATCGGGGAAATGTTTGCCAATATCACCTTCGCCAAGCGCCCCTAAAATCGCATCCATAATTGCATGCAGCAGTACATCAGCATCCGAATGGCCCAATAACCCCTTTTCATATGGTATTGTCACACCACCGACGATTAACGTTCTATTGTCAACCAACTGATGGACATCATAGCCAATGCCTATTCTCAATTATACCGCCTTCCTTTCTATCTTGTGTAAGCACCACATTTCGTCAAATGAATTATTTTAAGAATGCCTCTGCTAATGTCAGTTCCGCCAACGTTGTAATTTTATCGTTTCGCCCCTCATGTGGCAAAAGCTTAATCCGTTTCCCCAAAGCTGTCATCAGTTGTGTATCATCGGTAATCTTTCCGAGGGATGTCTCTGATTGTCTGTATGCATTACAAATATCCGCCGTCCGAAAAAGCTGAGGCGTCTCTATCATCCAAAGTTCAGACCGATCAACGTGTTCAATAATCATTGCATCCCGATTTGCACGCTTAACTGTATTAACCATCTGCTGCCCCACGGCAATGCCGTCAAGTGCTTCAATCACTAACATATGAAGCATTTCCGTCAGCCATACACCTTGTACAAAAGGTCTCACACCATCATGTATAAATACATACGTCGACATCGTACTGCAAACTGCCAGCCCCGCTTTAACTGATGCATACCGTGTCTGACCGCCAGCAATAACGCTTATCTTTTCAGACGGCATCCAGCGCTTAACCTTATGCTCAACTTCACATTTTTCCGCTGCACCAACCACGACAATGAATTCATCAATCACTTTTTCTGCCGCTAAATGCCGCAGGGTCCATTCCAATATTTCTTTGCCGTTTACGACAATATACTGTTTTTTTTCTTTTGTTTTCATCCGCGCTCCGACACCTGCCGCCGGAATAACCGCCGATACATATTCACCATTGTACATAGAAGATTTTAACCCCTGCTCAAACACCGACCAAATTGGATTGGTCCCTCATTTTATTTTAAACTAAAAAAACTGCTTATGAAAGCAGTTATTTTCCCTCGTTTTGAGGACTTCGCCACGATTTTAATCATTTATGCTTTGCAAATATCATGCGCCCCGCAGCGGTTTGTAGAACGCTCGTTACGATAACATGAATGGTTTCATTAATAAAGCGCTTGCCTTCTTCGACGACAATCATCGTGCCATCATCCAAATAGGCAATGCCCTGATTGGATTCTTTACCTTCCTTGATGATTTGAACCACCATCTCTTCACCTGGCAACACAACTGGTTTCACAGCATTTGCCAACTCATTGATGTTGAGAATCTGAATATCTTGAAGCGTTGCAACTTTATTAAGATTATAGTCATTGGTTACAATGCTACCCTTAATTTTTTGAGCCAGTTTAATGAGCTTTAAATCCACTTCATCGACATCTTCAAAATCGGTTCCAACGATTTGAACTTCAATTGGCAGATCTTTTTGAATAATTTTAAGGATATCCAATCCTCTTCTACCTCTATTTCGCTTCAATGCATCAGAGGAATCGGCAATATGTCGAAGCTCCTTTAAAACAAACTCGGGAATGATTATTGGCCCTTCAATAAATCCGGTCTTGCAAATATCTGAAATACGCCCGTCAATGATAACACTCGTGTCGAGAACTTTAGGATTTGTCGCCTCTACAACAGGCGCATGCTTCGGTGCCGCAGGCGCTGGTGATTTTATAATTGAGAGCTTGCGCGCCCAATCCTGGAGTTTACTCTGATCTTTGATGTTTTTTTGAGCCATCATGATGCCAAGGTAGCCAAAAAAAATAAACGTCAAGATTTTCAATGCATTGGCAACCATTGGAATTGGAATAATTTCGTAAAGGCCACTAATTAAAAAGGCAATGACCAAACCAAATATTAATCCTATCATGCCAAAGGCAAGTTCATGCGGTGGGATTTTTTCAAGTTCGTTTTGTGCTAATAGCGCTGATTTCTTGCCAACAGAAATCATAATTTGTGAAGTAAAATAAGTAATAAATGCAAGTATGAGTCCGAGAATGGTCGGAATAGCGATTACATAAACCGTCCGACTAAGATTGAAGAGTCCTTCATTCGGTAGAAAATCTGTTAAATAAATTCCTAAGCCGATACCTATACAAAGACCAACAAAGGTCAATATGTACTTGATGATTCTTTCAACCATGAAATCCCCCTTTCCTTTTATATGAATCATATAGATTGTAACACAGTGGGAAAAAAAGTCAAACACATGGATTTAATATAAATTTAACGTAAAAAAAAAAAGAGACTCTTGTCTCTCAGCTGGACGTTAAACGCCTCTTTAATTGTTTCTGATGGTCGTATTGACCAAATTCACCGCTTCTTCTTCCTTAAGGTCTCGAGAGAGAATTAACTCACTAACCAGAATTTGCTTAGAATTATTCAGCATCTTGCGCTCACCTGTGGATAATCCTTTTTCACGATCAAGAATTTCCAAATTTCTAACGACAGATGCCACTTCAAAGATATCGCCGGTTTTAACACGCTCAAGATTAGCACGATAACGTCTATTCCAGTTATCCGGCATTTTTCCCTTATCCTGAGCGAGGACGGATATCACCTCGTTAAAGGCAATTCTGTCAACAACCCTTCTTACACCCAATTTTTCAGCACTGTCAATCGGCAGCATCACTTTCATATTCTTAATCGGAAGCTTAAGAATATAAAATCTTTTGATTTCGCCCAATAGTTCCTTCTCTTCGATGGCCTCAATGATTCCAGCACCGTGCATAGGGTATACAACTCTTTCTCCAATTTTAAACATTTTCTACCTCCATGCATTCTTCTGAATCCATTATACTACAGTTTAAATATAATTTCAACAAACCTACATTTTACTATTTGCTACAACCGTTGTCAACACATTTGTTCAGGGCTCATTATTTTTTTTCGTACATTATGCCCTTTTGCTTTAATTTTTTTTATGCTAGAATATAGATAATTGATAAATGATTGTGTATTCGTTGATATTTCAACTGTTTCGCGTTCCTATATAATTCTTGGAGGTCTGTAATGAAAGATGTAATTTACGACGAGTTTCAAAACAAAGTTGATGAAGTGCTCATTCGACACAATAGCTTGTTAGACATACTCAGCAAAATGGGTGATGCCTCCTCTAAAACGAATCGCGCTGTTATCAAAGCCATCACAAATTGCGGCTGCATCACGCTGGATACACTTAATGTGACACCGCCTGAAGATGCTTCATATGAGGATTTAAAGCACTTTAGGAATGATCACATCAAAGGTGAGCTGTGTCCAACATGCCGTGAAAAGATCGAGGCAGAACTTGGCAATTTGGAATACTACATAGCGGCACTTTGCAATTCACTCGACTTAAGCCTTTATGATGTCGTGCTCAAGGAGTATAAGAAAATCAACACCCTTGGCAAATACAGTCTTTATTAGCCATCAAATTGACGTCAAACACGCTAATACGCCCATAGTAGAGAAACACAGATTGACCGTGTGTTTCTCTACTATGGGCGTACTTTATTGCCATGTCCAGCAGCAGAGCATTTCATTATCAGTCAACAATGTTCATTGGTAAATGCAGCCGTTGCAGTCTTAGCATCTATTTCTTAAAAGAAGTATTTAAAAACTTCATCTATATGTTTCATGCCAATAACTGTAAAATCTTTTGGCCGCTCTAAGCCTTCTAAATTACCATGTGGTATTATCGCCTTTCGAAAACCCATTTTGGCGCCTTCATTCAATCGCTGCTGTACCTGATTTACATTTCTAATTTCGCCAGTTAATCCGACTTCACCAAAGACAATCATATCATCTGGAATAACCGTTTCCCTAAAACTTGATGCAATGGCCATAACGACTGCCAGATCTGCTGCCGGCTCATCAATCGACATGCCCCCGACAACGTTGAGGTAGATATCCTGATTATACAGCACCATTCCCGCCTTTTTTTCGAGAACGGCCGTCAACAGCACAAGTTTATTATAATCAATGCCAATTGCCATTCGCCTCGGCATATTAAAATTAGTCTGTGATACAAGACATTGCATTTCGACGAGTACTGTTCGTGTCCCTTCAAGCGTCGGCACGATCACAGAACCCGTTGCACCTTTAGCTGCTGAGGATAAGAAAAGTTTTGACGGATTTAAGACTTCTTCAAGCCCCTTATGCGTCATTTCGAAAATACCAATTTCATTGGTCGAACCAAATCGGTTCTTTACGGCACGCAATATGCGAAAGAGATGATGCCGTTCCCCTTCAAAATAAAGCACCGTATCAACCATGTGCTCAAGAATTTTCGGACCGGCAATCGCACCGGATTTTGTTACATGACCAACGATAAATGTTGAAACACCATTTTTTTTGGCAATATTCATAAATTGATTGGTTGCTTCTCTTACCTGACTGACACTCCCCGGTGCCGATGTTATATCCGATGTATAAACCGTTTGAATGGAGTCTACGATCAAAACGGCAGGCTTTAAATCATCAACATGCTTTCGAATGGTTTCGATATTGTTTTCCGCCACGATATAGAGGCTGTTCGCTTTCACATCCAATCGATCAGCTCTGAGCTTTGTCTGTTTAATCGATTCTTCACCTGAAATGTAGAGTACTTTGCGTTCTTTCGACAAATGATTGGCGACTTGAAGCATGAGCGTCGACTTCCCAATACCCGGATCCCCGCCAACGAGCACCAGCGATCCCTTGACAAGTCCGCCACCGAGTACGATGTCCAATTCCTTTATTGATGTACTATAGCGTTCTTCATGATCGTAGACGATCTCCGAAATCAGTTTTGGTTTTGACTGCGTACTGATATTTAATCCCTTTGGCGTTTCCGGCTGGTCAATGGTTTCAACCAGTGTATTCCACTCACCGCATTCTGGACATTTCCCCAGCCATTTAGGCGATTGGTAAGCACATGCCTGACAGATAAACACCGTCTTTGTTTTTGCCATATTTGTCTACCTCATTTCATCTTGTCACACTTTTGTATAAATGCTTTAATGCATTCTTCGTTATCCTGTATATTCATTGACGACAATTTCATCAGCTTCTAAATCCAAATGGAGCGCTTTCGGTGATTCTAACTCTGCCAACAACCGATCGGCCACTGCATCTTTAACATGTCGATCAAGATAACGCCTGATAGGTCTCGCACCATATTCCGAAGACATACAGGCCTTCGCTACATGGCTTATGACCTCTTGATTATAGGTTAGCGTACAACCATTTTCCATCATCTGTTGAATAAAGGCATCAAGCTGCATTGTTACAATCTTTTCCATAGCTTCTACTGTAAGTGGCGAAAACACAATAATTTCATCCAACCTATTGATAAATTCCGGCTTAAAGAATTTTTTTGCAGCTTCGCGAAGCCGTTCTTCATAAAACGCAAACGCCGGCGTATCATTTTCTGAGAACCCGAGTATACGCTGCTTCAGTGATTCAACACCTAGGTTTGACGTCATGATAATCAGTGCATTTCGTACATCTGCCTGGATCCCTCGACTATCCGTCACCTTTCCTTCATCCATCATTTGCAGCAATAGGTTGAGAACATCTAAGTGTGCCTTTTCCACTTCGTCAAAGACGAGCACCGTATACGGCTGCTGCTGCAAAGCTGTCGTCAGTAATCCTCCCTCACGGTGTCCTTCATAACCCGGCGGCGCACCTATCAGTTTCGAAACACTATGGCGCTCCATGTATTCCGACATATCAAAACGAATCATATGCTGCATGCCGCCATAAACGATTTCAGCAATGATACGCGTCATCTCTGTTTTTCCCACACCAGTCGGCCCAACAAATAAAAAACTCCCCACAGGACGTTTATGATCTTTCAATCCGACGCGTGAACGTTTGAGTGCTCTTGACACGGTGTCAACAGCTTGTGCCTGACCAATTAGTTTTTCCGAAATCAATGCTTCCAAGTGTCGCATTTGCTCACGTTCACGCGTTGATAATCGCTGGACGGGAATATTGGCCCATTCTGAAATCACGCGTTCTACATCAATGACATCAACGGTTAATTTGCGCTGCTCCATCAATTGTCTCGCTTGATCATTTCGTTCAATATGGTCTAGGATACGCTTTTCTTCCCGCTGAAGCTGTGATGCCATATCGAAATCCATCGTCAGTATCGCTTGCTCTTTTTGGGCTTTAAACTGTTGCAGCCGATAGCGAAGTTCATCTACGATCTTGACTGTTTTCAAACTTTCAAGTCGTCTTCTAGAACACGCTTCGTCAATGATATCAATCGCCTTGTCAGGGAGTTTCCGCTGCAACAGGTAACGCATACTCAGCTTCACAGCGGTTCGGAGCGCTTCTTCTGTAATCACAACTTCATGATGGGTCTCATAGTGATGTTTAACATGTTCTAAAATGTACATCGTTTGCGCTTCATCCGGTTCTTCAATGGCAACTTTCACTAGACGCCTTGAAAGTGCTGAATCGACGACAATATATTTTTCATAATCCATCACCGTTGTCGCACCAATAATTTGTATTTCACCGGATGTTAGATATGGCTTTAATAGACTCATGGCGTCCATTGATTTTTCACCAGTGGCACCTAGTCCAATAAGCGTGTGTATTTCATCAAAAAACAGCATATACTTTGAATCGCGCTTAACAAAATCGATTAATTGCTGCAGTCGTTCTTCAAATTGACCTCGGTACATGGTTCCTGCAACTAGCGCCCCTACATTAACGGATAAAATCTGTTTCTTGGCAAGCGATGCAGGAACAGCACCTGTTACAATCGCCTTGGCCAGCCCATGTACAACAGCGGTTTTGCCAATACCGGGTTCACCCACCAAGCAGGGATTATTTTTGGTTTTGCGCGTCAAGATTTGAATCAATCGATTAATCTCCGCTTCTCTGCCAAAGACGGGACCCAATACATCCTCTTTTGCAAATTCTGTAAGGTTCGTCGTCATTTTTTCAATTTTGACGTCAATAGCCGGCTGATCATAATCCATTTCGAGATCAAAAAGCTTGATGTCTCGCTGTGTTGCTTCCCGCTGTTTTATAACATTGGTTTGAGGTTTTGATATCGTCTGTTCAAAGACACGATCCAAAATATTCATCACATTGAGACTGATCTTTGAGAGGATCTTATAGCCATTCGACGCTTTATCCTGCATAATGCTGATAAACAAATGCTCCGCCATAATTTCCTGGCTTTCTGTAAGCGCGGCATAGTGCCGACTTTGCTCCAAACACATTCTCGCACGCGGCGTATAGTCTTCAATCCCCTGATCTGTTTCTCCACGGCCAATACACTTGATAATTTCTGTTCGAAGCTGCGCCGTCGTAATTTTATAATATTCAAAAGTCTGATAAATCCCAGACTGTTTCAACATAGACAACCCAAGCATGAGATGTTCTGTGCCGACAAAGCGGTGTCCCATATTTCGAGCTTCAGAAAACGCATAGTTGATCACATCATTGGCATGTTCATCGAAGTTATACCGAAACATCTTTTGCTCCCTTCCTCTGCAATAGCGCATCTCTAGGATTCTTTAGCCATCCTTCTACTGATCTTTTTATGACTAATCTTATTGATACCTTATTATAACGAACTTTTAACAACATGAAAACACCTGATATACGATCTTACAACCAACCAATCCAGCAACCCTTGAACTGCTGAAACATAACGCAAAAAACCGGCTGCCCTCTCAAGAGCAACCGGCTATAGACATTTGGTTTCTACTCGGCCTTTGCCTGTTCGATTACTTTCACGGCAATCTGCATTGGCACTTCTTCATATCGCACGACGCGCATGCTAAACCAACCTCGCGCCTGTGTCATTGATCTTAAATCTGTGGCATAGGCAAACATTTCTGATTGCGGTGCTTCGGCAATAACCTTTTGATAGCCGACTTCATCCGGTTCCATTCCTAAAATACGACCGCGTCGTCGGTTCATATCCCCCATTATATCACCCATGTACTCATCGGGAATATAAATTTCAACATGGACAACCGGTTCCAAAAGAACAGCTTGTGCTTGTTCCATGCCGCGTTTGAAAGCAATGTGCGCAGCGAGTTTAAACGCCATTTCTGATGAGTCAACAGCATGATAAGAACCATCTAAAAGTGTCGTTTTGATATTAACCACAGGGAAGCCTGCTAAGATCCCCTTTTCACATGCTTCTGTAAGTCCTTTTTCAACTGCTGGTATATATTGGCGCGGCACAGACCCGCCAAATATTTTTTCCTCAAAGATAAACGGTTCGTTGGCGGGTTCAAATTTCACGTGAACATCCCCATACTGACCGGCACCACCAGATTGTTTTTTATGTTTTCCCTGCACAGTTGCAACGCCTTTGATCGTTTCACGATAAGGGATTTTCGGGTCTGCCAACACGACCTCAACACCAAAGATATTTTTTAGCTTGCTGGTGATGACTTGAATCTGCATCGTTCCCTGTCCGCCTATCAGTGTCTGTTTTGTCTCTGCATTCCGTTCAATATTAAATGATGGATCCTCTTCTGTTAAGCGATGCAGCGAAGAAAAAATCTTTTCTTCATCGCCTTTCGATTTCGGTTCAATGGCGAGGAACAGTGCAGGTTTTGGCAAATTAATACTTACATATTTAACGGGATGTTCCTTATCACAAAGTGTATCACCTGTTTCTGTATACTGCAGCTTGGCTATCGCGCCAATATCACCGGCAACAACGCGCTCGACTTCAATCTGTTCTTTGCCTCTCAGCAAGAAAAGCGATCCAATGCGCTCTTTCTCATCTCGATTGGCATTAATGACTTCCATGTCTTTTTGAAGCGCACCAGAGTACACTTTAAACAGCGATATTTTACCGACAAATGGGTCAACGATTGTCTTGAAGACAAGTGCTGAGAACGGCCCATTTTCATCGAGGGTCACCATTTTTTCTTCTTCTGTATATGGATCCATCCCCACATATTCACCGTCGTGAAGCTCTTTTGGCGTTGGGAAAAAGTCATAAATCATATCCATGAGTGTATGAATACCAATGCGCTTGTCAGCCGAACCGACGAGTACTGGTACGATTTCACCGGAGATAACACCTTTTCGAAGCCCTTCGTGTATTTCTTCTGTTGTAAATTCTTCACCGTCAAAATATTTCATCATCAGGTCCTCATCGCTTTCTGCAACAGCTTCGATGAGCAAATCCCTAATTGGCTTGACGCGCTGTACCATATCTTCTGGTATGGCAGTATCAACACATTCATTGCCATTGAATTCACGGCCTATCTGATCAACAACATTGACAAAGCCCTTAAAAGAATCACCTTCGCCAATTGGCAGCGCAAACGGTGCAATTTTTTTGCCAAAGGTATCTTTTAAATCTTTGATGAGTTTGACGTAATTGACATTGTCTTTATCCATCTTATTGATGAAGATAATTTTTGACATTTTGCGTTTTTCCGTATTGTTCCATGCCTTTTCAGTCCCAACTTCAATACCGGAAGACGCATCTAATAGAATAACTGCACCACCCGAAACTCGAAGCGCACTAAAAACATCGCCTACGAAGTCAAAATAACCAGGTGTATCAAGGAAATTATACTTATGATCTTGCCATTCGATCGGAATTACAGAGGTTCCTATGCTGAATTTTCGGTTGATTTCCTCTTTATCGAAATCAGAAACAGTATTGCCGTCATCAACCTTTCCCATTCTTTTCGTTACTTTTGCGGTATACAGCAAGGCCTCCGTTAAAGTGGTCTTGCCGCTACCGCCGTGCCCCAAGAATGCTACATTCCTTATCTTGTCTACTGTGTAATTCTTCATATAATAGTTCTCCTCTCTGTGCAGATTTATTATAATATTCACATTATTTGTAATATTCGATATAAGTGTAAAAAATCCTTCTGATTTTCACAATTATTTCAAATATGCAAACAAAAATGTACAAAAAAAGACACATTGCTGCGTCTTTTATAATACCCCAGAGAACGGTGTAATATTCAATCCTTTTTCTTCAAGAGCCCTAATTATTATTTGAATACCAATACTGTCACTGGCCATATGGCCTGCAACAATGATATTGCCTATGTTTTGAGTACGTACGGCATCAATGACGCTCTCCGGTGCATGCATCGCGACAATCGTGCCAACGCCTGCTTCAAAATATGCTTTGTAGACGTCTTCGCCGCCGTTGGTCCCACCGGCATAGAGCACTGCAATTTTACCTGCATAATCGTCAGGCGCACCACATCTTATCACCGGTTTTGTCACTGCTTTCTTATAGCTGTCGAGTTCTGAAAGCGCATCAATGACATCGCTGAGTTTGGCAAAGGGATCTGCCTCAAATCGATCATCTAAATGGCGCTGTACATACCTCTCACCAATAAGGTCTGCGGGCATGTGAATGTTCATAAACGGCATCCCCATCAGCCGCGCCGCAGATGATACACGATCATAATTCATGACATGATGGCCAATATCGACTGTATTCTTTTTTGCTCTCAGCATCTTTTGCGCTTTATTTATTGGAACACCAAAAGCGATCATCCGTTTAATCTGGATATCCATCACTTCATGGAAGTTAATAATTGCTTCATCTGCTTTGGGATGATGGCTGATAACGAGATCATAGCCTAAAGATTTCGCAAGCATGAGCTCTGCGGTTTCCATATCGACGCCAAATAACACTTTCTTGATGTTGTCACCTTCAACACTAATCGTCGAATCGGCAGGGACTTCATCAAGACCCGCTAATTTTAATGCAACAGCCATGATTTCACGCGTATTCATTTCGCCCTCCTAAATATTAATTAACTTTATTATACGCCTTTTCACTGTATTATTTTTTTTCATTTTTGTAATACCTTTGAGCAGGCTTTCAGTAATATTCAAAGCATATGCAAAACTCATTTTAGTCTCAAGTTTTCTTATTTCAATAAGATTTGAGTTTCTCCAATGACGTTCAAACCGCTTGAGCTATTCTTTTATAAAAGTAAAAGCTGTTTGGGCATGACAGCGTAGGCCATTTCCAAACAGCTTCTTCTCTTTCGCGGATTATCCGCTAGAACTATCTCACTGGGCAGGCACCGGTTTCGCACCCATCGACACCCACGTCAAACTCGACTTCTTCTTTTTCATATTTCGTAATCAGCGACGGCCTAAATGGTTTCATTGCCGCTGCGCGTTCTTCGTATTCTGCTTCGGAAATTTGTTCATATGGCAACATCTGATAGAAGGAATCATCAAGCGGCAGGAATGAAAGTGCCACAATGTCATCCCAATGCTCATCCACCCATTCTTCGACGGCTTCCCACTCATCAGGTCTTACATGAACTGTGATTGAGCAGTTATGGTCAACATAATTTTCCATAAACAATTTATAGTTTTCAAGTTGTTCAATCGCCGTTACATCATACTTCGTCTTGCCCTCCGGTGCTTTTACAGGGAATTCAACAACCTTTGTCGTACAGGTTTCCATTTCTTGCCCAACTTCCGGGAAAACCGGATAGCCCAGTTCTTCACATACCTGTACCAAAGGATCGTGCGCATTAATGCGAACACGGCGGATATAGTAAGGTGCATGCGAATAGTGAACACCGCTTGAAACGATTGGCAGCTGAGACAATGTCCCCTCCGGTTTAACCGTTGTAACGAGAATTGGTGTTCTGCCGCCCAATTCAGCCGCATACATTTCTGCTTCTTTTCTCGCCACATCTCGCATCGTTCTAAGCAGCGCCGCCTGTTCATCGTATGTCATTGCCGTTGCATTAACCATGTCCTGCCATCCTGTTACAGAACAGCCTAAGAGTTTATCACGCTGTTGTACATTATTCCAAAGCGGCAGTTCCAGTTCCACACAAGTCATTCGATAACTGCAACGCGCCGATAGTCGCTGTGCTTTTAACAAAGCCGCTGTATCCAGCTTTCCGTCTTCAACAAAGGCAAAGACATTTAACGTTGTCAAATTGCAAAGCCCTTTATTGTCGAGCAGTATCTCACCACAGGGGTTAACGCCATTAAAATTCGGTCTGCGTTTTGAGCCTGCCACTTCATTAACCCATCCTGGTTCACCAGAATAACGCATTCTTTCAAGCTGCCATTTAATCTTTTCACGACTTGGCTTTTCAGTATAGTAAATTGAATTATTACTCATTTGACGGTGAAGCACTTCTTCATTAACAATCCATTTGCCGTCTTCCATATAGTAGAGGTTGGATTTTGCTTCAATGCATTCAGTATCATCTGAATCGACGAGCACAATTTCGGCAGTCCTTCTAACACCGCCAACAACAACATTTTCGCCAATAACATTTGCTATATCGAGGCAATCAATGGCTCTTAATTTTACGAGTTTTGTTTCCAGCAGCATGCCAAGTTTCTTAACGACGCGATCAATTTTATGGAACATATTTTTGAGGCTCGTATGACCACTTGCGGTCCCGCCAAATGTTTTTAATTTCTCGCCTTTTGGTCTTACATGATCATAATCAATAATAATGGTTTTAATATTACGGTATTCGTTCGTATGAATGAGCTTTAAGAAGAAGTCCAGTGACTGTACCCAACCTTCTTTCGAATCACCAATGGTAATTTTAACCGTGTTGTTATAGAAAAACTCAAGACTCGTGTTATCTTCGCGCTCTGCTCTCGGCAACGGTGCATAGTCTTTGTGCACCACTTCAAAATCCGTTCTGACTTTTGGCAGGCCTGCAACATCTTCTTTTAAGATACGGACGCCAACACCGGATCCGATCATCAAGAGGTAAAAGATATCTTTAAAAGCATCAAAACTATTGATAATCTGGAAACTGCAATTGTAGTTCGCCATCGGATAATGCTTTGCCACCGGTGTGCCGCCAACCCAAAAAGTTCTGCCGGATAAAAATTGTCTGAGATGAAAAATGCTGTCAAACAATTCTTCGGCTTCAGCTCGTGTTGTTTTCACAAT
This sequence comes from Fusibacter paucivorans, assembly GCF_018390735.1. Lineage (GTDB taxonomy): Bacteria > Bacillota > Clostridia > Peptostreptococcales > Acidaminobacteraceae > Fusibacter > Fusibacter paucivorans. The sequence continues at coordinate 24,378 of NZ_JAHBCL010000038.1, forward strand.
CGTACAGTTATATTCCACCGCACGCCGAACCGTTTCCCACCAATACTCTCTTCGCTTTTCTTCAGGCAGCCATCTTGAGTAAGTTCGATAATAAACGAAATTGCCAAGCTGTCGCATTGGCGAATCTAAATGCTTGTATTTACTGATAAATTCATCCGTCAAAAGCTGATGGTCTTCTTTTTTACGCGTCATGCGCGTTTTATCTTTCTCACTTCGATAGATAATATATTTCTTCGCAACATCTTTGCGTGGACTTCCCATTAGCAAATCTTCAACAAGGTCTTGAATTTCATCGACGGAAATCATGTTTTCACTATCTAATGCTGCTTGTTCAATTTTTGCGCCAATTGTCTGGCTCAACGTACTGTCGACGCCCTTCGTAGTCTCTTTCATTGCTTTTTCAATCGCTCGGACAATTTTACCGATTTCAAAATCTACGACCGTTCCGTCTCTCTTTGTGACTTTCATGTTCTACACCCCGTTTTAGACACAATATTTAGTAACGAAATATTTTTCACTACGCTATATATTGTATCAGAAGGCGAATTTGCTGTCCATATCCAAATCTTAAAAAAACAAGAATAATCCAAAAGCACTATATCAAAAAAGTATGCGTTCGACACTATTAGTCCATAGCGGTACCTGTCATTCTAACATGACAACTGCCAAAACAACTGCAAAATAAGAAAACTGTTTGCGCACAGTGATGTCTCTTCTGTACGCAAACAGTTTCAATCAAATGATAGCATTCTCCGTCTTATGATCTTTCACATTTCGATCATTCATTCATCTATGATCGAGCGGCAACTAACCCTTTTACATTTGGATGTATGACTAATTACAAGCGTCTTTCATCAGTCATACAAATCATTTTATCACACTGGCTTTCCAAGCAACCTGAACATGTTCTTCTTATACGCTTCGACACCAGGCTGATCAAATGGATTAACGCCCATGAGATAACCACTGACGCCGCACGCTTTCATAAAGAAGTACATGAGATGTCCCAAGTGATATGCATCCAATTTAGACAAGCTGATGTGCAGGTTTGGCACATTGCCGTCAACATGCGCTTCTGCAGTCCCTTGAAAAGCGCTGTCATTCACTGCACTCATTTTTTTGCCTGCCAAGTAATTCAAACCATCGAGATTATCTGCATCTGCCTCTAATACGATATCTTTCTCAACGGCATCCAGTGTTACGACTGTTTCAAACATAATGCGAGGACCGTCTTGAATCATCTGACCCATTGAGTGCAAATCTGTCGAATTATTCATCTTTGTCGGGAAAATACCCATATTGTCCTTGCCTTCACTCTCACCGAAGAGCTGCATCCACCATTCAGCCAAAAAAGCCATTGACGGTTCGTAGTTGACGAGCACTTCAATGGCCTTCCCTTTACGGTAGAGCACATTTCGCAAAACTGCGTATTGGTACGCAGGATTTTCTGCCACTAATGGATTGGCAAATGCATCAACACCATCATTGACACCTTTTAAGAACGCTTTTAAATCAATACCCCCAACGGCAATCGGCAAAAGCCCTACAGGTGTTATCACAGAGTAACGGCCACCGACATCGTCAGGGATGACAAATGTTTTATAGCCCTCTTTATCGGCAAGCGTTCTCAGCGCACCGCGCGCGCGGTCAGTGGTCGCAATGATACGTTTTTGTGCACCTTCCTTACCGTGTTTCGCTTCTAAAGCGGCCTTTAATAATCTAAAAGCAATCGCCGGCTCAGTAGTCGTTCCCGATTTTGATATAACGTTCACATAGACATTTTCACCTTCAATGTGTTCTAAGAGATAAGCCATGTATGTACTGCTGATCTGATTGCCGGCAAAATAGATTTTTGGCGCTTTTCGCTCTGATTTTGGCAATTCATTATGGAATGGATGCATTAGTGCATCCAAAACTGTTTTAGCACCAAGATAAGAACCGCCAATCCCAATAATGATAAAAGCATCTGCCGTTTCGCGAATCATGTCTGCCGTTTGCTGGATATCATTTATTTCAGCTTCTGTTAACTTCTTTGTATAGTCCACCCAGCCAACGTAATCGTTGCCGGCACCTGTTTTCTCATGCAACATCTGATGTGCTAATTGTACGTGTCCTTTAAGGTGTTCAAATTCGCTTGCATTCAATAATGCCTGACTGTAATCAAATTTAATATGGTTCATCGCTGCCTCCTCATAACGCGCAATAGAATCATTTTGCATGACGATTCCATTGCCTATGGTGTTTCGATACTTTTTTACGCCGCAGACAGTGCCCGAGCGTCTTGTGATTGCTTACGCCATATGCAGCTTGGCATACATTGCGGCACCTGCAATGCCCGCATCATTCCGGAGCTTTGCAATCGCCACTTTTGCAATTGGCAGTGCCTTATAGTATTTCAATTCATGCAGTGCTGCAACTACTTTATTAAGCAGAAAATCTCCCGCCATAGATAGACCTCCGCCTAATAAGATGATTTCAGGATCCAGTGTCGCTACGAGATTGATCATGCCAATGGCAAGGTATTTAACAAGTCTATCAATGGTTTCAACAGCAAGCAGATCTCCGTTCATCGCTGCTTTAAATATCATTTCACCATTAATATTTGCGGTATTGCCATCAGCCATCGCCACAACATCACTTTGTGCACCTTCATCATTAATTCGATGGCGCATATACTTGATAATGGCCGTCGATGATGAGAAGGTCTCCAGACAGCCGTTATGGCCACAATTACAAGTATAGAAATTTTCGCCAACGATTGTATGACCGAATTCCGAACCAATACCGTGATGACCGGATACCATTTTGCCGTCAATCATAATGCCGCTGCCAATACCTGTTCCGAGTGTTAATAATACAGCATTTTTATATCGGCCTTCCTGTGCGATTTCAAATTCTGCAACACCTGCAACGGTTGCATCATTATCAATAAATATCGGTAAGTCAATCTGTTCCTGTAAACGTCGTCTAAGTGGTACATTATACCAATTTAAGTTTATACAGACGGGCACATCTCCCGTTATGGGATCAGAGACACCCGGAATGCCAATGCCAACGGCAATTGGTTTCTGGTTTGATGTGTTTGCATCAATTAACATCTGAATAACATGTGCAATATCTTCTATAACCGCTTCACTGCCGCGTTCTGTCAACGTTGGCACTGATTTCTTCATGACAATAACACCTTCATCATTCACCAGCCCGCCGGCAATATTCGTTCCACCAAGGTCTATGCCAATATACATGGTCGCCTCCGTTATTTTTCATTTCATTGTGTACTTATTTTTTATTGCGTGTTGTTAAAATCGGCGCCTCAAGAGGCGCCTCGTTTTATTATACCTCAATCGATTTGATCTGCCAAATATCTTCAGCATATTGCAAAATCGTTCTATCGGAACTGAATTTACCCGCATTTGCGAGATTTAACCAACATTTTCTAGCCCAGCCAATAGGGTCTTCATACGATTCTGAAACCTTCGCTTGAGCGGCTACATAATCCTCAAAATCATAAAGCAGAAAGTAATTATCTGCACGATGCCACGATGCTCCCTGCATCAGCGAACTGTATAGTTCATGGAACATACCCGTACCGCCATCTGAAAAGGTGCCGTCAATCAGTGTGTCGACAATTCGTTTGAGTTTTGGATTCGTTAAATAGTATTCTACAGGGTCATAGCTTCCGTTCAGCGCTTCAAGTTCCTCCACCTTTGCACCAAAGATAAAGTTGTTTTCAATCCCAGCTTCTTCAACAATTTCAATGTTCGCACCATCAAGTGTGCCTATTGTCGGCGTCCCATTGAGCATAAACTTCATATTCCCGGTACCAGATGCCTCTTTGCCCGCAGTAGAAATTTGTTCCGACAAATCCGCTGCCGGAAAGAGCAGTTCTCCATAGGAAACGTTATAATTCTCGACAAAATGTACTTTTATTCGCCCAGCGACAACAGGATCATCATTAATTCTTTTCGCAATTTCATTAATATACTTGATAATCCCTTTAGCGCGATAATAACCCGGCGCCGCTTTGGCACCAAAAATATAAACCCGTGGGACAATCTCTTTTTCCGGATTTTCCAACAGTTCATAATATTGATGCAAAATTTGAAAAGCATTGAGCAACTGACGCTTGTATTCGTGCAGTCTCTTGATTTGAATATCGAAGAGTGCTTTAGGATCCAATGCAACCCCTTCGTTCTCTCGTATATAATCTGCAAGAACTTGCTTGCGCTGCTGCTTTATCGCCATAAAACGCGAAAGAATAACCTCATCATCTGCAAATTTTTCAAGCCCCTTCAGTTCGCTCAAATGCGTGATCCATGATTCGTTTCCCAAACATTCTGTAATCAACGCTGACAACTCAGGGTTTGCAAACTTGAGCCATCGCCTTTGGGTAATGCCATTGGTCTTGTTGTTAAACCGTTCTGGGAAGAGTTCATACCAGTCTTTCAATGCAATCTGCTTTAAAATATCTGTGTGAAGTGCCGCAACGCCATTGACAGAATGTGAACCGTAGATCGCCAAATACGCCATGTGAACCATGTGATCCTGAATAATACGCATCTGCTGAATATGTGCCGCCGGCATATCAGATTCTTTGAATTCATTCATAAACTGCCGATCAATTTTTTGAATGATTTCATAAACGCGCGGCAGCAATGATTTATAAAAACTGATATGCCATTTTTCAAGTGCTTCCTGTAAAATCGTATGATTGGTATAAGCAAATGTTTTTTGCGCAATTTTAAAAGCGCGGTTAAAACGGATATGGTAATCGTCCATTAAAATACGTATCAACTCTGGCACGGCAACAACAGGATGCGTATCATTTAACTGTACTGCATATCGTTCCGGAAAGCATTCCCACGAATCACCTGTTGCCACAAATTTTCGCACGAGATCCTGTAGAGATGCTGATACAAAAAAGTATTGTTGTTTTAACCTTAATTTTTTACCTTCATCTTTTGAATCATTGGGATACAATACCTTGCAAATGGCTTCTGCGCGATTTTTTTCGGCAACCGCCAAATCATATGCCTGCTCATTAAAAGCGTCAAAATCGAATGGTAAAATCGCCTCACTCTGCCATAACCTCAGCGTGTTGATTTGGTGATTGCGATAACCAATAATCGGCGTGTCATAAGGAATTGCACGGATATCACCATCTGCAAAATGTATTGTTAAAGCTTCATCGTCCCTTCTAATTGACCACGGCTCCGGATATTTTAGCCAATCGTCCGGTATCTCAACTTGAAAGCCATCATTAAATGTCTGTTTGAACAAGCCGTACTGATAGCGAATACCATAACCGTGCAGCGGCAAAGCCATCGTCGCTGCTGATTCTAAAAAGCAAGCGGCTAAGCGCCCTAATCCGCCATTTCCAAGGCCTGCATCCGCCTCCTGATTCTCCAAATCTTTTAAATCAATATGATAATCTGCCAATAACGCAGTGATTTCAGGTGTATCGCCTAAGTTCAGCAAGTTATTGCCGAGTGCTCTTCCCATCAAAAATTCCGCAGAAAAATAATAGGCTTGTTTGCCTTTCGCAGATTTTGCAAGGCTTGTTTGCCAAGAATCTGCTATCTCTGTCATAATCGCTTTTGATATAGCATAATAGAGCTGCTGCCTATTTGCTGTCTCAAAATCCTTCGCAAATTCCGATTTCAAGATCATTAAAATCATTGCTTTCATTTCAACCTCCAATAAATTACCTTAAACCGGTTCAGCTAAGTCGTCTTTCTAATTTTTAAAGTTGTCGGCAACATCACGTGCTCATGTTCACTACGGTCTTCTAATAAAGCAATCATAAGCTCTGCCGTTGTCTCTGACAATGTTTCGAGGGGCTGCTTCACCGTCGTTAGCGGCGGATCATAATAAGCCGCGTAATCAATATCGTCAAATCCCGCAAGCGCTATATCTTTTGGGATGCTTTTGCCTACTTCGTGAATAGCGCGTGCTGCACCAATAGCCATAATGTCTGAAATAGCAAAGACCGCTGTAAGATCCGGCGCCTTTACCAATAGTCGCTTCATCGCTAGGTAGGCGGATTCGAAAGTGTAATCCCCAACCTCAAACCGTTCATCTACTTTGGCTATGCCATGTGTTGACAAGGCACGCATATAGCCTTGTGTGCGCCTACCGCCAATACTCTGGTCATGTTCACCTGTGGTGATAATGCCAATTTTTTGGTGTCCGGTCATACATAGATAATTGACAATTTCAAAAGCAGCGACTTCATTGTTAATACCAACACTGGAATAAACCTTTCGATCCAGCGCCTCATTTTGGAGTGCCGATGTTAAAATCATTGGGACGTTCATCCGCTTTACTTCCTCTGTTTGCACATCTTCAAAATCACCACCAAGGCAAATAAGGCCTTTTAACCGCTTTTCTTTGACAAATTCCTGTGCAACATCCATATCCCGAATCGCCATGTCCATGTGGTGATGCAACATGACCGTATACCCAACTTGTGATAAAATGCGTTCAATTTTTTGCATCATTTCTGCAAAGAGAGGATTGTAGATCCCTTTGATAATGATACCAACGTCATTACTTTCCGAGCGCTTAAGGTATCGAGCGCTATTGTTGGGTATGTATTTATATTCTTCTATAATTTGTAGAATATGCTGCCGCGTCTCTTCTTTTACATCAGGGTGATGGTTAATCACACGTGATACCGTCGCGACACCAACGCCTGCAATACGGGCAATGTCCTTTATATTCACTGCTTTCATGGGAAACTTACCTCATCTTAATATTGGAAACGTTTTCGGTAACGTTTCCAATATTATATCATAGAACATCAAAAAGTAGAACTAGCACCTTTTGTCATGTTCGTACACTTTTTACACATCCTATTTATTGCGCAGATTTAACAGCGAGGTTTAGTCAATCTCCTCTAATAGGTTAAACTGTTTAAAACCCATTGCCTCCAGATTCGACAACGTGATGCCAATTAGTCTAACGGGCTTCTCAAACTGTGTTTGACGAAATAAGATTTCATAAGCTTCAAAGAGCATCTTCGTGTTAATCGTCGCCCGTTCAAGGCTATGACTACGTGTGAACTGTTCAAAATCATGATATTTGACTTTAATCGTCACTGTTTTTGCCATCAATTGCTTTTCTGCAAGTGCTTTAATAATCCGCTCGAGATATTGTCTTAAAATATCGTCCAACAGCAAACGATCCATCGTATCTTCATCCAACGTCATCTCTTTGCCGTAAGATTTCCGCTCCTGACTAACTTCTACCGGTCGGTTATCAATACCATGAATTCGATCAATAATTTCTTTCGAAAACGTTTCGCCAATAATCTGCGCAACGGCAACTTGAGGATATTGATATAAATCCTCAATGGTGAAAATGCCAATGCGATTGAGCTTCTCACATGATTTCTTACCAAGACCATGAATTTTGATAATTGGCAACGGCAACAATATGTCAGGAACATCTGAAGGCGTAATTTCAAAAATCCCGTCAGGCTTATTCCAATCCGATGCCAGTTTTGCTAAAAATTTATTATAAGATATCCCTACAGAAATGGTCAGCCCAGTTAAGGCAAAAACTGCTTCCTTTAATTGTTTCGCAAACTGCATCGGTTCAATTTTTAACGGCGTAATATCTAAGTAGCCTTCATCAATGGATACTTTTTGCAAATCACAGTCAATACTTTCAATATAGCGAAAAATTTTTCTAGAGACTTCTTGATAGCGCTGCATTCTCGGATAGACAAAGATCCCTTCCGGACATCGCCGTTTGGCGACAACCGCACTCATCGCACTTCGAACACCGAATTTTCGCGCTTCGTACGAACATGTCGCTACAACGCTTCGATCCGAATCGCCGCCGACAATAATCGGCTTATGTCGATATTCGGGATGATCCAGCTGTTCCACCGATGCATAAAAAGCATCAATATCAAAATGTATAATCTGTCGCATTGTTTCATCGCCTCTTTAATTGGATACTTCATTTTATTTACGCTCTTCATGATCGCTCATTATCGAGCAACCAATCATATTAAATGCTTTTATCACAGTCTGCCCTTAGCTGCATGATGCATCTCGAAACAGCTAGCGCCACGTCACTGGCCGGGTCAAAAATCTTGGCAATTGTGTGTTCGCATCCCCACGAGCCGCGTTGACCTGCATTTGTGTTAAAAATACGGTTTCACTTAAGTTGGCACCATTAAAACAGCAATCACGCAGATCCGTTCCTAAAAAATTAGCGCCGGAGAATGTACAGCCGCTAAAATTTGATGCAATCAGTAAAAGCATACTAAAATCAAAACCGTCAAAACTTCTATTTTTAAAATTGCGTCCCATATAATCTATCGCGTGATTTTCTGATTGCTTTGGAAAATGAGTCCTTAACATTCTACCGATTTCTTTTAAAAGTCCATTTACCTGTTTCTTGTAATGCTTTAAATCCAATGATATAAGGTCAGTTGGTGAGTTTGAGCAATACCGTCTATTCTCTTCAATTAGTGCATTAATCTTTGGTGCCAATATTTTCGCATGCGTCATCATACTCGCTTCCAGCAGAAACCAGCGCATTTGATGAAGCTGAAAGATAATCTTAAAGACATTAAATATTTCTTGTGATTTTTCAGGCAAAGTTTTCCACGTCTCGCCTTTATATATCGCCGTCACAGCTTGACCTGCACCACAGCAATCGTATCCAATACACCCCTTCATGTTTTTACACGCAAGGCTCTCATGAATTTTGCAAAGATAATCCTGCTGCAAGTACAGACACGGCTTACCAGCATCTTTATTTTCTGGAAAACCATCTGTTTTTGAAAAATACAACGCCACACAGCATAAACCGCTGCAATTCAAGCAATCACTTTGCAGCGGTTTGAATTTTTCTTCATTTAAATTAGTTTCATAAACTCGCATAAATATGCTCGCCTCCACTTTTATCATATCACATTGTTAAACGGTATGAAAGACAGACACGCCTGTTCACATTTCACGGTTTCATCACACTACCATTCCCTTCGAGATCATATTCTGAATACATTTTACCCGCTTTGTCATAACCCTTAATGCCTTTCATTCGTTCAATAAAAAAGGACCCATGCAGAATTCATTGAGTCCTCAAGCGACAATCTATATTCATCCTTATTGCATACTGAATATTAAATGAATGTCAAGTATTTTGACGTTATTCTAAATCAAGTAAATGATTTGTTGCCATATAGTCTTTACCAACGATTTTTTCTATTATGACAGACGATAGAATAATTAATGGAAGCGATACAGCATATCTAATCATTGAAAACTTTATCCCCAGATAACTCGCTTCAAAGATCGTCATCGGAATTCTACAAATAGCCGTTGCGCCCAAATATGTCAATACAATGCTTAGCCTTGCGCCTTTTTTACTAAGCGCAGCACCCATTGGCAATACAACGACAAAAGGATAAAGCGTTGTACATGCAAGCGCAATCGCCGCAACATACCCCATGATCCCAGATGCTTCGCCAAAGAATTTTTCTACGGTTTCTTTATTGACCCATATCATGAAAAGACCAACCAGTACAAATGCAGGTGGAAATAACTTAAACATATCAATTGCAAAGAAAATTAAATGATCGCCCATTTTTATACCTGGCTCAAATGCCATGATTTTTGAAATTACCAAATAGCCAGCATAGAAGCTCAGCAACACAACCATTGGCTTTGCAGACTGTTTTTTTGTATGATGCTCATTGCCTTTTATCACTGAACCTCCATATAAATGATGCCTATTATTGCAGATACCATTAAAGCAATTGTATATGCTGCCAAATTTCTTATAATCGTCAATTTAGCCCCAAAGTACTTTTTCTCAATCGGGTAGGTAACAATGCCAACCATCATCAAACTGGTCGTGAATGCGCCAAGTACAGTATAACTAACGCCTTGTTCACGTAACAATCCACAAAGTGGAAAGGTAATAAATCCGGGAAGCAGTGATATTGCACCAATGAGCGAAGCAAATAAAGCACCTAAAAGCAAATCGTTCGTTCCTAAATATTTTGCGATTACATCGTCAGGAAAAAAATATAGAATGATTGAAACCATTGATAATGTAATCAATAGCATTGGCAGCATCTTTATAAAAAGGCCCCAAGCCATTTTCAGCGCTTTTACTGTTTTTTGTTTATTCGCAACGCTTGATGTCAAAATGCCAATTGAAGCTAAAGCATACAAATAAGTCATACTTCACCACATCTTTCACTTTGATTTTCACAAACTTTGGTACAATCAAAATCAACCACATGCAATTCTTCCTTTACCGTCTGCAAATTAATGGTATCTTTAGCCAATTCACCAATAACACCTTCTAATTCTTTCAAAACGCCTTTTTGCACTTTATAGTGTGTGAAATAACCTACTTTTTCACCTACGATCAGTCCAGCTTCTCGTAGTACTTTTAAATGCTGGGATACTGCCGATTCAGAAATACCTAGTTTATTCGCCAATCCCCTTACACATATTTGATTCTCTGCTAATAATAAAAATATCTTAAACCGCGTTTCATCTCCTAAAGCTTTAAATCTTTCAATTAATTTATGCATTCTTTCACCTCACAAGTTTTATTCGGAAATCCTATTAAGCATTTACTTAATTATATTATAAATTGACATTCCATTGAAGTCAATGCTTAATTAAAATCTTTTGATTATACGCGCTTAAACTTATGACTATTGAATCCAATGTCCATCATTTAATCAAAATTCACGCCATTGTCTCTATTGCTTTCGTTTTTATATAAAAAAAAGGCGCTATGCATATATCATACATAGAGCCTTTTAACCGGCAACGTCTTACTCTCCCAGGCAGCTTCCCGCCAAGTACCATCAGCGCTGGAGGACTTTACTTCTGTGTTCGGGATGGGAACAGGTGTAACCCCTCCGCCATCGTCACCGGATGAAGTTTCATAAAAAAGGTATTTTCCGTTAGGAATGTACCGGTTTATGAAACGGTTTTTGGCGTTAGCCAAAAATCATTCCTTGCAAGTGTCATTTGATCGTCAGATCAAATGTTTTCCTTTATAGTCATTACCACTGTGTGCTAATAACTTAGGTCTTCGCCACTCGACCACAAAATCTATAACATTAAAATGGAGCGGAAGACGGGATTTGAACCCGCGACCCTCGCCTTGGCAAGGCGATGCTCTACCACTGAGCCACTTCCGCACCTATTGTTGATCATAGAGATACCCTATGCATAAAAAATGCATAGGGCAGTTAACCGGCAACGTCCTACTCTCCCAGGCAGCTTCCCGCCAAGTACCATCGGCGCTGGAGGACTTTACTTCTGTGTTCGGGATGGGTACAGGTGTAGCCCCTCCGCCATCGTCACCGGATA
>NZ_JAHBCL010000039.1 GCF_018390735.1 Fusibacter paucivorans
TCTTTTCTGACAAATACAAAACTGTTAATGCATAAACTTGGGAAGCGCCGTATACGAGACCCGTACGTACGGTGCTGTGGGAGGTCGGGAAAGTTATTTAACTTTCTCTCCTACCCGATTTGTAAAGAAATACTTAAGCATACGGACGATCAATGCACTCGCGATGGCGTATGAATAATAGCAGATGAAATTGAAAATTGCAAATTGAAAGAACTGGCAATATTTTTTTGCGATAAAATGGTAAATAATGTATAATAAACAAAATGATAACAATTCGAATGGCTATCGTTCGATACACAGTATGAACAAATAGCAATGTGAGAAACAACGGTAAAGTATAAAGAGACAGTAAGAAATGGGGATGTGCAGGATGTATTCAAAACTTTCCAGTGCCGTGATGATTGGCATTGATGGCTATCATGTTGAAGTAGAAACACATTTGCAAAACGGTATGCCGCAATATCACATTGTTGGGCTTCCGGGGCCGATTATCAGAGAATCAAAGGAACGTGTCAGGGCGGCAATTGTCAACAGCGGTATGGCGTTTCCACTTATGCGAATGACACAGAATATGTCTCCGGCTCATTTAAAAAAAGAAGGTGCACAGTTGGATTTGGCCTTGGCGTTAGGGATTCTTGCAGCGCAAAACGAGGTGCTTTCAAAACGCTTGTCATCCTTTGGCGTTATTGGTGAATTGACGCTCGATGGGATGTTGAAGCCGGTTTCTGGTATTTATAGCCTGTTGGAAGGTTTTCGCAGCAAAGGTATAGATAAAGTGATTATGCCTGCTGATAATGTTTGCCCAAGAGATGTGTATGAAGAGATGATGCTCTATGGCGTTTCATCATTAAAGGAACTGGTAGAGGCTCTGATGACAGACGCGCTAATGCCATCAGTACGCCAAGATGCGGCCAATCAGGCGGAAAAAACTGATGAGACATCAATTGACTACTCGGAAATTATTGGTCAAGCAAATGCGGTCAGAGCACTGGAAATTGCACTGGCCGGTCACCACAATATTTTATTTGTCGGTCCTCCGGGTTGCGGTAAAACGATGATCTTGAAACGACTTAAGACTGTTTTAACGAAACCCTCTGTTGCAGAACGTATTGAAATAAGCAAAATACACGGCTTGACTAATCCCGAAATGCATGTCGCCAATATCCTTAATCGACCAATCAGAACACCTCATCACACCATCAGTCGTGCCGGTATGCTGGGTGGCGGGCTGAAATGCTTGCCGGGGGAGGTCAGCAAAGCGCATTTGGGGATTTTGGTACTTGATGAACTTTCGGAGTTTAAAACTGAAGTGATTGATGCGCTGCGTGAACCGTTGAGTACGGGAGAAATTGCACTGACGAAAGGGCAAAATCACGTTGTTTTCCCAGCTGCATTTCAGTTGGTTGCTACGATGAATCCATGCTTCTGCGGTTATAAGGGCTCGCAGTACAAAGCCTGTACTTGCTCAGAAAGCCGCTTGCGGCAATATCACGCAAAACTTTCGGGACCAATGCTTGATCGCATGGATATGATTGTTTATATGGATCGCGTTCCGGCAGATGTGTTCCGTCAAAAAAGTGAATGCGTAGATTCAACGGCGATGGCATCCAATATTTGTCGTTATCAATTGATAAAACAAAATAAACATACGATGCTGGAAGAAACGATTCAGAACAAACTGCATGCTTACTATGAAAATGGCAAATTAAGTTTGAGAAGCCTTAGCAAAATAGAAGCAATTGCAAGGACGATAGCGGGATTAGAGGGTTCGACCTGCGTCAACGAGCAGCACCTATTTGAAGCGATTTATTATTATGGCGAAAATTTGAGACAGACGGAAGCTCAATAAGAAAATGCAAACTCGTTTAGAAAAGAGGCAGAAAATCACAATCGCATATCAGTAAGAGGGTACTATTAGAGGGTGCTATGCGTTTTAGACACAAAAGTGTCAACAGTTCCTGCAATGAGCTAAAAGCTGCATAACAAAAGAATACGATAAGTGTAATCAGAAAAGCAGAAGTCGAAGAGAGATAAAGGAGTGTGTACTGGTAATGAATAATAGGCAGAGCGACAGACTAAAATCAGAGGACCGTGTTATGGTTGAAGCAGTGCTATGGGACTATTTTATAGGACATGTTTTTCTTCATATAAATAAGCGTCAATGGGCGATGTTAGTTGCTCACTTTGGTTCAAAGGCACAAATTGATTGGCAATGGGTTTTTCAGCATTGTCATGCTTTTGGGATTCGCATGGAATGCAGTCAGTCGTATGCGAAGGCAAAAGCTGCATTTGAAGATTTTAAACAACAGATTGATAGAATGGGGACGCAAATACTCTTGCCTAAACTGCGGGACTTTCCAGCATCGCTTCGTTTGATTGCAGAATCGCCAAAAGTGCTTTTCTGTTTAGGGGAACATACCTTATTAAATAAGAAGAAACTTGTCTCAATTGTTGGAACGCGGCAGCCATCGGCATACGGCTTACGCGTCGCTTATGACTTAGCGGCTTTTTTGGCAAGACATGATGTGGGGGTGGTCAGCGGCCTTGCGTCGGGAATAGATACGGCGGCGCATAAGGGGGCGCTTTCTGAGAAAGGATTTACGGCAGCGGTTGTTGCAACAGGTGTTCATAATGTCTATCCCAAAGCTAATCGCACGCTTTATCATGCTATTCTGGAAAGTGGCGGTACGATGATTAGCGAAAAACCGCTTGTTGAAAATGCACGCCGTTATGACTTCCCATACCGTAATCGACTCATTAGCGGCCTTGCGCAAGCGACCGTTGTCATTGAAGCTTCTCATAAAAGCGGTTCGCTTATTACAGCAAAATATGCGGCAGAGCAGGGGCGCGATGTCTTTGCTCTTCCAGGCAATATCTATGCTGATGTGAGCAAAGGAACCAATCAACTCATTTTTGACGGCGCGGTGCCGCTCGTTGATTTTGGCGATATTTTGACAGCGCTGGATTTAAAAACAATACCCAACAGCTCAGAAGTTTCATTGGCACATTTATCGGAGACCGAAAAACAGGTATTGCATTATCTTAAAAAATATAACATTATCGAAATAGAACAGTTGAGAACGTTGGCGAACTTAGATGTCCAAACGATGCACGCGGTAGTTGCCAGACTGCTTCTGGAAGATTTTTGTACATATGCTAGTCTTACGTCGCTTCAATGTCTGATATGAAATTTCCAATTTGGGCAGAAACGAGTCGCTGGGCGCAGGGAGCTGATGTGGAGATGCTGTCATTTCGCTGAGGACCGTCGTAGATTTTGTGGGGATGATATGAGAATGTGGCAGAATTAAAGCTTGACAACTTGAAATTTTATATATAAATTTATTAAGTACAGTTGAGAGGACAAAATAAATTTTTTGGAGTGAATTCGAATGTCATACAATCTCGTTATCGTGGAATCACCTGCGAAAGCTAAGACAATAGAAAAATTTTTGGGCAGAAACTTTAAAGTGCTCGCGTCAATTGGCCACATCAGGGATCTTCCGAAGAGCAAGATGGGTGTTGACATAGAGCATGATTTTGAACCGAACTACATCAATATTCGCGGTAAAGGCGATGTCATAAAGGAGCTTAAAAAACAAGCTAAAAAGGCAGATCGCGTTTATCTTGCAACTGACCCCGACCGCGAAGGTGAGGCCATTGCATGGCACTTAGCCTATATATTGGGAATTGATGAACAAGAGCAGTGCCGCGTAACCTTTCACGAAATTACAAAGGATGCCGTTAAAAATGCCGTTAAAAACCCGATGCAGATTGATCTAAAACTCGTCGATGCGCAGCAGGCGCGACGCGTCCTTGATCGATTGGTAGGGTACAGCATTAGTCCCATTCTTTGGCGAAAAGTAAAGAAAGGTTTGAGTGCGGGTCGTGTGCAGTCTGTGGCAACACGTCTTATTTGCGATCGTGAAAAAGAAATTCAGGCTTTTATCAGTAAAGAATACTGGAAAATATTTGCGAATGGTCATAAAACTGGCGATTCCAATAAACTTGCAATGGAGTTTTACGGCAAACCCGGCGATAAGATGGAACTGGAGAATGAGGCGCAAACAGATGCGATAATCGATTCAATTAAAGATGCGCCGTGTGTGGTTTCCAAAGTAGAGAAAAAACGTAAACAGCGTCACCCTTCGCTGCCGTTTATTACAAGTTCACTGCAGCAGGAAGCGTCAAATCGTTACGGTTTTACAACGAAAAAGACCATGATGCTTGCTCAACAACTCTATGAGGGGATCAATATTAAAGGCAGGGGTACAACTGGTTTGATCACGTACATGCGTACGGATTCAACGCGTATTTCTGACATTGCTAAAGCAGGCTGTCTATCTTATATTGAAGAAAATCTTGGACCGGAGTATGTCAACAGTACAGAGAAAAAGGTTAAAAATGCAAAATCTGCACAGGATGCACATGAAGCGATTAGACCGACTTATGTAGAGCTGTCGCCTGAAGTTGTTGAAGCGAATCTTTCAAAAGATCAGTACAAACTTTACGAACTCATTTGGATGCGTTTTGTTGCAGCGTTTATGGCGAGTGCTGAATACGAAAGTTATAGTGTTGAGACGACCATTGGCGATTATCTTTTCAAACTGAGCGGCTCTAAAATCGTCTTTGATGGTTTTTTAAAGGTTTACACGATTGGCAAGCAAGCTGACCGCATTATACCTGAACTTGAAGTCGGTGAGACTATCAATATCAGCGAATTTGAAAAAACGCAGCATTTTACACAGCCGCCTGCTAGATATACAGAGGCATCACTTGTCAAAGAGATGGAGGAAAAAGGGATTGGCAGACCGAGTACTTATGCGCCAACGATAACCACCATCCTCAGCAGAGGCTATGTGGAAAAAGAAAAAAAGAGTTTAAAACCGACGGAATTAGGCTTCATTATTTATGAAATAATGAATGACTATTTTAATACCATTGTCGATATTGCCTTTACAGCCAACATGGAGCAGCAGTTTGACCACGTTGAAGAAGGCACACAGTCATGGAAGGAAATTATTCGCGTTTTCTATGCGCCTTTTGAAACGATGCTGAAAAATGCTGATGAGGCAATCGAAAAAGTTGATTTAACTGAAGAAACGGACATTCCATGTGAAAAATGTGGTAAAATGATGTTGATTAGACATGGTCGCTATGGCAAATTTCTCGCATGTTCCAATTATCCTGAATGTGATAATACCAAGCCGATTCTTAAAAAAATTGGCGTCAAGTGCCCATCCTGTGAAAACGGTGATATCATTGAGCGCAAGACAAAAAAATTAAAACTTTTCTACGGGTGCTCTGAATTTCCTGCATGTCACTTCGTGTCATGGGATCTGCCGATTGACAAGAAATGTCCTAAATGCGGCGATATTCTCGTAAAGAAAAAAACAAAGAAAAAAGAATTTATTAAGTGTCATAATCCAAACTGTGATTATACTGAATAGATTTAGGAGGACTAACTTGGATAGTAGTATCTTGTCAAAGATGAGAAGGCTGAATCGAATTTTGCAGACCTCAGGTGCAACACAGCTTTCATTTCAAGATTTGTGTTACACAATGATGAATATATTGGACTCTAATGTCTACGTCATCAACAGAAAGAGCAAAATACTTGGCGTCAGCCTATTCGACCAAGAAGACAGTGCCGTCATATCGACGGAATCGGGTGAACAGTTTATTGATACGGAAGACAATGCAAGGCTTTTGCAGCATAACGAAACACTTTTTAATTTGACGCAAGATTCGGTTCTGGAAATTTTTAAGAATGACATTGCGAGTTATTCAAAATTCATTACGGCTGTCCCGATCATAGGGAATGCCCAAAGACTTGGTACGTTAATCGTTGCGCGTCGTGAACGCAACTATTTGGAAGAAGACCTCATTCTCGCAGAATATGCGGCAACCATCATTGGGCTTGAAATTATCAGGGCCAAAAGCGATGCACATGAAGAGGCGGCGCGCAAGAAGGCAATCGTTCAGATGGCTGTCAGCACACTGTCTTATTCAGAATTCGAAGCGATTATCAATATATTTGAAGAGTTAGATGCTGAAGAAGGCTTGCTCGTTGCCAGTAAAATTGCAGACAAAGCGGGCATCACGCGATCGGTTATCGTTAATGCGCTTCGGAAATTTGAAAGTGCAGGTGTTATCGAAACCCGTTCGTTGGGGATGAAGGGAACGTATATCAAAGTGCTGAATGATGTTCTCTTAGATGAACTCAATAAATTAAAACATTAATGACAATCGTTTAAAACGCTCATATGAGCGTTTTATTTTTTTGGTAAAGTACAGCAAATAAAACATTGCGTTTAAGACCTGTGGAGGATTGACATCACACTGCCGTGAAGGGATACCCAAAATAATGAATAATCAATTGGGACTAGGGTATTAAAATGTGATAAATCATGCCAAATCGTTAAAATTTCTTTATTTTCCACCATATATAGGTTAAAATATTATATGAAAAGGAATATCTTGTATACCTATGATAACTAAAGGCTTTAGGCCATTTTACCGATAAACATTGCAAAGAGGAGGTGACCTTTGATGCTTAAAAACTCATTTAATCACATTGACTTTCTAGGACGGGCACTCGATGGTTCATGGATGCGCAATACAGCAATTTCGAATAATATTGCAAATATCAATACACCGGGCTATAAAAAGGAAGTCGTTGATTTTGAAACAGTACTAAAGAACCAGTTGGGGTTGAGCAGTCAGATACCCATGGCAAAAACAGATCCCAATCATATGTCTGCACTGAGAACGGAAAATATTGATATCGAGAAAATTACAGATACACGTTATCGCGTTGACGGCAGTAATGTTGATGTTGATGTTGAAAATGCAGAACTTGCAAAGAATACAGTATACTATAATTCGCTGGCCAACGAGATCAACGGTCAGTTTAGCCGCATTAAAACAGCCCTCAGGATTAGCAAATAGGAAGGTGGTAAGTCATGAGTTTCTTTAATTCAATTAATATCAGTGCTTCTGGCTTGACAGCAGAGCGGCTAAGAATGGACTTGATTTCTGAAAATATTGCAAATGCCAATACGACGCGGACGCCAAGTGGGACGCCTTATCGTCGAAAAGTTGCTGTTTTTAGAGAACAGGAAGGCAGTGCGTTTGATCAGGTGCTCGCCAATGCAACTGGTGGTATTGCACAGGGGAAAGGTGTTGAAATTGCAGGAATTGTTGAAGATCAGTCGCCTTTTAAGAAAGAGTATAACCCCAACCATCCCGATGCGGATGCCGATGGCTATGTTAGTTTGCCGAATATTGAAATTGTCAATGAAATGATTAACCTCATTTCTGCTTCACGTGCATATGAAGCGAATATTACGGCGGTGAACAATACAAAGACGATGGCAATGCAAGCCCTTGAAATTGGCAAATAGATTGTGAGGTGCTTAAATGAAAATCGAACAGTTAGCCAATTCGATTATTAATCCTAATAAAAAACTGGCATCATTAAATGAAACTTTGGAAGCAGATGCGCCAAAGTTTGCCGAGGTCTTAGCCTCATCGCTGCAAAAGGTGAGCGATGATCAACTTTACGCTGAGCAGATGGATCAGATGCTGGCGGTTGGCGAAGTCGAAAATATTCACGATGTGACCATTGCGGCGATGAAAGCTGACATGAGCATCAGCGTCGCCGTTGACGTAACCAATAAAGTATTATCTGCCTACAACGAAATCATGCGCTTGCAATTATAGGAGGCGCTTGATTTTCTGCGTTAAAGCATAGGCTTTTTCTGTGCTTTATCGGTGATTTAGCAATTAGAAAAATATGCAATTGACGAGGTGTTTCAATGGGGGAATTTATAAGCCGTTTGCAAAAACGTGTCTTAACGTACTACAATGGACTCGAAAAAAATAGAAGGCGTTTAATCATTGGCGGTCTGATTTTAATTGTTCTGCTGATGGCAGGGGGGATTTTTTATTTTACGAGAACCGAATACGTTGAAATTGCCAGAGGCCTGACGCCATCTGAAGCGCAGGTCATTACGTCTAGGCTGGATGAGTTGGGCATTAGCTGGCAGGATTCAGAAAATACGACTGTAATCTTAGTGCCAAAGCAAGATTCCTCTAGAGCGCGAATGGAAATTGCTGCTGATGTGGCCGCCGGTAACTTTAGCTGGTCGGACATCTTTAATAACGAATCCATCACCATGACGAGTCAAACGCGTGAACAGATGTACATACAAGCACTTGCAGCAGATATTGAACAATCAATTGAATCAATTTCTGCCGTAGAGAATGCATCGGTTATTCTCCAAATTCCGAAGGAGAGCAATTATTTCTTAGCGGATGAAATTAAATCGCGTGCGTCTGTTGTCCTGACGCTAAAAAATGGTCATTCGCTGGATGAGCAGAAAGTTAACGGCATTTTAAACTTAATTGTCAGCGCTGTTAGTGACTTGGTACCGGAGAATGTAACCATTATTGACAGTGAAGGTAATCAGCTCAACGACCCGGACGCATCGGAATCGTTTACAGCCAGTACGCAATATGAACTGCAAGTGAAAATACAAAATCAGCTAAAGCGTGATTTGGAAGATTTTTTAGAAAAGATATACGGCGTCGGCAATGTCGATGTTAGGCCGGCTTTAACGCTTGATTTTAATCAGCAAACCGAAACGCAAACGTTGTTTAGCCCACCAATTGACGGTGAAACCGATGGCATTCCACGCAGCATTAGCCGAATAACAGAAAATGTCGTCAACGGTACAGGCGCCGTCGGAACACCCGGAACCGATTCGAACGCTTCGACCATTACCAGTGCCGTTGAAGCGAGCAGTAATAACTCAACCTATGAAAAGGCCAGCGAAACGCTCAACTATGAACTCAATGAGATTTATCGTGAAATTGTAAAATCTCAAGGCGATGTTGTTTCGATGTCTATTGGCGTTCTCATCAACTCCAATGCATTAGTCGACGGCATTATCACAGACCAGCATTATACGGAATTGCTCAATCTCATCGCCATGTCGGCGGGGACGAGCACCGATAATATTACCATTTATACGCAGGCATTTCCAGACCCTATGGAAAATTACGACATCTACACGGGGCAGGATACAGCGGGCTTAGTCTTTGGCGTGCCAATTTGGGCACTTATCCTCGTGGTTGTCGTGACACTAATCATTGTGATTGTCGTCATCATGGTACTCAGAAGAAACCGCTCAAAACGAGAAGCAGAAGAAGCAGCGCGTCAGGCAGAGATCGAGGAACAAAAACAGCTGGAAGAAATTGGCGCAGATTTGGAAGACAAGGGAAGTCCGAAATACCATATCGAGAAATTTGTGGATACGAATCCAGAAGCAGCTGCAGCCTTGCTCAGAGCATGGCTTAACGATAATTAGGAGGCAATATGGCGAAAAAGGGGAAAATGTCCGGAAAGACGAAGGCCGCAATTTTACTGATTGCACTTGGGCCGGAGCGTTCTGCCAAACTGTTTAGTCATATGCACGACGATGAAATTGAAGAATTGACGCTGGAGATTGCCAACGTCAACCGCATTACGCCGGAAGAACGTGAAATGGTGCTTGAAGAATTCTATCAGGTATGCCTCGCGCAGGAATTTATTTCCGAAGGCGGGATCAACTACGCCAAAGAAGTGCTCGAAAAAGCCATGGGTTCTCAGAAAGCGCTGGAAATCATCAACAAGCTCACTTCTTCGCTTCAAGTCAAGCCATTCGACTTTGTTAAAAAGACAGATGCCAATCAGCTGCTCAACTTTATTCAGAATGAACATCCGCAGACGCTGGCACTTATACTATCGTATTTAAATCCTTCTCAGGCGGCGCAGGTCTTATCGGCACTGCCTCAGGAAAAACAGGCGGATGTTGCACAGCGTATAGCGACGATGGAATCGACATCGCCTGAAATCATTAAGGAAGTTGAACTCGTTTTGGAACGAAAACTTTCTTCAATGGTAACGCAGGATTACTCGGCAACAGGCGGTATTCAGTGTATTGTCGATATTCTCAACTCCGTCGACCGCGGAACCGAAAAATATATCTTGGAAACACTGGAAATACAGAATGCGGAGCTCGTCGAAGAAATTCGAAAAAAAATGTTTGTCTTCGAAGATATCGTCAATCTCGACAGCGTCGGCATTCAGCGTTTTATCCGCGAAGTGGACAACAACGACCTCGCTGTTGCGCTTAAGGGCGCTACTGATGAGGTAAAGGAAATGATTTTTGCCAATATGTCCAAACGTATGGCAGAAATGCTCCGAGAAGATATGGATTTTATGGGGCCTGTCAGGCTTCGTGACGTTGAAGAAGCACAGCAAAAAATTGTTAATATCATACGTAAACTAGAAGAAGCTAATGAGATTATTATTGCCAGAGGTGGAGGAGATGAATTAATTGTCTAGACTGTTTAAATCATCTCGGGTTATTTTGGATAATGAAACGTATGTCCTCTCATCTAAAATCGAAAAAACGGAACCGCATGAAGAATTGGCTGCCCAAACTACCGAAGCGTCGCTTGAGGCAGCCAATCAAGCAATAGCGGCAGCAAAAGACGAGGCGAACAGTATCTTGGAAGAAGCTGATAAAGAAGCGGAAACCATTGAAAAACGCGCCGCAAAAGATGCTGAGCGGATTGTTGCCGATGCCTATGATCAGGCAAAGGGGATCCTAGAAAGTGCACGTGAAGACGGTTATAATGAGGGGGTTCAAAAAGGGATTGCCGATGCAGAAGAGACAGCAGCTCAAATCGTCAATGAAGCACTTGGACTTCGAGATGCATGGCATCAAGAACGCGAAAAACTTTTAAAAGATGCGGAAGTGGAAATGGTGACGCTCGTTTTGGAAACTGTTGAAAAAGTGCTCAACAAGAAGCTCGAAACCGATGAGACGTTGATTGATGGGCTCGTGAGGGCGGCGGTTATGAAGATGACGCAGGTGACGCACTTTACACTGCGCGTTGCCGTTGAAGATTATAACCATGCGGTTTCCATTAAACCGATGATTTTGGCGATGACCGAAAAAATTGAAGACATTGAAATTCGGCAAGATGCTTCGCTAAGCCAAGGTGCTTGCGTCGTCGATTCAGAATCGGGGAGTATTGACAGTGGCCTTTGGACTCAGTACGAACAGATTAAGAATGTCTTTGAAGACTTATTGAGAAATGAGTAGTGATTAACATGCTTGAAAAATATCGAAATGCCCTCCATTCAGAGAGTTTTCTAAAATACAGTGGACGCGTCAGTAAGATCATTGGACTGATGATTGAATCAACAGGGCCGGCGGTGGAAATCGGTGAAGTATGCGACATTTTTCCCATTAAGCGCTCTGAACCCATTAAAGCCGAAGTCGTAGGGTTCAATAAAGACAACGTCTTGTTGATGCCGTTAGGAGAGATGACGGGGATCGGGCCCGGCAGCCTCGTCGTCACAACCGGCAAAGCATTGCAGGTTGAAGTGAGCGAAGCGTTGCTCGGCCGTGTTATTGACGGTCTCGGGCAACCAATGGATGGCAAGCCTAAACCGACAGCATCTGCTTTCTATCCGGCTAACAACAATCCACCGAATCCGTTGATGCGGGATCGTATTGATGAACCGCTGCCCCTTGGAATCAAGGCGATTGACAGTTTGCTCACCTGTGGCCGTGGACAGCGGATTGGTATTTTCGCTGGTTCGGGTGTTGGCAAGAGTACGCTTTTGGGGATGATCGCACGTTATACGAAGGCGGAGGTCAACGTCATCTCACTCGTTGGAGAACGGGGTCGTGAGGTGCGGGAGTTTATTGAAAATGATTTAGGTGAAGATGGACTAAAAAGATCTGTCGTCATCGTGGCAACGTCCGATCAGCCGGCACTCGTACGGGTAAAAGCGGCATTGATTGCCACGGCGATTGCAGAGTATTTTAGAGATATTGGCAAGAATGTCATTTTGATGATGGATTCCGTTACGCGCTTTTCAATGGCACAGCGTGAAATTGGACTTGCCGTGGGAGAACCGCCTGTTACGCGAGGTTATACGCCTTCGGTTTTTGCCGTATTGCCGAGACTTTTGGAACGTGCCGGAAACTCTGATAAAGGTTCTATTACAGGGCTCTATACCGTGCTGGTTGACGGCGATGATTTTAACGAGCCGATTTCCGATGCCGTTCGGGGGATTTTGGACGGTCATATTATGTTATCGAGAAAATTGGCTGGACTTGGTCACTTCCCAGCAATAGATATTATGGACAGCACCAGCCGTGTTATGCCAAATATTGTAGACAACAGTCATATGGAAGCTGCAATACGATTTAAAGAAATCTTTGCCACCTATAAGGGGTCGGAAGACCTGATCAATATAGGCGCATATGCCAAGGGTTCCAGTCCTAAAATAGACCTTGCCATTACGAAGATCGATGATTTTAATGATTTTCTGAAGCAGCGCGTAAGAGAAACCATGCCTTTTGATGACAGCGTACAGACACTTGAAAGAATAGTGAAGTAAGTCGGTAATTAGAAGCGAGTTGGTGATTAAAGGATGAAAAAATTTAAATTCAGATATGAGAGCATTTTAACCCTTCGACTAAATGCCGAAGATGATGTGAAAAATGAACTCGCCGCTAAAATCGCCAAGCGCCAAAAGCTAATGGATGAACGCGATACGATGCAGCAGCGGCGCTATGACTATGATCAGCATATTCAGGCAATGGTCAAAGCGGGATGCCGAGCGGAAACGCTCCAAGCCATTAGAGATGGTAAAGATTATTACAGGCGGCATATCAACCGTCTGGATGCATCAATTGAAACGATGGATCAAGAAATTGAAGCAACGCAAGAGCGGCTTGTAGAAGCTGTTAAAGCGCGAAAGATCATGGAAAAAGTTAAAGAGAATGAATACGCGCAGTTTATGGATGAGTTTAACCGAGATGAACAAAAGGTCATTGAAGAAATTGTCAATTACAAGAACAATAAAACAGTGAGGGACTAAATGGCAGAACAAGATCAAGGAAAAGAAGTGAAAAAAAAGAAATCCGGCGGATGTTTAGTCGTCCTGCTCGTCTTGCTCTTAACGCCAATACTCGTCGTCGGAGCGCTTTACATATTTAACAAGGATTTTAATCTCAGCGTCAACAGTTTGATGTCCAATGTGCCGGGGCCGGTGGGCAGCTATTTTGGCAGTTTTCCAACACGGGAGGAAGAACAGGCTCAAATTCGCGTCATCTCTGACTATATGCTGTCTATCGAAGAAAGCCGAGCGGTGGATAAACTCATGGTGCTGATGACGGAAGACAAAGGCGCTTACGATGAAGTCATCAAAGATATGCTCAGAACCAACCCAAATAAAACGAAGAATATATTGGATTCGATTAGAAGTTTGTCTGTAACATCTGACGTCATTATTTCAACCGTTGACCAGATCAATCAAGAGAAGCAAAATGACCTTCAAGATGTAGCCGATTATTGGGCTGCGCTTCCGACAACCTCTGCCATTGAGGAAATCAACCAAATGATCGCCTCATCGATCAACGGGTATAAGTCTGTTGCAGAAATTGTTGATCTTATGGATCCGAGTATTGCGGAAACCATACTTTACCAGTTAGATTCGACGGATCTAAATAAGATCATGGCTAATTTGACAGATGCACAGGCGCTGGCAATAAAAGAGGCACATATGACAGTGACAAGGCGTGACAGCGACCTCGAACAGATGGCCACTGTTTTTATGGGTGAAGATGCGGCGACGCTGATTCAAACACTGGGGAATTCTCAAACGTACACCGTTGATGAACTCGCCGTCATCTACAAGGCAATGGGTGCAAAAAAAGCGGGCGAAGTCCTTGCGAAGTCCACAGATGATACATTTGTCTTCAATGTCATCGAAAAAATGAAAGAAAACGAACTGCTGAACAGCGGTGTCGATAATTTAACGTCTGATGTGTTAAAATCGCTAAAGGTTTACAAAGAATTTGACGATAATGTCAGTGAGCTGGTTAATGTCTACGACAAGATGGGGACAGACAAAGTGGCAAGTATCTTACAGAACATGCTGCTCAATGCGTCGCCATCACAAGTGTACGACCTCAGCAACGGCGACTTTATCACCATCAGTGACGAAAAACTGGTACTTGATATTCTCAACAGTTTTTCACAGACGCAAAAGGCGGACATCCTTTCACTGCTTGATAATACGCTCTCTACTGAATTAACCAGAATGCTCGCACTACCACAAAATTAGGAGGTGACGAATGGTTACGAGAGAATTACTGTCATCGCAGTCAATTCTCGGTAGTTTCAGCGCTAAGACAACGGGGGCGACCTCGACGCAAACATCGCAATCGTCGGATGGCAGTTTTATGGCCATGCTGCAAAGCAAGCAGGCCGATAATATCAGTCAAACGACAAAGTATGCGAGTGGTGTCAATAAGGCAACTTCGGAAGAAGCGACTGCGACAGCGGGAAAAGACGCAATGAAAGATGCTGTTGATTCATCAGCACAAGCGCCGTCTAAGGCAACAAAAAAAGAGACTGGCGAAACGCTGACAAATGATAAACAGCAAACAAAACTCGATCGGTTAAAAGAAAAACTGAAAGAGATGACGGGTTTGGATGATGAAGATATTGAAATGCTGATGTCAATGATGGGACCGGCATTCATGCAAATGATTGAACAGCTGCCGGAGGCGGCAATTGATCAGTTGGACTTGTCAAAACTTGCGGCAATTGCCAATACACTTCAAAACATTGAAATCAATCAGCTCTTGCAGGAACCCGTTGATCAAAATCTTTTAACACAATTAACGGAACAAGTCAGTGAATTCACAGAAGTTCTGAAATCGGCACTGGAAGAGGCTGGTGTCAAAATGGTTGGTACCGATGTTGAAAAACTGGTTGAAAACCTCAATGATCGCGTCGAAGCGTTTGCTGAGATCGTCTCAGAAAGCGAAGGCAAATCCGTTAAAGATATTATGAACGAGATGAAGGCATCGCAATCCAATGAGAATTTTGAAGCAAAGCTGACAGAATCCGTTCAAACAGAAGCGAACAGCGGTGCGGCGGCAGATGGACAGACAGCGGGAGAAGAAGAAAGTTTTGAAACAGCTGATCTTAGTGCAAAAGCAGCTGCAACGAATGACAAATTAAGCAAAGAAACAAAGACAGATGCTGTGGACAGTGATCAAGAGGTCATGCCGACAAATCAGGTTCAAGATTCAAAAATTGTTGATACGACATTACGCAGTATGGAAGCCAAGCAAGTGCCGAGACAAGAAGTGTTTTCGCAAGTCATGAATGCCATAAAAGCGAATTTGACAGTTGGGGAACACGGCTCGCAAATGCTTATCAAATTGCAGCCTGAACAGTTAGGCGATGTTGAAGTAAAAGTTTCCATGCATAAAGGTGTTGTCCTTGCGGAAATAAAAGTTGAGAATGAAACCGTCAAAGCGGCGATTGAAACCAATCTGGATCAACTAAAAAATGCGCTTAGTCAAAAAGGCTACAACACCAATCAAATATCAGTCGCCATTGACAGCGGCAAAAAAGAAGAGGGCAGTGCTTCCTATAATCAATGGGCACAGTCACAAAAGCAAAACAACAAGATTGATGTTGAAGAAGACACGGCTTTTATTGAGAAGCTGACAACGGGTTATATGAATGAAGGTGTCTATGAAACGTCAACCATTGACTATTTTGGATAAGGAGGTTAGCATATGGCAAAACTTACAGGTGTCATAACGAGTGATCAGTATGATGCACTTGACAAAATTTCATCTGACAGCTCTAATAAAAGTTACAAAGAAGCACAAACGCTTGATAAAGATGCATTTTTAAAACTGATGATGACGCAGCTGCAACATCAGGATCCGCTCGATCCGATGGATAATACAGAATATATAGCACAGATGGCACAATTTTCATCAGTTGAACAGCTCTCAAACATCTCGGGATCAATGATGACGAACAATAACTTGCTTATGGATGTTACAGCACAAATGGCCGACTTGACGAATGTCATTGTAGCCATGGATGAAAGCATTACCGCGGCGAACAGTGATACGAGCAGTGAAGATGTTATGATTTTGCAAAATCAGTCCATTTTGGAAGAACTGCAGCGGTTAAATGATGCAATTGATGCTTATATGGGCAATACGAGTGATGAAGATGAAGTCACAGATGAAGAAATTATGGATGCTGTTTCAGCATAGGAGGAACACATGGATGATTTAAGGCGTATGAGCAATGAATACATGATCAAGCGCTCTCAGATCGGTTCCGTTCAATCACCTTCCCAGTCACCCTCGACGAATGGCGATAAGGCGGTAGCCAATCGCAAAAGCTTTGGTGATGTACTCCAAAAGGTTCAAAGCAACCAGCAAGTAAAGTTTTCAAAGCATGCATTGGACCGATTGAATGCTCGACAAATAGACTTGACAGATTCTGAATTGACGAGAATTAACGATGCTGTAGAACAAGCTGATAAAAAAGGCGTTCGAGAGGCGCTGATCCTCATGGACGATAAAATCTTTATCGCCAGTGTCAAGAACAAGACCATTATCACGGCGACGACAGATGCTCAACTCAAAGAAAACGTTTTTACAAATATAGATGGCGCGGTTATTATTTAAGCTGGACCTTTTCGGAAGCTTAAGTCTCCTGACCGACAGATGGAGACAAACGCGCGCAGGAGGTTATTACTATGATGCGATCGCTTTATTCTGGTGTATCATCTTTAAAAGCACACCAGTTAAAAATGGACGTTATCGGCAATAATATTGCCAACGTCAATACAGTAGGTTTTAAAGCTTCATCCGTTTCTTTTGCAGAAATGTACAGCCAGACATTGCAGGGTGCCAGTTCATCCGGTGCAAGCCGCGGCGGGACGAACCCGATGCAGGTCGGCCTTGGTACGACGCTGGCATCCATCGCCGTTAACCACGCGAAGGGTTCCATTCAAAGAACGGATATAGCAACGGATTTAATGGTAGACGGTGACGGCTTTTTTATGGTCACTGATGATGCCAATGCACAAAACGTCTATTATACCAGAGCGGGTAACTTTTCGCTGGATGAACTGGGCTATCTGGTGACGTCAAGCGGGATGAAGGTGCTGGACAAGAACAATCAGCCAATCCAAATCAACATGTCTGACACCAAAACGGCAACAGCTACAGATAAAGTTACCATAAACGGCAATTTGAATTTAAATGAAACTGACTATACGACAACAATTGACCTGTATGATTCTCTTGGGGATGTGCACACGCTTAATTTCAACTTCGTCGGAGATCCTTTGACAACGGGGACTGAGTTAGATTTGACAGGCGGAGGTGTTGATCCGACATTTGACCCACTAAATGATCCGACGGTAGCAGCACATAACTACTCATATCGTCAAGTAACGATTACTGATCCTGAGACAGGGACGCAAATTATGCCAGACTTGACAACTACGCCTCCTCAGGTACCACTTTTTGCCATGTTCAATGAGAAAGGTGAAGTTGTGGATCTCGTTAATTTGGCAGACCCAACTAATGGCAGTTCTCTACCGACACATGCAGCAGGCACATTAAGAATGAATATACCTGGTGCTTCTGATCTGGTTTTAACAATTGACCGTAATATGTTTTTCGCCAATGGCGATTCAACGGCGAATGATGCCACACGCATTTTTACACAATTTTCAAAAGAATCCGATGCGAAAGGCGTTCAGCTCAACGGGATCTCAGCCGGTACCATTAGTTCTTTCAATATTTCGACAACAGGAGAGGTTATTGGCATTTATACCAATGGTGAACAAAAAGTACTGCAGCAAATTGGTTTGGCCTCTTTTGACAACCCGCCCGGCTTGATGAAACTCGGGGGCAATCTCTTCCAGGATACGCCAAACTCAGGCGTTGCAACTTATGGAACCGCAGGCGCAGGCGGCTTCGGCACCATTACACCGGGGGCGCTGGAAATGAGCAACGTCGATTTATCGGAGCAGTTTACAGCGATGATTACAACGCAAAGAGGTTTTCAGGCAAACTCACGCGTCATTACGACCAGTGATGAAATATTACAGGAAC
Source organism: Fusibacter paucivorans (assembly GCF_018390735.1). Taxonomy (GTDB): domain Bacteria; phylum Bacillota; class Clostridia; order Peptostreptococcales; family Acidaminobacteraceae; genus Fusibacter; species Fusibacter paucivorans. The sequence continues at coordinate 18,024 of NZ_JAHBCL010000039.1, forward strand.
TTGTTAACCTGAAACGATAATGATGATTGACTACCCGTAGGCGACTACGGGTAGTTTCCGTGAAATCAATAAACTTACAAGAAACATGTACCTGAAATAGATTATTACTGAAATATACGGAGAACAATTGCCGTCTAAGGGGCGGCAGTCAAGGATGGAGACGCAAGGCACTGCAATAGGAGGGATCCTGATGATTAAGCTGACAAAATTCAATGGCGACGCCATTTTTTTAAATGATGTGCTCATCGAATTTATTGAAGAGACGCCGGATACGGTTATAACCATGACAACGGGCAAAAAGATACTCGTCAAGGAAGATGTCGAAACAATTGTTTCGAGGATTATTGATTATAATAGAAAAATAAGTCAATAAATATGGATAAAGCGCTTTAACTTGTGTTAGTTATGTTATAATTCATTTTAAAAGAGGTGTAGAAATTTGGATATTACAACATTAATCGGCTTAGTTATGGGGATTTTGCTCGTCGGATGGGGGATTCTGTCGAATAGTGATCTTGGCAGTTACATTGATCCACCGTCTATTATCATCGTTATCGGTGGTGCTTTTTCAGGATGGCTCGTCGCTTATCCGATGAAAGATGCTGCAAACCTTGGGAAAGTTATTTCAAAGACAATGCGCAACAGTGAATTCGATATTGATCAGATTATTACGAAAATTATAGAGCTCGCCAATGTTGCCAGACGTGAAGGGCTTTTGGCACTTGAAGAAGCCGTTTCAGAAATAAAAGATGATTTTTTACAAAAGGGGGTTATGCTCATCGTCGATGGGACAGATCCTGAACTCGTTAAGAATATTCTCGAAACGGAAATTGACAACTTAACTGAGCGCCATGCCAAAAACCGTTCAATGCTAGAAACGCTTGGTTCTCTGGCACCTGCATTCGGGATGGTTGGTACGCTCATCGGTCTCGTTGCCATGCTGCAAAACCTATCAGATCCAACATCAATCGGTCCTTCAATGGCCGTAGCACTCTTGACAACTTTTTACGGTTCGCTGATTGCCAATCTCGTTTTCGTGCCCATGGCGGTAAAACTCAACGTCAAGAGCAATGAAGAAGTGCTGATACGGAGTGTTATGGTGGAGGGGCTTCTATCGATACAGGCTGGTGAAAACCCCAGAATCATCGAAGAAAAATTGAAGGTTTTCCTGCCGCCGTCCGTCAGAAAAAAAGTAGGAACGCAGGAGGCGAATACAGACAATGGCTAAGGATAAATGCCCGGAATGTAAATGCTCCGTTCCCGAATACATGGCGACATACGGTGACCTCGTAACCCTATTGATGTGTTTCTTCGTTTTGCTGTTTGCGTTTTCATCTATTGATGCGCAGAAGTTTGAGGCGGTTATGGAATCATTCCAAGGTTCGGCAGGGGTACTGGAAGGCGGCAAGAGTTTATCAGAAGCGCCCTTCGTATTTGATGCCATGCCTGAAAGCACCGAATCGAGCAAAGAAACCGTTGTCGATCAAAATAAGCTTGAAGAATTAAAAAAGCAAGTAGAGCAGTATATCAATGATAACCAAATGCAGGCGGAAGTCGATGTCCAGCTTGAAGCAAAGGGACTGGTCATTCGCTTTAAAGACAATGTGCTCTTTGATTCGGGGAGTGCTGAAATCAAGACTGCATCGTATGATATCTTGGATTTCTTGGGTGAACTCCTAGATTCAGCTGAGTTTATCAACGAACAAATTCGTGTAGAAGGTCATACGGACAACGTGCCGATTAGAACATCTTTATATCCAACAAACTGGGAACTCTCAACGCACAGGGCTTCAAATGTTGTAAAATTTTTTATAGAGCGTTCAAAAATGCTGCCGGATCGATTGTCGGCATCTGGTTACAGTGAATACCATCCAATTGCCACAAATGAGACGGTGGAAGGGAGAGCGGCAAATCGTCGCGTTGACATCGTCGTCATCAAATCCGTAGAAGAAAGTACCACTGATACAGGGGGTCAATAATATGAATAAAAAACTCATTATCATTATTGCAGCAGTCGTATTGTTGCTCGTCGTTGTCGGCGTTGTCGTCGTCGTATTTGTACTGGGCGGTGAACCCAAAGAGCCAGTTATTGTCTACAGTGAATACCAACTGGATGAAGCTTACTCCAATCTCGCAGATGAGGGCGGAACGAAGATTATCAAATATCAAGTGGTCATTGAATACACAGATGATGCAATCTTAACTGAACTTGAATCAAACAAAACTAAAATTGTTAATAATATTGACGAACTCATGCGTGCATCACTCAGTGAAGATCTCATGAAACCAAACGGCAAAGAAAGAATGAGACAGCGCATCAGAGATATGGTGATTGAAGTGCTTGAATCTGATGAAGAGATTATTTCCAATATTTACATCGCACCGTTTATTATTCAGGGATAATCGTGGATGAAGTTCAAAATATAGGGGATCCAAGCGATTAAACCACAATTTGTAGAAAGATTATTAAGGTTTTGACACAAGATCGCCGATATTAATAAAAAGAGTTGAAAGGGGGTGGCGTCATGTCGGATGTATTGTCCCAAAATGAGATAGACGAGCTGCTAGCCGCGTTAAGTACCGGTGAGGTAGACGTCAAGGACATTGAAGAAGATAAAAAAGAACGCAAAATACGAAAATATGACTTTAGCCGCCCGGATAAATTTGCAAAAGATCAATTGCGAACACTGGAAATCATTCATGAAAACTTTTCGAGACTGCTTAATAACTTCTTGTCGGGTTATCTGAGAACCTTTATCGAAGTAGAAGTAATTTCTGTACAGAGTTTGATTTACACCGAGTTCAGCAATTCCATTTCCAATCCTGCAATTTTAGGTATTGTCGATTTTGCACCATTTAGTGGTCAAATCATACTCGATGTCTCTTCTGACATCGCATATGCCATGATCGAAAGGGTGCTCGGTGGGACTGGAAAACATAACCAACCGACGAAAGAAACGCGAACCTTGACTGAAATAGAAATGATATTACTTAGGAATATTCTAATTAAGTTTATCAACCTGCTAAAAGAACCATGGGGCAATATCGTTGAACTCAGGCCGAAACTTGAAAATATTGAGACGAACTCACAATTTGCTCAAATTGTATCACCGGCAGAATCCATTGCGTTGGTTACATTTAATATACGTATTGGGGATACAGAGGGTATGGTGAACGTCTGTATTCCGCACTTTGTCATTGAGCCAATCCTGCCGAGTCTCAGTTCGCGCCTGTGGTTCGCCACAAGCAACAGAAAAGATGTCACAGATGAAGAGCGCGGGGCGCTTGAAACGGGGATCAGTAAATCAAAAATTAACCTTAGTGCAACAGTCGGCGGTTCATCCATTACCGTTTCAGAACTGTTAAATCTCCAAAAGGGAGATGTGATCTTATTGAATAAGAAAGTCGACGAAAGCCTTGAAATCTTTGTTGAAAACAAACTAAAGTTTTATGGAAAACCTGGCATTAAGAAAAAGAATGTCGCGATTATGATTACAGACGTTATAGAGGAAGGAGATGATTTAGATGACTGATATGCTTTCGCAAGAAGAAATTGATGCTTTGCTAGGGGGAGGAACCGCCGGCATTTCTGAATCACCTGCATCTTTGTTAACGGATGAAGAAGCGGATGCCATTGGTGAAATCGGTAATATCAGTATGGGGACAGCAGCGACGACGCTGTTTACGCTCCTGAATAAAAAAGTGACCATTACAACGCCAAAAGTATCAGAAACGACAATGGATGTACTCTCAAAAGAATTTGAGGATCCTTCCGTTCTCATTAACATTGTTTATAAAATGGGCATCGAAGGTGTAAACTTCTTGATTTTACATGAAAAAGATGTCAAAATAATTACGGACCTCATGATGGGGGGCGACGGCACCAATGTGTCCAGTGAACTCAACGACCTTCATTTGAGTGCCATCAGCGAAGCGATGAACCAAATGATTGGTTCGTCATCAACGTCGCTTTCCGAGATGTTAGGCAAAAAAATTGACATATCGCCACCGGAAGCATACCATGATAAAATTTCTGAGTTAGATTATACGCAATTTGGGGTATCTAAAACAGATAAAGTGGTAAAAATTGCTTTTAGGATGACAGTCGGCGATTTGATCGATAGCGAAATCATGCAGGTATTGCCTGTTGACGTTGCCAAACAAATGGTTGCAACCATTATCAAAGGAAAGTCTGAACCTGAGCCAGCACCGGCGCCAGTCGCAGAAAAAGCGCCGCCAAAGGCAGAAGCACCGAAACAGCAGGAGGCACCTGCACCGCAGTATTACTATGAAGAAGAACGGCCAAAATCAAATTTCTCCGCAGAGAAGGTCAATGCTGTGCCATTACAATTTGAAAATTTTGATGGCAATTCTTCTCAAATGTATTATAATAATGATATAGAGTTAATTAGAGATGTACCCCTTGAAATTACTGTTGAATTGGGTCGTACGAGTAAGAAAATTAACGAAATTCTAGATTTTGGTGTAGGGACAGTTATTGAGTTAGATCGCCTTGTAGGGGAACCGCTTATTGTTTTAGCAAATGGCAAGCGGATTGCAAAGGGCGAGGTTGTCGTTGTAGATGAGAATTACGGGATCAGAATAACTGACATAATCATACCTAAGAGGATCACTGAATAATATTTAAGGAGGACAAGCATGGCTAATACAATATTAGTTGTCGACGATGCAGCATTTATGAGGATGATGATTAAGGATGTCTTAACGAAAAACGGTTATGATGTCGTTGGTGAAGCTGAAAACGGTCAAAAAGCAATTGAAAAGTATAAAGAGTTGAAACCCGAACTGGTTATTATGGATATTACAATGCCGGAAGTTGATGGGATTCAAGCCGTTAAGGAAATTAAAGCTTTTGATCCAAATGCAAAAGTAGTCATGTGTTCCGCCATGGGACAACAGGCAATGGTTATCGAATCAATTCAGGCTGGCGCAAGAGATTTTATCGTCAAGCCGTTTCAAGCGGATCGCGTGATAGAAGCCGTCAAGAAAGTATTGGGATAGGTGACGGCGATGGCACGTTTGATTTTCATGCCATTAATATTTAATGCTTCGGATGCCAGTAACGTTTCAAATTACTGGTTTTCTATTAAGTATGTCGCGATGGTCGTCATCTTTATATATTTATTATGGATATTCTCTAAATGGCTCACAAATAAGAACTATATTTCATTAAAAGATAGAAATATCAAAGTGCTGGATCGTACGGCACTTTCTAATGATAAATATATTGTCTTGGTTGAGTTGGAGAATATTTTTTATTTGTTGGGAGTGGATAAAAACGGCATTACACTCATTGACAAACGTGATGATTTATCAACGGAGATGTTTCTCAGAAGCAATCGTCAGGAAAACAATGATTTTGCTGCAATACTAAAATCATCTATCGGTAAGAGGAAGCAGAAGGACAATGATGCAGATAATTAGTAAGGTGCCGAAAAGGCGTACCGTGGCTGTTATTGTGGCGGTAATTGCAGTTTGGGCTATTTTTTCTGGACTCAGTTTCGGAGAAACCAGCATTAGCTTGCCGGAGATTAACGTCAGCATAAACAATGGTGATGGTGACGTCCAAATTGCCAACAGCATACAACTTATGATCCTTTTGACAATTTTGTCATTGGCACCGTCGATTCTCATTATGATGACGTGCTTCACACGCTATATAATTGTTTTGGGATTTGTCAGAAGAGCGCTATCACTTCAGTCGACACCGCCAAATCAGGTGCTGATCGGTTTAGCACTCTTTTTGACGTTCTTTACAATGTCGAGTGTTTTCACGGAAGTCTATGAAGATGCTTATTTGCCGTTTCAAGAAGGGACGGTAACCATACAGGAGGCGGCAGATTTGGCCTCTGAACCGGTTAAGGAATTTATGCTTAAACAGGTCAGAACAAGGGACCTATCGCTTTTCATGGGGATTGCTGGGATTACAGAAATTGAGACAAATGATGATATTCCTCTGCGCGTCGTTATCCCGGCGTTTATTATCAGTGAGCTAAAGATCGCATTTGAAATTGGTTTCCTCATCTTTATTCCATTTATTGTGGTGGATATGATCGTGGCTTCAACGCTGATGGCACTCGGGATGATGATGCTGCCGCCGGTGATGATTTCGCTGCCGATAAAAGTACTGCTGTTTTTAATGGTCGATGGATGGCATTTAATTGTTGAAAAGCTCATTATGAGCATTCGATAAGGAAGGGTGGATGAGATGACGGAAAGCATGATTGTCGATGTATTCTCGGAATCGATTAAAACCATATTGCTATTATCGGCGCCGATGCTGCTAAGCGGTTTGCTGGTAGGGCTCATCATTGCTATCTTTCAGGCAACGACGCAGATACAGGAGGCAACGCTTGCTTTTGTACCAAAAATTATCGCCGTCTTTCTCGTGCTGATGTTTGCAGGTTCATGGATATTGAATACGTTGGTTACTTTTACAAATGAAGTTTTCAATCTCATTGACCTGATTATTTATTAGGTGATGACGATGACGTATAGCATACCACTTTTAAACATGGTTTTAATTGCCGGTAGGATGGCTGGGATGATTTTTGCATCGCCCGTATTTGGCAGTCGCAACTATCCCGTCCATTACAAAATCGGTTTGATGTTCTTTTTAACGCTGTTGATTTATCCGATGGTTCCCATTGATATCAGTTACCAAGTTGATACGTTCTGGGGCTATGGCTGGTTTTTGGCAAATGAAATTATTATTGGTATTACCTTTGGACTCATCCTAACCATCTATTTTAACTTTATCTATTTCGCTGGTGATCTTATTGACCGTGATTTGGGATTTGCAATGGTGAATGTTGTCAACCCGCTTGATGAATCGCAAATAGCGGTAACATCCAATTTTTTCTATGTGTTTTCAACATTGATTTTCTTGCACCTGAATCTTCACCATGAACTCATTATGGCAATGGTTACTTCTTATGAACGCATTAAAGTCGGCACGGCGTTATTGCTTGCACCGACGTATGACGTCTTTATCGATGTCGTCGCAGCATCGATGATATTAGGGTTTCAAATTGCGGCGCCATTTGTGATCACAGTCTTAATTGCCAATATCATTTTGGCACTTTTATCGAAGGCGATGCCGGGCATGAACATTTTCATACTTGGAATGCCATTCAAAATCTTTTTTGGATTCTTGCTTTTTATTATACTCATGCCATACTTATACGATATTTTCGGTCGTATTTTACTGGATGGCTTTTATTATATTCAGCGGTTTTTCAGCCTTTTTTCACCTTGATAAGCGATTTGGGGGGAGCTTATGATTCGTCAGTTTGACCTGCAATTGTTTACAGAAGAAAAAACAGAGAGTGCTACGCCGAAGAAAATGCGTGATGCCAGAGAAAAAGGGCAAGTCGTACAATCAAAAGAACTTAGCACGGCAGTGGCGTTTTTGTCTGTTTTCTTGGCAATGGGCGCAATGAGCGACTATTTGATCAACGGCATGGTGGGGTACTTTACCATGACCATGAATCTGATCCCCGATGTAGGGCAGATGTTTGAAAGCGAAGACTACAAACTCTATATGGCCGATATGCTAATGACGATCCTTAAATATGCATTGCCGTTATTGGGCGTTGCGTTGGTTGTCGGCGTTTTGATGAGCTATATACAGGTTGGTTTTCTCTTTACAACGGAAACACTGATGCCAAAACTTGAAAAAATCAATCCGATGAAGGGTTTTAAAAATATCTTTTCAATGCGATCGCTGGTGGAACTTGTCAAATCAATCGCGAAGGCGAGTACGTTGCTTTACATTGCGATATCCTATGTCTTGGATCACTTGCCGGAGCTTTTAATAACCTTTGAAATAGAGCCCATTCAAACCATGGGGATCATGTGGGATATCATTTTAGGCGTCGTCATGCGCTGTGCGCTCTTTTTGTTTATTGTCGCGATATTTGATTACGCCTATAAAAGGTGGAAAAACAGCAAAGATCTCATGATGACCAAGCAGGAAATCAAAGATGAATACAAGCAGAGTGAAGGTGATCCGAAACTCAAGGCGAAGATCAAAGAAAAACAGCGTGCCTTTGCCATGAGCAGGATGATGCAGAGTGTTCCCGAAGCTGATGTCGTCATAACGAACCCAACGCATTTTGCCATTGCGATAAAATACGATTCTGATAAAAGTGATGCACCCGTCGTGACGGCCAAGGGACAAGACTTGGTCGCCATGAATATCAAACGCATTGCAACTGAAAATGCAGTTCCCATTGTGGAAAATAAACCCCTTGCTCAAACGCTGTTTAGGACAGTAGAAATTGGTCAGGCGATTCCGCCGGATCTCTATGAAGCCGTAGCAGAAGTCTTAGCATATGTCTATAAACTCAATCGCGCATAGGAGGAAAACATGCGTTTTAACGACGTCATTATGGCAGTGGTTGTCATTGTCATTATTCTCTTAATTATTATACCCGTGCCGCTCGGGTGGCTTGATTTTTTTCTGGCACTTAATATTTCGCTGGCACTTATGATTCTCGTTATTTCGATGTTTGTTCGGGAAACATTGGAGTTTTCTGTTTTTCCGTCAATTTTGCTCATTACGACGATGTTTCGTCTGGCGCTTAATATTTCAACAACACGTTATATTTTGTCAGAAGGTCAAGCGGGAGAAGTCATCGATACATTTGGCAGTTTTGTTATTGGCGGTAATGCCATCGTCGGTTTCATTATCTTTATGATTATTGTCATCATTCAGTTCTTGGTTATTACCAAAGGTTCTGAGCGGGTCTCGGAAGTTGCTGCGAGGTTTACACTGGATGCAATGCCCGGGAAACAGATGGCAATAGACGCCGATCTTAATTCAGGACTTATCAATGAAAATGAAGCGAAGGAGCGCCGAAAAAAAATTCAGCGCGAATCTGATTTTTACGGCTCGATGGATGGTGCCAGCAAGTTCGTTAAAGGGGATGCCATTGCCGGTATTATTATTACACTAATCAACATTGTTGCAGGTTTTCTGATCGGTGCTTTCACCATGAATCTGACATTGGTGGAATCGATTTCGAAGTTTACGTTATTAACTGTCGGCGATGGTTTGGTAAGCCAGATTCCCGCGCTGATGATTTCCGTCGCCACCGGTATTATCGTAACGCGGGCGGCGTCAGAGTCCAATCTGGGGACTGATGTCATCGGACAGCTCTTTGCACAAAGCCGTGTTTTATTTATCGTCGGCGGGGTCCTTATCTTACTGGCAATTATTACACCGCTGCCGAATATTCCATTTTTTCTTATTGGCTCGCTGATTATTTTTATGGGAACGCGCGTTATGACCAAGGATAAGAAAGAAGCGGCCGCTGAGGTCGAGCATGAGCCAAAGGCAGAGCGACCTGAAGAAGATATTCGGAGACCCGAAAATATTGTGCCGCTGTTGCAAGTGGATCCAATAGAGCTCGAATTCGGTTACGGTATTATCCCGCTAGCCGACCCTAATCAAGGCGGCGACCTCTATGACCGACTCGTCATGATCAGGCGGCAAATTGCGCTGGAACTTGGCATTGTCGTCCCTATTATCCGCTTGCGGGATAACATTCAACTGGATTCAAACGAGTACCTGATTAAGATAAAGGGGAATGATGTGGCAGGTGGTAATATCGTCTTTGATCATTACATCGCCATGAGTCCCGGCAGCGTTGAAGGTGAAATTCAGGGGATTGATACCATCGAACCGGCATTTGGACTCCCGGCGAAATGGATTAAAGCGGACTTGCGTGAAAAAGCGGAATTGCTCGGCTATACGGTTGTCGATCCGTCTTCTGTCATTTCAACGCATTTAACGGAAGTGATTAAAAAGAATGCGCATGACCTCCTCAGTCGTGAAGATGTCAAACAATTGATTGACAATGTCAGGGAGAACAATGCAGCGTTGCTGGATGAATTGATGCCGAGTCTCATGGGATACGGCGATATTCAGAAAGTACTCGTCAACCTTTTGCGAGAAGGTGTTTCCGTCAGAAATTTAGTGACGATTTTAGAAACCTTGGCCGACTTTGCCAAATCGACGCGCGATGTGAATATTCTCACAGAATATGTGAGACAGCGCTTGTCGAGACAGCTTTCAAAAATGTATTTTCCATTTGGCAAAGCACAGGTCGTAACTTTGGAGCAAAGCCTTGAAAACATGCTGATGGAAGCGATTGATCAGAATGAAACGGGTACTTTTTTATCACTGGATCCAATGACATCGCAAAAGATTATTGCGAGTCTATCCAATGAAATCCGAAAGCTCATGCAGATGGGTGAGCAGCCAATTGTCGTTACAGCGCCAATTGTAAGACTTTATTTTAAAAGATTATCGGAACAATCGATTCCAGATTTGATCGTTTTATCGTATAATGAAATAGAATCAAGTATTGATGTACAATCAGCCGGGATGGTGAGTATCTAGATGAAAGTAAAACGTTATCTCGTTCATGATATGAACGAAGCGATGATAAAAATTAAAAGTGAGCTTGGCATGGATGCAGTGATACTCAATACCCGTAAAATCAAAAAAGGCGGTCTTTTTAAATTTTTCAGCAAACCGCTTTTGGAAGTTGTTGCGGCAATAGACGAGCAGCCAATTAGTACGACGAAGCAAGTGCCAATTGCCGCGCGAACAGAACACAGCGAGGTACCCCCTGTCATTAGGGAGGCGCCTGCACCAAACAAATCTGAACTTGAGATGAGTGAGCTTAAGGATATGGTCGCGGCATTGATTAAAAAAGTCGAATCCATCGAAAATAAAACAGAGCCCGCAACTGAAACAGAAACACCGTCTGATCGGTATATTGAAGTCTTAAAAGAACTTGAAATACAAGCGCCGATTGCTAAGAAAATTATTGAAATTGTACAGCGTCAGATTAATTTATCAGAAAAGAATCATGATACGGTGATGAATGCGATTAAAGTCATTGCACGCGAGTACTTAGGCGATATAAAAACCATTGATACCGATATGCCTGGGAAGCCGTCGGTGTACATGTTTTTAGGGCCGACAGGCGTTGGCAAAACGACGACGCTGGCAAAAATCGCTGCAAGACTGGCACTCGTGGACAACAAGCAAGTCGGGCTCATTACCGCAGATACTTATCGGATTGCAGCTGTAGAACAGCTTAAAACGTACAGCGAAATATTGGGGATCCCGCTTGAAGTGATTTATGAAGCCGATGAGCTCGATACCGCTGTAAAACACTTTAAAGATAAAGACTATATTCTGATTGATACTGCCGGGCGCAGTCACAAGAGCAAAGAGCTAAAGAGCGATTATGATGAACTCGTGCATTATTTAGATGATGTCAATATTTTTCTCGTTCTCAGTATGACGACATCTTATAAAGATTTAAAGAGTATTATTGATTCCTATCAGTTTTTAGAGCAATATCGGTTGTTGTTTACAAAACTCGACGAAGCCAATTCATTTGGCAATATATTGAATACGAGAGTGTTAACAGGTCAACCGCTTTCATACTTTACCATAGGACAAAGTGTTCCAGATGATATTGAAGTCGCAGATAAGGAGCGGATTATACAGTACATTTTCGAAACTGAGTCTTAATTCATATTGCGTTTGGGGGATACAATGGATCAAGCACAAAAATTAAGAGAGATTATCAATCAATCTGATCCAAATGAAGCGGGCGATGCGCGGATCATTACGGTCTCGAGTGGCAAGGGCGGCGTCGGCAAGACGAATTTCACCGTCAACATCGGTATTGCACTTGGAAAATTGGGCAAAAAAGTGACGATTATTGATGCTGATTTGGGACTTGCAAACGTCGACGTACTCTTGGGCATTGTACCGAAATATAATTTATCGCATGTTTTAAAAGGTGAAGCGACTGTTCAGGAAATTATTGTAAACGGTCCCTACAATATTAATGTCATTTCCGGCGGGTCTGGGATTATGGATCTTATTGATCTCGACCAGAATCAGCTTGAAAAATTGATTCATTCATTGAAATATTGCAATGAAATATCAGATTATATATTAATTGATACGGGTGCCGGTCTCAGTAAATCTGTCTTGTCATTTGTGGATGCCGCATCCGATATTGTGATTGTCATCACACCGGATCCAACATCCATAACAGATGCCTATGCACTGATTAAAAACATTATCAAAGATGAAGACAAAAAAATAAAGCTCATTATCAATCGTGTCGAATCCAATGAAGAGGGAGATGAGGTCTTTAACAAGCTAGAACAAGCCGTTTCGAAATTTTTAGATAAGTCATTGGAGAATTTGGGGTATATATTTGAAGACAACAATCTAAAAAAAGCTGTTCGTAAACAGATGCCGGTGATTGAAGCTTATCCGCGTGCGATTTCCAGCAAAGGGATTGAAAATATCGCTTATAATCTTGAACACAACAGCAAGTATACGAAAACGACAAATAATTTTAGGGGCTTCCTAAATAAATTAATGAGTAAAATATAGGTGGTGGCATGGACGGTTTCACAAAGTTTTTAAAAATAGCTGATGAAATCGATATAATGATCTTTAAAAATGATAAGACGTCGCTGACATTGAAAGCATTTGTCTATGATATTCCAAGTGATTCAGATCTGGTCATTTCCAATCCGATATCGGAGGGAAACCTTTATCCAATGGAGCGCCAATACGAATACTATTTCAGATTTTATATAGAAAATGCCGGCATGTATCTTTTTAAGGGCAATGTTGTCAATCGCATTACTTATGACAACTTGCCTGCGGTACAAGTGAAACTGGTATCAGAGATTAAACGTGTACAACGACGCCGCTTTTTTAGGGTGCGGCTCATGTCACATGGCAGTTTTTATGAAGAGCGGCAGCTTACAGAAGGCGAAATTGAAATTATGCGGCAAAAGTTAAAGAAGCGATTTGCCAATGAACAGGACATTATTATTGATGAGACAGTTATTGATAAAACTGAATTTGAGACGCTCGATTTGAGTGGTGGCGGCTTGAGAGTAGAGACGACGGCAGCTTATCAAATCGGTGATTTTGTTGAAGGTGAATTTATTATTAGCGGAAATATGGTAAAATTTAAAGGTGAAGTGACAAGGTGTGAAAAAAACGCGTCCAATCGGAATGAAGTGGGTATAAGATTCTTAGAGCTCGATGAAAACACACAATCCAAGATAGTCGCTTATGTCTTTGAAATTGAGCGAAATTTTATAAAAAAGGGTTTGATATGATGAAGATTAAAGTATTGGTCGTAGATGATTCAGCATTTATGCGCAAAGTGATTTCAGACATGGTCTTGTCTGATCCAATGATGGAAGTCGTTGCAACCGCCAAAAATGGACAAGATGCACTTCAAAAAATCAGCACTTATCATCCAGATGTCGTAACACTTGATATTGAAATGCCCGTGATGGATGGCTTGTCAGCGCTGAAGGAAATTATGAATAATTCGCCGCTGCCGGTCATTATGCTTAGCAGTCTTACAAAAAAAGGTGCTGACGAAACATTGAAAGCGCTTGACTTAGGAGCCATTGACTTTATTACAAAACCATCTTCACTGATTAAAGTATCGACGCCGGAGGTTCGCGATGAGCTCCTTGGTAAGATCAGGGCGGCGAGTAAGGTTAAAATCACACAGCCGATGAAACGGCATACCATTGCTGAAAGACCGGTTACTCAGCATCTTAAGAGCACGGCATCGCCGAAGGGCAGTACGCATTTTAAAAAACTGATTGCCATTGGCACTTCGACAGGTGGACCGAGAGCATTGCAGGAAGTGGTGCCGCTTTTTCCAAAAGATATTGACGCCGGTATTGTCATGGTGCAGCATATGCCGCCGGGATTTACAAAGTCTTTGGCTGAACGGCTTGACGGCATGAGTCAAATTCATGTCAAGGAAGCGGAAGACGGTGATATCATTCGTGCAGGGTGTGCTTATCTCGCGCCGGGTGACAGTCACCTAAAAGTATATAAACAAGCTGGACAATATGTGATAAAATTAGATAATGGCGAACGCGTCAGCGGGCATAAACCTTCAGTAGATGCCATGATGTATTCAATCGCCGAATTAAATGAAAGAAATATAATCGGGGTTATTATGACTGGTATGGGTGCCGATGGCGCAAATGGGCTTAAAGCGGTCAAGGCCAATAAAGCCTATGTCATAGCTCAGGACGAAGCAAGTTGTGTGGTATTTGGAATGCCGAAATCAACAATCAAACTAGGTGTTGTAGACAAGGTAGCTAGCCTTTCTAATATTACGAATGAAATCATTAAAGCCATGGAGGTGTAGTGCAAATGGATATGAGTCAATATTTGGAAATTTTTATCGACGAATCTAAAGAGCACTTGCAGACAATGAATGAAATTCTGCTCGTGCTTGAAAACAATGTAGAAGATGTATCGCACATAGGAGAAATTTTTAGAATTGCACATACCTTAAAAGGCATGTCTGGGACGATGGGCTTTACGAAGCTGGCTGATTTAACACATAAAATGGAAAATGTTTTAGACCTCGTACGAAATGGCGAACTCAGTATTACCTCTACGATTGTCGACGTCTTGTTCGAATGTTTCGATGCACTTGAAGAGTATATTGACAATTTGGAGAAAACAGGTAATGAAGGTGACCTCGATTCATCAGAACTCGTCCAAAAACTTCAAGTAATCGCACAAAAGGGCGAAGTGACAACGAGTAAGACGGCGAAAAAAGCGGCAGCTGCACCGACGCCAAAAGTTGAAACTAAACCGGAAGATGAAAGTGTTTTTACACTTTCCGTTAATGATGTCGGCAGCATTATCAACAAGGCCATTGAAATGGGCGTTAAGCCTTATATGATTAAAGTCATCTTGGATCAGGGGTGTATGCTGAAAGCGGCACGTGCTTTTATCATTTTCAATACGCTTGAACGATTTGGCGAAATCATCAAATCCTATCCGCTGGCGGAAGAAATTGAAGACGAAAAATTTGACGACAGTTTTGAAGTGCTCTATTTTTCGAAGCTCGATGAACAATATTGTCATTCTGAACTCATGAAGATTTCAGAAGTGAAAAATATCATTATTCGCGAGTTAAGTGAAAGTGATGCCGCTGTTGAAGCAGTCAAAGAAGATGTTGAAGTCACCATGGCTGAAACAGAAGTTGAAGTAAAAGCAGCAAAACCTGCAAAACGAAAAGAAGATGCAAATGCAAAGAGCAATGATAAAGGCAAGACATCTAAAACAGTACGTGTCGAAATTGGAAGGCTTGATAACTTGATGAACCTCGTCAGTGAGCTCATCATTATTAAAACACGGCTTGAAGATCTCGATTCTTCATCAAACCGTAATAATATGAATGAAGCGATAGAATATCTTGAACGGATTACCACAAGCTTGCACGATGCTGTTATGAAAGTTAGAATGGTACCGGTTGAGCGGACTTTTAACCGTTTTCCAAGGCTGGTTCGCGACCTTTCAAAAGAATTAGGTAAAAATATTAAACTGTTTATGTCTGGTGAAGAAACAGAAGTTGACAGAACGGTTATTGATGAAATTGGCGATCCGCTTATTCACCTCATCCGTAATTCACTTGACCATGGGATTGAATCACCGGCTGATCGTGTTAAGTCAGGTAAAGATGAAAGTGGTTTTGTGGCGCTTCGTGCATATCCTGACGGCAATACCGTTGTGATTGAAGTGGAAGATGACGGCAAGGGCATTGATCCAGAAGTCATTAAACGAAAAGCCATTGATAAAAAACTCATTACGGTTGATGAAGGCGAACAAATGTCTGAAAAGGAAATTATCAATCTGCTCTTTGCCGCTGGATTCAGCACAGCTGAGCAAGTAACGGATATTTCGGGCAGAGGTGTTGGTCTCGATGTCGTCAAGACGAAAATTGAAGCGATCAACGGTACGGTAGAAGTTGTTTCCAATCTTGGTCAAGGCAGTAAGTTCATTATCCGCCTGCCGTTGACATTGGCAATTATCCAAGCATTAATGGTTAACCTAGACGAAGAGAAATACGCGATACCGCTTAATAACATCAAGGAAATCACAACCATTGATCCTGCCAAGATTACAATGGTCCAAGAACAGGAAGTGGTATTGTACCGCAACAAGACGCTGCCAATCATTCGCATGAAGGACGTCTTGGATTTCCCTTCTACAGAAGAAGTGCCGGAAGAACTCATTACCGTTATTGTTAAAAAGGGTGAAATTGAAGCCGGACTGGTTGTTGACAGCTTAATTGGACAGCAAGAAATCGTTATCAAATCCTTAGGTAAATATTTGACCGGCATTAAAGCGATTGCCGGCGCAACGATCTTGGGTAATGGTAGTGTCGCATTAATCGTAGATCCGAATCAATTATTCTAGGGAGGTAGCGAAAAATGAGTGAAATCAAAGAATTTGTGACATACAGGCTTAATGAAGAATATTATGGCATTGATATCAACAATGTTGAAAACATTGAAAAAGTACTGCCGATTACACGTGTTCCCTATACACCGCCTTATGTAAAGGGCGTCGTCAACCTCCGCGGTATTATCGTGCCGGTTGTCGATCTGAGGACGCGTTTTGGACTTATGCCAATCGAAGCAACAGACGAATCAAGAATCATCATTGTCAATGTGGAAGAATTAAAGATCGGCATGCTGGTTGATTCCTCATCTGAAGTGCTTCAGATTTCAGATGACGATATTGATGCGGCGCCCAATGTTCGAAAAGACAACAACAATGAATTTGTCAAATACATTGGCAAAAAAAATGAACGCATCATCATGTTGATTGATTTAATGAAAGTATTAAGTATTGAAGCGCAATAGCGCTTGGTAGGAGATAAAATGCCAGTTCAAATTGATAATATTAACAATACCATCATATTGGATGTTCTTCGTGAAATCGGCAACATTGGTGCCGGTAACGCGGCAACGTCGCTTGCTAAAATGATTGACAAAAAAATTGACATGAAGGTACCGATTGTAAAAGTTTTGGAATTTGATGAAGTGCCTGAATTATTGGGAGGCCCTGAAAACATTGTCTGTGGCATTTTCTTCAAAATAGAAGGCGATATAACAGGCAGTATTATGTATATTATGGATCAAAAATCTGCGATAAACCTCGTTAATTTACTGATGCCGCGCGAAAACGCCGAATTTGATGAATTTACGATTTCTGCATTAAAAGAGATTGGTAATATTCTTTCGGGGGCGTATGTGTCCAGTCTTTCAGGATTGACTAATTTAAAGATAACCATTTCCATTCCAGCTTTGGCAATTGATATGGCGGGGGCTATCTTAAGTGTTCCCGCGATTCATTTCAGTCAAATGAGTGATAACGTTTTAATCATTCAAAACGAGTTTATTGAAAGTGTTGAAGCTAGAAAAGTCGATGGCTATTTCTTTTTAATTCCAGATCTCGATTCATATGAGGTCCTTTTGGGTAGTTTAGGTGTGACATTATGAGTACAATGGTAAAGGTTGGCATGGCTGACTTGAAAGTGACAGAGTACCCAAATGCCCTGACGACCTTAGGGCTTGGTTCCTGTGTGGGCATTTGCTTGTATGAGGGGCTGTCGGGAAATAGACAGCCCCTTAAAAATTTCCATAAATTACAAAAAGGAATTCTCCTACTTTATGTCGAATCTATAAATAGGAGGTTATCTTATGCAAAAAAAGAAAAAAGACG
>NZ_JAHBCL010000003.1 GCF_018390735.1 Fusibacter paucivorans
AATTGCAGGTCATACGAAAACTATACGAGCAGCAGCGCTACATGTATGAGTCGAGAACGCATTCTGTAGACAACCGGATCGTTAGCATCTCACAGCCTTACATCAGACCTATTGTCAGAGGCAAAGCGGGTTCAGACGTTGAGTTTGGATGCAAGGTCATGACAAGTGTTGTAAATGGTTATACCTTCATTGAGAAACTGGATTTTGACAGTTTTAACGAAGGTGTCCTTATGCAGGAAGCGGTCGAACATTACTTTAAACGTTTTGGATGCTATCCTGAGGCCGTACTCGCAGATTCAATTTTTCGTAACCGTGAAAACCTAGCGTGGCTTAAACTCAGAGGCATCCGAATCAGCGGTCCAAAGCTAGGCCGAAAGCCCAAGGTAGTTGATCCTGAGGCAAAAAGAATAGAACGCGCTGATAACGGTGAACGCAATGCAATTGAAGGCACTTACGGTATTGGCAAGCGGAAATTTGGACTCGATCTAATAAAATCTAAACTTGAAGACACTGCGAAAAGTGTTATCATACTGCAGTTTCTGGTAATGAACTTGGATCGGAAGCTAAGGTCCTTTTTGTCTCAATTTTGGATTCGATTAATTTTTGCATTACGAATCAAAAATCTGGCTGCTGTAATTGGATTCTGATCCGTTCAGCAAGCCCTATGTAATACGCGCTAATATGATGGTAATCTACGAGCGTTAACAAGCCCAACGTGATTCTTTCTTTTTTTGTATAGAGCTCGTAAGCAGCCTCACGAAGGCCTTTACAGCCCTCAGGATCTCTATATTCCAACTCGTCTGCCGTCAGCATCTTCATTTTTGCCATGGTATTAAAATAATGGTACTTTAAAACACCCTCTTCAACGTCCTTCACTTCTAAATCAACGTATTTGATGGTTTTCAGCATTTCATAATTCTCCAATATGAAATGTTCTTTGCTTAATTTACCCTGTTCAAGCTCATGGATCAGTGCCCTACGCTTTTCACAAAGCAATGTTATATTTTGTCCCCTCACACTATGCCCCTTCTAATGCAAATAGCTTAAACGACAGATAGTCGCAAGCCGTTAAATAATATAATACCCCCTCGTATGAACCTTGTAAAGCCGTTTTAAAAAAAGGATTGGAATGTATATGTCCATAAACGACTTTCTCGACACCATACTGCGTCATCAAAGCCGTAAAAACCGTGGGTTCGTGCAATTCATTTGTCGGCGGAAAGTGCAAAGCGCCAATAATGCGTTCATAACCGTCAGCCTTAGCAGCTTTCAGTGAATGCTCAAGACGCATGCCTTCACGGAGGTATATTTTCTCATCTTCAGCTTCAAATTTTGTCACATTTGGACAAATCCAGCCCCGTGTACCGCAGATCGCGATATCGCCAACCACTGCATAATCGTTGTGTACAAACGTAAGGGTTTCAAATACACCTGCCATCCTACGCTTTGAAGACCACCAGTAATCGTGATTGCCCTTAAAGATAATCTTATGCCCAGGCAGCGCATCAATCCACGCCAAATCAATATAAGCACTTTCAAAGGTCATTGCCCATGAAATATCCCCCGGTAAAATAACCGTATCTTCCGGCTTCACGCGTGCCAGCCAGTCAGATTTTATCTTTTCATAATGCAATATCCAGTTTTCACCAAAAACGTCCATGGGTTTGTCGCCGCCAAAGGACAAGTGTAAATCACCGATTGCATAAATTGCCATGCTCTCTCCTTTATCGATCGTTTTAACATCATCTTTTCGTTGATCCATTAGAATCCTTAGAGCAGCCGAGTTGTATCCATGTTTTGAAGTGCTGTGATCCACTGCTCAGAAAACCCCGGCAATACTGCTTCCAGCTTCCCTATAAGATCATCAGCCGTCTTTCTGGCTTTCTCTGCCGAATAGGGGCACGTCGACTTAATGATAGGCAGTTTCAGCGTCTCGACTGCCTTCGTAATCGATTTTTCATCGACGAGCAGCAACGGTCGAATAATCACACCTGCACCTTCACTGCTTTTTTCACGCGTTATTGGCGGTATGCCGGCCAATCGCCCATGCTGCATGACATTCATCAGCATCGTTTCCAAAAAGTCATCACGCGTATGCCCGAGAGCAATTTTATTAAAGGCATTTGCTTTCGCAAACCGCTTTAAAATACCCTTTCGCATACGCGCACAAGTGTAACAGGCTGAAAAGCCATCCGCTTCGCTCGCTTGTAAACGATTCGCAAATGCCTCTTGATGCAGGTAAATTTGCCGTTCGGCCTTCTGACCATATTGTATGAGCGAATCAAGGGATTCCGTCATACCGTGCACCACTGTTAGTGCAGCCACTTCAAAATGATAGCCGCTAAATCGGCTGAGCTCGCTGAGTGCATGAAATAAAAGCCCGCTGTCTTTACCACCCGAAAGTCCGACGAGAATCCTGTCACCCGGTTCAATCAGATGATAAGCATCAATCGTTCGGCGCATTTGCTTCATATAGAGCATCTGTTCCCAACGCTGCATTACCTTAAAGATCCCTTCTCAAAAATATTATAGCGCGGCAGTGCTTTCTTAATCTCACTTAGGAGCAGCTCGAATTCAAAGATATTGTCGCCATCTTTGATTGCTTCAAAACGTTTTTGAAAATCCATTGCTTCCAGCTCTTTCCCCTGTGAAAATAAGAGCTGAATATTCGTCGTAATATCGCGCACCGTATTCGATTTTTCTTCGAACATCAACTGTGCATTAATGACTTCTTTGCTGATTTCCGTCATCTCTTCATCAAGCTGTTGTGCCGCCATGGCTGAATTTCGAAGGCGTTCTTTAATATTGGGTGGTATTTGCGATTTATATTTATATGAGAGTGAATGCTCAATCGTCGCCCAAAAGTTCATTGCGAGGGTTCTGATTTGGAATTCCGCTAAAATCTCCTGTGTGCCAAGTGCCGTGTGCACAGGATAGCAGACGATAATATGATAACTCTTATAGCCGCTCTCTTTTGGATACTTGATATAATCTTTCTCGTATAAAACCGTAAAGTCCTTGCCGCTTCGATCATGAATGAGTTCGACAACACGATAAATGTCATCAATGAATTGACACATGATGCGAATGCCTGCAATATCCTCCATCTCTTCTTCGATTCTCTCCATGGGAATATTGCGGCGCTCTGCTTTTTCAATAATGCTCGATATCTTTTTGACATGCCCCGTTACAAATTCGATTGGAGAATATTCATTAAGCTCGCGATACTGGTTGCGAATGGATTTAAATTTTACTTTTAGTTCTTCAACTGCTTGCTCATAAGGGACCAGCATGGTTTTCCACTCTCTTATCACCTTCATGAATGCCTCCTTTTGCTTTATCTTAACACAAGTCGCCCTGCCTCACATCAAGGGCTTCAAGTCTTGCTTCAAATTCATTTTGCAATTTTCGCCAGCTCATCTGCCAATTGCAAAAAAGTGTATCTTCTTCTGGCGCTCTGCCAAAAAGCCGCTGTATGACAACGTTTTCCGGCAAATGCCGAACCATTTTAATCAATCGTTCCAAATAGGCATTGTAATCAATCAGTTCAATCGCTCCCCGCTGGTACATGTCGCCGAGTACCGTATGTTTCAAAATATAAAGCGAGTGAATTTTGACGCCTTCAACTGCCAGTGATTTGATGAGTTCGATCGCCGCCAAATTGTCAGCCTCCGTATCCCACGGCAAATTGCCAATAAGATGTGCACACACGGTAAAACCGTGTGCATGAACGCGTTTGACTGCGTCGACAAAGGCTGCAACATCATGCCCGCGATTGATGATCTTCAATGTTTCATCATTTGCACTTTGCAGACCAAGTTCGACTTCAATGTCGACACCGTATTGTGCCTGCACTGCATCCAGAACCTTTAGATAAGGCTCTCCAATACAGTCCGGTCTCGTACTGATACTCAGTCCGACGACACCTGTCGCGCAAGCCGATTCCACTAGTGACCTAAAAGTATTGAGCGGCAGATATGTATTGGTATAATTTTGAAAATAAGCTATATAATAATCGGGCTTGTACTTCGGCGCAATCCGCGCCATACTCTGTGCAAGCTGTTTTTCAACATCAAAAGAAGCCCGATTCGCTTCAAAGCCCGTACCGACTTCACCACAAAAAATACAGCCGCCTCTACTGAGCAAGCCATCGCGATTTGGGCAAGTGCAAGGCAAATTAATGGGAAGCTTGTAGACCTTGCCGCCGTATTTGTTTTTTAGCCACGCACTGTATTTAGTATATCGCATTCGTCGACTGTTCTCCACTTCACATTTCCATTACTATTTTACCACAATTCACGTGCTTTCGCTAAATAATTAACGCCGCAATAAAGGGCTTTGCCAACGCAAAGCCCTCTCTATTTGCTGACTGTTTTTATCTTAGCCAAAAGCGATCTCAATGATCACACCTGGTTTACTAACAGAAACAAACGCTCAACTTTATCATTTTTCAGGCACCATGAGCATTTGCCCAACATGGATCATATTTGGATTGCTCAAACCATTGATTGCCGCAAGCTGCTGATACGTAACACCGTGTGCCTTTGCGATTTTCCAAAGAACATCACCTGATGCAACATTATAAGTGTCGTATTCCACAACTGCCGTTACCGGTTTCGCATTGACACTGCCGCCTGCTTTAACAGCATCTACCAGTGCATCGCGAATTGGCACGAATGTATTGGTTACGTCTATCGCATTGGAGAAGTCAAAGTTATCCCCTGACGGATACATGAAGTCATTGATGACAACCGTATAATACGCATCCATATCAATAGGAGTGCCGTCTGCTAAACTCAGTGAGAGCACGCGTTCGCCAAATGGTTTATCTGAATCAATGGCAACTTGGAGGCCGGAGAAAGAGGCGTTGCCAACGTCTTCGTTGCCAATGCCGTGTTCGATGTTCTTAAGGAGATCAGAACCTTTAAGTTTCATCGTTACCAGCGTGTTGTCAAAAGGCATCACTTCGTACATAATACCATACGTAATATCACCACTTGGAATAGAACGTCTCAAGCCGCCGCCATTTTGAATACCAATTTGAACGCCGGCATCTTCTGCCATGACTTCACAAACCCATTGTCCGAGTACCGTTGTTGATACGCCGTCATAGCGATCGTGTGTCATTTCACCAACAGCCTGACCTAACACTTCATTCAATGTCGGCGCAAGTGTCTCATTCCACTTATCATAAGCTGCCATCGCGTCAGGATCCGGTGTTATCTCTTCGGAACGCTTATACAACTCATCAACAGATGGCGTTACGGTTAATTCATCATCACTGAATACAAGTGTTAAATGACCAAGT
This sequence comes from Fusibacter paucivorans, assembly GCF_018390735.1. Classification (GTDB taxonomy): domain Bacteria; phylum Bacillota; class Clostridia; order Peptostreptococcales; family Acidaminobacteraceae; genus Fusibacter; species Fusibacter paucivorans. The sequence continues at coordinate 5,309 of NZ_JAHBCL010000003.1, forward strand.
GCTCTGCCGTTATAATAAGCTTCGACAACCGGCACATCGTTTGCATAGCCAGCAACCGTTGCATGATTATGTGCAGCGACCACGCCATCTAAGCCTTCAACCGCTGTAATCGCCATCATTTCCTCACCTGTAACCGGCAATGTAGGATCAGCACCATAGCCGTCTTGTGAGGCAGGTGTATGTGTTAAAGCGATAATGGCATCGGGAACGCCGGCAGCATCATTGCCTGCGAGTAGATAATCCACCCATATTTTTGCCGCTTCAGCCGGGTCTTTAAATTCAAGTGTTGCTACGTTTTCAGCTTTTGTCTTATATGCTGTTTCAATGGTTGTCAAACCGATGAACGCAATTTTCTTGCCGGCAATTTCTTGAATAACGTAAGGGGTTGCCCATGTAACGGGTTCACTAGTACCTATGTCATAAATATTAGATGCTACAAATGTTAAATCCGCATCCGCCGCCCATGTTGGAATGCGATCGACCCCCCAGTCGAATTCGTGATTACCGACTGCTGAAACAGATACTCCCAGCATTTTCATCATATCACTGACAGGTTCGCCGTACGATAAGTTGGACATTGCAGAACCCTGATAATTATCACCTGCTGAGACGATAATCGTATTTGGATTCTCTGCGCGCAGCGCATTGACCGCACCGACGAGTTTCGCCATACCGACATTTTTGCCGCTCTCTGCGAGCGAACCGTGGAAGTCATTAAACGAGTACACATCGATGGTAACATCGCCGTCTGCTCCAAAGCTGACAACACTGGACATCACCAGCATCAGCACGAGTACGACAGATAAAAATCCCTTGTTTCGAAACATGTAATCCTCCCGTATAAAATATTTTATGTACCTACCTATATTTTATAACCCAAAGTGCTTGTTCACAATCAACAAATGAACAGTTCGTAAAAAGTATACAAAAAAAACGCGTCCTCCTTACGGAATAAACGCGTTTTTAACGATTTCAAGTGCCGTTTCTGGTATTGTCTTAGCCCATGATCACGGATTCTACTTCAATGATATCAATATCTTCTTCATCAGTAATCGGCACGATTTCAAATTTCACTTGAATACGTGTCCGCTCCTGCAATCGGTTTATCATATTTTGCTGATCATCTTTCTCTTTTGAAGAACCCATGATGATATTGGTGATCTTATTTTTTTCAGCATAGGTAGCCAGCGTCGTTTCGATATCTTTCGCCTTCATTACCGACAATGACGCATGATGTTTCTTCGAAACATCAAAGAGATACTCAAGTGCATCTGTTTCTTCAAGCTTGCCAAAATACTTCCAGTTTTCCTTGACGACGTGTATGACGTGAAGTTCATCGTTTTCCGAGGTGATTCTGCTGGCACCATAGGCGATTAGGCGTTCGCAGGACTTTTGTTGTGTGACGCAAACCATAAACTTCTTTCTTTTTCTCATAGAAAATCTCCTCTATCCATATTCATAAACTTTCGCCCAGTGGATTGTCTTGTATCAGTACAGTTTTATTATACCAAATAACGTTCGGTCTAAAATTAAATTATCCTATCAAAAGATTAAATTTTTAGTAACGTTTTCGCATCATTTGTAAACAAAAGATGATTTCTGCTATAATAAGATACTGTAAAAAATATAAAACAATATTCCACTTTGGAGGCATTATGAAACAATATACCAAAACCATTGGCCTGTCAGGCGCCATGTATACCAAGTCATTTGACAAGATCAAGCACCATAAGAATAAAGTCAGAGAACTCAACGAAGCCACTGTCGCCAAAGCATTTTTAGAAGGCGACGCAACGATACAGGTCATCTTTGAAGAAACCGGTGATACATTCATCATTGATGCCTTTTCATCTGATGAATCGATCAAAAAATACCTTGGCAAGGCATTTATCAAGTAAAGGAGGCATCCGTAAAATCGGATACCTCCTTTTTTCTTTCTCTATACACATTTCCCCATTCTATGCGTATCAATATCATGCGATAAATTTATGCAACCGTTCAGGTAATGCGCCATCATGGCTCAGTGTAATGGTAAAATTAATATCATATGCTGTGGAGAGATCATCCAGTTTGGCAAACCACTGGGATAACTGGTCCATATCGATTTCGATACAATTTAAAATACCGTCAATAAAAATATTTTCAATATCATAATTGTTCGAAATGAGACCACAAATAAAACCTAGGAGCTCATCACCTTTATCAATCGGAAATTCTTCAAGATTGATAAAGCGCACACTGTGATGCAGATCATACATTGCACGCTTATCGTCGTCAATAAAGATGCTCGTTCCCTTTGACGATTTGACACATTCATTTGCAAGTCTGACAATTTCTTTTGACTTTCCTGAACCTTTTTTCCCAGCGATTAATTTAACCATGTGAATCTCCTCCTTTTTTTACACTCATATTGTATTATTCTAGATACATACGATATATCCCTTCAAAAACAATTAAATTTTTTTACACCGTATCATTCGGCTTTTTACCATCTCCTTCCAAATGCTGCCGCCTCAACTGCCCACAGGCAGCGTTGATATCGGATCCAAGTTCACGTCTAATGGTGGTGTTTATATTATATTTATCCATTAATCGCTTCATAAACACATTTATTTTTGAATTTTGCGATGGAAAAAATTGATTTTCTTTTACAGCGTTCACCGGAATGAGATTAACATGAACGAGCATCCCTCTTAAACGCCTACCCAAGGCGTCAGCATGCGCCATTGTATCATTGACGCCATCAATCATCGCGTATTCAAAAGTAACGCGTCTATGCGTTTTTTCAATGTAATAGGCAACCGCACCCATCAGCGCATCAATATTATAGGCTTTCGTAACGGGCATGATTTCGCACCGTTCCGTATCAACGGCGTTATGAAGCGAAATCGCCAGTGTTATTTGGAGCTGTTCATCGGCAAGTTTCATAATTTGCGGTACCAGCCCACACGTCGAAAGTGTAATGGCGCGTCCTGAGAGATTAAGACCTTTCTCATCACAAGCCAACCGGATAAATTTCAGCGTCTCATCATAATTATCAAGCGGTTCACCGCTTCCCATGAGCACGATATTATTGATGTGTTCACCCGTATGATTTTGCATAGCATAGATTTGTCCAAGCATTTCACCGGCGGTTACATTTCGAACACAGCCATCAACCGTCGAAGCGCAAAACGCACATTTCATATTGCATCCGACCTGTGTGGACAAGCATGCGCTGTTGCCGTGCTTATACCGCATAAAGACGGATTCGACAATCTCACCATCGTAAAATGCATTGAGGAGCTTTACAGTACCATCCTGTGATGTCATCGCGCTGACAATCTTTACATTGTCAATGCGGTATTGCCGTTTCAGCTTCTCAATCAATTTTCCAGGCAGATTCCGCATATCCTCGAATTGCGTTATCCCCTTTGCCAACCATATGTAGATCTGATCGGCGCGGTAAGCTTTTTCACCCATTGATAAAAGCGCTTCCCGCAATTCTGCCGCAGACAGCTGTCGAATATCTGCCAGCATGCATTCATCTTTGTTTTCATTTTGTTCTTTTTGTATCATATTTTATGGACTCCATTTCATTGCCATTCGGCGATGAGCGTATTATTCGCCATTCACAAGACTTAATAGCCTCTTTCGAAGTTAACAATATTATAAAGTGACGTTCCCTCAATATAAGCCTTCATATTGCGATAAATAATATCGAAACGACGGTCATTTCGCTTCTCGGAAATCCATGAATTGTGCGGCGTAATATCGACTTGTTCAAACTGCCAGAACGGATGGTCTTCAGCAAGCGGCTCTGATTCCACAACATCCAGGGAAACCGATGCAAATTTTCCGAATTCTAAGTGCTTTATAAGTGCTTTCTCGTCAATAATGGCACCGCGTGCAACATTGATGAGTACCGAATCATCCCGCATGGCCGTAAGCATGGCATCATTAAGCAGATGTGTCGTCTTTTCAGTATGCGGAATGGCGATGATGACAAAATCTGCAATTGTCAGCTGCGTTTCTAATGCCGAAATAGGATGCACTTCGTCAAAGCCCTCAACTGCGTGACCCGTTGTATTAACGCCGGCAATTACCATGTCAAAACCCGATAATCGCTTAACAGCCTCCTGTGCAATCGTGCCGGTTCCGATAAACAGCACGCGTCTTTCCGTGAGTTCCTTAACATGTGAGTTCATTTTCCAAATGCGTTCGTTTCGCTGCTTTTCTAATTTTCGGTTCAATTTATAGGCGCTTAGCATTTTATAGACAATCCATTCACCAATCGGAATGGAATAGCCGCCTCGATTATTGGCAACGGCAATTCCCCTAGCAGTCACTTCCTCGACGGGCACTTGGTCGACGCCAATACTCGAAAGCTGAATAAGCTTTAGGTTGGGAAATTGGTCAAAATTTAAATAGTCAAAAGGATTATAGCAAATGAGGATCTCTGCATCTGAGTCCAGTTGCTCAAATCCTTCACTCTCACGATCCGTGTGATTGGATTCAATCGCAAACTGCACCTCATAGCCAAGTGCTCTAATTTGATCCATCTTTTCTTTGCCATAATCAAAGGTGAAAATTGCCTTCTTCATTGTCAAAATACCTCCATAATAGTAAAACCACTATGAAACATAGTGGATGCTGTCTATAGACAAAAGCACCTCGAAGCATTCCCTTAAAGCATGGTATTCAAAAACCTGCGCTCTTCACGTATCATGCATACGCTGTGATTGCAGGTTCTTTTCATTATCTTTAAGTACTGCTGCGTCGGCTTATAGGCCGTCCGAAGTAATGCTGTTCCATTTAATATGATTAAGCCATTGTTCAAGTCGATCTTTACCATTATATTCTTGCAGCTAAGCCATCAGCAAAATATTTAAAGTTCAAATCAATTTGTTCTAAACAATCACTAAGCTGGCGCGATTGCCAGTTGCTGCGAATCAAGACTCGGATGCATCCGTTTCAAACTCATCAATATACAGTGATAAGATATCAGCAAGTCCCGTAAACTCACAGCCGTAGATAATCGCATCTTCCTGTTCTTCTTTACGAATAATCTTCAAGACACTATAGAACTGACGTCCATTGCCGAGGTCAATTTTCGCATTAAAGTAATACCCGAGCGGCAGCGATTCATGCGCTGTAAATCCAATGCCCCCCTTTGAAATATCAACGGCGTTAATCGGTATCTCCCGAGATTCTCTTATGACTTCCTGTTGATTGTATACCTCATCAATGGTCAACGTTGCGTTAAAAGGAAGTCTATGGGCTTTTCTACGATCCTTCATCTCACCACTCCTATCGTATCATTTGCCTTTATTATACCCAATTTTGTCGAAACAAGCAATTATGCATCGTGATGTCCTTCACGATAATCCGAAAAGTTTTCATACACTTTCCGCTTTTCATATCGTCCACCTGTATCGCTAATTGTGTACATCTCATTTTTGTTGTCAATCACATAACACTTTTTCCCACTGTTGCAGGCTGCTTTTATATACTGGATGCCGGGAAGTTCTTCCGGTTCATAAATCGGTCTAACACCGGGCGCATTAAAATTCCCCCAAACGAATCCCTTGCCAATTGCCGTAACGGCCAACACCAATGATTCTTTTGCATAAACAGTTGCGATCTCTTTTAGTTTCGGGATTTCCGTCGGAAAGAGCACCTCCGATTTGCCCTTCATGCCGAGCTGACCATAGGCGTTGTTTCCGGCACCGAACATGCGACCGCTCTCCGTTACGACCAGTGAAAACTTTTCACCTGCTGCAATTTGTGCTACATTCTTATAAAGCGTCACCACTGGTTCTGTCAAATGTCCCTTATAGCCAATCCCCAGCTGTCCGTGTGTATTATCACCCCAGCCCATAACCGTGCCGTCATATTTCAGTGCCAGTCCAAAATTAGCGCCGAGTGCAATTTGTTTTATGCCTTCGACACCTTCTAAACGTACCGGCATCAATGCTTCTTTAACATCTTCCTTCATGATTTGGTTATCCATGTTATCACCCCAAACATAGATATTGCCATTTAAATCAAGTGCGGCTGCAAATCGCTTGCCAGCGGCTACTTGCTTGATATTTTCAAGTCCCCATACAGCATTTAGCGTCCGCTGCGAATTTTTATCCCCTGTTCCAAGCTCACCGCTCCGATTGGATCCCGCAGCACAAACGGTGCCATCATTCATTTTAAAAAGATTAAAATTTTCGCCGCAGGCAGCCTGTTCAACACCATCATAGAGATTGTTGTACCTGAGATCCGGTACAGCACTTAACGTACCAATCCCCAGCTGCCCAAATTCATTTTTACCATAGGCCAGCGTACGACCGCTTTTAAAAATATAGAAAAATGATCCCGCATAACCTTCTATCCCGCGAATCCCCTGTTCTTCTGTAACGCGTATCTCTCTTGAAAATTCTTCAGACCAGTTGCCGTTTTTATCTTTAATCTTCAGCTTAATCGTATAAGTGCCGGGACTTCGAAATGTTATTTGGCGATTCTCCCATTTTTTTTCAACAATTTCATTGTCTTCAGCAATACAGCCGGTTGTATCGTAATGGAGCACTGTCATGGTGTTGATTTTCGTATCGGGTCTGATATTGAAATGAGCAATCGGTCTAATTTTACTGATATCGTTTTTACGTTGAAGGGTTAAATAGACAAAAGCACCGTTAATGTAGCTGTCGCCGCCGATTTCATTGATCAGCCGCTGTGCTTCATCTTCCGGCATATTATTGATAATCAAAAACTTGCCATCCAGCGAAAGCGCATACCGGCGCAAGGGCAACGAGTCATACTGTGATAAATATGGCTCAAGCCGCTTGATATCTTTCGCGTACTCTTCATTTTCTTCACGGTACTGTATTGCCGCTTCCAGAAATTTTTCATAGTCACCATAGGCATCAATCGGCTCAGTTTGTGACTTTTGCTCATTTAAGAAATAGGCGACCGTTCCGGCAATGGAACCGATTGTGATCAATATTCCGAAAATATTCACCCTCATACTCCTTCTACAGCCTCTCTGTTAACCATTCATCAGAGCATTATTCAATAAGACGGCATTGGTAACCGGTCCTACACCACCCGGAACCGGTGTAATCATGTTAACGTAATCTTTTAATGCTTCAAAATCAGCATCGCCAACGAGCTTGCCATTTAACATATTGGTCCCCACATCAATGACAATACTCGCTTCTGTCACCATATCTTTCGTGAGAAAATTCGGAACTCCTACTGCGACAACAACAATATCAGCACGTTTTGTATGCGATGCAAGCGCTTTAGTCTTGGAATGACACATCGTCACCGTTGCATTTTGCTCAAGCAGCATCATTGAAAGCGGTTTGCCGACGATATTGCTTCTGCCGATGACCACAACATCTTTTCCCTTTAAATCAATGCCCGTTTTAGCCAATATATGCATGACCGCTGATGGCGTACAAGGTCTGATGCCTCGTTCGCCTTTAAATAAATGTCCTGCATTGAGGGGATGAAAGCCGTCTAAGTCCTTTTCCGGTACAATCGCATCCAGCACTTTTGAAGCATCAATATGAGCCGGAAGCGGCAGCTGGACTAGGATCCCTTTAATTTGTGTCTCATTGTTCTTTTCATCAATCACTTTTAAAAGTGATTCCAAAGTTGTCTCTAATGGCAGCGATACGATCTCATAATCAAATGCAACAGCTTTGCAAGTCTTTTCCAGCATTTTTAAATAAGATAGCGAAGAAGGGTGTTCTCCGAGGATAATGGCTGAGACTTTTGGCTTTACAGCCATCGCTTGAACGCGTTCCCTGATTTCCTGCTTCAATGCATTCGCAATTTGCTTGCCATCAATAATCATCCTATGCTCCTTCTGCGTAATGAACGGTTGAAAAAGCCCACTGAACCATGGGCTTTTTATTTTACAATACATTTCAAGATGGTTTTATTATACCATCAAATATTCACTGACTCTAGTGCTCAAATCCTAATTTGCTTTGATTTCAGTCCACACGCGATCGTATTCGCTGATAAAGTCGCCAGGATCTAAAAACACTTCAAAATTTTCAAGCAGCGCTTTGTCCGGATAGGCATATGTCGTTCCCATCAACGCCGGATCCAGCAGTTTCATCGTTTCAGTATTACACGTCGCATACCCAACGTAATCAGCATTTAAAAAGCCAATATCGCCTCTGCAAAGGAAGTCAATGAACTGATGTGCTTCTGCCACATGCTCGGAACCCTTTGGAATGACAATATTGTCAAACCACTTATTCGAACCTTCTTTTGGCAGTGCATATTTAAAATAATCGTATTCCTGAATGACCGTGCTGGCTTCACCTGACCAAACAAGCGCCATCGCCGCTTCTCCACTGATGAGCATATCTTTTACATTGTCACCGACGTAGGCAAGCACTAAAGGTTTTTGCGCTACCAATAAAGCTTTTGCTTCTTCGAGTTCAGCGACACTTTTGGTATTCATAGAATACCCAAGTTTTTTGAGTGCTACCATAATCGAATCACGCTGTGAATCCACCATGGTGAACATCCCCGCATATTTTGGATCCCATAGCGCATCCCAAGAATCAATTTCTTCTTCAATCAGATCGGTATTGTAAATAATCCCAACTGTTCCCCAGAAATAAGGGATGGAATACTGATTTTGCGGATCAAACGCCAAGTCCTTAAACTGATCATCAATGTTGGCGAAATTTGGAATGCTTTCGAGATCCAGCGGTTCCAACATCTCTTCTTTAATCATCTTTTCAATCATATAGTCAGATGGAATGGCGATATCGTAATTACTGCCGCCATTTTTGATTTTCGTATACATTTCTTCATTGGTTGCATACGTTTCATAATTAATTTTGATCCCTGTTTCTTCCTCAAAGGTATCAAAGATGCTCTCATCAATATAATCGCCCCAGTTGTAAACGTTTAGAACGACTTGGTCATCCTTTTTACAGCCGCTGACACTCATGATGAGTACCATGAGCAATAAGCCGATTAACCATTTTTTCTTCATATTCTAATCCCCCTGTCAAACTCAATTTTATATTCATTCAGCACTCGCATTTCTTTGCTGCGGCGCAACTGTTTCTCTGCTGATTACAATTCTTCTATATTGCTGGAACGCTTGTTAATGGCGAGCAACAAGATGAGAATCGTTAAAAACATCAATGTTGAAAGTGCATTTATTTCCGGTTTTATCCCTCTTCTGGCCATGGAATAAATGGCAATAGAAAGATTGGTAACCCCATTGCCGGCAGTGAAAAAACTAATGACAAAATCGTCAATTGAAAGCGTAAACGCAATCAGCGCACCGGAAATAATGCCCGGACTAATCTCCGGTAAAATCACTTTTTTAAAAGCCATCCACGGCGTTGCACCGAGATCCATTGCCGCTTCCAGCACATCTGCCGGCATCTGTTTCATTTTCGGCAGCACGGACAAAATCACATAGGGAATACAAAATGTCATGTGCGCCAACAGCATCGTAATAAAGCCGCGCTCCAGTCCCATCCAGAGAAAGAGCGTCATCAGCGAAATGCCTGTGACAATATCGGGATTCAAAATTGGAATCGAGTTGATATTCATCATCAGTTTTTGTCGCCATTGCTTTGCATAGTGAATACCAAAGGCTGCAAAGGTGCCAATCACGGTGGCAAGCAAAGAAGCAATAACCGCAATCAAAATGGTGTAGTACAGCGATTTCATAATATAGTCGTTTTCAAGCAGCGTCCGGTACCATTTAAAGGTAAAACCTTCCCACTTTGCCGTTGACTTCGCATCATTAAATGAAAAGACGACCAGTACGGCAATCGGTGCATATAGAAAAATGAAAATCAATCCAGCGTAAATGCGCTTTAACCATTTCATCACCATATATTGCCACCTCCTTGTTCAATCCCATTCTGTCCCAGGCGATTCATAATCGACATGGTAATGAGAATCATCACCATGAGCAACATGGATATCGCTGAACCAAAGTGCCAGTCGTTAACCACGAGAAACTGCTGCTGGATGAGATTGCCCACTAGCATATACTGTCCGCCATACAGGAGATCTGAGATGACGAAAGTGCTGACTGCCGGCATAAATACCATAGAAACACCAGACAATACCCCCGGCAATGAGAGTGGAAAAGTCACTTTTAGGAAGACAGTACCCCGGTTGGCACCCAAGTCTTCAGCCGCTTCAATCAGTGCATTGTCCATTTTTGTCAAGACTGTATAAATCGGCAGCACCATAAAGGGCAGAAAATTATACACCATGCCCAATAACACGGCGCCCTCTGAATAGAGAAACGTCATTTGCGGCAGCCCAAATAAACTCAAAAGCTGATTCAAGATGCCATTCTTATTGAGAATAGTCATCCACGCATAGGTTCTGAGCAGAAAGTTCATCCACATGGGGACGACGAGCAGCATCACTGCAATCGTTCTGTATTTTAAATGCATTTTTGCTAAAATCATCGCCATCGGGTATCCAATTGCCAAACAAATCAGGGTCGCCTCTACAGCAATTTTCACGGATCTTGCCAGTACTTTTAAATAGACAGGCTCCATAAATCGCCTGTAATTTTCAAGTGAAAACCGAAAGGTATCTCCCGGCACCGAAAGACTAAACACAATGATCAGCATAATCGGTACAACGATAAAAATAAGGCTCCACAGCCAATAAGGGCCGGATGAAATTTTCTTTAGCATCTATCCCTCCTTATGCATAATGTGAATATCATTCGGCAGAACGGATAAGCCAACCATTGCCCCTTCCGGTGCCATCAAAGTATTGTGCACCATCCAAGTACGCGGGCCTTCTTGGATCAGCATCTCATAGTGGACGCCTTTAAAGACAACTGACGTCACTTCGCCTGTGAGCACACCGGCCTCAGGTTCCGATAGCGTCACATCTTCGGGCCGAATGACGACATCGACTGATTCGTTTGTCTGAAATCCGCTGTCGACACACTCAAATTCACGATTGGCAAAAAGTACTCGGCAATCCGATGGCATCGTGCCGTCAAAAATATTACTCTCTCCAATAAAATCAGCCACAAAGGCATTTTCGGGCTCATTATAAATATCAATCGGCGAACCCGTCTGCTGAATTTCGCCCTGATTCATAATGATAATCTTATCTGACATTGTCAGCGCTTCCTCCTGATCATGCGTTACATAAATAAACGTAATACCGAGCTCGCGCTGCATATTTTTCAATTCAATCTGCATTTCTTTTCGAAGCTTGAGATCCAGCGCCCCCAAGGGCTCGTCGAGCAGCAGCACCTTCGGTTCATTGACCAGTGCTCGGGCAATGGCAATTCGCTGCTGCTGACCGCCTGAAAGCGAGTGCACTTTGCGCTTTTCGAATCCCTTGAGATTAACGAGTTCAAGCATCCGTGCCACACGCTTTTCAATTTCTTTTTCATTCAGCTTTTTAATGCGCAGTCCAAAAGCAATATTCTCATAGATATTGAGGTGTGGAAAAAGCGCATATTTTTGAAAGACCGTGTTGATCGCACGCTTATACGGCGGTATATTGGTAATGTCCAACCCCTCAAAAAAGATGTGTCCGGCAGTGGGCTGTTCAAACCCCGCAATCATTCTAAGCGTTGTCGTCTTACCGCATCCGCTCGGTCCCAATATGGTAAGAAATTGATTCTTTTTGACCCAAAAGTCGATGTCTTTTACAACGGCAACGCCGTTATAAACCTTCGATACATTGATTCCGTTGACAATCCTATCCATCATTTGAGCCTCCAGTTACTTAGAAATTTGGTGGTGCGCCTACGAGAAGTATCTTCGCTTCGCGTTTGCCTTTATTGACAATCTCATGCCCCTTGTTTGCCTTATAGTAAAATGTATCACCCGCTTTTGCCACGTATTTTTTACTGCCTAAACGTACGATGACAGAACCAGACATCACATAGCCGAACTCTTCCCCCTCATGGGGTTCATGCGCGTCATAAGCGCCATTTGGGGCCAAAGTCAACATAATGGGTTCCATCATGTTTTTCTGTGCATTTGGGATAATCCATTCCAGTTTATAACCGGTTTCTTCATCTTCTTTTTCAAAAAAATCTTCATTTTTAAATACTATTTTTTCGTCCACTGTTTCACTGAAGAATGCCTGTAGATTCGTGCCCAAACTTTCCAGTATATCGACGAGACTCGCAATAGACGGCGATGTCATATCGCGCTCGAGTTGGGAAATAAATCCCTTTGAAAGTTCACATCTATCCGCTAATTCCTCTTGCGTCAGGTTGTTCTCCAGCCTTAAGCGCTTTATCTTTTCTCCAATATTCACAACCAATACTCCTTTATCCTACAAACGAGTTTATATATACTAAACTTTTTTACTCGAACATTATACGGCAACTGATTTCATTCGTCAATATATATTAATCAGAATGTTTAATATTACTTAATTTTTTATTTTCGAAACAACCGTCAGCCCTTCTCTCATCAAAAAACAAACACCTTGGTATCCAATCGCATACCAAGGTGATTTATAAAGTAAGAAGATTTGAATTTGAAGTATTTTGCAGATGATTCTATTGCGAAAATACGATGGTGAAAATCTTATGGTGTTCATCAATAGCGATTCACGCGATCTGTCTTATGTACGCCTGAAATACTAATTTCGAATCTTTAGTATTTTATCAATGAGATTTACCAAATTTTCAATTTCAGGTTTACTCATTTGTGCATCTGCACCAACGGCATCACCTTTATGAAGCAAATCATCAGTGATCAGTGATGAAAAGATAATAATCGGCAGTTTCTTCAATATTTTATGCTCTTTTATACGGCGTGTTAACGCATGACCGTCAAGCTGCGGCATTTCAATATCTGTAATCAGCAAATCAATATCTTCCATAAACTGATCGCCTTTTTTTTCTGCCAGCATCAGCAGATAATCATAGGCTTGCGCACCATCGTCAAAGAATTTAAGTTTCGTAAATCCCGATGAAGTCAGTGTTTCAAGCAAGACTTTGCGAATCAGCGGTGAATCATCTGCCAGTGCCACTTTAATATGAGAACGGTCTTTTACGCTAATATCCTTAATACGTTCAAGATTAATGCCGGTATTCGGGTTAATATCCATCACGATTTTTTCAAAATCCAACAACATGATAATCTCATCATTAAGGTTAATATTGCCAATGACCAATGAATTCGCCGTAATGTCATCCGGCTTCATAATCTTATTCCAGCCAATGCGGTTGATCCCGAGGACAGAATCAATGGCAAAACCAACCTTGATCTTATTAAATTCGCAAACCAAGGTCATACTATTTTTGACTTTGTCATTCTTGCGGTTTTCAAGAATGTACATCAAGTCCACAATGGAGATCATCTCGCCACGTATGAGGGAAATACCCGAAACGGCCGGATGAGAGTTTGGAACTTTCGAGACGTTTTCAATTTGCAATAATTCTTTCACTTTAATGACGTTGATCGCATAATGCTCTCCGGCAACAATAAAATGCAGGATTTCAACTTCACCGGTACCACTTTCCAACAATATTCCATCTTTTTTTTCCAACATCATGAGTCTGTTCCTCCAATCCCCAATTATATGTTTATTATACCGTTTTTTAGTTATAAGAATAGTACTTTTTTTGATTTTTTCTGCTTGTAACGCATTATACCCAAAAAAGATTGCGAAATCACAGATTTGAAAATTTAACAGTATAATCCATCAATATTCTCTTAAACAGCTCATCATCATGTATTCATCTCGCCTTTAGCCCTTCTTAAACACCCGCACCTTAAATAATCTCCATACTGCGCCCAACGCGTTCAAATGCTGCGATCGCCTTATCCAGATGCCGCTTGTCATGTGCCGCCGTCACCATGCATCTCACACGGCCAGTTCCCTTTGGCACCGTTGGGAATACAATTGGCGAAACAAAAACACCAGCATCGTAAAGTGCTTTAGAAAAGGCAACTGTTTTCGCTTCATCACCAATGATCACCGGCGTGATTGGCGTTTCTGAATGGCCTATATCATAACCTAGCGCTTTAAGACCCGCTTTAAAATAATTGCCGTTTTCCCAAAGTTTTTCTGTATATGCCGTCGTTGAAGTAAGTTCATCTATGGCTGCAATAATAGCGCCCACTGCCGCTGGCGGCAGAGAAGTACTGAATAAAATCGGTCTGCCGCGATGCAAGAGCCAATCCTTCATGACTTGTCTTCCCGCAACATAGCCGCCTACAACACCAATGGCTTTTGAAAGCGTACCAATTGAAAAGTCAACACGTCCATGCAATTTAAAATGGTCCACTGTTCCACGGCCGTTTTCGCCGAGTACACCGGAACCGTGCGCGTCGTCTACATACGTCATGCAGTTGTATCGCTCTGCAAGTGCCACAATCTCAGGCAGCTTTGCCAAGTCACCATCCATGCTGAAAACACCGTCTGTGATAATGAGGCACTGCTTGTGCAAATGACGCTTTGCTTTGAGAACCGATTCAAGATCCGCCATGTCGCTGTGCTGAAAAACAGCTTTCGAGGCCTTGGAAAGCTTAACACCATCTATAATGCTGGCATGATTTAGTGAATCAGATACAATGAGATCTTCCTCACCAGTGATTGCTTGAATGACGCCCGCATTGCAGTTAAAACCGCTTTGAAATACCACGACAGCTTCTTCTCGTTTAAAGACCGCCAGTTTTTCCTCCAATTGTTCATGCAGCGTCATATTGCCAATAATCGTTCGTACGGCTCCGGAACCGACGCCGTATGCGTTAACGGCATCAATAGCAGCCTGTTTTAATTTAGGATGATTTGCAAACCCTAGGTAATTGTTTGATGATAAGTTGATGACCTTCTTACCGCTGAGTGTCACCTCCGGTTCGTTGGCACCCTCGAGTACCGGAAGCGTCCGAAAAACCCCCTGCGTTTTTAATGCATCCACTTGAGCTTTTAGAAATCCCAGTTCATGTACATTTTCCATAGTATTTGCCTCCTTATCTTCTTTTAAGTCATGAGGAAATTGCAGCATTCAAATATGAAACCTTTCACCACTCTCTGCATATCTTTTGTAAAATGAGAACACAACAGCATTATGGTGAAGAAGCAACTAACGGTTATCATACAATTTCCTTACATATGATTTTAAAAACGGATGCCCAGCTAAAAGCTCCCGCTCTGAATCCGATAACAAAGTCCCTGTATTATACATTGCAATAATAGCATTCCGTTTAAATACGTTCACACCTCGCCATGCAATGCCCGTATGACCATACTGCCGCTTAAATGATCTATTGGTCAACTGAATGGCCTGCTTCAATACAACACCGCCAGCGCCAAGATCTGACATTACTTCATTATAGGGACACGCCAGCTGACAAGTACTGCATCCATAGAGTCGATTTCCCATCTTAATCACCAGCTCGTCTGAGATGATCTCTTTCGTTTGCGTTATATAAGAGAGGCATCGGTCTCGATCCATAACACTTGTCCCGCATATGCCGGTTGGACATGCCGTCACACATGCATAGCAGTCTCTGCATCCTTTAAATAAACGCGATTCATCAGCGCGTTCCATCAACTTCGCCATTACCGCCTCATTTTCTCCTTCCGGCAAATAGCCTTTAGGCGCTCCAAGCATCAGCGTCCCTATATTAAAATGTGATCCAAGTGCAGCATTCATCAATTGATGATGTCGTCCATATTCTCCTAAGCCGCTCCAAAAACCCAATTCACGATCTACATAGGGTGATGTGTCAACATACCGCGCCTCCTGTAAAGGTGTAAAATCAATCACCTCAGCCAACGCGGCTGCCAGTTTTCTCAGGATTTCATTTACCTGATCGTGGTATTCGCCATAAGCCGCAACGCCATCAATAAATCCCTTTCCCGTTTGAGGACCGTTGGGCTGCGTCAGAGGGTATGGCACGCCAACCACAATGACGATTGCATTGCCGCCAAATTCTTTCAAGATGTGATCGTATACGTTTCGGTCATTGGGATTTGGTTCAAAAGATGTCATGACTTTTGTTTCCTTTAACGTCGCCTGCATCTGAGCAGATAAAAACGTACAACTTTGCTCAGTTAGACACAGGACACCTGCTTCTATACGCCCCCTTGCAGGTGAAGGTACTTTGACCGCTGCAATCCATTTTCCAACAAATTCCTCAATTCTGCTCAATGTATGCCCCCAGCATTCACAACGCCAAAAAACTGCCGACAAAAAGAACCCAGTGACCACGACGCATCACATGATGCGTGTGGCTGCTGAGTTCTGGCTCTTCCTTACTGTACGAAGTCCAGTGTCATGTCTTTAATCGTATATGTCCAGTCATAATAAGGGCCTAATTTCATCCCTTTAACACGCTTGTTAACACCCCATATTTCGTTTCGGTAAGCATTAAAAAGATACGGCAATTCATCGTTGGCAATGATCGCCCATTCTTGATAGAGTTCAGCACGTGTCGCCTGATCATATTCTGTATTGCCTTCTTTGAAAATTTCCTCTGCGCGCGCATTCGAATAACCGCCTGCGTTATAGCCGCCCAAGACATCCGACGCTTTATCAAAGACACCTGTTGGATCAGGATCAATGGCAAGTGACCATCCCATACTCCAGAGTTCAAAATCCTGCTGGTTAAAGACTTTTTCCGAGGCAGCAGTGAAACCCATGAGATCGGCTTCGAGTTCAACGCCAATTGTCTTCCAGTTTTCCTGCGCCATTGCAACAAAATTCATTGGCCAGTCAACATCGTTATAAGCTGTCCATACGAGTGAGAGTTTGATGCCGTCTTTCTCACGAATTCCATCACCATCTGTATCAATCCAGCCTGCTTCATCGAGCAGTACTTGCGCCTTTGCAGGGTCATAAGCATAATCATTTAAAAGACTCGGGTCAGGATAAGCCCATGAAACAGGTGAAATCGGCGCATTGCATACCGATGCAAATCCCTCCCACTGATTTTCAATAAAGACTTTACGATTAAGCCCATAGGCAAGCGCTTGTCGAACGCGCTTATCCGACAATTTGGGGCTTCGAAGGTTAAATCCGATGTAATTGTAACCATTCCCGGTAAATTCCTGAACATTGGCAATACCCGTGGAAATCATCATATCGTAATTATCAAGGCTTGCAGATGGATTGACGAGATCAATCCCACCGGCTGCAAGTGCAGCTGTCGCCGTTTCAATCGGCTGTATCTTGATAATGACGCCATCAATTGCTGTACTGCCTTTAAAATATTTTTCATTCGCAGAGAGCTGCACGTAATCACCAATTTTAAACGCATCAAATTTCATAATACCGGATCCAATAGGGTTGCTAACCATTGCTTTGAAAGTTTCCCAATTATCGTAACGATAAACGTGCTCCGGCATAATACCATAGCTGAAATCCCATATTTTTTGGACATTTGGTGATGTAATCTCAAATGAAATCGTCGATTCGTCAATCACCTTAATACCTGTAATCGCGTCCGTTTCATATTTTTGATAAGCATCAACACCGACAATATCGGCAACTGCATAGCTAAATGGTCCGTCATAGTTCGGATCAGCCATTGTGTAATAAGTAAATGCAACATCCTGAGCTGTTACAGGCTCTCCATCGTGGAACGTCATGCCGTCAGCCAGATGGAACGTATAAACGCGTTTGTCTTCTGAAATTTCCCAGTCAGCAGCCGCTGCTGGAATCGGATTGCCCTTTGCATCATTCGTAATTAAGCCCTCAAAGACTAGATTGACAACCCATGTATCGTACAGATTATCTGTCATGACAGGGTTAAACTGTCCATTGAGTGATGTCGTGGAGACCGTAAGAATATTCCCCCTTGCCAATGCAGCATTGTCGTCGACGTTCAAACTGCCCGTCGGCGCCTCAGGTGTCTCTGAATCAGTTGTCGCGGCAGGTGTTTGTGTATCTGACGGTGTGATATCGCCGTTGCCGCAGCCCATCACTCCCATCGATAAAACGATCACAAGTGCTAGCAATAGTACCAGTGATTTATTCATTTGAATCCCCCTTATTTAAAGTCGAACTTATTAGTCGCACCGATCGGGCATCGGGATCACCATATGCGCCGAAAAGTGTCTGTGTGCATTTGATCGAGGCTGATCCTTTCCCTCTAGGAACGCTCCCATCACTTGGTTTAGCATATCAGAAAGTTCTTTTGCTTCCTCATCTGTTAAATAATAGTCAGAAGCATAAGCAATTTTACGGCTGGTCGTTCCGTTAAAATGCTCCAATGACACATAAAAATCTCTTGAGATTCCCTCAAAAAAAGCCAAAGAAACCTTTCCAATCGAATTGTTCATCTCGTCGTCAAGCGTTACTGCCGTACTGTCGATCATCATCTTTTTCGCAACGGGACAGTAATACTTTTCAACGACGCCAAATTTCACAATCTCTTCAACGAGTTCAATAATGCCAACCTTTTCAAGCATTTTGATGTGATAATTGACGCGTCCATGCGGTTCGCCCATCGTTTCCGCAATTTGTTTCGCCGTCTTTGGTTTATTCTCAAAAGCTTCAACTATTTGAAGTCGATACTGCTGAGAAATTGCTTTAATTTGTTCTAAATCTTTTAAAACCATGACTTCTTTCATTTGGCAACCTCTTTAAATTATTTTACAGCTTTCTTCGATAGATCTCTTTTGCCGCATAGGCCAAAGGTCTCGAAATATTTATATATATAAAATAATTTATACGTTTATTATATTGATTTGTATGTATCCCGTCAACACGGACTAAATATCCATAATGATATAGGTAATATCGTCATTTAGGTCATCTTTGTTTGGTGCAATTTTCTCTGTCAGTATAGCATTAAAATCCCGAATGCTCTTTTTGCGGTGCTGTCGGCAAAAAGCGATAAGCTCTTCGTCGTTAAAAATCTTATTCTTGTCTTTGTCCGTTAAGCCATCCGTATAGAATATAACGCGATCACCGGGTCTGAGCAGAACATTTGCCGATGCAAAGACCGGTGTAAAGACATTGCCCATCATACAGATTGGAAATCCGTCACTTTGATCCAATATTTCATAATTGCCGTTTTTACGGAAGACGACCGGCGCACAGTTCATGCCGCCAGAACAATAAGTCAACACCTTTGTCGTCAAGTTGTAAGTTGCATAGAAAATAACCAGATGCATTTCTTCCGGCAGACTCAATGAATTAAAGTGGTCGTAAAAAAACTTTAGACTCTTGTCGGGTCGCTGTGCCCAAAGTCGTTTCAGCTGGTGATCCTGGGCTCTTAAAAAGTTGTTGCTCAACATGGTCAGCAATGCTGCTGATATGCCGTGTCCGGCAACGTCCATATAATAAAGGGCGATAAATTCGTCATCAATTCTAAACACATCAAAAAAATCACCGCTTAATCGTTCACACGGATAATAGTCTGAAACCAGCGTTACATCTCGATAGGTATATTTTCGTGGCGGTAAAAGCGACTGCTGTATCACGCGTGCATATTCGAGCTCATTGATAATGCTTTGATTCGCCTCCCTAATTTGTACTGTTTTTTTGTCAATCAGTTTTCGGAGGTTTTGTGAATAAACATTAAACTGACGATACAGTACAGTATTATGATCCGTGAGGACTTCCTTTATTTCACGCACTTGATAGACAACCAGAAGAATAACCCCCAGCAGCAGCAGCCAGTATGGGTGAAGATGCATAAAGACGTTTTCACGATCTGCAATGCTGAGGTAAAACTGGGCAATACTCAAATAGATCAGCGGCACCACGACACCGAGATCTAGATGCGGACGGTAATAACGAACAATATAATTGATAAGGACAGCCGCCGTCAAAGCCGCCCCAATGATGTCAACAAAAGAAATGGTCGCACCATAGTGAATCCATGACAGCTTAACCATCTGCCACATAACGGTTTCACAGACCACTAGTGCCCAAAAAACCACTTCATGCTGCTTCTGCAGTCTAGCTTCCCATGAGTCCGATTGCCATTTACCCAGTGAAAAGAAGACAATTAAGCCGAGAAATAAATTCGCATATGCCAAAAAATAATTGGTTAGCGGTGCAATTTCAAAACGATGATAAACGAGATTGACAACCGCTAAAATATAGTTGCCTACGAATCCAATAAAAACGAAGCCCACTTGCCGATGCTGCCACCGTGTCATTAAATGGCGCTTAAAGTAGAGGGTTCCACCATAAAAAATCCCTGCAACCAAAATGGCAAAAATCAATCCACTGAAATAATAACCGGTCAATGTATCAATACGATGCCGGATAATAATATCTAAAATCAACACTAGACAGAGGAGCACAAAAGTTCGCGTATAAAGTTGATCGTTGTGTTCACCCCTTCGAAACATAGCACCCCCTCATTACACATCAAAGCCGCTGCCACCGATAAATTCTTTCAAAATCGAGACGTGCGGTACAAGCTGATCGTCGTCAATCGATTTAAAATAACTGAGAAATTTCATCAAGAGCAATGCTTCTCCATAAGCCGGTTCGGACTGTGGTATCTGCTCGAGCAGAGGCTCTGCATGTTTTTTGAGTATCGCCAGCTCATAGGGCAGTGCCGTATTGAACATGATATCAGCCTCTTCTTGGAATGGAAAAATATTCTTTTCCTCGCCTCGCCTAACAGAATTCCACATATTAATCGTTTTGAGTGCCGAGTGTCCTCTAAACTGATTATCCCTGACGATACGTCTAAGCAAGCGCGTCTGCGTCGTTGGAATGCGGTTGTGCTCATCGATGTTAAGCTGTGTCAGTGCACTCACATAGATTTTGAATTTATCGCGTTTAAAAATGTGATAGGATAGTTTTTCATTCAGACCGTGGATGCCCTCAATAATAATGGGCTGATTCGCTGCAATACAAATCGGCTGCTGGCGATAGGTCCGCTTGCCCTTGTGGAAATCAAAAACTGGCAGGTCTACCGATTCGCCGTCAAGAAGTTTCATGATATGTGTATTAAATAAGTCGACATCCACAGCATCAAGCGACTCAAAATCCAAATCGCCATTTTCATCCTTTGGCGTCAGCTCCCGATCTACGAAATAATTATCAGTGGAAATGGTAATCGGATGCAGTCCATTGACCTTGAGCTGTACTTTTAAACGATTTGCAAATGTCGTCTTGCCCGATGATGAAGGCCCTGCAATTAAGATAACGCGTTTTCGCTGTTTCGTGATAATGTCGGCAATCGTCGCAACTTTTTTCTCGTGGAGCGCCTCTGCGATTTGGATCAGTTCTTTGTGTCTGTCGGATTCAATCAAGGCATTGAGGTTCCAGACATAGCCAATATCCATAATGGTGCCCCATATCTCAGATTCTTTGAACACTTCTGCAATTTTGGGTGATTCTATAAATGGCGGCACTTCAAACGGATAATACTTTGTTGGGTGCATGAGGATGATGCCCTCATCGTATTTAATAATTTCGAAGTGTTCGACATAGCCTGTACTCGGCACCATATAACCATAGAAATAGTCAATTTGATCTTGAAGTTTGTAAAGTTTGATCCAATCGTTATCTCGATATTTTAACAATGCCACTTTTGATGACATTTGTAATTTTTCAAAAATCGCAATGGCTTCCGATTTGGGAACCGTCACTTTTTCAAAAGGCAGATCCGCTTTTATCGTATCGAGCATCTTTTCACGGATACGGTTATAATCTGCCTGAAGCAGCTTACGCTCATAATCAAATTCACAGTAAAGCCCTTTGCTGAGCGAATGCTCAATACGTACTTTAATGCCTGGAAAGCAGGTTTTCGCAGCATAGATCATAATGAAGGAGAGACTTCGCTGGTATATTTTTTCGCCGTCGGAGCTCGCCAGATCTACCAAAGTCAAGTCACACGATCCCTCTATTGTATCGTTGAGCTCTCTTAGGACATTGCTGCACCTTATTGCCAAAACTTTCGGCCTTCCCGCCAATGCCATTCGCCGTATAATGGCTTCATAGCTCTCCCCGGGCTGTGCGCTAACTTTACCGTAATCCTTTACATTGATCTCTAACATAAAGCCTCCTCGTCGATTTCTATTACATCGCTTTTCTGATACCCATATTTATACAGTTTACCCAATCAATGATCGGGTGTTTATTCTTCATCAAATGTATTGTGCATCATCTCTAAAATGAAGTCGTTAACCATGGCATACTTATACCTTAAAATGTCAATATCAAGCAGATACAAGCATTCGCGAAAGTCGTCCAGTACGGTGTACGGATTGCCGTAGACGCGTTGTATCTCTTCATAACTCACGCCTCTAAAACCGTGGCCAATCAACGATTCGTGTCTGAGTTCAATCAGCTGATTCATTTTTTCAGAGTTGAGAAGCTTAATAATCTGCTCTACTTTTGGATCGTGCTTCGCATACTTTTTAAAATAAGCATTAATACCGAAAATGAGATTGCTATTAAAAATTTTATAGTGATTCCTCAAAATTTTGAGAATTTCTTTTTTTTGCATAAAGCGTATATGAAAGCTGAATTTCCTGTTTTTTAAATGATTTTTGATAAACATGTATTTATAGATTGCCTCTTTGAATCGATAAACACGCCCCAGGAAATCAATAAACTCTTCATTGACAATTTGAAATTTGAGGTTTTCAAGGAGTTCAGAAAACAAAGCGTCCGGGTATCCATCTGTCAGTGCCTCAACATTTCGCTTCAACATTTGACTCATATCCTTATGCCGCGTCTCTTCCGACAATTGCGTCAGCAGCTTTTTTGCCGTTGCAAAATCAAAATTAACAGCATAGCGGCAGGAATCTATTACTACCCCTGCGTCAGAATGATCATGCCCGGTTTCCTTAAGGATTTCCAGAGCACCGCAATAATCATAGCGTTCTATTAATTTCTGTATCACCTGTTGAGAAGAATTCAAGTTGACCACCCACCATCTCAGTTATTTTTAATCTCACAACGTGCGTCGATCTTCAAATTGCATCAGCTTATTCGCAATTATTGCCGCAACTGCTTTTAAACACATCCGCTAATCATTGGAAAGCGAAGCCATAAATGCGTCAATCGCTTCTGAATTTGATGTGAAAACGCGCTCCCCGATGACCAATTTATAAGCATGCAGCAACTGAGTCGTTTCACCCCTGCGCTTCTTGCCGCCATATTTAACATCGCCGACAATAGGATGCCCTTCATAAGCCATCGAAACACGGATCTGATGCGACCGCCCTGTTAAAAGCGCAACATCTACCAAGCTGTAACCCTTTTTAAAGTTCACGGTCTTGTATTTTGTATGGCAAAGTTTACTTTGATCCCGATCATGTGCTGAAAGGGTTAC
The DNA here is from genome assembly GCF_018390735.1 of Fusibacter paucivorans. Taxonomy (GTDB): domain Bacteria; phylum Bacillota; class Clostridia; order Peptostreptococcales; family Acidaminobacteraceae; genus Fusibacter; species Fusibacter paucivorans. The sequence goes on from NZ_JAHBCL010000003.1 coordinate 28,540, forward strand.
TTTATTTAACTGCTCGTCTTTCGTCAGATAGCCTTTCACCTCGCCATGAGGCTTTGTCTTCCCTTCACAGACGCATAGGTAATATTTATCAATTTTACGTTCACGCATTAACGCATTGTAATGCTTAAGACTTTCATAGTGCTTGGCAAAGAGAACGAGACCGCCTGTATTTTTATCGAGCCGGTGTACCGGTGCCGGTTTAAAAGTCTGCGTGCAAAGATGCTTTAAATAAAATTGTACAATAGTCGCCAGTGTATTTTTATATTCAGTCTTATCCGGATGCGTCAGCATGCCCTTAGGCTTATCTACAATTAGAATATCATCGTCTTCATAGATAATGGACAGCCCCACTTGGTCAGGCGTCACGAGCTCAATAGGTTTTCGAAGGCTTTCAATCGTCGCTTCTGCCATGTAAATATTCAGAACGTCATCGCACTTCAAAAACGTCTCCGGCTTCGTCACCGGTCTCCCGTTGAGTTTAAAGACTTTTTTCCGCATGAGTTTGTAGAGATTGCCGCGCGTCGTATCATTAAAATACTTGAGTAGGAAGCGATCAATACGCTGATCCGCCTCATTGGAAGTTATTATAATTTCTCGCATAGGTTATCCTTTTGAGATTGATATTTTTTTACTTTGTCTAAAAGCAGCTGACGGGATTATAGGTTCCGGGCTCGCTTTCTGATTTCCGTTGTTCTTTTGCTTTGCTGTCCGCCATTAATAATCAATGGTAAACACGCTAAAGGCCGATACATCTTCATAACCAATCTTGTGATAGAGGGCAATGGCCGGCGCATTCTTTTCCAGAACAAACAAGTTGGGACGCTTGCCGTTTTCAAGCAGGCGTTTTGTCAGCGTCTCTGAAATAAAACGGCCAATTTGCCGCCTTCTATAGGCGGGGTCAACGTATATACCGCCGATAATCCCCATTTGTTCCGTTTCCTCTTCGATTAGTCCCTGGGCTATCAGTTTTTCACCGTCGTGCATCAAACAAAACTGATTTTCCGCTAAGTAATTGTCGACACTCTTTTGAATGTCCTGAATAGATTTGATATTACGACCAAAATACTGCTCTACGCGCAAAAAGAATTTGAGATCTTGAATCATTTGCCGCGTTTCTGCTGTGTCCATTGTTGCTGTCGCATATGCACAAGCTGCCGTAATCGATATCGTCTGTTGGCGATAGGTCATCAGCAGGCTCTTTGATTCCTGAACATTTTCAACCGTTCTGCAAATGATGTTATAAAAACCGTTCATCTGCTTGGTCTCACCTTTTACGTATTTCGGCGCATGATGCTTAAACGCCTTTAACACGTTTAGGTTTCCCAAGACGACGGGGTCTGAATAATGCATGATCAGTGAGCGTTTATTCGAAAAATAAAACAGTCCTACCAGTGACTGTTCACTTATATAACCGTAGAGCACGCCTTGGAGCTTGCCCTGTTCAAACTGAGCGACAGGATATTCGAGATAAATCGTTTCGACTGCATTTGCCGCCATGTATGCTTTAATCTTTGCCAAATCTGAGGCTTCCAGTTTTCCAAACAATATGCCACCTCCTTAAAAAATTGTAACACGAAAGTAATCTATTTGAAAAGAACATTGCTTTATGAATGCTCAATTTTATGATATCCTTATTAATAGCATCAGTGCTAGATGCCGGTATTTTTGGAGGTCAACATGCTTGAACGTCTTAAAGACTTTTTATATGACATTAGCGATATCGTGGTATCACTGCTAATCATTGCCATCATTTTCTTTTCTGTCTCTTGGAAAATATCCGATACACTCAGCTTTGATCTAGAAGCAATGCTGCCGTCCGGATCTGAAACCGAAGCGCCATTAGATGATGATAAGGTTATTGAAATCATTCCCAATACCAATCTCAATCATGATTTAGGGACGGATACCGAAAACAGCAATCATGAAGCGCAGCCCGAAGATACCACACCAACAGAGCCAACAGGCGATAATGATACGACGACACCGCCAGACACGTCAGCCCCTTCAGATACATCAACACCTGCTGCCTATGAGACTTTTGTTGTACCGTCCGGCGCATCGGGCTACAGCATCGGTGAAGACCTCGCCGCACTCGGTTATGTTGACAGTGCCAATACTTTTGTCTCCAGACTTGTCGAACGCGAACTGGACCGAAAATTATTTGCAGGCGATTTCAAGCTTTCTAAAAGCGATGATCTCGATACGATTATCAATGTCTTAACGGGGCAAGGTCGCTAATCATTCACTACCTGCTTTCGTTCGTGTCATACAATGCATGTTTATTGTAATCATTACCATGAATTCATAAAACCAGTTTGCTGATGCAGCTGGTTTTTTTATCGTGATGCGAAATACCGCACATTATCCGCCGTCGCTGTGCAAGTAGTTGCCGACAACACACTGTTAGTCCATGACTTCTCCATATAATGTCACACGCCCTCCATCCGGGCATTTCACTTCAAATTTCCGCAATCTCTCACATCCGCTGTCAAGCGTTCCCCCATTTTGAAGCACAAGGATATTGGGGTAAGCTACATGCCACAGTTCGTGGCAAATTGGCGGACAAATGTCGCCGACAATGTAAGTCTCACCCGTTTTATGATAACCGCTTCTGCAACAGCTGTTCGCAATCGTAAGCTTTACGTTCATAAACTCGCCTCCTGTCAGTCACAAGCGCGTAGGCACTTATTGTCCCTCGCTGTTTTCGATAAGTTCAAGCTCTTCCGCTGTCAGCAGTCGCATCTCGCCAAGTTTCAACGACTCGTCAAGCTGCAACCCACCCATCCGCATACGTTTAAGATAGATGACTTTATTGCCAAGTGCTTCAAACATGCGTTTAACTTGATGAAACTTCCCTTCGTAAATCGTCAGCAGCACCTCATCAGCTATTCCTGTCGTCAGCAGTTTTGCAGGCATGCATTCATAGCCGTCTTCTAACGTGATTCCCTTCTCAAAGGCGCCAGTATCCTCTGGGTTTACCGGTGCCGCCAGCTTCGCAAAATACTGTTTCGGAACATGATGCTTCGGCGACAAAAGCCGATGTGCCAGTGCACCATCATTGGTGAGCAGCAGCAGTCCCTCAGTGTCTATATCCAGCCTGCCAACCGGAAAGACCTCATAATGTCGAAATGGTTCGGGAACGAGGTCAACCACCACGGGCAGTTTCGCATCCTCAGTTGCCGAAATGACCCCCTGCGGTTTATTCAGCATCAGATAAATATAAGGAATATAAGGCACTGAAACACCTTCAAATGCAACATTGTCTTTGGCAAGATCCACTTTAATCGAACCGTCTTTTACCGTTTTACCGTTTACAGTGACGACCCCACGCTTCATGATCACTCTGAGTTCACTGCGGCTGCCCTTTCCCATATTGGACAGGTATTTATCCAAACGCATTTTTTCACCCATATGCGTCATCTCCTCTCACTTAAAACATACGCCAAGATGCCGGATAAAGATTTTTCAGCACCCCACGGTCTAATTTACAGAAGCCAACCGGATACCCGTCTGTCGTTACCAGATGAAGACCTTTGCCTTCGTGCTCTACATGGAGCGTTTCGCATTTTAAATATTTAAGAATCGCTGAGCCGTTCGATGGCAATTCGATTTTTTGAATAAACTGGGATGCCTTGAGGTATAGCGCCAGCGCCTGCGAAGGCGTAAACCGCGTCCCTTTGATATCACCTAAGTACAACCCTTCACGCGCCACTTTGAGTCCATTTATAGGATAGTCATACATCGGCAATAAATAGACGCGTTCTTTGACTGTTTTAAACCGTCCCGTCAAAGGCGTCGTTAAATGTGTTTTCATGAAAGCGGCAACCGGTTCCGGCGGCTTATCGGCAACGGTATATCGACTTTGAACGCTATGCCTGCTTTGATGGTGTGACATCGCCTCATCGTAATCACGCCCACTGTCACTTGTTCGTATGTGATCATTACATTTGTCATCCCCTGCATCCGGTGTATTGCCTCGGCGTACCAGTCTTGCAATATAATGGCCTTCACCATCAATTAAATGCGGTAGAAGGCGCATTTGAAAATTATCGATTTCAATCCCTGTAGACGCTAGTTTTTGATTAATGGCAATCATTTCAAAATCCTGATTCGCTTCAAGGAATGCCTTCATTTGGCTTTCGTTCTCCTGAGGCGCAAAGGTACAAGTCGAGTAAGTCAAACGCCCCTCTGTTTTAACCAGTGTCTTCATGGTTCTGAGAATATCCGCCTGCATGGTCTGACAACGGTCATTTTCATAAACGGCCCATGCGCTGACAGCCTTAGGGTCTTTACGAAACATTCCCTCTCCGGAACAGGGCGCATCAACCAGCACATGATCAAAAATAGCGCCAAAACATGATGCAATGCGTTCAGGCGTCTCATTGAGTACAAGCACATTGCGCAGACCAAATCGCTCGACATTTCGAACGATGGCTTTAACGCGTTTGTCACTGATATCATTGGTCACTAAAAAGCCCTCGTCATGTGTGCCCGTAGCCAGTTGCAGACTTTTCCCGCCAGGTGCCGCACATAGATCAAGACAAAACTGATCCGCTTCAAGTTCAAGTGTGCCGATCGGCGCCATGGCCGAAGGTTCTTGAATATAATACAGGCCTGCATGATAGTAGGGATGCTTGGTAACAGGGTCTTCTGCTCGATAGTAAAACCCATCAGTCGTCCACGGAACGGGCGTCAGCGGGTATGGAAATTTTTCAAGAAAAGTATGTACATCTATTTTTAGCGTATTGATCCTGAGTCCTTGAAATGTTTCACCTTCAAAACTGTCAATCAACGCATCGTAATCATTTGGCCTCTGCGCCTTCAGGCGTCTGATAAAAGCTTCTGGTAAATTCAATGATGCCTCCGTATTGCATTGCATGGCAAAGTAAATTTAGGGTATAGAGTCGATAAGTGCGTGGTTCGTGCCATTTTGTCTGGCAAATTGCTATTACTTGCTTTATAATAACATATGTAGCATGTAATTGTTATGTATTTTGCAACCAAGATTTGCACTTAATCCATTAATGACAAAGGAGTGATTACAGTGCCATTAGTAACAACGACCGAAATGTTTAAAAAAGCTTATGAAGGCGGCTATGCCGTTGGCGCCTTTAACGTCAACAACATGGAAATTATTCAGGGGATTGTCAAGGCGGCAGCTGAAACAAAATCGCCGCTAATCTTACAGGTATCTGCCGGCGCACGCAAATACGCCAATCCTATTTACCTGAAAAAATTAGTAGAGGCCGCTTTGCTGGAACATCCTGAATTGGACATCGCCCTTCATCTCGATCACGGTGAAGATTTTGAAATCTGTAAAGCCTGCATAGACGATGGTTTTACTTCCGTCATGGTTGACGGTTCTCACCTTCCTTATGAAGAAAATATTGCGCTGACACAAAAGGTCGTCGAATATGCTCACGCACGCGGCGTCGTCGTTGAAGCGGAACTTGGACGCCTTGCCGGTGTTGAAGATGCCGTCAATGTTAAAAAGGAAGATGCCACTTATACCGATCCAGACCAAGCAGTCGATTTTGTAAAACGCACTGGCTGTGCTTCGCTGGCCATCGCCATCGGCACAAGCCATGGCGCCTATAAATTCGCCGCGGGTACCGATCCTAAAATTGACATCGAACGCCTTAAAGTTATTTCAAACCTTTTGCCGAATTATCCGCTCGTCCTTCACGGGGCGTCGTCGGTTATTCCGGAATTCGTCGAAATGTGCAATGCCTACGGCGGCGAATTAAAAGACGCTAAAGGCTGCCCTGAGCCAATGCTCAGAGAAGCGGCACAGTACGGCGTCTGTAAAATCAATATTGACTCAGATTTAAGACTTGCCATGACGGGCACCATTCGTAAACAATTTGTTTCTAACCCAAGTAATTTCGATCCTCGAAAATACTTGGCACCTGCTAGAGAAGCAATTTACGACATGGTTAAGCACAAAATTCTCGTGGTTTTGGGGTCAGACGGCAAGTTATAAAAACAAAATGACCTATTCCAAATAGGCCGCAAAAAGAGCACTTGTACATCTTTTTCTTTAGATCTGCAAGTGCTCTTTTTCTATGCTTTTCTGTTCTACGCGGTTCTCTTTTAAATCAAATCCGATCCCATGAACATCTCATCAGATCACTTGATAAAACCCTTACATTTTTTCAGGTTCCGGGTATTCAACACCAAATGTTTCAACAGTCATTGATTTAATAACTTGTGGTGTCGCCGGACGGTCTGAGTAATCCGTTTTCGTTTCTGCAATGGCATTGACGACGTCCTGTCCCTCGATAACTTTACCAAAACCAGCGTATTGGCCGTCTAAGTGCGGCGAATTTTGATGCATAATGAAGAATTGGCTGCCTGCACTATTTGGATTTTGCGCTCTTGCCATGGAAATAACACCGGCATCGTGTTTCAAATTATTTTGAACACCGTTCATTAAAAATTCACCCTTGATACCGTAGCCCGGTCCGCCCATTCCCGTGCCATTTGGACATCCGCCTTGGATCATAAAGCCGCGGATAACGCGGTGAAAAATCAAACCGTCGTAATAGCCCTTTTGAGCGAGGCTAATAAAGTTGTTAACCGTATTGGGGGCAACTTCAGGGTATAGTTCCAGTTTAATGACCTGATCTGAGTCTGTCGTCAAGGTCACGATAGGATTTTGGCTCATAGAATTCTCCTTAAAAGTATTATATTATACTCACTTTTATGCTCGCCTTGCTGTTAAGCAAGTCACACATCGCTATTTTATCATTTTTAAACATTAACCGACAACGGTGCATCCAACATGTGCAGCCATCGGCCTTCCCTAAACCATTACGCACCGCTTTGACGCTCGACGCGGATCGCCAGTTCATTGGCTTCAAAAATCGCATTCAACAAATCCCACACCTCATATTTTCCCGTACGCTCACTGCTGGAAATACAAATGAGTATGGCATCCGGCGCCATATCGAGTTCTTTGCGAATCACTTTTTTCTGTTGTGCGATCTGATTTCGGCTTAATTTATCAGCTTTTGTTGCAACGACGATCCCATTGAAACCAAAGGATTTAATCCAAGCGTACATCTGCTTGTCCTCTTGCGAGGGTTTATGACGTATATCGACCAGCTGCAAGACTTCCAGCAAGTTTTCTCTGGATTTAAGGTAAGTCTCAATGACTTTTCCCCAAGTTGCCTTTTGCGCCTTGGACACTTTGGCAAAACCATAGCCCGGCAAATCGACGAAACGAAAAATTTCATCAATATCATAGAAATTTACCGTCTGTGTCTTACCGGGTGTCGAACTGGTCTTTGCCAGCCCCCTTCGATTGAGGAGCATGTTGATCAGCGACGATTTGCCAACATTAGAACGTCCGGCAAATGCAATCTCCGGCAGCGCATCCTGAGGATACTGTGCTGGTGAAACGGCGCTAATGACAAATGCACTCTTTTTAATTTTCATGGTTTTCCCCTTTAGCACCCTTTGCTGCCTTTTTGACGTTTGTCTTTTTAGGCTTGACCAATGCGTGTGCCAACACTTCTTCCATTGATTTTACAGGCACAAATTCGATTTCTTCCTTAACGCTGTCTGGAATATCTTCAAGATCTTTAGCATTTTCATATGGGAAGAGGATTTTCTTAATGCCGGCGCGTTTCGCTGCCAGTGATTTTTCCTTGAAGCCGCCAATTGGCAAGACGCGGCCGCGAAGGGTAATTTCTCCGGTCATAGCGACAAAGCGATTGACCGGAATTTCAGAAAGCGCCGAAATGAGCGCTGTCGCCATGGTAATGCCCGCAGAAGGACCATCTTTTGGAATGGCACCCTCTGGAATGTGCACATGAATATCCATGGTTTCGTAGAAATCATCGGCAATGCCATATTCCGAGGCAATGGTGCGGATGAACGAAAGTCCAGCCTGTGCCGATTCTTTCATAACATCACCCAATTGACCCGTCAATTGCAGTTTGCCTTTTCCTTTCATCGTATTGACTTCAATGGAAAGCGTATCGCCGCCAACAGCTGTCCATGCCAATCCAGTTACGATACCCACTTGATCTTTTTCAGCTATGAGATCATAGTGGTACTTTGTTTTGCCCAGATATTTATCGACATTTTTATCGGTGACGCGAACACTTTTCACTTCGCCTTTTACAATGCGCACTGCCGCTTTACGGCAAACATCAGCCACTTTGCGTTCCAGTTCACGAACGCCGGATTCACGGGTATACTGGCGAATCACTTCGAGAATGGCATCATCAGAAATAGAGAGATTGACTTTTTTGAGGCCATGCTCTTCCATCTTCTTTGTCACCAAATATTTTTTCGCGATGTTAAGTTTTTCATATTCTGTATAGCCTGAAACTTGAATGACTTCCATTCTATCCAATAGCGGTCTTGGAATCGTATTCAGGGAATTGGCCGTCGTGATAAACATGACTTTTGAAAGGTCAAAAGGCACTTCGAGATAGTGATCCGTAAACTCTTTATTTTGTTCTGGGTCGAGTACTTCTAAAAGTGCTGATGCCGGATCGCCTCTAAAGTCGCTGGAGAGCTTGTCGATTTCATCAAATAGGAATACCGGGTTTTTCGTGCCGGCTTCTTTGATCCCGTTGATAATCCGACCTGGGATCGCCCCAATATAAGTTCGACGATGACCGCGTATTTCCGCTTCATCTCTCACACCGCCTAAAGACATGCGTACAAATTCGCGGTTGAGACTCTTCGCAATGGACTTGGCAATAGATGTCTTACCGACGCCTGGAGGGCCCACGAGACAAATAATCGGCCCCTTCATGCTCTTGGTGAGGTCGCGAACCGCTAAATATTCAACCACGCGCTCTTTAACGCTTTCGAGTCCAAAGTGCTCATCATCCAAGATCGTCTGCGCTTTGACGAGGTCAATTTCATCTTTCGTCTCCTTGCGCCACGGCAAATCTAGAATCCAATTGACGTAATTGCGAATAACGCCGCTCTCAGCTGATGAAGGTGACAATCTGGAATAGCGGTCAATTTCACTGGCAATTTTTTTATCAATTTTTTTACTGAGACGATGCCGTTTTAGACGTTTGCGCATTTCTTCAATTTCATCGTCCTGTGCATCTTCTTCGCCCAGTTCATCGCGAATGGCTTTAATCTGTTCACGAAGGTAGTATTCTTTTTGAGATTTGTTGATTTGACTCTTAACTTTATCGTTGATATCCTTTTCAACTTGCAGGATTTCAATTTCAGTTAAGAGCAGGCCGTAAAGCCGTTCTAAACGCAGTTTAATGTCAATGGCGTCAATCAGCGCCTGTTTTTGTTCAGTTTTAAGTGTAATTTGCGCCGCGATAATATCGGCAAGTCTTCCGGGTTCATCAATAGATGAAACAGATAAAACGACATCCGGACTAACGCGGTTGCTGACAGAAATATAGCGCTCAAAGGATGAGACACACGAACGCATCAGCGCCTGTGTTTCCTTATCGACTTCGATACTGTCAAAATATGTTTTGACATTCACGCGAAAATACGGAAGTTCTTCGATGATCTCGTCAACCTCAGCTCGCTGAATCCCTTCCACAAGAACGCGAATCGCATCCCCGGGGAGCTTTAGCATCTGCTTGATTTTACAAACGGTTCCCACTTTATAAAAATCATTGATCCCCGGCGAATCAATATCTATATCAAACTGTGACGTTAAAAAAATCTTTTGATCCTTCGCCATAGCAGCTTCAAGTGCTTTGATAGACTTCTTTCTGCCGACATCAAAATGAAGTACCATATACGGAAAAACGGACAAACCCCTTAGTGGAATCAAGGGCATATTGACAATTTTAGTTTCATTATCCATGTTTTCACCTCTTTCTACTGGTTATGCTCAGATATTTTACCAATTTCAGCTGTTAATTGCAATAAATTATGCAATTTCTACCGAAATTTGAGTATTTTAATACCCTCTATGCTCATATTATACCTTAAAAAAGCATTTTAAGACGTTTTTTAATGAATTTTAAGGTAAGATTTTTGACGTTCGTCAAAAACCGTTTTTCAGTCCGCATTTTCTTCGAAAACGCTTTTCCTGAAACTTCCTTAAGGTAAGATTTTTGACTGTCGTCAAAAACCGTTTTTCAGTCCGCATTTTCTTCGAAAACGCTTTTCCTGAAACTTCCTTAAGGTAAGATTTTTGACTGTCGTCAAAAACCGTTTTTCAGTCCGCATTTTCTTCGAAAACGCTTTTCCTGAAAAACTTCTATTAAACAGCAACGACCTGCCGTTTGGCAGGTCGCTTTGAATGTCTTACGACACACTTTCTTCAATTTTTTTGACGCGTTCCTTTTTACTTTCTGCCAAAACCAATGTCGGCATTTGGTGGTTCGTAATGGTTTCCTTCGTAACGATGCACTTTTTAATATCGTCCCGAGATGGAATTTCATACATGACTTCCATCATTACGTGCTCCAAAATAGACCGAAGGCCGCGAGCACCAGTCTTCCGCTCTATGGCGAGCTTAGCGACTTCTAAAAGTGCTTCTTCCTCAAACTCCAGATCGACATCATCAAGTTTCAGCATTTTCTGATATTGCTTGATAATGGCATTTTTCGGTTCTTTCAGAATTTTGACGAGTGCTTCTTTGTCTAGTTCATGAAGCGTCACGACAACCGGTACACGACCGACAAATTCCGGAATCAAACCGTATTTCAACAAGTCTTTCGGCTCAATCTTTGCAAAGAGTTCACCAATCGGCACATTCTTCTTGCTCTGAACGCTGGCGCCAAAGCCAAGTGCCTTCTCGCCAATCCGCGAACCGATAATGGATTCAAGGCCATCAAAAGCACCGCCGCAGATAAAGAGAATATTGGTGGTATCAACCTGTAAAAACTCTTGATGCGGATGTTTGCGCCCACCTTGCGGCGGCACGTTGGCAACCGTACCCTCTAATATTTTTAAAAGTGCCTGCTGGACACCCTCGCCCGAAACATCTCTCGTAATAGAAGGATTCTCGGATTTACGCGTAATCTTATCAATTTCATCAATGTAGATAATGCCCTTTTGTGCGCGTTCAATATCGTAATCAGCAGCTTGAACGAGCTTCAAAATGATATTTTCGACGTCTTCGCCAACATATCCAGCTTCTGTGAGCGCAGTCGCATCTGCTATGGCAAACGGTACGTCCAGTATTTTCGCAAGTGTTTGCGCAAGCAATGTCTTACCTGAACCCGTTGGACCAATAAGCAGAATGTTGCTCTTTTGAAGTTCAATGTCGTCTTCTGCAAGTTCTGTCTGTATGCGTTTAAAATGATTGTATACTGCAACGGCGAGTGTTTTCTTTGCCTGACCTTGCCCAATAACGTAATCATCTAGGATTTGTTTGATTTCCGTCGGTTTTGGAAGGTTGGAAAGCTGCCATTCTGCATTCTCATCTGCTTGGTAAACGGCGAGTTCCTCTTCCAGAATCTCATTGCAAAGGTCAATGCACTCATCGCAAATATAAACATTTGGTCCCGCTATGAGACGCTTGACATGATCCTGACTTTTACCACAGAAGGAACATTTTAAAGTGGGTTTATCCATTTATTACCTCTTTCTATAAACATCACTATCTTGATTCAAAAACCTTGTCGATCAGACCATATGCAACCGCTTCTTCAGCACTCATAAAGTTGTCGCGATCTGTGTCCTTCTCAATTTGTTTTAAAGGCTTTCCGGTTCTTTCACTAAGAATTTCATTTAAAGTTTTACGCATTCTAATAATGCGCTCTGCTTGAATCTTAATATCAGAAGCTTGACCTTGAGCCCCACCGTGCGGTTGATGAATCATCACTTCGGCATTTGGAAGCGCGAAGCGTTTACCCTTCGTACCTGCTGCAAGTAAAAATGCACCCATGCTGGCAGCCATACCCACACACATTGTCGATACGTCAGGTTTAATGTATTGCATCGTATCGTAAATCGCCATACCCGCCGTAATCGAGCCGCCGGGGCTGTTGATGTAGATCGAAATATCTTTGTCTGGATCCTCAGCTTCTAAAAAGAGCAGCTGGGCGACGATGAGATTCGCCGTGTGGTCATCAACTTCACCGCTCAGAAAAATAATTCGATCTTTAAGCAGTCTGGAATAGATATCGTATGATCGTTCACCTTTACTGGTTTGTTCAATGACATAAGGGATATAAGTTGCCATGTGCGCCTCCTATACTAAGGTTGCATTTTCTACTAAGAAGTCTACAGCCTTTCTGGATTTAAGATTAGTTTTCAAGTATTCAAAGTTATCTCTCGCAAACATTGTGCGAATTTCTTCTATATCAGATCCTTGCATTTCAGCAATTTTACCGAGTTCTGCTTCAACTTCTTCTTCGGCAATTTCAAAGTTCTCTTGTGCAACGACTTTTTCAATAACGAGTGACGTTTTAACGCGCGCAAGCGCATCTTCTCTCACTTGTTCTCTGAAATCATCCATTGAACCGCCTGTGAATTGAATGTACTGTTCAAGGCTAAGTCCTTGGTATGAAAGCTGCTGATTAAATTCGTTCAGCATATTGTCGATTTCTGCATCCACCATCTTTGCTGGAATTTCAACTGGGATCAATTTTGCAACCGCTTCGATGACTTTATCGCGCTGCGCTGATTCCGCACTGGTTTTAGCACCTTCTTCGAGTTCAGCTTTGACGCTTTCTTTGTACGCTTCAAGCGTATCAAATTCAGAGACGTCTTTCGCGAATTCATCATCGAGTTCCGGTAGTTCTTTGTATTTGATATCGTTAATTTTCACTTCAAATTTAACGGGTTTGCCTGCGAGGTCTTCTGCATGGTAATTTTCCGGGAATGACACTTCAACCGTCATTTCTTCATCTATATTTTTACCAATAAGTTGTTCTTCAAAACCTGGAATAAATTTGCCTGAGCCAATGACGAGTTCTTGATTATCCGCTGTACCGCCTTCGAATTGGACGTCGCCATCAAAACCTTTATAGTCAATGTAAACAGTGTCGCCGTCTTGCACTGGACGATCTGTCACACTAATGAGGCGTGCATTCATATCGCGCGTCTTTTCAAGTTCCGCCATCACGGTTTCTTCTGTTACTTCCGCGTCAATTTTTTCGACTTCAATACCTTTATAATTTTCAAGTGTAAATTCCGGTTTAACAGCAAAAGTTGCTGTGAATTCGAAATCTGTACCCGGTTCAATATTCGTAATATCAATATCAGGGCGTGAGACTGGTTCGAGACTTAAAGCTTCGACTGCCTTGTCGTAATGGACCGGCAAAAGTGCATTAACAGCATCTTCATAAAAAACACCTTGGCCGTATTGCTTTTCGATAATCACTTTAGGTGCCTTCCCTTTTCTAAAGCCAGGAATGTTGAATTTTGACTTATTTTTGTTATAGGCTCCCGTGACAGCCTTTTCGAAATCAGCTTGAGCCACAGTAATCTTAACGGTAATCTCACTGTTCTCATTCTTGATTATTTCATAACTCATTAGACTTCCTCCCAAATTATTAGTATGTTCTATCTATCAAAGCCGAATCCATGCTTCGGCGTTTTACCACTTATTCACGCAATGTAAAATCGCCCGTGCTTAAGTGCTTCGTCATGTTAAACCCAAAAATTGTCAACTTTTATATATTAATTATACTAAATGACTACAATTAGAGTCTATAACTAATATATAGTATCGCATTTATAATTAAAAGTAAAGTGCATAGGAAAAATCACTCTTATTATACAATAAAAGCGAGTCATCGCAAGCCCTTATTGCAAAATTTACCCCTATGTTATAATATATTAATAACTTGTTTACATTATTTGTAAAGCCCTGAGCAGATTGGAGAATATTAACAATGTCAATGCTTACAGCCCATCAATTAGCAGCTTCCAGACACTTTGAAGGGCCTGCTCTCACACTGGCAATTCCCGGCAGCGGCAAAACGACGCTCTTGCTTCACAGACTCATTTATCTCGCTGATGAATGCGATATTCCACCGGAGCAAATTCTGACGCTCACTTTTTCTAAAGCCTCTGCCGGCGATATGCGCAGACGATACGACAGCCTCTTTGCCGATAAATATCCTTATCGCTTTCCCTTTATGACCATTCATCGTTTTGCCTACGATATCCTCAAGCAGTATTTAAACGGTACTGGACAAAAAATGCAGCTGCTGGAGGATTCCCGCAAAAAATTTGCCATTATCGCCGAACTCTATCGCAACAGGCATCAGGAACCACTGACAGAAGATGTCTATGAAACACTGCTCAATGCCTTTGGCCGTTATTATAACTTAAAACTCAGCGAATCCGATGTCCAAGCGGAAAATGGCGACCAGAAAAATGTTAAAAAGACAGCATTGGACACTTATGCGCTATTCAAAGCCTATCATCGTTATAAAAAACAGCATCAGTTATTTGATTTTGACGACATGCTGCTCTACGCGATTAAAATTCTTGATCAAAATCCAAAGGCACTTGCCTTTTTTCGAAATCGTTTTCCCTTTATTCAGGTCGATGAGGCACAGGATACCTCAAAGCTTCAGTTTGAACTCATCGAAAAAATTGCAGCGCCGCGCCACAACCTGTTTCTGGTTGCAGATGACGATCAATCCATTTATGGTTTTCGCGGTGCCTATCCGCAATACCTGCTTGACTTTCCCAAGCGTTTTAAATCAGCGAGCGCGTATTACCTTGAGGACAATTTTCGATCCGACGCCTATATTGTCGACACCGCCGCAGGGGTCATTGCAGAGAATAAAGTCCGCTATGAAAAAGCGATGCACGCGGCAAGACCCGCTGTCAACCCGCCGGCCATTCACTTGTTTGATGACATTATTGAACGCAATACCTTTATCGCCGATCAGCTTCATACCTACAGCGGCTCAAAAGCCATTCTCTATCGAAATCGCATTTCAGCACTGAGCCTAATCGCGGCATTGTCCGATACAGTGACGGATTCCTTCTATATAAAGGATCCGCCCATTCAAGAATTATCGCACTGGATGATTGAAGATATTAAAGCGTTTATGACACTTGCCATGATCCCTCAAGACCTTGAAGCTTTTAAACGCATCGCCTTTCGAACCAACGGATACATTTCTAGAGAAATGGTGAACAGTGTGCTGAATCAAATTTCCATGCGCGGCGCACTTGACCGTCTGATTGAAC
Source organism: Fusibacter paucivorans (assembly GCF_018390735.1). GTDB lineage: Bacteria > Bacillota > Clostridia > Peptostreptococcales > Acidaminobacteraceae > Fusibacter > Fusibacter paucivorans. The sequence goes on from NZ_JAHBCL010000003.1 coordinate 43,651, forward strand.
TGCCCTATCTCGAAGATTATCAAACCCGGACGCTGGAGGGGCTCAAATCGCGTTTTGAAATGCTGTCGCGTTTGCGCCCCTACGATGCCATTCACTTTATTGAAACCGACCTCGGTTATCTGGATTACCTCAGACAAAATGGCGAGCGCTTCGGCTATACCATGCAGGCAATCCGAACACGGCTTGATGCCTATAAGGCCATCGCAAAACCACTCACGTCTACGGTCGCCTTTTTCTCAAAGCTCGAAGCTTTAAAGGAAACGCTTGTAAACCTCAATCAAGCTGATGCTGAGACGACACTCAGTACCATTCACGGTGCCAAAGGTCTTGAATTTGACACGGTTTTTATCATTGATATCAATGCTCATATCTTTCCCTCGGACGATCCCGGCCTGCTTGAGGAGGAACGCCGCCTTTTTTATGTCGCACTCACACGTGCCAAAGACGCGGTTCACTTATGTCATGCCGATTTTGTTAACGGCGGCTACAATGAAGCATCAATCTTCATCGATTCCGTCAGAAGACAAGACGCGTCGGAGACCGTCTCGGACAGCGCTGAGATCAAAACCGCGTCCCGCTAGAAATCGCATGATTTTAGCAGATGTTTTTTGGCGGTAAGCATAATCGCTTTCATACTGTTCGCGATCCAATGCAATCTGTTCGCATTTCTTTCTGATCAGCGTGTCAATAACAGCCGCTGTTTCAAAATCATCTTCATCTGCCAGAATCGCCTTTGCCTGCTGATAATCAACATCTGAAACGCCTTTTTGCAAAAGCATCTGACGCATTCGGTAATCCCCGTGACGATAGCGATGTGAGCGCATATACTGAACGGCATAGGCGACATCGTCGAGCAGCTTCTGTTCAATTAATCGTTCAAGGGTCGCTGCGATGATGTCATCTTCATGATTTTTGCCCGCCAGCTTCTCGCGCATCACTGCAATCGTTCGATCCTGACGGGTCAAGATGCCATAGGCGTCATTCATACATTTTTCAAGAGGTGTCATGCGCATTTTTTGAATCCCCTCCTTTGCAGTTTACGAATACAGTTCACTAAAACCAACGAAAAAACCGGTCCATTGATGTTTTTAACATTTTCATTGGCCGGCTCATTTTATTTTGTTTTCTTTACAGTAAACGGCCTTGTCATATTACATCGCGGCCGTTTTAATCACTATCTGCGAATATTCTTGTTTTCAACGGTTATGGATAGCTGATCCATTGAAACGGCATTTCCCCTTCCCTCACCATAAGCATGAATCAGAAAGCGCAGATTGCTTCGATCCAATTTATAGCTATTGAGTCGATATGTCGTGTCATTGAGCTTGTATGTGATTTGATTTGAACGCGTATCATAAATCAGCGTCTCGTCTACCCATGTATCGTAAATCGGATTAATCAGCTGATAATTATTATTGTATTCCCAATCAGCCGCTAAAAAGCGAATGATATCTTTTCCCGGACGCTCTTGGTTGTCAGAAAGATCATATGAATACTCAACGAGGACGATGCCGTCGCCGAGCGAAGTCATCCAACTGCCATCTGTCGCCTCAGGAATAACATCCATGTCATCCGTTTGATAAATGGCCATCCCGCCGGCAAAAAGCTGGTCATTATGGGTTATTTTTGCATGTCGCTTCAACGTAATCACGTCGCCGTCTCGAATCTCAATGGGTTTTGACAATAAGTAAGGTGTCGCGTCATCATTTGATGTCAGCGTCAAAATATCCCCGCTGAGCGATACCAAATCAAATGCACGCTGAAAACCGCCCCATTGACCAACAAACCATGTTTCTCGATCTATTTCATTAAAGTCAAATGTGTAAACATGCGCATCATTCGAATCGTCTTTTCGAAAGACCATACTGTAGATTAAAAAGGTGATGACAACAAATGATATGATGACAATGATCTTTTTCACGCAATCGGCCTCCTTTTATGAGAGCGGCAGTTCGTCAAGCACTTTTTGGATCTCGTCGATGCCAACGATAAATTTATATTTCGCATGAATTTCTGTAAAATCAAATTCAAACATAAATTGAATGGCGTCGTGTGCCGCCCATGTGATATTGAGCGCCTTGACCCATTTCCTTAGTTTATGCTCATTTAAACGCTTTATGGCCAGCCCGCGCAACTGATTCAAATCCAAGAAACGATCCGGTGTCTGCTTAACATAGTTAAAGGTTGACAGCAGTATGGATTCTCTCACTTGCTTGAAGATCATAATTTGATGGATGCTTTTAATATATCGAACCGACATGTAAACCATGAGCGTTCCAATCGCTGCAATCAAAATAGCATAGAACATTTTTCACGCTTAACAGCCTCTGATAGAGTATCGGCTGTTTTTATTCCTTTCTTTACGCTTTTCCGGTAAGCACTTTCAATTTTTCACATTCTGAAGGCGTCAAATGCCGCCACTTGCCGCGCGGCAAATCGCCGAGTTCAATATTTAAGACGCGAATGCGCTGCAATCTTTTTACTTCATAGCCAAACGCCTCACACATGCGTCTGATTTGTCGATTGAGTCCCTGCGTTAAAATGATTTTGAATGTATAGGGATTTACCGTTGTTACCGTACAGGGGCGCGTAACCGTCTCTAACGCTAAAAGGGGAACGCCTTCACGCATCCCTTTAAGAAAGGCATCCGTAATAGGCTTATCCACTTTGACGACGTATTCCTTTTCGTGAAAATGACGTGCTTTCAGAATGAGATTGGAAAGCGCTCCGTCATTGGTCAGCAAAATCAAGCCTTCCGATGATTTATCCAATCGGCCGACAGGATAGATGCGCTCAGGATAACCGATGTAGTCGATAATGTTATCTTTTACTTCCAGATTCGTCGTACACTCCACACCGCGCGGCTTATGAAAGGCGATATAAACTTTATCTGTCTTCGCGGCAATGGCTTTGCCGTCTACACGCACTTCATCAGCTGCATCTACTTTCGTGCCGAGCGCGGCACTTTTGCCATTGATGCTAACGCGACCTGCCTCAATCAGCCTGTCTGCCTCTCTTCGAGAACAATAACCAACATCACTTAAATATTTGTTTAATCTCATATAATGGCTCCTATATGTTTGAGCTTAATGGTAACGCTGCCATCCAATTCCTCTACGATTTCAAAATTATCCGGATTGGTTAAATAGAACTCCGGCATAATGATTTCAACCCCGGCTTCCGTCTTTATTTTTTGAGCACCTTTGAGCTTGACTTGTTGTGTCTCATGGATCGTCACAACATCTGAATCAACACCTTTCATGCGCACTTCGTTTTCATATTGACGCCGCTCGGTTTCGCTCTCATAGCACGTTTCAGCAATATCACTGATGCGGATCGGACTTCCCGTCTCAATTTGCTCACGCACATATTGATTAATCTTTGCTTTATTGACGGCAGCTTGAATAGGTGCTTCTTCCCCTTTTGCCGCTTTAGCGATAATATCAAGTGCCTTTTTCGCAGAAATTTGAGGTGTCAGCCCTAGAATGTGCTCGGTAATATACTTTGATTTTTTACCGTTAACAACCACTTCACGGTCTTTTAAATAGAGCGTTAAATGGTCGAGGTCTACGATAAAGGCTTCTTCAATACGCTGCTGTTTACCCGGAAGCGTCGTATGTTTTAGTGCCAGCTGATGTGACACAGCATCGGATTCCATGGAAACCGAATGAAAGTACGCCGTTTTAAAGTTAAGCTTTAAGAAACCAAAATACGTCGTCTCAAATGCCTCGTAGAGTACAAAGGCAAGCACCCCCGGCTTAATGCCGTCGCTTTGCTTCATAAGGTCAAAAAAGGCATCAGCAAGAACACGTGTGAATGCACTGAAATCACCGGTCTCCTTAGATGCCTCTAAATGATGAAAGAGCTTCGATTCCGAATCGACAGGCATATGAACCGTATCGATCCCTTCGTAGAGCTTCATAAAATGACTTTCAAAATAGTCTGCGATATCGTGGTCAACTGCCACAGGTCGCTCTGACGCCAATAGCTGCGCGTCTAATATATGCAAATATGCTTCCATAATTTGAATCACTGTTTACGCCTCGCTTTCCTTAATATGATAGCTTAAAGCCACCCGTTATGCAAGCGAAGCACACGCAATCGATCGATACAGCTTTCGAACGGTTGCTAATAATAAATATTGATTTCACAGCCATAATATTTCGTAAACCGATCGGCAAAACGCATGGCTGATTGAATATCCAGTTCTGGATAGCTGTCGGCAATCGCTTTAATGTAAACAGCATCTGATTTAGCTTCAATTGCCAGCGATTTAATCGTACCGACTTCCGAACGGTCAAGCTGCTCTGCGAGCTGCAGTAAAATCGAAAGTTTTTGGAGTTTCTTGACAGATTCTTCACCCAAACGCCCTTCAATATCGCGTACGCGATCTTTAAGCTGGCTTTCCCGGTGATTCCCTACCAGAAACGCGACGGCAATGTTTTCATGATAACTGAGACCATCTATTTTACTGTTTAGCAGCAAATACATGCCGTGAACGTGGTGATCGTAATAACCAATATGCATGCCCACATCATGCAGCATCGCCGCAGCACTTAAAAGCCGTCTGTCCTGTGCATCAAAGTCATGAATCGTCTGCATCTGGTCAAACAATGAAAGCGCCAGCGCTTTCACGTGGACAGCATGTGGGATATTGGCGCTGTACAATCTCAGCAAATTATACTTGCTGTGTCTTAATACATCGGGAACAATCATCGGCTCACCAATCGTCTCTAGGTAATAGGCAAAGAAATACCCCTCCCGAAGGCCATTGCTGCTAATGGTTAACGAAGGACTGTTTAGCATTTTTTGAAGGACTCTGAGCGGCATCATGCCCATGGTCATGATATCGGCACGCCGTTTGTTGATTCCTTCTATTTTATCGAGATCTTTCGGTTCGGTTGCATGAATGCGCTCAAAAACAGCATTCAGCTCCGCCGCCGTCATTTGATAGTTGTGCATGATTTCACCGGAATAACGGTTCATGTTTCGATCAACTTTTCCAAGTGTTCTGATAACACCGCCAAGGCCAATAATCGGCAAATCTTTTGCATTTTTTAACCACGGTATCTTTTTAAACAACTTCAGCAGGAACGCTTCACAAAGTTCAATCTGTTTGCGTCTGTTCTTATCGGCTTTAAAGTGTTCTGTGAGAATGACAGAGCCATATGGTATACTGATGGCATTGACGAGCCGCCGACGTCTGACGAGTATAATTTCAGTACTCCCGCCGCCAATATCGACAAGAACCGCATCTTCAAATGCAATGGAGTTCACCACACCCAAATAGTCGTAATAAGCTTCTTCTTCACCAGATAAAACGCGAAATTTCAGACCTGTTTCCCGGTGAACGCGTTCGATGAATTCACGCTGATTCTTAGCAAGCCTTACAGCCGCCGTACTGAGTGCGTGCACTTCCTGTACTTCATATACTTTTAGCAAACTCGAAAAATAATCAAGCGCTTTAATCGTTCGCGATACGGGGTCATCTTTGAGTAGACCATCACCGTTAAGTCCCTCGCTGAGACGCACCATCTCCTTTGCCTGATCGTAGACGGCATAGCCTCCCTGAGTATTAATGCCCATAATGTTCATGCGTACGGAGTTCGAACCTAAATCTATGATCGCCAGTTTTTGCTTCAATTTAATCACATTCTTTCTTTCAGAGCGTTAATAAAGGTTTGGTCGTCGTCATATGACAGCGTTTTCAGCACATCTTGCGCTGACATTGCCGTTTCCTTGTCAGTGGTTTTACGGACATAGTGACCATCGGACTTCAGGCGCCATGCCTTTTTTGTATCTGCGAGTTCGAGCTCCAAAATTAATCGAATGCGTTCTGCAATAACCGGATCTTCAATCGGAAAAAGCAGCTCAACACGTCTATTGAGATTCCGAGTCATCCAGTCCGCGCTGGAAAGATAAATCTCCGAATTGTGATCATTCAGGAAATAGTAAACACGCGAGTGTTCGAGGAATTCGCCAACAATACTCGTAACGGAAACGGTTTCACTGAGCCCCTTCACACCAGGTACCAATGTGCATATACCTCTGACAATTAACTCTATTTTAACACCTTTTTGTGCTGCTTCATACAATTTCCGAACGATTTCTTCATCGACGAGTGAGTTCATTTTTGCAATAATATGTCCTTTTTTGCCCTGTTCAGCATTCATGCGCTCGCGATCAATGAGTTTGATAAAGTGTTCGCGCATCTGATACGGTGCGACTGTCAGCGTGTGTGTCTGAATAGACTGTGTAAAACCTGAGATCATGTTGAAAAAAACACTGGCATCCACGCCGATACTCTCTTTGCAAGTGAACAGTCCCATATCCGTATAGAGTTTTGCAGTCTGGTCGTTGTAATTGCCCGTTCCAAGATGAACATAGCGTTTAATCTTCTGCTTTTCACGCCTGACGATCAGCGTGATTTTCGAGTGTGTTTTAAGCCCGTATAACCCATAAATAACATGTGCACCTTTTTGTTCCAGTTTTTTTGCCCAGTTAATATTATTTTCTTCATCAAAACGCGCCATGAGCTCTACCAGCACGGTCACTTGCTTGCCTTTTTCTGCGGCGTCTCCAAGTGCCTTGATAATCTCCGAATTACCGCTGACGCGGTACAGCGTCTGCTTAATAGCGAGCACGTTGTCGTCTTTGCTCGCCTGCTTAATAAAATTGACGACATAATCAAAGCTCTCATAAGGATGATGAATAAAGATGTCGCGCTCCCTGATACTTTTAAAAATATTTTTTTTCGCCATATATGGCAATGAACGCGGCGCATAGCGTTCAGCTGAAAGTTTTTGCTTATCACCAGAGGGACTAAAGCGAAACCAAAGTGTTTTATCAATAATACCAGTGGTATAAAACACTTGATTATCTTTAACTTGAAGCGATGTCATAATGACATTAAGGAGCCACGCATCAGAATGTGCTTCAATTTCAAGTCGAATCACCTCTCCCCACTTTCGGCTTTTCACCGCTTCTTCAATGACATCCAGCAAATCCTCTGCGCCTTCTTCAATGAGATTGATATCACCATTTCGCGTAATGCGAAAAATACAGCTGCTCAACACTTCAAACCCGCTAAACAACTGATTTAAAAAGAGCGTGATCACATCTTCAAGCAGGCAGTAACGCTGTTCTGTATGCTCAGAGGGCAGTGCAACAAACCGATCAATTCCCGTTGGCACTTGTACAAGCGCAAGGCGATAGATTCCATCCACCATTAGTTTGATGGCTATGTAAGTACTCTTATTGGCAATGAGCGGAAAAGGTCTGCCAAAATCGACCCCCATTGGGGTCAATACAGGAAAGACATTGATATCAAAAAAAACTTTAAGCGCTTTCAAATCCGAAAGCGTCAGTGATTTGCGGTCAATCAGGTGAATGCCAAAAGTGCTAATATCTTCCAAGCAGCGTCGTTCAATGGCCTCCTGCAGCTTCGTCAGTCTGTTAACTTCTACATGAATCGCGTCGAATACCTCTTGCGGCCGCATATCTGACGGATCGAGGCCATTGTAACCAACTTTAATCTGATCGAGAATTGTCGCATCACGTACCATAAAGAACTCATCCAGATTGGATGAGAAAATAGCACAAAACTTTAAGCGTTCCAGTATAGGGCGATTGGGAAGATCGGCCTCCCGAACCACGCGTTCATTAAATTTAAGCCAGCTGAGTTCTCGATTAAAATACATAAGGTTAACTCCTCAATTCTACTTCTATATCAAATGTCTGCAAAAAGACGTCTGCCGCCTTTTCAAAATACCACTCTTCAAGCGCCATATCATAAATGCCGTCGACATACAGTTTCATGCGGCTTTCGTTCAATTTAATATTTTTAATGTGGACACGCTGTGTCATACCCGCATCCAGTGCATAGGCGATGCCGAGGATCGCAGCCATTCGATTGACGCGTGTATTGAATGCATTTTCTCCCGCTAATTTCGTCTTTGATATTTGAAGGAGTTCTCGGCCGATCAGCTGCTTGCAAACCAGTGCGACGAGCAAGTGCTCCGCTTTTGAAATGCCTATAATCCGAAGCTGATTGATACGGTCATAAGTTACCTTTTCAAAATTGGAAGCATTGGCATATTTTCCGATATCCAGCAAAATAGCACTCAGCCTCAGCAAGAGCGCATCTCGATCGTCTAGTCGATAAGGCTCTTTCATCAGTGAAAAAATCGACATTGCCGTCTTTTCCATATACTTAATGTGCTTTTCTGAGCACTTGTAACGCCTGCTCATAGCATATGCCAATTGAATGGCATCCTGATCAACAGTGGACTTTAGTGATGTCCGCCGCTCAATCGCTTCAAGAATGATCCCGTCTCTCAACGAAACTTCCGGGATTAGCAGCGCAGTCGCTTTGCTCCATGACAAAATACTGTGAACGATGAGCACATTGATTAAAAACTCATACCAATCGAGTTCCAGCGCTTCAACTTCCTTGCGAAAAGTCTGATGATCATAAACAGACCGCTCATAGAGTTTTTCAAATTCCTTCTTAGAAATCTTAACCGCACCTTTAAAGAACTTTTCCCTTAACTGCCCTGAAAAACTGCCCATGTAGACAAAATGCTTCAATTGTTTTTGCTCAATTCCGGCCTTGAGCGGCGACGCCTTGACATTAATAAAGAGACTCATTTCGTAAGGATAGTTAACGGTCAAGTGTTCGAGTTCACCGAGCAGCGATTTCATCGCCTTTGTGCCGAGTTCAATTTCATCATTTTTCACCAGTTTGTTTCGATGATAAATACTGACATCGCAAGTGCCGGAATTGACGGAGACCAGCAGGCTGCTCCGCCGCAGCGCTCGATAGTCCTCCACTTGTTCGCCAAGCGATTTGTAAATAAGGCCCTTCTCCATTGACTCTTCCAGCACTTCAAACAGTAATCCCGTCTTCATTTGAATAATATCGAGAATTTGAAGACCATTGACAGCTTTTTCTACAGCGCTCGTTGCAACTGCTTCATATTCGTCCACCTCATAAGTGGACATCGCCGTCCCGAAGTGCATCAAAATTCGAATGATTTCATTCAGAGTTTCTTTCTTGATGACAAAATCTTCAAAAATGTCATTCCCAAGTGCAATCGGTTCTGAAATGTTCTCTAAAATCTGAACTTGTTTGCCAGAACGTTGAATGATTTTTAATTTTAAGGCATTTGAGCCCATGACAATTGCTGTATAAATGGATTGTTTCATCGTTTGCCCACCAGAGCTCCTTTGTTTTACAGTTTAATGGTTACATTTTTTCCTTTTTTCCATTATAACGAATCCCAAAGGCGTTCGCCTACGAATTTACTTGAATTTAACAAAAGCGCCATAGGACTCTATTGAGACTCACTATGGCGCGGCTTCTCTTATGCTTTGATTTTTTTCGGCTTACACAGCTTATTGTCATCGTTGGATGCGCGGCCACATTTCTTACAAATATATTTTGGCGATTTTACAAGCTCTGAATACGCCTTAAAATGTGTTTCCATATAGTCATCATCAACGAGTTTGCACAAAGTCTTGCCCATATTGTCACTCCCTTCATCAATTAACAGCGGTTTCAAATAATAATTCAAGACGCTCAAGCAGTTCGTTGAAGCCAAGTGCACGATATCGGCACTGCCCGTCTCCTGAAAGCTCAAAAAAGTGATTAATTTCATCAGAAGGCGCTAAATAATAACGGCCATGATCACCGACTTCATCTCTAAAGTCAAACCCCAATGCATACTTCCAGTGATGGGTAAAATCGAGCCCCATTTTTTTAATATCGTCTGATAAAAAAAATAATATTTCACCTTGATCCTCTGCCTGATACTTTGTCACCAATTTATAATGAGGATCATAGGCAATCTTTTCAGGATCAAATTCAATTTTAAATCGATGAATCTTCGGAACAAGTCTTAACGCAGACGGCAATAGCCAGCGCACATCAGAATTCTTTAAATTAAAATCCAACTCTGTATTGTAATCCTGAAGTGTAATATGTTCAAGAGCAATGTGTTTCCCGCTGAGGAGTCCCGTCAGGTAACGCCTTCGAATGCTGTCAATCACATTGAGCGTGAAAATAAAGTGATCCACATCGGAATCAAATCCCGTTTCAGGCGGCACAGCCTGTGTATTCATCGACGCATATCTGGAAACGACATAAGTCGACAATTCTTCTACGGCATCAAACAAAAGCATTTGACGTTCCTGCTGATGTTCTTGAACAAAGGCAAAAAATGCCTTTCCATCAATATACTTGCCATAGATTGAAAAGGATTCTGTTTGTTCACCAAGTCCCGCTTTCGTAAACTGGCTTACAAATTTCGGACGACTCAGCACTTGCGTCAACTGCCAAAGATGTACGTCATCGTCTACGCCGTCGTTTAAAATTTCATCGGCTGGCAGGATTTGCCTGAGCGGCGATATTTCATTAAACGACAGCCCGCGCCTTTCTGCTAACGACCGTAAACACTTTAGATCAAGGTTGAACAAGGGAATGTCCTCTAGGTATTTAACATAACCCACCATTTAAGCCTCCTTTACTGAGTCAAGGTTAATACATTATTACCCTTCTTAACGGCAGGATTCACAGTTTTTTTCATATTTTTTAACAATATCCGTCACCATCGTCTGGACAGGGCAAATGGTGCACCAAGAGCGCGGCATATAGAGTATCGCCAAGAGCATTCCGACTATTGTCGATGAAAACATAATGGAATACAGCCTGTAACTCAAGTGCAAAACGACTGGCGATGCGGTAATCTCCCAGAGCTGCGGCAGCTGAAACGGCACCCGAATGAACATTAAAAAACGTACAGACGCCATTGGTGCCATGCTGCCATTTGCCACATTCAGTGTCGATAGGACAACCATCATTAAGTTGACACAGAAGAAGGTAATAATATACCGTCGCGTCTTTGGCGATCGCAACGCTTTGGGAATTGGCCGTTTTAAAGAAATCGGCGTCATGATCTTCATAAAAAACCGTGATCTCGGACAGTAACTGCGGCACCACAGGTTTTTATGCGACCGCAACGCCAAAATAAATGGTGTCATCATGCAAACAAGTCCTAGCCATGCAAAGACAATATTGATTATACTAAGTGCAAAAAAAGCAATGGTGCCGACGAATAAATAATCATAAGGGTTTTTAACAATGCGTTCTCGCATGCTTTCAATCATATTTCCACCTCCTGTTGCCCCCCTGGAAAGGGGGTATGGACATTTTATCAAGCACCATCACATTCGTCAACCACCGAACCGTTTCATTTCAGACCGATCGTGATGTACTGCCCGTTGCTATGTCCTGTCAACATTTAGTCATTTTTACGATAAAACAATGCCGCCCCCTTTTATTCGCCCTTAAAAAAAGGTTCAAAATACGCACGTATTGAACGTACCATTTCCTTGTAAAACGGCGCACTGTGCTTGCGTTTATAAAAAGCCTCCACACTGCCGTCCGATGTAAAATGTTCTGAAAACATTGCTTTTATGGATTCATCAGACAACGTCTCATAACGCTCCGAAAAGACGACATAGGACTTGTCGAATCGTTTGCGCAGTACAGGCTTATGCTCATAGCGCCCAAAGACAATCAGCGTTGCAGGTATCGTATAATCCGGCAAACCAAAATGTGCCGATACCGTTTCTTTATGCTCTAAAATATCACCAATGTAACAAGTACCGATGCCCATGCTCTCTGCTGCAATGACAGCATTTTGTGCCGCAATCATCGCATCCTGCATGCCGAGCACTAAATCAGTCGGCGTTGGCCCATCATAGCCAAGGCTTCTATCCAGGCCATTCAGCTCATAAAAGCGATGCCATTTTTGATAGTCGACAACCACAATCAGTGCAAACGCAGCCGATTCTATAAACGGCTGGTTGTCACACCAGACCGCCAGCTTGGACAAGTTTTCTTTTGAGCGAACATCAATCAGACTGTAGAGCATCATATTACCAGCCGTTGCACCTCTCATTGCCGATTCGATAATCGCATCTATTTCTGCATCCGTTAAGGGCATTCCGTTGAATTTTCGAATAGACGTATGGTCCTTCATGATTTTAATCGTTTCATTCATGTGTTCGCCTCCCTTTCATTTTTTCACCAGTATCAGAATGATTTGATGCCTTGCCACTTTTTAGATTCAAAATCAATTATGCGCAAAGTATCACCACTTATGCAGCACATCGTCAAAACTCAGGATCAATCCGAAATAATTACCGCAGTTCCGGATGCCGTTACCATCAGCATATTGCCGCCTTGCCCCAGTACTTCATAGTCCATGTCTACGCCGACAACAGCATTGCATCCCAGCTGTTCAGCCCTGCTCTCAAGTTCGGCAATTGCCGTCTCACGTGCTTTAATGAGCTCACCCTCATATGAATTTGATCTACCGCCAAAAAAATTAGTCAGGCCTGCTGAAAAATCTTTTAGAAAATCAACACCTGAAATCACTTCGCCAAAGATAACACCTTTATAAGCGACAATCTTTTTGCCTTCTACATTTGGTGTGGTTGTAATAATCATAATCAATGCCTCCTTATTAAAAAATAGTTTGTCTTTCGAATGACTTTACCTTGCCGTTAATCCTGCATTCTTTCATGCATCATCTTTCAATACAGCATTACACACTTAATAACACAACGCCGCAAAATGTAGCGCCAATCCCAATCAGTTTCATTTTCGTCTTGTTTTCCTGTAAAAACCGAATACCGATAACCCCACTAATGACAATGCTCAATTGACGAATTGGCGCAATTAAGCTCACAGGCGCATAACGCATTGCAAATAGGATGAGCAAATATGAAAATGGCGACAGCACAGCTACAATCAACGCATCCCGCCAATTTGCCTTTGCCGTTTCTTTAAGTTTTGCAATATCTTTAAAAGCCACTGGCATCAGCAACAATGATCGGCCAAGATTATTGACAAAATCCAATACAAAGGGCGACACGCCCGCATTTGCAATCGCAATCTTGTCAATGAGCGTATAAGATGAAACCATAAGTCCGCATACGATGGCATAGCACACAGAAGCTGCCATTTTATCACCACCGCGAAAACTCAATCCAGAGAGTGCAAACGTCCCCGCAACGATTATGGCAACACCTGCAAATTGTAAAGCCGTCAACTGCTCGTGCAGCAGGACAATGGCAATCAGCACAGTAACAGCCGGCGCCAGCCCACGTGCCACAGGATAAATGATGGATAAATCGCCAAATTGATACGCCTTGTCCAACGCCAGAAAATACAAAAAATGAAAACCAAAACTCCCTGCGCACATCAAAGATGTCTTCATGGTTGGAAACGTCCAGTCCATCGTCATCATGTATGGCAAATACAGCGCCACAGTGATCGTCGTAAACAGCCACATAAAACGTATGCCGCCGTTTGACCGCTTAAGTGCAAAATTCCAATAGGCATGACAAAAAGTTGAGAAAACAACTAACCCAAGTGAAAATGCATTCATATATTCCCCTCGCTTTCCGTTTAATAAAGCCATTGCATTATTCCAATTTTAAGCTTACGACCACAATCTTTATTTTTTTCATGAGACAAAAAATTTAAAGATTGTGGTGAAAGATCAATTTAAGGCTATTCTGCAATTTCCTTACATGATAATATAAAGGAGAATATCTATAAAGCGCATATTGTAGATGGTATTTATCGAATATATCAATATTTAAGGAGCACTGTATGTATCTTTTAGGAATCGAAGCTTTTCTGGCAATTATCGAAAACGGCAGTCTCTCAAAAGCTGCCGGAATGCTGCATCTATCCCAGTCTTCCGTCAGCCATCGCCTTAAGATACTAGAAGGCGAACTAGGATTTAAACTCATTGAACGACATCCGGGCGTTCGAGGGATCACGATCACAGAACGCGGTCGCGCCTTTATTGCCATCGCTGAAAAATCAGTACGCATCGAAAAAGAAATTGAGGATATTAGAACACTTGCAACCGTCACCACGCTCAATATCGGAACAGCAGACAGCATCAGTCTCTACCTGCTTCCCAATCTCTACCAAACCATCCGACACAACCTGCTGAATGTTCAGCCTAAGATCATCACACAGCATACTTTAGAAACCTATGCACAAATCAAATCCGGCGACATAGACGTCGGTTTTGTCAAGCGTGCATTTGATATGCCCGGCGTCATTGTCACTAAAATAATCGAAGAAGAGATGGTCCTCGTTCGCTACGGAAAGCCGTCTGAGAATCTAAAGGCGATTCACCCCTGCGACCTTGATCACACCAATGAAATTTTCATGGACTGGGGGTATCAATATCAGCTCTGGCACGACGGACACTGGCTGTCAACAACACCTGCATACCACGTCGATGCCGCCCATTTAATCTTTATGCTCTTTGACAGCGATAAGCAGTGGAGCATTGTTCCGCGATCTGTTTTCAAAGCAATGAACGCTTCCGGTCCGTATTATGAACAGACACTGACTTCAAAACCGCCAAATAGGACTTGCTACCTGATTAAACATTCACATTTAAAAGCCAATAAGGTTCCTGTCGTCAGCTTTATCGAACAGTACTGCCGTCAGCACTTTTAGAACCAGCCATCACTTTCGCGTTAGGCCATCCGCTTTTTAAGCGCCTCAGCAAATATCGCCGCCGCTTTCAAATCAGAATCATTTGGCCGCCCCTTATTCATGCCGCCGAGCACTTTTAAGAAACTGTTGGTATTAAATCCTCTACAGTGAAATTCGTCCAGAATCTCGTAACCCTTTGACAGGAGAACTGTTCGAAGTGCCGCATGGTCACTTTGCAGCTTTTCTTCACCGACGATAGCACTCGTGGAAAAAATAAAAGCTTTCTTCCCACTGACAACCGGCAGTTTTTCAGCAAAGCGGATAAGCGGCGCATAGTGCCTCCCGCTGTCAATTCCCGCACCAAAACCAATGATGTCATATGCCGCCAGTGTTTCATCTGCTGCATTTTCCGTCGAAACCACTTTTGCCGCTAAAACCTTCGCCATTGCCTCTGCCACTTTTGCCGTATTCAAGTGATGGTAAGAATGAACAATAACCAGTGCTTTCATTTTCGCAAACTCCTTTCTCGCATGACCGCCATGTTCAGAGAAGTACCGCTTGCTTTACATAAACGCGGCGAATAACCCCACGTCAAGAGAACAGCAACTGCAGCTCCACCTCTGATAGTTTCGAAATAAATGTTTCACCCGGCTTGATAAAATCATCAATTAATTGCTGCTTTTGCTGCTGCAGCTTTTGAATTTTTTCTTCGATCGTATTTTGAGCAATTAGTTTGATAACGTGAACATTTTGAACCTGCCCAATGCGATGCGCACGATCCGTCGCCTGTTGCTCAACGGCAGGATTCCACCACGGGTCAAAGTGAATCACGGTATCTGCACCAATCAGGTTTAGCCCTGTCCCCCCAGCTTTAAGCGATATTAGAAATACACTCCGCTCACCGCTGTTAAACCGATCCACCAATGTCATACGATCTTCCGGCGACGTCTTGCCGTCCATATAAAAATAAGATTGGTGAATCGTCGCTTTAATCAATCTCAAGACAGAAGTAAACTGAGAAAATACCAATACACTGTGTCCACCCTCGGACAATTGATCAAGCGTTTCAACCAGCGCGTCAAGTTTGCCGCTTCCGCCATGATAATCATCAAGGTACGCGCCGGGATGGCAGCAAATCTGCCGCAGACGCGTCAGACCCGCAAGCATGCGAATGCGATTAACATCGCCACCTTGTCCAAACTCTCCTCTCAATCGTGATAGTGTTGCATGGTACAGCAATTTTTGTTCTTCTGTCATCCCTACATAAACATGACTTTCAAATTTATCCGGCAATTCCTTTAAAACATCCCTTTTAATACGCCTTAAAATAAACGGCGTAATAAGCTGCTTCAATTCTGCTTGAGCCGTTTCACGCTGTTCTCCGGCAAGCGGCTTTTCAAAAGCCTGTTTAAAATAACTCCGGCTGCCGAGGTGTTTTGGCAATATGAAGTCAAAGATAGACCAGAGCTCCCCTAAGTTATTCTCAATCGGCGTTCCCGTTACGGCAAAACGATGGTCAGCCGTAAGCTGTTTGACTACTTTCGCACCAAGAGATCCTTCGTTTTTAATATGTTGTGCTTCATCGAGTATAACACTGAAAAAGCGCTCCGCTTCGTATAAGTGCAAATCACGACGTAAACTGCCGTAAGACGTAATCCAAATCATCGATTGGCTGTTTGTCACAATGCGCTTGCGATCATCTTGCGAACCAACGACCACATCATATGTGAGCCCCTTTGTGAATTTCTCGATTTCATGCCCCCAATTGTATATCAGTGATGTCGGCGCCACAATGAGGGTGCGCTTTCCTTTTAACGCCTGCCGCTGATCCATCAGATACGCAAGAATTTGGAGCGTTTTACCCAACCCCATATCATCGGCCAGTATACCGCCGAGATTAAGTTTTGAAAGACTGGACAGCCACTGTACGCCTCTAATTTGATAAGGTCTTAAAACCTGCATCAACGCATCCGGTAATTTAACGGGTTCTTCGTTGAGTGCTTGAATGCGGGCAAAAAAGGCATCAATCGTTTCTCTGCCTTCATCCTGTAATTTATCACCTAGATAATAAGCTGCTGAAAGCGGCAGCATTAGCGGCTTGCCTAAGGCGCTCTGCTTAATGCCAAAATGTGAAATTGTTTGATCCAATACGTCTAAATTCAGTTTTTCAAGCGATAGGTAAGCACCATTTTTTAACAGATAGTACTGTTTATGTTCTCGATATGCTTTTAGAATTCTTTTTAGTTCCTCTTGAGAAACGCCTTCCAAGTCTGCATGAAATTCCAGATAGTCCAGTTTCTCGCTAATGCGAACGCGCTGTGTCAGCTGTGCGGGCTCAATAACGCGTTTGCGCTTAAACCGTTTCGTCGAGTAGACCTGTATCTCCTGCAACCATTCCCGCAGCGTTGTCGCGAGAAAATCGTAAATGTGCTGTTCCCGAATAATGCGATACGTATCGACGACCGGTAAAAACACCTCGCTGTCAAAACGCGCCAAGAAACGAATTTCTGCTTCATGATCCCGTATACAAAGTTGGCCGTTTGGCCTATTTTCAAATTTCTGCGACAACGGATTAAATCGCACCTCACCGTACTGACAAATGGGTTTAATGTGAACTGCTTTTTCTTTATAGTCGATGTAAACCTGACATTGCATTGACGCGTCAATTAAGTGCGTTTTCAGGCTTTCACCGTATACGACAGTGCCAACGCGTTTAAGTGCAGGGATTATGGTATCCAACACGCGCTGAGCATGCACCATTGGCACTTTCGGAAATTGATCGTTCGCCATTAATATCATAAAGATCTTTTGCAGTCTATAGGGAATCTTATAAAGCTGATTTTCACGGTTCCTTAAAAAGAAACCCTCTGTGTCCGCAAATTCAAATTGTTCAAAGAGCGTCGTCCCAATGGTTATGTATGTCGACTCGCTTTCAATATCAAAAGTGAGCGCAGGCAATTGGTCCTCAATATGAATACGCTTCTCCGTAACTTTCTCGTAGATTGGGATATCAAACGCCATACAGAGATCAATAAACTGTCTAAAGCGATAACTCGTCATACGCAATTTCTGCTTGTGCACCATTTCCGTCTTATAGAGCACCTGATCCCCTACGAGATCTTGGACAAACTCAAAAAGCTGCAACTCCCGATTGGCAATGCAGTGTTTTTGAGGATTAAAGGTAAAAGACTTACCGTAATAGATTTCTGTTCCGTTGACAAAAGCTTCCGCGAAACCCGGAACATCTTTAATATTATACAATTGAGAAGTTCCAATTTTTAATGAAAGCGCTACTGGAAACGCCTCACATTTGAGCCATTCTATGTACGCCCTGAGCCGTATCGGCATCATATCATAGCGCTTTTTAATGTCTTCAAAAGCCGTGATAAACCGCAGCGCTTTAACATCTTCGACGATCGCTTTCGCTTCTCTAAAAGAAGTCTCAGCATCTTCTGCATGGGTTATCTCACCGTAATGCTCGGCCTCAACGATGGTATGATCGCTAAACGGCCACGGCAGTTCTTCCGAATCCACTCTCCTCAGCAAATCGCCGTCTTCTGTAATTTGAAGCAAGACAGCAGTACAATGTTCACATATTTTCTTGCTGAGGCCTACGCGCTGACAGGAACAGCGATAGTGCAGAAGTTCTCCCAGTTTGCTGAATGTCAAACTGACATCAAAAGCGCCGCGGTCTTCAACCAGTGCACGCATATGTGTCGCATTTAAGCCCTCGACGATATGGACGCCTGACCGCCGGAATATTTCATAGCCCATGAGCCATATTTCCTGACTGTCAACAATCTGCTTAATCAAAGGCTTGCTTAAATTATATTTCATGATTAAATCGCCACCATTCTCATCGGATCTACTGCTATCCCCTACACTTATCTTATCAAAATAAACATGTTGATAAAAGTAACCGCTTAAAAGTTTATACCCATTCTAAAACACATTATTAACGCTTTTATGGATAATCCTCCTGTAGCATCGCGCTTCATTGGTCGTTTTCCGCAAAATATGACAAAAAATTAAAGAGCACCTGCGCGTTGACGGACGCGGGTGCTCTTGTATCGGAGGATTGGGGAAATATCAAATTACTTATTCGCAAGTTGGTGCGCCACTTCAATAATCCAGTCTTCCTGACCGCCGACGGCTTTCTTCTTGCCGAGTTCGATCAAGACGTCACGGGCATCGACCCCAAATCGGTTGGCGGCATTGCGAGCATGCAGCATAAAGCTAGAATAGACGCCTGCATAACCAATAATGAGGGAATCGGAATTCATACGCGGAAGCGGTTTTTGATGCGCTTCTAAAATCGGAATCAACACTTTATCGCCAGCATCAATAATACTGTACAAATCAACATTTTTAGGAATGTCAAGTCGCTCCAAAACAGCAACCAGCGCTTCAGTCGGACAATTGCCCGCACCGGCACCTAGGCCGATGAGTGATCCGTCCAAATAGTCTGCTCCCGCCTCATAAGCCTTAACGCTATTGGCAACCGCCAAGCCGAGATTGTTATGGGAATGATGTCCAACCGGCACCTTTAAATGCGATTTGAGATAAGCCACTTTTTCAAATACCTCATCCGGCAGCATTGCACCGGCAGAGTCGGTAACATAGACCACATCAGCGCCATAGCTTTCCATCTTTTGCGCTTCTTGCAGAATAATTTCCTTTGATGCCATATGCGACATCATTAAAAAGCCCACTGTAAAGAGTCCCATTTTCTTAGCGGCTTTAATATGCTGCTCAGCAACATCCGCTTCCGTTACATGGGTTGCAACGCGAACCGCTTTGACCCCAGCTTCACGTACAGCTTCTAGATCTTCAATCAAGCCGATCCCCGGTACGAGAAGCACCGTCAGTTTTGCATTTTTAAGAACCCCGGCAACCGCTTTAACGTATTCGAGATCTGTATGCGCCGCAAAACCATAATTCAGCGATTGACCGTTCAAGCCATCGCCGTGACCGATTTCAATCAGGTCAATGCCCGCTTCATCAAGTGCCATGGCAATTTTCTTCATGTCCTCAAGAGAATACTGATGTGAAACCGAGTGACTGCCGTCTCGCAGTGTTGTATCCGTTAACATAACTTTCCGCATCTATTTCACCCCCAGTTTCTTAACGGCATAGTGTTCAGCGACCTCTATTGCTGCTGCATTGATAATATCGAGATTCCCTGCGTAAACCGGCAGGAAATCACCGAGGCCTTCAACCTGAATCATCGTCGTCACGATGTCGTCTTTAATGATTGGCGCCATGAGCAGCGTATAGCCCGGTACATATTTTTTAAGTTTTTCAACCATCGCTTCAACACTTTTGGTAATCAGGTCAATATCCGGATTTTTGACTTTTGTATAAATCGTATTGCGCATATAAATTGGCGGTTCAGCTGGATTTAGGACAATAATGACTTTTGCCTTGTCCGCACCGGCCACTTTTTCAAGCGCATGTTTGGTCGTCTCGGTAAATTCATCAATATTTTGACGCGTTCCCGGTCCGGCGCTTTTACTGGAAACCGATGAAATAACTTCAGCATAGCTAACATCTGCCACAGCGTTAATAGCTGCTGCGATGGGCACAGTCGCTTGGCCGCCGCAGGTTACCATATTGAGGTTTTCATGCGTCAAAAGATCATCATCCAAGTTGACCGCCGGAACGACATAAGGCCCTACTGCTGCCGGCGTCAAATCCAGCGCGAAAATACCTTTTTCCTTTAATAGCGGTGCATGCTTTAAATGTGGTCCCGCACCGGTTGAATCGAAGACGATATCCACATCATCGCGCTTCAACAAATCGTCTATCCCATTCGTCGTCACATCAATGCCCTCTTGGCGGGCAATTTCCGTCCCTTGGGATTCCTTAATGCCAACCACCATCACGAGTTCCAGATAGGGATTGCGCTTAATCTTATATAACAGATCCGTGCCGATATTGCCCGGACCGATAATCGCTACTTTTGCTTTTTTCATGTTCTCTCCTTATATCATGACAACGCTATGACTGACGGTCACAAACAATTGCGCTGTGATAAGTTATTGTGCCTTTAGAGATTATTAGAGAATGTTCTGCCGTTACAATCACTCTCACAAACACGCATGCGTTTACAAACCGCCATACACTCGCAAGCTGTCATGTTTTCTTAATGACACTAGACAAACGTCGCCGTCACGGTGCCAAGTTCTGAAAACGTCGCTTTAAAAGTATCGCCTTTGGCAGCTGGAACGGCAGCCGATAGCGCACCTGATAAAACGACTTCACCTTTTTTCAGCGGCACGCCATAAGTCGACATTTTATTGGCCAGCCACGCAACGCAGTAAGCAGGGTGACCAAGCGCCGCACTGCCTTCACCACTGTTGACAAGTACATCGTTTTTATAAAGTGACATCTCGATCGCCCTAAGATCTGTTTGCTTGGGATCAACGCGTTTTGATGCCAAAACATAACGTCCTGAAGAAGCATTATCTGCGATGGTATCTGCGATTTTGATCTTCCAGTCACGAATGCGGCTGTCGACAATTTCAAAAGAAGCAACTACATAATCAGTTGCCTCTAAAACCGCTTCAACCGTCACTTCCGGTCCCATCAAGTCTTCTTTCAGTACAAAGGCAATCTCCGCCTCTACACGCGGTTGAAGCAGCGTATCACTTTTAAATTCACCGTTTTTGCTAATCATCGTATCAAGCAAATAGCCAAAATCAGGTGTGTTGACGCCAAACATATCCTGCATTGGTTTCGACGTCAATCCGATCTTTTTACCGACAATCTTCATGCCCTCTGCACATTTCGCATCAATGTTAATCTTTTGAATCTCATAGGAATCCGCTTCTTGGAGCGAATCGGTCTCAGAGAGCGGTTCAATGGGTTTTACTTCGATTTCAGCCTGTCTCAGCATCATTGCGAGCTGTGCAATTTTTTCTTTTGTAAGCATGGTCGCCTCCTATAATTCGTTATTGCCGAACTGCGTTCTGACTATTTGGTTTAAATAGAGCAGGCTAAATGCCTGCACTATTGAATATAACCAATTTTTTTTGATATTTCCTGTGCCGCGATTTTTATGCGTTCGATAATCATCGCCGTCTTTTCATCCGTCATCCGTTGTATCGGCCCCGAGACGCTGATACTATACTTCACATGGCCTTCATGATTGTAGATCGGTGCACCAACACACTTAAGGCCTTCGACATTTTCTTCGAGGTCAAGTGCGTAACCATTATGCCTCACTTCGTCAATCTCTGCCAAAATAGCTTCTTTAGAAGTTTTCGTGGTCTTCGTATACTGCGGCAGAACATCCGGCAGCAAGCGTTCGATGGCCTCATCAGTATAATCGGATAAAATCGATTTTCCAATTGCCGTGCAATAAGCATGATACCGCGTCCCAATAGATGTAAAAATTCGTATCGACTGATTGGATTCCATTTTGTCGATATAGACGATTTCCTTACCGTCTAGGACACCGAGATGCACCGTTTCGTTCACCTCATCACACAATTGTCGTATAACTGGTTCTGCAACTTTTCGAACATCAAGGCTTTTTAAGACCTGCGCCGCATAGTGTACAAGGTTCAATCCAAGTCGGTATTTTTGATTTTCCTCATTTTGGTCAATAAGACCACCATCCTTGAGCGTATTAATAATGCCGTGGATCGTACTTTTATTGAGATCTAACATATCTGCAATCTCCGTCAATTTGAGTTCAGAATGCCTTTCTGAAAAACAATTGAGGATTTTAATCGCACGTTCGATTGATTGAACTTTTCCCGCTGCTGCCATAATCTTTGCCTCGTTAACTAAATTTTCCCTTTTATCTTAACATAGATCATCCGTCAAATAAAGGGCTATTCTTGGCTAAGGAACAAATCGACCAAGTCGTTAAACTTCTTAGTTTGTTCAATCTGCGTCCAGTGACCGCAAAGGCCGAAGACATGGAGTTCCGAATTCTTAATGAGGTTGTTTAAACGCACGGAGTTCTCCAGAGGAATAACGGCATCTTCGCGTCCGTGAACAATTAATGTCTTATGCGGTATCGTCTTGATCAGCGCTTCATCATGTGCCATCGCTTTAACGCTAAATTGTCTAGGCCATGGGAACATGGAAGAGAACGCTTCTTGGAAGCCCGGCTCAACACTGGCATGATAGCGCATTTCTGCAAGCTGGTCAGAAAGAAAAGATTTGTCGACGACAAAGAGATCCAGTACTTTTGCCATCGTTTCAACAGACGGTTCATAACCCCATACGAAATCCAGACCGTACGTAATTGGGAAATCAACACCCATCGCACCCATTAGAACGATTTTTCGCACGCGTTCCGGATGATGGATCGCTAGTGCCAGTGCCATGGAACCGCCAAAGGAATTGCCAACGACATCCGTTTTTTCAATCCCCATGGCATCGAGAAAATCAATTGCCTGTTTCATCCAGACATCCATGCTGTACACAATGCCTTCCGGCCTTTCCGTATAACCAAAACCCACCATATCCGGCGCCAGAACACGTCGTTTATCAGAGAGCACCGGCAATACCAATCGCCAGTTTGCCCATGCGGAGACCCCCGGTCCGGAACCATGAATCAACAGCAGCGGAAAACCTTCACCGTAATCATGATAATTGGTCATGAAATCGCCGGTTTTAATTGATTTTGAAATTTCATCTCTTTGATTTTGCATTGTAATCCTCCTTGCTTGATTTATAAATAAATTTTGTACACGCTAAAATCATACAATCCACATGACTGTCTGTGGCATAAAGGTAATGAGCATCAGTGCGGCAATCAGCGCTATGAGATATGGCAGCGTCTGCAACGAGACCGCCTGTATACTCGTATCAAAAACACGCGCCGATGTAAACAACGTAATGCCAAAAGGCGGTGTCAACATGCCAATGGCGAGGTTCGTCGCTAAGATAATGCCAAAATGGACGGGATCAATCCCCAGCGCCTTTGCAATCGGCAGCGCAATCGGCACCAGTATATATTGTATAGAACCCGATTCCATAAACATGCCGGCAATGAGTACAATGCCATTGAGCAGCAACAGGATCAGCACTTTGCTTTGCGTCAATCCCAGAACAGAGTTAAGAATGGTCTGAGGAATTTTCACATAAACCATCACCCATGCAAATAATGCCGCCGCAGCCATAATAATCATAATACCCGCAGTTGAAATCGCCGAACCCAGAAAAATGGATGGCAAATCTTTAAATGACATTTCTTTATAAACAAAAATCCCGATGATAATCGAATATACTACGGCAACAACTGCCGATTCTGTTGGTGTAAAAATACCTGCAAAGACGCCGCCGACGATAATAATAGGCGTTCCAAGTGCCCATGCAGAATCAATAAACGCTTTGAATCCTTTCGGTTTCAATGCTTGTGCTTCTAGACCGCTGTCTTCTAATGCAGCAGCGTCAACCGCTGCGATTTCAGCTGCTTTTGACATATAGTCACGCTTTTTCGCAATCAGATATGTTGGTAAGATCAATGCAATGCCCATGATGACCCCTGCTGGAATCCCCACTTTATACATATCTGCAACAGAAACTTTTGCGAGCACGGCGTAGATAATGTATGCAATACTCGGCGGAATAATGATACCGATCGGACTCGCTGCTGCGACGACCGTTGCACTAAATGCAGGGTCATAACCGGCCTTTTTCATGCCCACCAATGTAACAGAACCAATGGCAGCCGCAGTGGCGATACCACTGCCTGAAATCGCCGCAAAAAACATACAGGCAATAACAGCTACGATCCCCATGCCGCCATGAATATTCCCGACAAAACCGCTGACCATGTTGACGATTCGCTTGGCAATGCCGCCGCGGTTCATCAGATCACCTGCCAAGATAAAAAATGGAACTGCCAGCAGCGCCGCCGAATCAATGCCGGCAAATAATTTCTGAATAATAACAACACTTTGAATATCATTAAATGCAATAAATAGCCATGATGCCAGCCCCAGTGCGACGACAATCGGCGCACCTAGCACCAATAAGAGCAGTGCGGTAATAAATAGAATACCTCCCATTACTGCACCTCCCGTTTAACGAGTAAATTTAGGATATAGACGATCACCTGAAATACCGATATGGCAAAGGCGACGGTAAAAATGCTGTAAACATATGCCATTGGAACACGCATATTCGTCGACACCTGTGTCCCTGCAAGTGCCACCATATCCAGTGAAATCTTGACAACAACACCGAAAAATATCAAACTCAGCAACTGTTGAAAAATATAAAGATATTTTCGAAGCGACTCCGGCAGCATCATCTCCAGCGCACTGACATTAATGTGCTTATGCTGGCCTGCAAGCATCGCCGAGCCTACCATAACCATGGCGATATTCGTATAACGCGTTAATTCCTCTGTCCAGTGAAGCCCCGTCTGAAAAACATATCGAAGCAAGACTTGACCAAAATACGTAATCGTCATTAAACCGAAACAAAATACCAAGAAATAACCGCTGATTTTATTCAGCCAATGACTCAATTTATTGATAAAAACCAATGCCGGCCTCCTTATACACTATGGAAACCTCAGCGTCCTCCTTCGCGCTGTCAATATGTGATTATTCATTAAGTATGTGCA
This sequence comes from Fusibacter paucivorans, assembly GCF_018390735.1. Classification (GTDB taxonomy): domain Bacteria; phylum Bacillota; class Clostridia; order Peptostreptococcales; family Acidaminobacteraceae; genus Fusibacter; species Fusibacter paucivorans. Next base: position 68,778 of record NZ_JAHBCL010000003.1, read on the forward strand.
CGCAGCAAAGACGCTGAGCTATCAGATACTACTGGATGTTTTTAATAGCGTCAAAGTACTTTTTGTCGTGTGTCTCAAAAAACTCGTCGTAAACTGGTGAAACCAATGCTTCAAAAGCTGTCTTATCATCAACTTCATTAAAACTCATGCCGAGGTCGATCAACTCTGCCTTAGCGGAAGCCTCGTCATTTTTCTGTTCTTCACCAAGTTTTTTCGCCGCTTCAAGTCCCGATTCACGGAACAATGCCTGATCTTCTTCACTCATGCCGTTCAAAAGGTTGCTGTTCATTTGAAGGGCTGCAAAGGCAAAGAAGTGCCCCGTTTCCGATACGTATTTTTGAACTTCGTTAATCTTGTAGTCTCGTGTTGTGACGATGGTATTCTCATGCGCATCAATGGTCCCCTGTTGAAGTGCTGTAAAGACCTCACTCCATGCCATTGCCTGCGCATTTGCACCAAGCGCCTTAAACGTTTCAATATAGATTTCACTTTCAGCAACGCGAATCTTTAAGTTTTTAAGCTGCTCAGGCGCGTAAATCGGTTCGACATTACTCGTCACATGTCTAAAGCCCCTTGGCATAAAGCCAAGTGTCGTCATGTTAACTTCATCCGTTAAGCCGAAAAACTCTTGCGCCACATCTGAATCGAGAAACTTTTCAACGTGATCCCAGTCTCTAAATAAATATGGCAAATCCTGAACGGCCATATCCGGTACAAACTGATTAATATCCGACGCTGTGATAACGGTTAAGTCAACGTTGCCAATTTGAAGCGATTCCATTAATTCACGATCGACCCCCAATTGTCCGCTCGGATAAATATCAATTTCATATTTCCCATTTGATCCTTCTTCAATTAAACGTTTGAATTCATGTGCAAAATTGTCATATGCCGTATCGGGATTTGCAATATGACCAAGTTTTAATACAACCGGTTCGCCGGATGTACTCGTCTCCGTTGTTGCCTGAGCAGTAGATGTACTTGCCGCGCTGTCGTTATTGCTGCCACAGCCCGTCACAAAGCTTAAGATCATTACAAAAATGAATACAAAACTTAAAAATCTTTTCATCACTCATAACCTCCCTAAAATTCTTGCCCCACTTATTGCAAAAAACGAACAATTCACCTCCTGTATTCAGCATTATCAAACAGCGTTCTCGCATATTGATTTTATAAAAGCGTTCGTTTGATATTGCCGAACGCTGTTCGTAATTATTATATGATGAATTTACTTTTTTGTAAATACCCATTTCTAAAATTTATGACGATTTTACATTTCGTATCATCACGTTCGTTACGAATGCCACTGCGGCACCCATTAAGACAACATAGGCGACAGGCATTCTGGCAGTTAATATGCCTGATAACACGAGGCCAATCGGCAGAATAAGCTTGACAAAGCTCATCATAATGCCGAGAACTCTTCCGCGTATAGCGGCCGGGACTTCAGTCTGCAAGTAGACCATAATGGTAATATCCACATAGCTGATGCAAAATCCAAGCGCTGTCATCAGGGTAAAGTAGTAGGGTGTAACCGCAATTTGAAATACGCCGATCAACGGCAGTGCCATACAGACTATGACAAGTGTCATCAGCGCATTCATACGCTTTAAAAGACACCAGATTTGCATATGCGGATTAAATCGTTCCAACATGAGTGCGCCAATGACGAGTCCAATTGGAAAACCACTGTTGACAAATCCATAGGCTTTGGGAGTCACCTCAAATATTTGATTGAGAATTACCGGGATCGGCACTTCAACTGCTATGCCCAAGTAAAAATTCAAATTCAGAAAGACGAGAAACATATAGCGCATGTTGGTATCGGCGAATAGATAAGCGATCCCTTCTTTAAGCGCCGTACCAAAGCGCTGGATCTCATGCGTCTTTTCTGCTTCACGCCGCAGCTGCATTGCCGCAGTGCATACTGCTGATATGCCAAAACTCACGGCATTTGCTAGAATAAACGTTTTAATCGACATAGACAGTATCAGCACGCCGCCCATTAGAGGGGCCACGACAGAAGCCAACCCATCAATGACTTTTGCAACACCATTGAGGTGTATCAATTCCTCGGGCATTACGATCATCGGCTTCATGATTTCGGAAGCCATTCCGTAAAAAACACTGGTGACGTTGACCCCAAAAGTGACCGCATAGATAGCGGTTATGGAAAGCGTCGGCAATGCCAGTAATATGGCCATCCAAATTATATTGACGATATCCATGATCACCGCCATTCTCTTTTTGTCGGTACGATCCAATATGACACCTGCAATCGGCGAGAGCAGCACGCGCGGCATGACGCCCAATGCAAGGGTAATGGCAAATTGCTGACTCGATCCCGTCGTATTCAGGACATAAAGGCTGATCGCAAACGTATAAAGCGCCGTTCCAATGATGGAAATACCGTTGCCGCCTATAAATAGGTATTGATTTCGACGTGAAATCAATGGCGTAATAGCTGTTTCTGAAAGCATGTTAAAACCTCCTTTTGAAACATCATACGCCATCGTCAAAACCCCATGACAAGACGTGTTCTCATGTTTTTTTACAACAAAAAACTAAAAAAGATGGGGTTAACCCCATCTTCCCGTTGTCATTAAACTGCTGATCGCCTCACCTTTTAAAAAGTAATCCTCAAAGCGTCCACCTTTCGTCACGACGTCCGTTTCATACATGTGTTCCACTTTGTATCCTGCGGCATCCAGTGCCGTCAGTATTGGTTGTTCAGTAAACTGATGTCTCAATTTTTCCGGAATTCGGCTTCCGTACACAAAATTTTTAAAGAGTATAAAAGCACCAATCCACTTCGCATCTTTTTTGAGATACGGCAGCGTCAGGTTAAAGAGATACGCTTCGTGTTCAAATCCAAAATTGCTGCTGCCGGAATAGTCAACGAGCAAATCAGCAATGCCCGCCTTCAGCGGCATTGCTTGAAAATCGGCACAAATATAGAGTATATTCGGCTTTGATTCAATACCGCTAAGCGCCCTCTTTAACTGTATTAGTCGATCGTAATCGTAATCTACGGCAATGTAAATCGAATCTTTAGGCAGTTGATCGAGAAAATACCTGAGGAAAAAGCCCGATCCCGTCCCTAATTCAAGTGCTACGTCAAATTGAAAATCAATCTGACGGTCAACCCATTCCAGCGCGTGTACAATTCGGCTTAAATAAGTATAATGCGTCTCTTGAACATAATCCAACAAATACACTGAAAGCTCATGGTAATCTCGTTTAGGGGGTGTTGTCTCCGCTGCGCACACAATACCGGATTCGATGGTGTAATGCGCCCCGCACTGACAAACCATTTCACCTGAAATAATTTGATTTTGTGCCAGAACACCTGCTTCGACGATCAGCTCCGACTGACATTTTGCACAACACAGCAGCGGCATCGCCTGAAGCGGCACCCCCTCTTCTGCAGGAACCGGCGGCAATACCACCTCTTGTTCCAAATGCTTTTCAATGTCCCGTTTCATCTGCTTCAATCGCTTTCGCTCTTGGTCAATCCACGCAAGCCGCCTTTCAAAAAAAGCACGGTAAAAGTTCGCACGTTCATAGGCCGTGTGTTTTGCCATACGCTTTATCAACATCAAAGATTGTATTTCAGAAAGCGCAAATCCCAAACGCTTTAAATAGACGACTTCCTGAAGATCTTCCTGACACCGATCATCAAATTCATACTGACCGCTTCGCTTGATCGGCAAAATGAGATCCATCGACATATAATGCCTAATCGCATCCACCGTCATATGGTTCTCTTTTGCAAATTGTCCAATTTTCATAGCCACCCCACACATTACTGATGCTTTTTTATATGCGAACAATCCGTTCCATGGAAAGGCAGGCGCCCGCTTCATTGTCAATGATGACACAATTGCGGCCGCTGCTCTTTGCCTGATACATCGCCTGATCCGCACGTAAAATCAAATCCGTCAAACTCATCCCCACACTCAGTTGTGCGATGCCAAAACTACACGTTACTTTTTCTGAAATCGAGTAGTCATAAGCTTCAATGCCCGCCCGGAGCTTTTCTAAAAGCACCGAAGCTTCCGAGAGCTGCATACCCTTGATGACCAGCATAAATTCCTCGCCGCCCCATCTGCCGAATGCAACATTATCATGCGCTCTAATAACCTGTGCCACATATTGTGTCAATTCCACAAGGACAATATCACCAGTTGGATGGCCATAACGGTCATTGACCCGCTTAAATTTATCAATATCAAAGATGACAACCTGAAAACAAGTCCCCTGCGTATATGCATCATTAAAAGCGCTCTCCAGCAAACTCTCCATTTTTAAGCGGTTGTAAATCTGCGTCAGTTTATCCGTTGTCGAAATTTTAATGATTTCCGCCTCAAGTTTCTTCTGTGCCGTAATGTCGCGGCTAATACCCAGCAGTTCGATAAACTTGCCATCTTCATCATAAAGCCCCGAAATCGTTGCTTCTGTCCAAACAGTGCTCCCGTCTTTGCATGGCTGCTCAAGCTGACCTCTGAAAACGGGCATTCGCGAGCCCGATTCAATGTGAACTCTTGCAACGCGCAAGCCCTCCACCATATACTCCAAAGAGCCCGGACACAACGTCTGCTCAGGCGTATGCGTCATAACTTCCTCAGGCGTATAACCTCTCATGCGCACAACTGATGGGCTTATATATGTGAACTGCCCCGCCATATTCATCGTCCAGATAACGTCTGTCGCATTGTCCGCAAGCAATCGATGACGTCGCTCGCTCTCTTCTGCTTTCAGTCGATGCCGCTCTGATGTCGAAAAGGCATCGTCGAGCTTATAAACCATTTTATTAAACGCATCGGATAGTTCACCCATGAAATCCATGCTCTGCGCAAAACTGCCTTCTGAAATAGCATTTGACTGATAGACAATGTGTTTAAGCGATGCCTGCAATTTTTTCAACAGACTGATCGTGTAGCCGTGCCCTTCAATCTGCGTACTGAGATCGCCTTCGCTGAGCGGCATAAGCGCTTCTCTAATGCCAATGACCGCTGTGATGATTTCTCGCAATTCCTCATCCTGCATGATCTCATGCCATTCGGTTTCAGCATTTTCTTTTACCGCCTCTGGCAATGCGCGATCCATCAACAGTGACATTATGTATGCCTTGAATACCGCTTCTGTTGTTTTATGCTTCATCGTCAATAATCACCGCCCTAAATCGACACGTTTTTTCACCTGTACTCCAACAGTCAATTTCTTTGACATCATAGTTTCTGCCGGAAAAAGATTCCAACACCGCCTTGATAAAACCTTCATCAAAAGTACAGACGCTCTCGCCAGTCTCCGGCACTCCGGAACAGTCAAGATCCTCAGATACAGTGAGAATAAGTTCTCCTGTCTCAGCATCAGCTTTCTCAACGCGGACAATGCCGATGCCAAGATCCAGCAGAATATCCTTTAGCGCCATTAAAAAGGGATTAAGCTCCTGATTGCCCGCAATGAACTGATTGTACACTGCTGCGCCCGCAAGCATCCCCGCTTCCTGAAAGATTTGATCTGTCACCTCAGCGCCAACATGCTTTTCCATGGCATCTCTGAGGCAATACTGCATCAGACGATACGTCGCAACCGTCGTCGTCCCACCCAAATTGGGACGGCCTTTTTCAATATCACCTAGCATTGCCCATTTAAAGGCATATTTTTGCATAACTTCACCTCGTCAGTACAACCCAATTATTTAAATCATTTATCGCTAGAGTTCTGGAACATATGGCAACTTAATAATAAAAGTCGTCCCCTCCTTGCGCTTGCTGCGCACTGTAATCGTTCCCCCAAGCAGTTTTATATTTTCAGATGCAATAAAGAGACCAATGCCTTCGCCAGTTGTTTTTTGAGCTGTACTGCCTCTATAGTACGCCTCAAAAATATGGTCTTGGTCTGATTCGTCAATACCAATCCCCGTATCAGACACACAAATGGTCACTACCTCCTCCAACAGTGCATACTCAACATGGACATCGCCGCCGGTCTCCGTGTATTTGTAAGCATTTGTCAGTAAATTGTATATGGTTTGGCTCAATTTGTAAATATCGGATGCAATTTGAATATCACCGTGCCCCTCCATCCGTAGCTTAATGCCTTTTTTTTCAAATTGAAGGGATAAGCCGCGCGTTATTTGTCCAATGAGCTCCGGAACGGAAAAGCGCGTTATATGAATCGTCGACGCATCACTTTCAGTCTCAATTAAATGACCAACGTTTTCAATAAGCTGCGTCACTTCATCAATTTGACGCATACAGATGCGAATTTCATCCTCGTTGAACTCGATGACCCCATCTTCAAACCCTTCAAAGTGCGTCTTGAGAATCGTAAGCGGCGTTCTGGACTGATGAACAATTTCATCAATAAACTGTTTACGGCTCTTTTGCTTTAATTTCAGCTTGGCATGCAGTCCCATCAAGCTCTCCTGAATGCGCCTGATTTCTTGCGTACGAGAATATTTTACGGTCACTTCTTCTCCAAGATCAAGTTTTTCCGAAAGGGTCACCGTCTCATGAAGCGATTGCGTCAGCCTCCTGCTAAGCCTAGCACTTAATATGAGTGCCAGCGCGATGACGAGCACCATGACTAACAGACTGTTTCGAATCAGAAGGTATCTAAAATTCTGCGTTGCAACCGCATGTTCCAGTGCACTGTAACGCGTTATATTCAACACGCCGATCAAATCGCCGTCACTTTTTATCTCATATTGATCAACTTCCTGAACACCGCCACTCATCATGCGCTGCATCATATGATTGCCACCGCCAAAGCCAACTGTTATCGCATTCGGCGTCGATGCCGTTGCCAGCAGTTCACCATCCGGCGTGTAAAGTTTAATCTGTGTTATCGGGTCCGTTAAATGTGCTTCGAGCTCCATCACGAGCTGGTTGGCATCATAATCCGCCTGACTTAGAATGCGTTCGCAATAGTTGGTAAGCTGGTTGACGTGGGTTTCATACGCTGTTGAGATATAATCGTCAAAAACGTTTCTCGTCAACACATTTAAGATAATGGTATTGAGAATGACCGTTAGAACCGCCATAAGGAGCATACCGACAAGCCACTGTTTACGTAAGGTCATATCGGCCTCCAAAACAATAGCCAGCACCATATTTGGTCGTCAGCCATTTTGGATGCTTTGGATCAACTTCAATCTTCTGTCTAAGCCGCTTGACATAACTGTCAATGTTGCGGTCGAATCCGTCGTAGTCTTCTCCTAAAGCCGTTTCGATCAGTTGTTCCCGCGACAAAATCTGTCCGGGATGTTCAAAAAATGTTTTAATCAGTTGAAACTCATAAGTTGTCAGCGAAATTTCTTCTGCGCCTCTAAAAAGCGTCATTTGCCCTAAATCTAGCTTCAAATCGTCATAGATGATTTCCTGACGCTCAGTCGATGCATAGACACGTCTTAAAAGCACGCCGACACGCCGCACCAACTCCCTGACGCTAAACGGTTTGACCACGTAATCGTCTGCACCGAGGTCAAAACCAAAAAGGCGATCTTCTTCGCCAACCCTCGCCGTCAGCATGATGACAGGTATGTCTGTAACAGCTCTTAGTGTTTTAAGCACTTCGAAACCATCTATCCCAGGCATCATAACATCCAAAATTAATAAGTGAATCTTCTCTCTCTGATAAATTTCCAGCGCTTCTAGCCCGTTTGATGCACTCAGCACATGATGACCTTCCTTTGCTAAATAACGCATCACAATGTCGCGGATTTCTTTCTGGTCTTCCACCACTAAAATCGTGTAACGCATATAGCCTCCCTCTTGTATCACCCTCTGAAATTCTATCTTAATTATGACATAATTACAGAGGTGGTAAAAGGCTTTTACGACATTTGCCCACAAAACATCGCGCACGGCTCCTGTCAGATATAGGATTCTTCCAGCGTCAAAAACACATCGACAACATCCGGTGAAAATTGCTGCCCTCGGCAGGCTAGTAACTCTGCGCGCGCTTCTTCCACCGAGAGCGCACTGCGATAAATGCGTTCAGACCGCATCGCATCCCAGGCATCCGCAACGCACAGGATTTGAGAAGCTTTTGGAATGCCATCCCCTTCAAGTCCCAATGGATAGCCTTTCCCATTATAGAACTCATGATGGTGAAAGACGTATTTGGAAACATTTTTTAGCGGTTTAGATGCTTTTATCATATCATACCCGTAGATGGGATGCTGTTTTAGTAATCGGTATTCTTCATCTGTTAAATACCCCGGCTTGTTTAACAGTTCCTTCGACACCTTAATTTTGCCAATATCGTGAATCAGTCCTGCCCAATAGATCTCTTGCTGAAATTCTAGATCATATCCCATTGCACGCGCAATAATCTCACTGAGGTGGGCAACTTTTTCAGAGTGTCCTTTTGTGTAGGCATCATAATGTTCAATGACACTGCTTAAGACGCCAATGACTTCTTTCGAAAACGCGTCCTCTCTCTGTTTTAGTGCAGTGGTCTTCTCCAAGACAAGTTCTTCGAGATGTTCCCTTTGTCTTTCAAGGGCATCCGTCATTTCAATCGACTTTGCCGTGCGTTCATAGGAGAGCTTGCCCATGTAGACACAAGTAATCGACAAGATAACAACAGACACTTCAAGCAGTCCAAAACCACCCTGCGCATTGTTTAGAAACGGTGTCCCAATGAATAGATAAAGATTTGCGACTATCATCATCGGCAAATAATATTTGGTCGGCATAGGGACTGTCACGCTGGCGATGAGCATGGCCAGGGTAAAATCCAAAATAGAGACAATACTCGACGGGCTATAGCCAAGCATATTGACACCCCAGATCAAGCACATGGCAATAGAGGCCATTATCAAGACAAAAATCCATCGGTCCATATTGCCCGTCTGCTGTTCTGTCCACCAAAAGAGACCGACGAGCAGCAAACTTGCAAAACCGAGGAACAAATGATTGAGCATGATGCCGAGGACGTCTTCTATATAGACAGAAATAAACGCCATCACGAGACCGATAAAGCCCGTGAACGGCAGCATGCGCATTAAAAACTGCTTATTTTGACGTTTTAATTCATTCAGCACCAATTTTGTCACACTCCTCTCTCATTCCATTTATCTGAATACCCTTTTTGTCGTCGCAAATTCACGTTTTCCCAATTATCATCAATTTCCTAAAATACCGAAAATCAAATCAGCGCCCTCCTGCTGCTGTACGCCGCCAGCCCCGTTAAAAACTTTTTTGAAAAAAGGTGTTGACAGCCATTTCATAACCCCTTATAATCAGTGTTAACTTAATAGTGCTATCAAGAGCGGCGGAGGGACTGGCCCTATGAAGCCCGGCAACCAGCATAAGACTGGTGCTAATTCCTGCAATCCTGGCACATTTGCCTTGATTGAAAGATAGTTGAGCGCTCAAACTAACCTCTTCTATCCCAAGAAGGGGTTTTTTTAATAATTGGCCTCAACACGAATGGCAATGTGATGCCTCATCTGCATCACGGCGCCGATTTGCGTAGGGGTTTTATTTTTTCCATTGGCTTAAGGAGGTCATATTATGCCAATTAATGTTCCGGACAATTTACCTGCGGTTGAAATTTTGACGAATGAAAACATCTTCATTATGTCGGAAACGCGCGCGATGCACCAGGATATCCGACCGCTTAAAATACTGATTCTCAATTTGATGCCCCTGAAAATCGACACGGAAACACAGCTTTTAAGAGTCCTTAGCAACTCGCCAATTCAGGTGGACGTCACTTTGATGCATCCGTCGACCCACACGTCAAAAAATACAGATGAAAAACATTTAAATGCTTTTTACAAGACATTTGAAGATATTAAAGGCGATAAATTCGACGGTATGATTATCACGGGTGCACCCATAGAACACTATGATTTTGAAGAAGTCGGCTATTGGGATGAGCTCAAGATCATTATGGACTGGAGTATTCGAAATGTCTTTTCTACCCTGCATATCTGCTGGGGGGCACAAGCAGGACTCTATCACCATTACGGCATTCCAAAATACCCGCTTGACGAAAAGTGTTTCGGCATTTTCAAACACCATTTGCACGTGGCGCATACACCATTGTTTCGGGGCTTTGACGATTTCTTCTACGCCCCTCATTCAAGGCACACTACCGTGCATGCAGCCGATATCGAAAAACACGCTGCATTGAAAATTGTCGCTACATCAGAAGAAGCCGGCATCTTTGCCGTCATGACTGAAAACGGTCGTCAAATTTTCATCACGGGACACTCAGAGTACGATCCAGATACGCTGAAAAAGGAATACGACCGAGATATTGCCGCAGGTAAAACAATCGCCGTTCCGGCAAATTATTATCCCGGCGACGATCCGTCAAAACCGCCGATTGTTACTTGGCGCTCTACCGGCAACCTGTTTTTCGGCAACTGGTTAAACTATTACGTCTATCAGCAAACGCCATTTGATCGCAGCAGCATTGACTAGTCCGCACCCATGTCAATTGCTCCGTGCGGGTACTGAAAAAATGAACAGCGGCCGAATAGGCTTCCTTTGATCCTTGTCACAATAGGTTTCATTTCTATTGACATGCCTGTTGTGGCAAAAGGATCGGAAATTGAATCATGCAATTATCTCAATGCTAAAAAACGGCTGTTCTATATCTAAGAATTACCATTTTATATCAATTATGTAATTTTTTACACACCGTGAATACGCCCCCCTACCCGGTTATCATTGTTTAACGGCATCTACCCCTTAAATTATATTCGAAAGCGAGGCAACTTTATGTCTAATCAAAACTACCAATTTGAAACCCTTCAAGTTCATGCAGGTCAAGAACCTGATCCCACAACCGGCTCACGTGCGGTTCCCATTTATCAAACAACTTCCTATGTCTTTGACGATGCGCAGCACGCGGCCGATTTATTTGCACTCCGCAAGGACGGCAATATCTACACGCGCATTATGAATCCAACCAATGCCGTTTTGGAAGCGCGCATTGCAGCGCTGGAAGGCGGTGTCGGCGCACTTGCCGTTGCTTCCGGAACTGCTGCCATCACCTATGCCATTCTCAATATACTGGGCGCCGGTGACGAAATCGTCTCAGCGAGCACGCTTTACGGCGGCACGTATAATCTATTCCATGCGACGCTGCCGCGCTATGGCATTACCACAACGTTTGTCAATCCGGATGAACCGGAAAACTTCAGCGCTGCCATTACAGACAAAACACGCGCACTATACGTCGAAACCATTGGCAACCCGGGCATTAACCTCGTCGATCTCGAAGCCATTGCCGCCATTGCACATGCCAACGGCATTCCGCTTATCGTCGACAATACCTTCGGCACCCCCTACCTGATTCGACCGTTTGAACACGGTGCCGATATCGTCGTCCACTCTGCGACGAAGTTCATCGGCGGTCACGGCACTACCATCGGCGGCGTCATTGTGGATTCCGGCAAGTTTGACTGGGCGGCAAGCGGCAAATTTCCATGCCTGACGGAACCCGATCCCTCTTACAGCAATATTCGCTACACAGAAGCCGCAGGCAATCTTGCCTACATTATCAAAGCACGCGTTCAGCTGCTCAGAGACACCGGTGCATGCCTCAGCCCATTCAATGCTTTTCTGTTGCTGCAAGGTCTCGAAACACTCTCGCTTCGCGTCGAACGCCATGTTGAAAACACGCGAAAAATCATTGCCTTTTTAGAGACACACCCTGCAGTCAGCTGGATTAATTATCCAGAGCTCAGTGACAACCGCTATCACGCGCTTTCCAAGAAGTATTTTCAAAAAGGTGTCGGTTCAATTTTCACCTTCGGCATCAAAGGCGGTGTCGAGGCCGGTAAAAGGTTTATCGACGCACTTGAGCTCTTCTCACTGCTTGCAAATGTTGCCGACGCAAAATCACTGGTTATTCATCCAGCCAGTACGACACACGCACAACTCAGCGAAGCCGATCAAATCGCCGCAGGTGTCGCACCAGATCTCATTCGCGTCTCCGTCGGCATTGAAAACGCCGATGACTTAATTGCCGATTTAAGGCAGGCACTGGACAAAATCTAGTCATTATATTGCATACAGTATTGATGGGTGTCTTACTAACGCTTTAAGACACCTTCTCTTAAATGCTCGATATTCTTGATGATGATACAAATGAAAAACTAGAGATACGTATTGACTAAATATAGAATAAGAGATTAAATTTATTCATAATATAAAAAACAAAAAAACTTATCAATAAAAATATCTAATCAAATTGATTAATCTTGCACATTTACTATGTAACAATTTACTCAAAAATTTTACTCAAAAAAAGTAAAGAGGATAGCTTATGCTATCCTCAATTTATTTTTTGCCCTTATGATTCTTTATAAACCGTTGCAATATACTGTGTGACAAGGTATTCTTCGATGCCGTAACGGCCGCCCTCTCGGCCGAAACCGCTCATCTTAACACCGCCAAAAGGCGCTTGCGCCGCACTGATGCGTCCTGTGTTCAGTCCCACCATACCGTATTCAAGTGCTTCTGTCACGCGAATGGATCTGCTGAGATTTTCCGTAAAACAGTATGCAGCCAATCCAAACGGCGTATCATTTGCCATTTGGATTGCCTCCGCCTCTGTATCAAAGACGAAGACAGGCAACACTGGACCAAAAGTTTCTTCTTTCGCAATGCGCATTGCCGATGTCACATCGGTTAAAACGGTTGGTTCAAATAAGTAGCCACCGCCACCTTTAGCCGGTTTTCCGCCCAACAGACACTTGGCTCCTTTCGCCAGTGCATCATCCACATGTGCCACAATCTTGTCAAACCCTTGCTTATCAATAATCGGTCCCATATCGACATTGGTAAAGCCATCACCAAACGTAAGCGCCGATGTACGTTTCATCAACTTTTCGATAAAGGCATCGTAAACAGAACGCTGAACCAGTACACGATTTGTCGCCACGCAAACTTGCCCGCAATTTCTAAATTTCGATTCCACGGCGCCTGCGGCTGCCATGTCTAAATCCGCATCGTCAAAGACGATGAGCGGTGCATGACCACCGAGTTCCAGTGAAACTTTCTTAAGTGTTTCACTCGCCTGACGCATCAGCATTTTCCCCACTGCCGTCGAACCGGTAAATGAGATCTTCCGAATGGCGGAAGACGCCATCCAAGCGCTGCCGATTTTTGATGCCTCCCCTGTCAGCAACTGACAAACCCCAGCCGGGAATCCCGCTTCATGTATCAGTTCAAAAAATTTAACAGCTGTCAGCGGTGTCTGTTCCGCAGGTTTTACGATAACGGTACAACCTGCTGCAAGTGCCGGTGCTATTTTTCGCACGAACATCGCCAACGGAAAATTCCATGGCGTGATAATACCCACAGGGCCTACCGGTATCTTTCTGACGCTGAGCCTGCTGTCAGTTTGCGACGGCGCCAGCAGATCGCCAGTGACGCGAATGCCCTCTTCGGCATACCACGCCACATAACTCGCAGCGTAGCGTACTTCGCCAACTGCCTCTGCAACCGGCTTTCCCTGTTCGAGTGTCATCACTTCTGCGATTTCACGTTCGCGCGTCTGCATCAAATGCAGCAGTTTTCGCAAATAGCCAGCCCTTTCATAGGCTGTCGTTTGCTTCCATGTCCTAAAAGCCTGTACCGCACCGTCTATAGCCGCCTGAATATCTTTCTCAGATGCTTCGGCCTGTTCGCCAATAATCGCAAGTGTATAGGGATTCAGCACTTCAAAAGTCTGACCGTCTTCAGCTGGTTTGAAGGTGCCATTGATATATAATTGACCAACTTGTTTTGCTTCTGACATTTTGTTTCCTCCTAAATTTAAGTCGAGATCCGTCGAGGCTTTGATGATTATACCCTTTTCATCGTACGGCTATCGCGTATCCGCTGATAAAAATACTGATTTTATCCTGATTTTTTCCCAGCCTATTGATGCATTTACTTATAACGCATTCCTAAGCAATGCGATTGTCTTAAATCTTATTCAAAAGTGCAATCAGCGATTCCTTTCCCATAATATCAATGAGCATCGGAATCTGCGGTCCTGTATTTTGGCCGATTGTCAGCTGATAAATAAGTCGAAACGCCGCCTTGTCCCAATCACTGTCTCCTGACATCATCGTATCGGTCATGGTTTCCAACTGATTTAAAAACCGATCGCTGTGAACGTCTTCTGCCTTTTCCAGCAACGCTTTAAAGTTTTGAAGCCATAAGCGCTCTTCTTGTTTGAGATTATTGATAAATTTAACCTCCGGCGTCGTTTTAATCGCAACTTTTTGCTCGGGCTGCCATTTGCTAATCCAGTAAGAAGCCCTCAATACTTTCTCTTTCACACTTGCTTCTGACATTTCACCAGTTTGCTTCTCATTTAGCAACAGTGTTTCCATCATTTCAAGATCGTCGTTTAAAAGCGGCAGCGCCGAGGCAATTACGGAAAATCTTGGCCCAAACCATGAAGCAGATCGCGTAATATTGCTAAGTTCCAACGCGAACTTCAAATCGTCATCCTCAACACGGCCTTCGTGGTATTGTTTCGATATCTGCTCAAACTCAGAATAATTGCGTACAACGTCTTCATCCATATCAATATCGAACGCATGGTCGGCATTGTACTTTGAGTAGAGGTATAGGACGATTTCCGGCGGATAGACTTCCAGCAAATCCTTTGGCGTAATGAGGTTGCCGGTTTTCGGTGAAATTTTTGATTTAATGCCCGTATGATCATAAGGCATATAAAACGGTGCTTTCCGTCCGAAAATTTGTTCAGAAATTAATTTTGAAATATCATAACTGCCACCCGGCACCGAATGTTTATGCCCACCTGGTTCAAAGCAAACGCGTTCATGTTTCCAACGCATGGCCCAGTCCGCCTTCCAAGTCAGTTTGATACGGTTAATGCTTTCAAGCTCAGCGACTTCCTGATGCCCGCATGTACAGTGGTATTGCACGACATCGGTTTCAGGACTGTATCCCGTAACAGTGGTATGATTGGTTAGACAATTACGACAGTAAAGGGTAATCGGATAAAAGTTCTCACGTACCGCTGAATCTTGCCGACCGTCAAACGTATGCAGCAAATCGTATATCTCATGACGCATTTTAAGCGCCAAGCGAACATCTTCATTGTAAACACCGGATTTATACATCGTACTCTGGTTAATGAACTCCGGGTGAATACCATATTGATTCAGTGCTTCTTCGAACTCATTCTCAAAATGTGCAGCAAAGGATTGATGGCATCCAAACGGATCGGGTACATCAATAAGCGGCATGCCGATATAACGGCTTAACGTGCTTGGCAGATGATCGGGCACGCGTTTAAAAACATCGTAATCATCCCATGAAAAGATAAAACGCGTGCGCTTGCCCAGCTGCGCCAGTGCCTTTGTCACAAAATAAGTGGTTACGGCCTCTCTGAAGTTGCCAATGTGAATCTCGCTGGTCGGACTAATCCCCGACGCGCATACGTAGACTTCCTCATTTGGATAACGCTCAATAATTGCTTCTGCTGTTTTCATTGCCCAATGCATCTCATCACTCCTCACTTTGTATTCAAACTTTATGTACCCGCTTCTTTGGTAAAGCAGACGACACCGGCTAAGTTTTACAGTGTCATGCCGTGTGCTGCGTTGTACTGTCTTGCGTTGTGTTGTGCCATGTTATCATATTCTGATTGCGGCCTTAAATTTTATTGCTTTCACCACCATATGTAATGCTTTCGAAAGACTATCTTCAACCCATCGAGGCGAAAATCAGGTGAAAGCGATTGCCCTCACTGACAACTCGCTTTTTCTGTAACGCAAAAAACTCCCGTTCTCAAGATTTTCACCTTGAGGACGAGAGTTAAACTTCGTGGTACCACCCCAATTTGTCAATATAGATTGACCTCATTTCAAGTACGGCAGATAAACTGTTGATACTCTAGCCCTCTAACGGTGGCGACCGTTGTATTATCTCCCTTTCTTGGGTTCCATACAAAGCTCTGAGGCTTTATTCACCACGCCGTCACCTGCCCTTTTGCACCATCCAAGGGCTCTCTTAAAAGTCGTGCATCGGTTACTCTTCTCTTCTCAGCTTTTTAAATGTCTTATCATTTTCAGACGAAGATTCTTTTCTGCATCACCTTCATCCTTAGTTGCATTATAAAGAATTAAACACGTGCTGTCAATCCTGTGCCTCTGTCATTTATCATGCATCCATGTCTTATCGCTTTTCTGATAAATACTTTTCATAGTCTTCATTCCTCCATGCAGCGACTTACGCTTCCGCATCGAAGTATTTAAGCAAATACGCCTCCGCCTCAGCATTCCATAAACCATTGTGCTTTTCAACGCGTTCATGCAATGCTTTAAAGAGCGGATCATTTTCACCCAGTTTGCCAAAATCCTCTATCGCTGTCAGCGGCATGTCAATGTGATTGTAGATAAGCTTTTTGCCACCCGGAATATTGGGCAGATCCATAATCGCGTCAATGGTTGCATCAATGCCGCCAATATGTGTTAGCATCACCGATGGATTAATGAGATGGTTGGCGGCCATATAAAGCGCTTCTTTTAAATCATCGGTATTACCCCCGGTGGAACCCATAATGTGTGTATTGCTGTAATGAACATGATAAAGGTTGATCGGCGCGTTGAACTGATGATCTGTCGGCCCTGCAAAGAAGTTCATACAGCCGTCCTTCGCCAACAGTTTATCACCTTCTTCGACGAGTACTTTAACCGGTGCGTATACGAAGACATCATCATAGCCCTTATCGCCTGTCAGTGACATCAAATGTGCAATGGGATCATCATAAGCTGCCGTGTTGACATAAATGAGTTCAACACCTGCTGCTTTGGCGCGTTCAGGTGTTATAAACCGCGCCGCTCTTTTCAGTCGATCATCACTGATATCCGCAACGACAACGCGCTTCGGACGATTGTCAATGGCCAGCGCATAGTCAACGGCGCCAAGCCCCATTGGTCCTGCACCCCCCATGATGATGAGGTCTCCGCCTGCCTTAGTTCCCATGATATGCTCGTACTTGCCCGTAACAGTATGGTAATTGGCATGATAACCGCCAATAATACAGGACATGGGTTCGCCAAGTGAAGCACCAAAGTAACTGTCACCGTCATAAACCAGCAGGCAGCCGAGTTCCATTACTTCAGGCGGAATGATGTTGTAAGTTGCATTGCCGCCAAAATACGGATAGGAATACCCCGGTGAAAACGGACTTCCTTTGTAATTGAGTGCCGGCTGAAGTGAAAATTTCTGCCCCGGCAGAAACTGTCCTTCGTATTTCTTGCCGACTTTGACGATAACACCTGCCATTTCATGACCGACAATAATAGGATTCGTATCGACATCCTGCGGCACGCGTTTGTGATTTTTACCTTGTTTAACCGCTTTATACGTCGACATGCAAATGCTGTCGGAGATTACTTTTACAAGTATTTCATCTTCCTTCATTTCCGGTAAATCAAACGTCTCAAGTCTCAAGTCATCAAGACCATACATTCTTACTGCTTTTGTTTTCATGTCCTCTTTCCCCGTACAGCCACAGCTGTACGATTCCTTTCTTAAATCAAGATCGCGTACGATCATTACTTCAGTTTCATTAACCATTACTTCTATTCAACCATTACTTCTATCTCACTAAAAACGCAATCATGCCATTAAATATATTCAATGGATACCGCTTTTAAATGCGATTGAATCCATGTTAAATCTATCGGATTCGTCCCTTTTGTCGTCACCGCACCGGCGCTCGTTGCCAGTGCCAATCGCAAGACCTCTTCCGGCATATCGTTATTCACCATGCCATAGACAAAGGCGCCAACAAAGGCATCTCCGGCGCCGTCTGACAAACCGTTTATCGCCAGCGTTCGATCCATCGCCGGGTTGACGGTTACTGTAATGATCATTGCGCCAACATCCCCTCTGCTGCAAAGATATCATAAATTGTATCCGGATTCTTTGTCCGCAGCATTTGATTCAGCAATTCGTCTTCTTCAATGGCTTCAGCCACATTAGAAAGAATTTGGAGATGCTCGTTGCCTTTTCCGGCAATGCCGATCACAAGCTTTGCAATATTGCCGCTGCCGAAATCAATGCCATTTGGATATTGAACAACGACAATACCAGAGGCAATAATACTGTCCTTAACGGCATTTTCACCATGCGGTATCGCAACGCCATTGCCGATAAAGGTCGTGAATTTTTCCTCTCTCGCCAACATGCCCTCGATATAATTTGCTTCGACATAACCGCTTTCGACGAGCAGTTGCCCAGCATAGCGAATCGCTTCTTCTTTTGAAACAGATGCCTTATCTAAAATGATGTTGGACTTCATTAAAATTTGATCTGGTACTTGATGGTTCATGGTTACCTCCTTAAAATGACACCTCTTGAGCAAGGCATCTATTAAAGCTTCATAATACGCGCGGTCTAAAAAGTCTTTTATCCCTATATAGAGCGCCCCCGGCACAGCTTGCCGTGCACAGGGCAGCAAATCATTAAAAGTAATAATGGCAGAGGCATCCTCTGGTATATCGTCCAGTGAGACATTTTCTATCAAGACATTGACACCGCTGGCTCTCAACATTTTTTGCAGCAATGATGCCCCCATGGCACTAGACCCCATACCCGCATCACAGGCAAAGACAATTTTGGCAATCTCATAATTGCCTTGATAACCTTTAAAGATATCCGTTTCAAATGCCATTTCGTCATGATCCGGCATTTCCCATGATTCTCGTCTGGCAATGAGTAAACCTGCCGATAGAAATGACGCCACTGACGAACCGATAATTCCGAGTAAAATGCCAAAGAGCTTATTTTTAGGTGCCAATGCTAAAATGGCTAACAAACTGCCGGGTGAAGCCATTGCAACAAGGCCGCTGTCAAACAGCTGAAAGATAAAATCGCCGACGAGACCGCCGATGATTACGGATACAAAGAGCACAGGATACATCATGACATAGGGAAAATAAATTTCATGAATACCGCCAAGGGCATGAATAATCAGTGCACCGGGTGCTGTTAGTTTCGCACTTCCCCTGCCGTTAACCCAGTAGGCTGCTAAGATGCCAATACCCGGCCCCGGATTTGTTTCCAGCAAGAAGAAAATAGCATCGCCTTTTGCCAGAGACTGCTGAAGTCCCAGTGGTGTCAAAATGCCGTGATTAATCGCATTGTTTAAAAAGAGCACCTTGCCGGGTTCAATAAAAATGGCTGCGAGGAACAGTAGACTTCTGGAAACAGCAAAGTCAACACCCAGTTTAAAAAGTGCATTAAGATGGCCGATAATTGGACCAATCATCACATAACCCAAAATAATCATAATCGTGCCGAGTACGCCAGCCGTAAAATTTGACATGAGCATTTCAAACCCAATGGGCGTATGCCTTTTGAGCATGCCGTCAACGCGTTTTAGCAAATAAGCACTAATGGGGCCCATAATCATGGCACCTACAAACATGGGCGTCTGCGTGCCAATGATGACGCCCATCGTGCCGACAACGGCAATAATGCCGCCTTTGTGACCGTAAATGTGCTGTCCGCCGGCATAGGCGACTAGACTCGGCAGTGCATAGATCATTAAAGGCACCACGAGCATATTCATTGCCGTGCTGGGAAACCAGCCATCGGGATTAAAAAGCGTGGTGATAATGCCCCATGCGATGAAGGCACTAATGTTCGGCATGACCATTCTGCTTAAAAATCTACCGATCCGTTGAAGTTTAGAGGTCATTTGGACCTCCTTTTTGGAGCTGTTTATTCAGCCAGCGCTGCAAAATTGTGTTTATATAAGCTTTAATAGATGCTTCGTCACCATGTTTTATTTGATTTAAAAAAAGATCGTCTTCAATAATTGCCTTGCTGAGCTGGCTCATCATATCTGACTGTATGCTTGATCGCTGTTCCGGCATTCCCATGACGATGACATTTTCAATGACATCCTTATGAACATTTACGGCATTGTTTAAACGCCAGACGCTGAAGCAGACGCTGTCAAAAATCTCTGATCGCGTATGCAGCAGCATTAAACCTTCACCATGGATAATCGTACTGCCAAGCCGCTCACGCGCTTGAAACTGCCGTTCTAATTTTTTACGAGTGCGAAACTCGCCGGCATAGGATTCGGCAATCTGTTTAATAATCTGCGACAGTGATTTTGCGTGCAAATCGGTTACCAGTTTAAAATGTGCTTCCAGCGTTAAGACACTCTCTGTTACATCGTGAATCCATTGAACTTGGGCACGATCATTGTGTTCCTTCGGTGGTGCTGAAATTTTCGCCCCCGGCTGATTGTTAAGCATTTTGAGTACGTGTGCAATACGCGCCTCATCGTCTTCGAGAAGCAGCGGGTTGACGATTACAACGGGCACTGTTGTCTTTTCCAGCGCAATGGTTGAGATGAGCAATTCAACACCATAGACATCCGCTTTTCCCAAGAGGATATCTTCTTTTGAGAATTGTGCTGCAATCGTCAATTTGGGAAACAGCTTCGAGAGCCTTGAATAAAGCAGGCTCGATGTGCCAATACCGCTTGAACATACGACGCCGATGCGAATATCACGTTGTACAATTTGCGCTTTTCGAAATCGTTCAATGGCAGCGCCAAAGTGCATGGCGATATAGCCTACCTCTGCCTCAGGTACCTCAACATCAAATCGGTCACGAATGATCACTGTTGTTTTAAGCGACATGTTAAAGATTTCAGGATACATTTCTTTAATCTTGTCGAGTAGCGGATTTCGAATATCCAAGTGCAGTTTCATTCGCGTCAGCGCAGGTTTAAGGTGGCTGACTAACCCAACGAGCAGACGTTCGTCGTCACTGAAATCATAGCCGCTTTCGCTTTTAAAAACAGCCATCATCTTTGATGCCAATTTGCTGATTTCATAGTTGCTGATCATGACATCGTTTTCATCCACCAATGCTGCGGTTTTAAGTTTTGAACCTTTTAAATGCATGGTAATATAGCCGAGCTCGTCTTCCGGAAAAACAATGTTGAATTTTGATTGAATACTTTGACCGATTATGCCTGCCATTTCATAATGTGCATCGCGCTGGAGTTCTTTTAACAGTTCGGGATTCATACGGATGCGTTCACCGCGCGCCGTTCGTTGAATGGCAATGGCAAGATGTATTAAAAGCCCCATGTATGCAGCATCCGTCAGCCGCCTTGCAATAAGCGTTTCATACTGTCTTAGCAGTGTTGTTACCTTGATCAGCACATCTCTGTCAATCAGCGCTTCCACCATGTTTTCTTGATAAAGTCCCGTTTCCAGCAGTGCAACCAATTCTTGATGCTCATAATGCTGATACAAGAAATCGACAATTGCCTTTCTGAATTGCGTCTCACTGCCTTCGAGATAGACGCCGAACCCAGGTTTGCGAATAAGTTCAATTTCACGTTTATTAAACCAAGGCTCAATTTTATCCATATCATAGGAAATCGTCGCTTCTGAGACGCTGAGCATATTGGCAAAATAGAAAAACTTTTGCGGTTCACGACTTTTAAGCAGTTCGACGATTAACACATTTTGGCGCATTGCCTGATCAAAGTGAACATCGGCCTTTCTTGCAAATTCCGTTTTAAACCGCTCACGCTGTGCCGATGTTGCAGCAATTGAAAGACCCAGACGCGTCTTTTTTGACAGTGTCATGCCAAGTTCCGCTGTAATTGCCTCAACTGCTTCCATTTCCCTAAAGATCGTGCGCCGACTGACATTTAGCTTTTCTGCAATTGCTGCAATGGCGATATAGTTTTCTGTTTCCAGTAGTATTTCAATGATTTCAATGACCCTTCTTGAATAATCCAAAGCGTCCTCCATACGATTTATCGCAGACAATTTTTAAGAATTGAATTTTCTGACAGTTATTCAGTATTATTATATCCCACTTATAACATTTTTATCCAATAAACTTCCTATATGCTGTCATCAGCAATTAGTGCCATAATTGAAGAACGTTGTAGAGGGAAGAAAGGCCATCATCATTTGATGAAATGAAACAGTGAAGCCTTGACTCCACTGTTTCTCAATGACTATTTTTTTAGTCGTTCGACGAGTTCATCGTATACCGGATTGCCAACAAATTGTTCGATGGCAATGAGTTCTGCTGTTGCATTGTGCTCTTTTGCACGTTCCGCCAGTGTCTTATGTGTAATGACAATATCAGCGTCACTTGGAATATTTTCAAGGGATGTATTGATGACTTCAATTGCTAATCCCGCCTTTTGAACTTTCTTGCGGAGCGTGGTCGCACCCATGGCACTTGATCCCATTCCTGCATCACAGGCGACGACAATTTTCTTAACTGTTTGAATACCTTTTGAAGACGCCTTCATTTCTTTCATTGTCGCCTGCGCTTTTGACAAACTGTCGTCTTCGCTATCAAAGTTTTTGCGTTTCAGGAAAAATGCCGCGACAATAAAGGAAACCGCTGTCGAAACAATGACTCCCAAGATCACTGCAATAAAGCTTCCTTTCGGCGTCATCGCCAAAACGGCTAGAATACTGCCCGGTGATGGTGTCGCAATGAGTCCAGCCCCGAAAATCGTAAACGTTAGCACACCGCTCATACCACCTGCAATAACCGCGAGAATCAGCACTGGATACATCAGTACATAAGGAAAATAAATTTCGTGTATGCCGCCTAAAAAGTGAATGATAATCGCACTTGGCGCCGATTCCTTGACCATGCCTTTTGAAAAGAACCAGTATGCCAATAGAACACCAAGTCCTGGACCCGGATTGGTCTCGAGTAGGAAAAAGATCGACTTGCCTGTTTCGGTGGCCTGTTGAATGCCTAAAGGTCCTAAGATGCCGTGATTAATCGCATTGTTGAGGAACAAAATCTTGCCGGGTTCAATAAAGATTGAGGTAAATGGCAGCAGGTTTGCTGCAACGATCGCTTCAACGCCTGTCTTCAATACGTTGTTGAGTGCAAGCACGACTGGTCCGATCGCATAAAAGCCTAACAGTGAAACGAGCATCCCCAAGATGCCGGCTGAGAAATTTGCAACGAGCATTTCGAAGCCCGCTGTAATTTTACCTTCAACCATGCCATCAAATTTCTTAATCACATAGCCGCCTAGAGGTCCCATAATCATGGCGCCCATGAACATTGGGATATCTGCACCGACGATGACGCCCATCGTCGCAACGGCGCCGACGACACCGCCCCTAACATCCGCTACGAGTTTACCACCCGTATAACCAATTAATAATGGCAATAAGTAAGTAATCATTGGGCCGACTAATGTTGCCAGCCGCTCATTCGGCATCCAGCCCGTTGCAATAAAAAGTGTTGTTATAATACCCCAAGCTATAAAAGCACCTAAATTCGGCATGACCATACCGCTTAAAAATCGACCAAACCTTTGAACATTTTCTTTACCGGATTTGTTTGGTTTTGAAACATGATCCATTTTATTCTGCCCCCTTCATTATTTTGCATTCAAGATTTTTCATTCAAGTTCATGAATACCTTGCCATTGATTTTGACCTTAGCTGTCGGTCAAATGAAGTCTAGACTGTTTACAATTAGATTATGTTCTCGATTCTGTGCAATTTCAAATGAAAGACCATTAGTTTTGTCATTGAAGATTAATGCCAAAACTTATAAAGCAGTCTATGAGTCGGCCATAGCGAATCGTTAAAACGAAAAAAAACGAGCGGATCACACTCGTTTTTTTTCGTTTTATATTGATTTCATTCAATTTTATCCCAATTAACGGTTTCTTCAACTGTATTTTATAATCCCCTTAACGGGTTAATCAGTCTTTTATCCAATCGTAATGCGGTTTCGTCCTGTCGATTTTGAACGATACAGTGCTTGATCGGCACGTTTGACAATACTGTCAGCCGTATCCGTTGCCACGGCCGCCGTGACGCCAATGCTGACAGTCACACCAAAAGACTGAAGTGCCGCATCATCTTCCACCGCTTTTCGATAGCTTTCAAGTAATTTGTAAATATCATCGCAGCTTCCTCTTGCGATTCCTGAAAATTCATCGCCACCCCATCTGGCTAAGCTGACATCCGGCATACAACTTTGACATAATTCTGCGGTATGCACGAGTACCTTATCACCTTGAAGATGACCGTAGACATCGTTAACGCGTTTAAATCCGTCGATATCGATGACAAATAAACACCATTGCGATTCGGTTCGCGTCAGATCACGCGCCAACCGCTCATCAAAATAACGTCGATTAGCAAGGGCTGTAAGGGTATCCGTCATTGCCAGCTTGTGAATTTCGCGCTGATGTGCAACGATTATTTTATAAACGGCACCTATGACAATGATTAGAATCAGCAGCGTAATGCCGACATCCAGTTTTATTTGACGATTAAAAGAATTGCCAAGCTGAGCAGTATCTTTTCGTACTACGAGATACCAATCTAATTCATCAATATAATGTGATATAACATACTGTTCCTGCCCGTCCTTGTCTAAATGAAAGATATTGAGATCCTGATCTCTTCGGTAAAAGGTATTGCCGAGATCTCGATAAAGCGCTTCATTGCCAATGTTGCGCGTTTCAATCATCGCACCGTTGGTATGCGCTTGCACTAAACCATTCTCATCTACTAAAAAAGCTTCCAGCTTATAGGTGTCTTCAAATGTTTCCAGCATATCCTGCACATAGTCCATTTCAACGCCGACACCCGTCACACCTATGACATTGTCATAATCATCAAGGATTTTGCAATTAATGAATATGGTCAATAGATGATTGTCAGCTTCATCCTGATCTACGTCGAGAATATAGCTTTCAGACTGTGCTAAAAAATTATAATACCATTGATCGTGATCGTCTTCCGGCAAAATTGTTTTAAATAAACCATTGTAATGATAATAGCGTTTCGTTTGGCTAGAGACGAGAAAAACTGAGTGATAATTGTACTTCTCTCGAATGCCTTCGAGATAATTTGTTATTTCTGGTTCGGTGGCATCCGATTCATTGTAAATCCAATGTTTGACAAATTGATCATTTGCCATGGTAAGGCTGACAAAAATCGGTTTTGTCAGTTCGTTGTCAATTTCAGAATAAATGTTAGTTGATGTTAATTTTGTTATATTGCGAATATCATCCCGAATAATGCTCCCGTAGCTCGAATAGCCCACATAGGAGATGCTGATAACACCAATAATAATGACGAGGGCAATAATCATCAGTGTCCGCCTGCTATCGTAAAACCACCCCTTATTGTCGCGCATGATGCCTCCCTTTCTGAAACACTCCCTATAATAATCTATTTTACACGTTTTACAACGGAAAAAGCAATTGGTTTAGTGTTTAAAAAATTCAAAAAGCGCATCAATCACTTCATCTTGCAAAGCCGTTGTCATATCGGCATAGAGTGGCAGCCTCAGCAAAGTCTTGCCAACGGTCTCAGTATTGGGCAATACAAGCTTCTTACCGCTAATCGCAATGCCAAACCGACTTAGATGAAGGGGTTCATAATGTGTACGCGCTTCAATGCCCTTTGAAAACAAATAAGTCATTAACATTTCACGCGTTTCAGCAGATTCAAGGCAGATATAAAAAATGTGTCCATTCGTCTGTACGGTATCTGGACATTTTGCAAGCTTTAAATACCCTTGTTTTGAAAGCGGCTCCAGCGCATGCTGATAGCGCCACCAGAGCGCACGCCGATGTTCCGTTACCCAGCTCATATCAACAATAGCCGCTTTAAGAAAAGCTCTTGCCGCCAAGCCCATTTCAAAGGCGCTGCCGATCCGCTGCCAGTGATATCTCGAAATTTCACCTCGCATAAATGCTTCACGATCCGTTCCCTGATAAAGCATTTCTTCTGCTTCACGCACAGCCTGTGCTTCTTTAACAATCAAAGCACCACCATTTCCGGCACTGGTAATATTTTTACTCTCGTGGAAACTAATACAGCTCATATCACCAAAACTTCCCAGCGCTTTCCCATCATAGGTTGCGCCCAATGTATGAGCAGCATCCTCAAGCAAAAGACATTGTGTACTTTGCAATTTTTGCAGCCGCCTGATATCTGCGGCAATGCCGCCGTAATGTATTGGAATGATCGCACGCGTTTTTGCCGTCATCAGTGTTTCAACGGACTGCGGATCTATATTCAGTGTCTCCATTTCAATATCGGCAAACCGCAGCACAGCACCCTGCCTCACAAAAGCATTTGCCGTCGCCACATATGTAAAAGCGGGTAAAATAATTTCATCCCCTGGCTGTATATTGGCCATCATCGCCATCATTTCAAGCGCCGCAGCAGCAGAATGCGTCAATAGCATACGCGATGCCATGTTCTGGTACATCGGTATTGCATCAAATATTGCTGCTGCATCGTATTTTTTTGCCGCTGTCAGTGTTGCCGCATCTAAAACGACATCCTCTTTCGGCATATAAGGTATATGATACGGAATCATTTTGCCAGCCTCTCATTCATCTTAACCGCTCCACTAAATTCGGTTGTCTATTGAGTCATTACAAATTTTATCGTCGCAAACCGACGCAGCAGCCATCTTTTAGCTGCAGCTCTTCATTTCCCCTTGCGGCAAGTCGTTGCAGTCTCCCATTTTTACCAACATAAAAAGAAGGGGGCTAACGTTATTATATAACGAAACCCGCCTCCTCATCACATTTTATGCTTTCAATCATTGTTTTTTCGCTGCTAAGTATCCGTTGTCTAATCAGTCTTAGAACCTTTCAGTCTTTTGATCATTCAAATGCTTTGCCCCAGCAGCCAATCATATCACAGCCGTCAGTCTACTGAACAACTGGATACTCTTTGTTCGCCCAGCCGCTTGGTGCATTGGCTGCATTACCCATACCGCCGTTTAACGATACGGCATCATAGCCTAAAAATCTTAGTGCTGCCGTTGCCTGACCTGCTGTTTGACCTGTATAGCAGTAGACGACAATGGTTTTGTCCATTGGCAATTGTGCTTCGAATTCAGGAATCATCGCTTTGCCAAATGGAATGTTAATGGCACCTTCGATATGACCCGCTGCATAATCATCAGCACCTCTAACAGACAGGATAACGATGCTGTCATCACCGGCATCTACAAGCGCTTTCAGATTATCTTCTGAAATTTTATAATTCTTATAAGTAGTGTCTGCCACAGTCGCTAAACCTTCATAGTAACTTAAGATCGCTGCTTGAACAGGTGCTGCAATAGCCGTCACTTCATCTGTTAACGTTGTCGCCTCTGTAACAACCACTTCATCTACGCCTTCAACTTTTGAAATGCCAAGGTTCCAGCCGAGGTTTACGCTTCTCGCATCAAAACCGGCAAGGTTAAAAGCAACGACAGCTTGACCTGCGGTTTGACCTGTGTAGCAGTAAACAAAGACAGGTTTATCGCTAGGGATTTTCGCCATCTCTGTTGCAATGGCCGTTCCACCCCAAGGCATATTGACTGCGCCTTTTACATGGCCTGCTTCATAGTCTGCTGCACTGCGGATGTCGACAATTGTCATCTCATCGCCTGCTTTAACCATATCAATGAATTCGGCTTGCGCAATTTTGTAAATATGATCCGGCATTTCTGCATAGAGCTTTTCAATGCCAGTTGTCACTTCACTGACAACCGGATACGCTTTGTTCGCCCAGCCGCTTGGTGCATTGGCAGCATTGCCCATTCCGCCGTTTAACGATACGGCGTCGTAACCTAAGAGTCTGAGTGCTGCTGTTGTTTGACCTGCGGTTTGTCCTGTGTAACAATAGACGACAATGGTTTTGTCCATTGGCAGGGTATCAAAATCTGCTGCCATGGCTTTGCCAAACGGAATGTTTGCTGCACCGGCAATATGACCAGCTGCATAGTCAGCTGCTTTGCGGACAGAGAGAATGTAAATGCTGTCATCACCGGCATCTACCATTTCTTTTAAGCTGTCTTCAGAAACTTTGTAATTTTTGTATTTTGTATCACTAACGGCCGCAAGCCCTGCGTAGTAATCATCCAGCGCACTTTGCACATTGGCGTCAATGGCCGTTGCACCGGCTGTCAGCGTCGATGCTTCTGTCGTCGTAACGGCGTCAACACCATCTACTTTGGAAATGCCAAGGTTCCAGCCAAGGTTGACGCTTCTCGCATCAAAACCCGCGAGGTTTAATGTCATAACCGCTTGACCTGCGGTTTGACCTGTATAGCAATAGACGAAAACGGGCTTATCTGCCGGAATACTACTGAGCCCATCACTGATGGCCGTTCCCCACGGCATATTAACCGCACCTTCAATATGGCCTTTGCCATAGTCGTCAGCACCTCGGATATCTAAAATTGTCATTGCGTCGCCGGCTTTTACCATGTCGACAAAATCAGCTTGTGCGATTTTGTAAATATGGTCAGGCATATTATCATAATATGCGCCAACCAGTGACGCCATGTCAAAGGCCGCCTCGGCCGGTTCAGGTGCTTCAGGTGTTTCAGTGCTTTCCGGTGTTGTCGTCTCCGATGTACTCGGTGTTACTTCCATGCTCGCCGCAGGTGTTTCCGTGTTGCCGCATGCTGTCATCGAAAAGATTAAGACAATTGACAGGATAACCGCTAACCATTTTTTATTTATTTTCATAACCAATAGCCTCCCCACAGGATAATCATGATCCTTCTTGCTGTGTTACAGGCACTGCCTGCTCCACAGGTGTTGCCGGCGCACCCTGCTGTTCCCACTCTAGCCATGCACCGTCATAAATTTTGAGATTGCTGTAGCCAGCTTCATCGAGTAGCGCATAGGTCTGAGCCGCTCTAAAAGAAGACTTGCAGTAGAGAATGATTTCATCATCCTTTGAAAGTCCCAAATCTTTATAGAATAACCCAAGATCTCTTGACGACATAAAAGTACCGTCGCTGTAGAGATTTTTCGTATGCGCATAATTAATCGCCGTTGGAATATAGCCTGCCGCATATTCTGCTGCAGATCTGACATCTAAGATTTTGACATCATCTTGCGGCGCTTCACTAAGTGCCTTCACTTCTTCATAAGTCGCAATGATCGAAGTATCAGCCTCTTGTGCTTCATAAGTCGTTTCCGGCAGTACCGTCGCATCAGCCGATAGTGGCGCGCCTGCGTTTACAAGTGCCGAAGCGCCGCCATTGACAATCTGCACCGTTTGCTGAGGGCTGTACACTTTCACAGTCCACCAGATGCGTGCAGCACTAACGCCCATATTGTCATCATAGACGTAGAGCGTCGTGTTCTGATCAATGCCTTTTGAACCCAAAACAGCTTCGACTTGTTCCTTCGGCGCAAGGGTCGACGGAACAGGAACATCTGTAACGAGCTCTGCCGGCGATAACGAAACGGCTCCCTCGAGATGCCCTTTGTCATACGCCTCCTGGCCCCTTGCGTCAATGACGACAGCACCTTCCATCTGTGACAGCACTTGATCCGCCTCAATGACGTTCATCGTGCCCGGATAGGATGTATCATTCACGCAAGCCGCAACGATTAAGGCCGTAAAGACAAGCAATGTCAGCAGCTTAACCGTCGATTTTCGTTTTGTCATGTTGACCTCCAAAAACAAATTTGTGAGATTGTACTGGAGTATATTGTTAAAAGTTAAACAATTAAAGTGAAAAAAATAGGTTTTCACAGCTTTATTATAACGATTTATCCGGCAAAGCGGATACCGTATTTTCTTATATAGCATTCTATATTAGCATGACAGATTTTTAACAGTCTTTTAACAAGGCTGTACTTTCATCACTTTTTTCATTATGATAAAAGAGAGTGAAACGCTGATCTTTCAAGAGGTAGCTTCTATCCTCAGCACACTTAATCTTCAGGAGATTCGTGATTATTATGTTAAAAACACATGCAAAACAAGCTTATCAAAATACGATAAAATACCGCCACAGCCATCGGCCATTCGAAATACCGATCACCTTTTTTTCGCTCCTGATCTATTTTTTAGTGAATTTCATGACATTGTTGCGCTTTCCCACTGTTCATTCAGATGAACTTTGGCTCAAGGGCATTGCCGGCGCCGCCATGCGCGCGCAAAACCTTTGGGTAACAGAACCCTTTTTTGACCTCTATCCGCGTGTACCGCATCCTTTTCGTTGGCTTTATGTCGGTCTGCAATCGCTTTATCTGCGCTGCTTTGGCGATACGGTATTTGCCATGCGGCTTTTATCACTTACATTTGGCATGCTCTCGATTATAGCCTTTGCCTATTTCCTCAAGCAGTTAAAATTGCCCTATCAGTTGCCGACCTTGGCATTGATGTTCAATATTTCTTTTATCTATGCCCTGCATTTCGGCCGTCAGGAAACCATGATTTTATTTTTCATGATTGTCGCCTTGGGTTCCACATTAACCGGCGCTACCCTTTGGCCGGCCCTCATTGTCTTTCTCAGTATTGGCGTACATCCAAACAGTTTTTTAATCGCTGGGGCTGTTTCAGCCCTCATGGTATGGCAAATTGTTAACCAAAAGCGATCCATTAGACAGCTGTTTTACTTCGCAGGAATTCTGACGCTTCTCTTTTTATGTATAGTTGCCGTTGGTTCACTGGCAGTGCCGGGGTTTTTTTCGGCATATTTAAAATATGGCGCCGACCTTGGACTGAACAGCGCACCAACGCGCCGAACAGAATTATTCTTCTGGTTCTGGCAAAAGCTCTATCTGCGAACAGGCGGAACTTACGATTTAATGCACATCAAGCTCTGGCTCATCGCCGGGGCACTTCTGTTATTGTCACCGCTGATGACACGCAAGTTTACAGAAGCTCATGCCATTTTATTCGGCACGCTGCTGGCACTCTTTCTACTCGGTCGCAACAATCAGCTGGCCGTTCTGTTTGTAATCCCTTGGATTATCCTTGGCATCACACAGTATATTTATCGCAAACCTAGAGAAATCCACATTTTTATTCGCGAAAAGAATCGCCTTCAAGCTGGCAGGCAACGCTTAACCGCCATTATACTCTTAGGTGTTCTCATTTGGCACTGCTATGCCAATCTCTCCCTTTATGAACGCGAACGCCCATATCAGGTTCGTTACGATCAGATGGTTGCATCCTTAAAAAATGTACTCCCGGTTGATGCCGTCGTCCTCGGAAATCTCAATGCGATTGAAGCCGTCGATGAAACACATTTCTACGATCTTCGAAATCTCGGTTATCTCGACGCCGCCAACATCAGCCTAGAGGATTATATTCGCGATCGCAATATTCAGTATCTCATTATTCACGATGAGATGAATTATATCCGACAAACCTCGCCCACTTGGGATTTTCTCTATGTTAATACTCACTATTTTGATGCACTGTTCCAATTCATCGAAACGGAAACCGAACCTGTTCATACTTTTGAAAACCCGCTTTACGCGATGCGAATCGCCGCCTACAGCGGGACCTATCCTTGGCAGACGACTGTCTATAAAATTCACAATTCGTTTTATGAACACACTGACCAATAATCTTAAACGGCACCGATGCTTTTAGCATCCCTCGTTACCAACAGGTTTCGTTTATGACCGTCACCAATCTTATCGCTCATTGCGTCTGCCTTCAATGACCATGTTTTCGCCATTTTCATTCTGCCACTGCATCTTTTGAAAGACTCTTTTGAGATTTATCACTAAATCCGCTTCTGATGTCCCCGTGACAATTACATAGCCAGCCCTAGCAGAGGCGCTCTCTGTCGGCGGCACTGTTTCACCGACATCAAAATTGTAACCCGCGCTTAAAACATATGGCAGTGCTTCCACCACCTCAATCGGCGTTTGCGAAGTCACTTTCCCAGGATGGCAGAAGAAAAGCTGCGTACTGAAATATTGTATGTCCGTCAAATTCGGCATAACATCAACGCGTTTCGGCATGCTGCCAAAGACGCCTTCGATATTGAGTGACAGGATATCAACACCGGTTGCCGCAGGAATCGTAATGTCCTCATAAGCACCACCAAGCCGACAAGCAATTTCGTTGACGACGACACCGGCTTCACCAACCAGCATCTGAAAATAAATGGGACCGTCTAAAATATGAAATGCCTCACAAATTTGCTGTGTCAGCCGTTTAAAGGTTTCATCATAATATTTTATATGCTTCGAAGGATACTCATGCGCTGTACAAACGCCGATATGCAGATCCGGATGAAAGGTCACGCGATCTGTCACAGTCAGGCAAATCGCCTCGCCATTTATAACCCAGCCGCTGACGGTGACTTCTTCATTTGGGTAATACTGTTCTACCAGTATGACTGTCTCCCTTGAATGCTTTACGACCTCGCCGAAATGCGCCCGAATCGCCGCAATTGTATTGAGTTTGAATATGCCGCGCTGTCCTTGGGAATCGACGGGCTTTACCACATAGGGCGGCATAATGTGCGCGAGTTCAGCATCCTCAAAGGACGCATCAATTAAGGCAAAGGGCATCGTTGGAATCCCAGCCGTTTTAAAAATTGTTTTCATCGCTCGCTTGTTGGTCACATTGTACGCAACGTCCGAATCGATGAACCGCGGCAATGCCATTGCTTCTGCTGCTTTGACAACGCTCAGTAACGGCTGATCCGTTCCAACAGTAATCACCGCATCCACGGCTTGCTCTCTGGCACATTTTATGATCGCATCCGCATCAAAGGCGTCTGCCAAAACGGCAAGATCTGCCATCTGTTTTCCTTTTGACATCTCCGAATAATCTGCGACAAGGACTTGACACCCCCGCTTTTTTAGCGCTCTAATCCCGCTGATCTGGCAGCTTCCCGCCCCTACCATTAACACTTTTGACTGCATATTGCCGCCTCCTGTTTCATCATGATACCTATTTAAAGAAATGGCCTCATTGCCTTGAGATAAGCCCCTCACCTTCAACCTTCACGCCATCACAACTTACCAATAGTTTCAATTGGCTTAGCTGCACACCAACATCACTTTTTTTTAAACCCATAGTAGATAAAAAGCCGAATACCAATCCCAATAAGCCGCCAGAACCGATAGCCGGATTTGCCGAAGACACGCGGTGAACGGCTTACTGCCACATTGGCAATGCATCTTGCAAAGGGGATGAGCTCAGCGCTCAAATAAACAAAGCGCTTTTCGCCCATTGCTGCAACAGGCATATAAACACTTCGTGCAATAACCCGAAAACTGCTGACCCGCAATTCGCCAAGCGCATCCTTAAAACGCCATTTGAAAAATTTGCCAATCCAATGCGATCCTTGCCTTCGATAGTGCTGGTCCGTCCGATCAGAATAAATACCGAAAACGAGATCGGCGCCCTGCTCTGCTTCCTTCAGCAATTTAGGCAATGCGTCCACTGCGTGCTGCAAGTCATCATCCATGGTTATAACAAAATCACCACGACAATATCTAAGTCCCAAATAGAGCGCCATCTGCTGTCCACGGTTGTGTTTCAAATGCCTAACACGTACCTCAGCATGTCTCCTCGCATATTCTTTTAGTACTTCCGCAGTGCCGTCCGAACTGGCATCATTGATAACGACAATCTCATAAGGCGCCTCAGCTGCGTCAAAAAAAACGCGAAGCGAATCGAGGAGCAGTGCAATAGAGCGCTCACTGTTGAACGCTGGGATTAAAACACTGTATTTTAACGGCTTTACCATTGTCAAACACACCCTTTTTTGATAAAATCTTAACGGAAATAGTTAAGCGCATTGTAATAGTTTTACTGGAGGCATCTCATGCACAAAATAGATTGTTTTGGCGACATTTGTCCTGTGCCGGTTTTGAAGATGCAGCATGAAATCGAGCTGCTCAAACCTGGCGAAACGTTTCAATTGATCGTCGATCACAGTTGTGTTATCGCATCTGTTGAACAGCACCTCGCCAACACAACGCTAGCATACACCATCGATGAGGTGATGAACGGCGTGTGGGAAATCACCATTACCAGACCTAAAACCGTGTAAACGCCATCGATCTCGTCAACCGGCGTTTGAAATGATAAAAATCAGTTATCTTTCGTATGACTTATCATACGCAGAGAAAACTGATTTTTTTATTGCGGATAAACAAATAAATATGTAAAGCACTCTAACAGAAATCCTTTTCGCCATTTTCAACGAAGTAATTATAGACATCCGTCACTGGTTTTTGACGACTGCACTTCTGGCGCGTTACGAGATAAATATCATAATCGAGGTTAAATTTTCTCACTTCAACGACTTTGAATTTTTTCTCGTAAAGCTCTTTTTTGACTGACATATAGGGTAAGAAGCAAATGCCGAGCTGATTATTGACACTCGATTTGGCCGCCGGAATAGAATCAACTTTAAACATAATCGGGATCTGATCGATCGATAACCCAACATTTTTTAGCTGACTCTTTAGAAAAGATGAAATCGTTAATGCCTCATCATCCAGAAGCACCATTTCATGCCGCTGCAGCTCTTCAACATCAATAATATCCGGTACAGCGGATTCGCTATTCGCCACTAGGACGATATGTTCTTTACCGATCCGGCTGACGTCGAGGCGATCGTCACACGGTTCCTCAGTGACGAAGCACAGATCTGTCAGTTCATTAATCAAATCCGTTATCGACTCCATGTTCGATTTAGCGCGCATTTCAAAATTATAGGTTGGGAAATTCTTCTTAACCTTATAGAGAACACATGGCAGTGAATAATCTACCAATGAAAGATAACCGTTAATTCGGATGTTTTCAATGCTGTAAGCAAGCGCATCCAGTTCTTCCTTAAGCTTATCTTCAATGCGCAGCATCGTCCCGGAGTACTTAAAGAGTATGCGTCCTGCTTCTGTTGGCAAAACGCCTTTATTGCTCCGCTCCAAAAGCTGATACCCCAACTCATCTTCCAGCTTTTGAATGTTCTGGCTCAAAGCCGATTGAGAGATATGGCGATTAGCTGCAACCTTTGAAATACTCTTAGTCTCAACAACTTCTCTAAAATAAGCCAGTGCCGCTAAATTCATGAGTTACCCCTTTCTTAATTCATTATGAAGTTATGTGCGTAGATTTGGGTATCGTTTTTTCTTATATTGATTTGGAAATGCGACTGATGATTTTTTCAAATAAAATGTTATCATAATATTGTGAGATTGTTAAGAGTATAGCAAACTTTTATTTTAGGAGTGTGACAAATGGCTGAAGTCAGTAGAGCTTCAAGACGTGGTTCAAATCGAAATCGAAAGCCAAAGAAAAATCAGATTCCCTTTGGTGTCTTACTGGCACTATTCGTCGTCGTCGTCGCCATCATCCTGAATGCCAAATCATCAACATTGGCACTATTCTGGATTACCGGTACGGCTTTCGGCTTTGTTCTTCAAAAGGGACGTTTCTGTTTTACCGCATCCATGCGCGATCCTTATTTAACGGGAAGCACTTCGTTAACCCGTGCCGTTATCATTGCCTTTGCCTTAACAACCATAGGCTTTACGGCTATTAAATACGGCTATGCGGCGCAAGGACTACCTATTCCGGGAATGAGCTACGTTGCACCAATTAGTATAGCAACACTTATCGGCGCATTCATGTTCGGTGTAGGCATGGTTATCGCAGGCGGTTGTGCTTCCGGTACGCTGATGCGCGTCGGCGAAGGTTTTTATATGAATATGATTTCACTGGTCTTCTTCGTGGTTGGTTCCCTTTTGGGCGCCCATGACTATGGCTGGTGGAAAGAGCACTTTATTTCAAAAGGGCCATCCGTGTTCCTACCGGATGTGTTTGGATGGATGGGTGCAGTCGTCCTGCAACTACTCGTTTTAATGGCACTTTACGTCATTGCAGAAAAATACGAGGCAAAACGCGGCGGCGCTGGTCATTAACGACAATGTTATCGACAAAGACGAATTACTTATATTATATCATTATGGAGGCTCATTATGAAAGAAGTTATGTTAGATTGCTACGGTGAAGCGTGTCCAGTACCGCTCGTAAAAGCTCAAAATAAATTAAACGAACTCGAACTCGGCGATGTACTCATCGTTCAAATCGACCACAGCTGCGCCATGAAAAACGTCCCTGAATGGGCGCGCAAAGAAGGCTATAACGTTGAAGTTGAAGAAGTAGACGACGGCGAATGGGAAGTTATCATCGAAAAAAATAAATAAGCATACTGTGCTGAAACAACGGCATCTTTCACCGAAACGCAGACGATCCTATGTGATTATCGGCTGATAGATCCTCTAGAGAGAAAAAATAAACACGTATTGAAAAACTGTCTTAAGAAACTAAAAACCTGTTATTAAATTATCAAATCAGTTTCTGTTTAAGCATTAAACAGATCTCTATAAACGAAAAGAAAGAAGGCTCATTATGAAAGAAGTTATGTTAGATTGTTACGGTGAAGCGTGTCCAGTACCGCTCGTGAAAGCTCAAAATAAATTAAACGAACTCGAACTCGGCGATGTACTCATCGTTCAAATCGACCACAGCTGTGCCATGAAAAACGTCCCTGAATGGGCGCGCAAAGAAGGCTATAACGTTGAAGTTGAAGAAGTAGATGACGGCGAGTGGGAAGTCATCATCGAAAAAAATAAATAAGCACCCTTCTGGAGGTGAACTTTTTTGGAAAATAAACAAGTTAAATTTTTTGACCGCGTCAAAAAAAATGACTACTATCTCAAATGGATTAAGAGTCCGTTTACCTATGTTACCGCTGCGGTGCTTTTGTCACTATTTCAAATCGTAACCCTTGCCGCGACTGGTAATCCATGGGGCGTTTCAGGCGTCTTCGCTTATTGGGGCGCGTGGGTCTACGAAGCAATTGGCGGCAGTGTTGACAAATGGTATTACTTTGCGAGTTCCGGTGCACAGGCAACGCTCGAAAATGGCTTTTTAAATCATGCCGGTACCTTCCGCAACCTCGGTATTATTTTCGGCGCATTAGCGGCAACGCTTCTAGCATCCGGCTTTAAAATCAAAAAAATAAAATCAAAAAAACAGATCATTGCTGCGACGCTTGGCGGCTTACTCATGGGGTATGGCGCACGATTGGCAGCAGGCTGCAACATCGGCGCACTTTACAGTGGGATCGCATCGCTTTCGCTTTCAGGATGGGTTTTTGCCATTGGCATGTTCTTTGGCGCTATTGTCGGCAGTAAACTACTCGTAAAATACTTTATGTAATCATTCACATAATCTTGTTGTCATGCCCAAAGCCTATCGTCACATGATTGGTTCAATTGATATGTGACGAAGCGGCGGGCTATCATCTGATATTCCTATTTTATAGAATGTGAGGCAATATATGGCTAGAGAAAAAATCGTTGAGCATTATGACGTGATTATTATCGGCGGCGGTCCGGCTGGATTAAGCGCTGCGATTTATGCCGGTAGGGCAAGACTTAAAACACTCTTGCTTGAAAAGGCACTGGTAGGCGGCTTGGCTACCTACACCAATGAAATTGCAAACTATCCTGGTTTTCCAGATGCACCTAAGGGCGAGGCTATCACAGACCTCATGAAAGCACAGGCAAAAAATATGGACGTCAAGTTCAAATTAACAGCTGTTTCAAGTGTTCAGCTCGAAGGTGATGAAAAAATCGTCGAAACGTTTAGAAATAAATATATTGGTAAAACCGTCATTATCGCAACTGGCGGACGCCCAAGAACGACCGGCGCCTTAAATGAGGAAGGCTTCTTATTTGATAAAGGGATCAGCTTCTGTGCAACATGTGATGCCGCTGCAAACACCGACAAGCATGTCGTCGTTATCGGTTCCGGTGACGCTGCCATTGAAGAAGGTATGTTCCTTACGAAATTTGCGCGAAAAGTTACCGTTTCCGTCATGCACGATGAAGGCAAGATGGATTGCAATGAGATCGCTAAGGAAGCAGCGCTCGCCAATCCTAAGATGGCATTTGTCTGGAATTCAGTCGTTTCACGTTTTGAGGGTGATGAGCACCTCAAAACAGTCGTTCTAAAAAATGTTAAAACCGATGAAGAAATTCCAATTGACTGCGACAACTGTTTCGAATTTATTGGGTATCTGCCAAACACAGAACTCTTTGAAGGGCAAATCACCATGACCAATCGCAAATACATTCCGGTTAATGAGAAAAAAGAAACCAACATCGAAGGTGTCTTTGCCGTTGGCGACGTTACGGATAAATGGCTTAAGCAAATTGCAACAGCTGTTGGCGACGGTGCCATTGCCGGGACTGCGGCAGAACGTTATATCGCCGAAAAAGAAATCTTCGAAAATCGAATTCTCCAAAAAGAAAAGCCAGGTCTCATTTATGTTTACAATGCGATTGACGCGCCTTCGAGAGATTTTCTCACGCGCATTGAAGCCATTGAAACATCCAAGGCAGGCGCTATAGCCGTCAACCGCATTGACGTGTATAAGTCAAACGGGATTGCACTAAAACTCAACGTCGATCAAGTACCGGCTGTCGTCATTACAAAAGAAGGCGTCATTACCGAAAAACTTTATGATCTTGATGAACAAAAAATACTTTCTTTCCTATAATAGATGTCTATATTTGCTTTAACGCAAAATCCCCGCTCAGATTACTATCCGAGCGGGGATTTTGATGTATTCGTGATAATCGGTTTAGAACACTGCAAATCTGTAAACTAAATCTTATGAGATCAGAAGCTTTGAACTTTAAACATTTTTGCAGACACTTCTACTGCTTTACAGATTCAGAATAGCACGCGCTTCTGACGGCGTCGCCACAGTATTGCCGTAAGTTTCGACAATTTTTCTCGCACGTTTGACAAACTGCACATTCCCCTCTGCCAAGACACCTTTTGAGTAAAAGACGTTGTCTTCCATCCCTACGCGCAAGTGTCCGCCTAGCGCTACCGTCGCATACATGATTTCCATTGCGCTGGCGCCTACACCGAAGGCACTCCACGTTGAATCCGGTGCAACAGTGCGCATGGTTTCCACCATAAAAAGCAGGTTTTTAAGCGAACCTCTGATACCACCCGCAGCGCCCATGCACATTTGAAAGTGGAGCGGCGCCTTTAGGACCCCTTTTTTTAAATAATAGGCCGCATTGTAAATCATACCAGGATCAAATGCTTCAATTTCCGGTTTCACACCACATGCCTGCATTGTTTCACCCAGCGCCTCAAGAAAATGCGGCGGGTTCAGAAAAAGTGCATGATGCTGCCAATTCATCGAACCGCAGTCAAATGTGCCAATATCCGGCCTCAGTTCTTTTAAATGCTGCATGCGCGTTTCGTCCGTCGCATGGAGGTCACCTGAAGTCGTCATATTGACAACGATATCACAATCCTTATAGGCACGAATATATGCCAGTGTCTCCCGAAATTTCTCAACATTCATCGTGCCATTGCCTGCGTCATCACGCATGTGAAGATGGCAGATCGCTGCGCCTGCCTGCCAGCACCTATAAACATCATCCGCAATTTCCCGCGGCGTCATGGGAATATTGGGATTATCTGTTTTCTTGGGCCATGCCCCTGTTGTCGCCACTGTGATAATGGTCTTTTGCATCGGATCACTCCTTCCCACTCATAATGTTAGTGATTGTTTTCATTCTGCTCAGTTAAGTTAAAAGCCTTCGCTAACTCCTTTGCACTTTCTTACCTTTGTTTTTTTAACGACTTCGAATGCTTAATCATATGTCTGTACACTGTCGAATATGCACCTTTCATTCATTAGGCTTTACTAAATTGTTCAATGGCTTTTCGACCTTTTGGCGTAATCATCAGTTTCCTTTTAAAGAGTCCTTTTTCTTCGATATAACCTCGACGCGTCAAGTGTGAAGAGATTGCCGCCATTTGCATCGAGGCAATGCCGTTCTTTTCTACAAATGCCGCTTGGTGTTCCGGGTTGCGCTCAACTGTCTTTAAAAGTTCTAAATACATGGGCGATAAAAACTGCACCGATAACTGCCTCTCGTGTTCACTCAGCGGATCGAGTGCTTTTTGTCCTTTCTCCGTTAGCTCAAATGTAAAGAAATTAGATCCCGTCAGCCCCATGCGCATCAAATAACCGCCTCGATCCAACCTTTCAACGGCTGCACCGGAAATTTTCGAATCTACACCGAGTGAGTCTGTAATATCAGCCATATACTGATGTCCAAGACGCATTAATGTCAAGATTTCCAAATCAATCTTTTCGAGTTTCACATCTAAACGATTATGATCATTCGGGATGCGTTCCCAGCTTTGTTCCCCGTAATAACGCGGTTTGCCAAAATAAGATGCAATAACGGCAACGATCAATGTTACGGCAAGCCCCAACGTTGCTAAAAAAACATACTGTCCAATCGAAAAGATTTTTGTTAAATCCAGTAACGTAAAGACAGCCATCGTCACCATACCACACACAGCTCCCCAAAGAGCACCTTTTGCATTAAATTTCGGCCAAATAGCACCAAGTCCCAGCAATACTGCCGGCGGCACGAGCCATGAATTGGCAAAAGCAAAGAGATAGGTCGGTCCACCTGGAAATTGACATAATATAAACGTGACAATCCCGACAAAGAGCATAATAATTTTCGACATTTTTAGTTTTTTTGCAGCATCTGCATTGGGATTGATAATACGCTGATAAATATCGCGATTGGCAACGGCAGAAGCCCCAAGTGCCGAAGTTGATGCTGTCGAAATCGATGCCGCGCAGGCACTAATCACTACAATACTGCCGAAGAGCGGCATAAAGGTGCTTGCGATAAAGCCGTAAGTTCCCGTTGCCAGAATGCGACCACCATTGAAAGTAAGCATTTCTGGGTAAAAAGCTCCCATATAGCTTCCGACAAAACTCAACGGAATCATAAAAATGATCAACAGAATAATTGCTGCCAAAACAAACGATTTCCGTGCGACGTGTTCACTTCGACAATTGGCGATTTTCATCCAATAGTAATTGTTCCCCCAGACGAGTGCCGCCGCAAAGCAGATAAAGAAATTGAGGAATGAAGGATACGTCAACTTCATACCGGCAAGCTGACCGGCAAAGCCATCTGTTCCCAACGCGCCCGGCCCCCAGTTCGCCGCTAATGCCTCAGTCCATCCGAAACGACTTGCTAATAAAAAGAAGACCGTTGGCACGACAATGACGCCAATGGTAATTTGGAATAAATCTGTAATCGTCGTCGCCCAGAGTCCGGAAATAAACGTAAAAATGATAATGACACCAAAAATAACTGCCGTAATCAACGGGCGGCTCCATCCCGTAAATGCCGCTATATTGTCAACACTTGAAACGACGTTGTTTGCCATAATTCCGCACATACCGATAACCGATGTAATGGCAACCACCGATCGCGTCTTGCTGTCATACCGCATCTCCAAATACTCCGGCAATGTTTGTGCACCGCTTCTGCGAATAAAATTCGAATACAGAAGGCCAAAGAGCATAAGCCCGCATATTGCATAAACGGCACCCCAGCCAATCCCGCCAATCAGACCATAATTAAGTGTAAAAGCCGGCGCCAGCGTCACCGTCGTGCCGGCGAAGCCAATCGCACAAACGCCAACAATATTAATAGGTGTTGAAATTTCCCGTCCCGCTAAGACAAAATCTGAAGATTCTTTAACCCATTTTTTACTAAAAAGACCTGCGCCGATAAGAAATCCGCAAAAGATAACGAAAATGATGATAAATATTGTACTAGACCCCATGATAAATAACCCTCACTTTCTACTCAATAAAAGCAACCGCACGACACCACCCGGCACTTGCCGCCTTAATTTTAACAGGCAGACAGCTGACTTTAAAACCAAATGCCGGCAATTGATCTAAATTCGTCATTTTTTCAATATGACAATAAGCTTTGATTCTGCCAACGCGATGCGCTTCCCAAATAATATCAACATCACGCGATTCCGCAAATCGCTCTGCCTCAAACGGCAGCGGTACATCCCAGCTCCAGCCATCTGTCCCAACGACGTGTACACCATGTTCAATGAGCCAAAGTGTTGCT
The DNA here is from genome assembly GCF_018390735.1 of Fusibacter paucivorans. Lineage (GTDB taxonomy): Bacteria > Bacillota > Clostridia > Peptostreptococcales > Acidaminobacteraceae > Fusibacter > Fusibacter paucivorans. The sequence goes on from NZ_JAHBCL010000003.1 coordinate 110,577, forward strand.
TCTGCGCTCATTCCGGCACCTGCAAGCAAATACTCGGGTTTTCCCCACTGCTTATCAGCACCTGTTTGCAGCAGTACAATATCGCCTTCTTTCAACTGATAATCAATTTCTTTGAAATACATCTCAACATCTTCTGCCGTAATCTTGTAGCCGTCCGGCTTGCTGCTGAAATCCATCTTAACACCATCGCCAAGACACCATTCAAGCGGGATTTCATCAATGGTCCAAGCGCGTTCTCCGCCGTTCATCGTCGGATAATAATGGTAGGGGGCGTCAAGATGTGTGCCGGAATGCGTCGTGAGCTGAATGTTCTCAATCGCCCAGCCATTACCTTCCGGCAAGTCATCAACGGTGATATTGTCATTAAAGTAGGTTGTCATCGATTGTGCCGTGTCTTTGTGATTCAAATACTCAATTCTTGGAATTTGAGGTTTTGGATCGCTTGGCAAACCATCCTCCACGGCGATTGACAAATCAATGATTTTCATATGCTGACTCCTTTCCATCCTATCTGTCATTGATAGACCCGTCTATCAGTGACCTCTTTTAGTAACATCATTTACTATTGCAAAGGTGATGCCAAAATCATGATCGCGGAAAACCCCTGCAATATCAGGCTTTTATCAGCAGCATTAATATTAGCAGCATTACAGGTGTCAATATTTGTGTACACGATTTCATACATAAAAGCCGTGGAAACATTGTATTTTTAAGGCATTTACGCCGTGTCAATATATATTGACACGTAAATATTTATTGACACATCATAAAGCCTCAGCCTATAATGAAGTCAAAAGCGAGTGTTTGTCGGACCATCTTTTTGCATTAGCGTGTGGGAGGCATTGATGTCAAAAAACAAATTGTCTTTTGAAATTATGCAGGAATTCATCAATCAGTTAGACGGCATGGCCGTTCTCGACAAGGAAGGTTATTATACGTACGTTAGCCCGGGCTGGGAGCGCTACACAGGTTTTCATGCATCAGAAGTACTCGGTCGCAAAGTATGGGAAATCATCCCTGAAAGCCATGCGACAGAAGTTTTTCAAACCGGTAAAGCCGTCACCCGCGGCTTAGTGTCCTTTAACGGTATCCCCGCATTCACCACCTATTTTCCGCGGTTTGACCAAAACGGCGAACTCTGCGGCATTATGCTCTACATCGTTATCCAAGGCAAAGAAAGCGTCGCCCAGTTTCAAACGCGAATCATCGCCTTATCTTCTCAAATTGAATTCTACCGCAAAGAGCTTTCAATGGAGCGTGGCGCCAAATACAACCTTGACAATATCATTGGCGAAAGCAAGGCCATCTTGGATCTCAAACATAAAATCCTGCAGGCTTCTCGATCCTCCTCTACCGTACTTATCGAGGGCGAAACAGGCAGCGGTAAAGAGTTGATCGCTCATGCCATTCATACACTCAGTCCAAGATGCAGCGCCAATTTCGTGCGTGTCAATTGTTCTGCTATTCCCAATGAACTTATGGAATCTGAATTCTTTGGCTATGCCGCCGGTGCGTTTACCGGCGCTTCTCGAAAAGGCAAAATTGGACGATTTGAGCTCGCCGACAGTGGAACACTTTTTTTAGACGAGATCAATCTGCTGCCTATGACGATGCAGCCGAAATTTTTGAGGGTTTTGCAAGAACACGAGATTGATCCCGTCGGCAGTTTAAAAAGTCAATTCGTCGATGTTCGCGTCATTGCCGCATCCAATATTGAATTGGAACAATTGGTTGAAAAGGGCAGTTTTCGAAGTGACCTCTACTATCGCCTCAATGTTATTCGCATTTCAGCGCCCCCATTACGGACACGCAAAGAAGATATTCCGCTGCTGGTTCAAAATTTTATCAGCCGACTCAATAAGCAGCTCGGTATGATGATTGGCGATATTGGTTCAGAGGCTTTAAACTTTTTAATGGCTTATGATTGGCCGGGCAATGTCCGTGAACTTCAAAACGCAGTGGAAAGTGCTATGAATCAGACAGACCACACTATTTTAACCATCAAAGACTTTTCACAGCTCACCGAACGAATCCGTATGCGTGAACGCAAACAGGCCGTTACCCATTACAAACTGATTCCCGCAAAACAAGCATTTGAAAAAAGCCTTATCCAAGATGCGCTAATGGCTTGTGAAGGCAATCGAAAAAAAGCTGCGGAACTGCTCGGTATTTCACGAACGATGCTTTACAATAAGATGGCGCAGTATGAAATTGGGGATTCCTGACTGTTGCTTGTCATTTAAAACCTTTGCCGATATAATAGTGGGTACTGGTTATTGCTTTGCCATCATACACGCAGCGTCATAAAATAAGGATGGCGCCAATTGAAAAAGTACTTTCCGAAGGAGTGATCATATGCCCAAGATGACAAATCGTGCCAAAAAGGCAATTGCAACAAAAAAACGCATCTATGAATGTGGTGTAAAATTAATGCACGAAAAGGGATTCGGTGAAATCACCATTAGTGAAATTGCTAAAGAAGCGGGTATATCTGTTGGTACGTACTATTACTATTTCGATTCAAAGACAGACTTGTTCAAAGAGATTTTCAGCCGCGTTGATGACTTTTTTATGACATGGGTTAAAGAACCTATGCAAAGCGACAGCTATAGCGAACGCATCATTAGCTTTTTTGAACACTATGCAAAACTTGTTGAAGATGATGGCATCACAACCATTCGAAAACTATATACACCTGAAAATAAAATGTTTACCGTTGAAGGCCAATTCATGCAAAATGTCCTTAAAGAAGTCATCGAGGAAGGGCAGCGATCCGGTGAACTCAACACCTTATACAGCGCCCAGCGCTATACGAATTATCTCTTTGTCGTCGGCAGGGGAATCGTCTTCGAGTGGTGTTTAAGAGACGGGAAATTTGATTTAAAACAACAGTTTCGAACCATTATTAGTTTAGTTGTTAAGAGTATGGCCAAATAAGTGAGAACATTGCCGTATTCACTTATTTTTAAGTATTTGCTCATAAGAAAAAACGGACACATTAAATGTCCGTTTTTTTGTATGATTGCCGCCTAAGGAAACCTGCATTATTCAAATTATAAACCTTTCACGCCAACACCGCTAGCTTTTGCCATGCGTGCATTCAATATATTGCAGTGAAAAATCAGCAAAAGATGATTGTGCACTTTCCTGTCTATTTGTTTCTTTAACTGCGAATAAGCGGACGATTAAAGGGTTGATGCCACTTCAAACGCATCCCAAATCGCATACATAATGTTTTGAACTTTTCTCGCATCGCCAATAACATGAAGAGATTCAATTTCATATTTCAACGCTTCATAAAGCGACTGATCGCTGCCATAGCCAACGGCAAGTGCCACTTGATCTGCTGCAATCGTTTCTTCTTTATCGCCTGTTTTAACGACAATCGAACCTGCTTTGCCATCAATAACCTGAGCACCGGTCATAACGTTAACCCCTTTATAAGGTACCAACTTTTCAAGCATCTCTGAATTGGCATGGCATAAAGGTCCATTGACTGCCAAGAGGCACTCCTGCATTTCGATAAGGGTTACTTTCTTGCCCATATCTGAAAGCCAAATCGCAAGTTCACAGCCAACCAAACCACCGCCAATGACAGCGATATGCTCTTCAAAAGGCACTTCCTTCATTAAAAGCGCTGCCGCAGGATACACCGCAGGATGATCGCCAATACCAAAGGTCTTTGGCGTTGATCCCGTCGCAATTAACACACTGTCGTAGTCTTCCGCTAATATTTCTGCCGACGTACATGGGTGATTTAATTCGATTGATACATTTAACTGCGCCAAGGTATGTTCATACCAAGCAATCAGCGCATGATCATCTTCTTTGAAATCCGGTGCACCGCCTGGAATGAGATTGCCGCCGATGCGATCTGTCTTTTCAAATATAACAGGCTTATGCCCGCGAAGTGCCAGTACGCGCGCTGCCTCGCAACCTGCAACACCGCCACCGATAATCGCAACGCGCTTTGATTGATATGCTGGCGTAAGTGCTGTTACGCGTTCACGACATGCCTGTGGGTTAACAGCGCAGCTCAATGCCGCATATTCTTGAACCCTTCCCATACAGCCTTCCTGACATGAGAGACATGGCCGAATATCTTTCGTTTTAGATGCTCTTAGTTTATTGACGTAATCGGCATCTGCCAAGAGCGGTCTTCCCAAGCTTATCATATCGCAAGCCCCGTCATCAACGGCAGACAATGCCAAATCAGGATTATCCATACGCCCGGCACAAATAACCGGTACATCAACGGCTTCTTTTACAATTTTAGCATATGGGATATAAAGGCCTTTCTCTTGATACATAGGCGGGTGACTCCACCACCATGAATCATACGACCCGACATCGACATCAAGTGCATCATAGCCATATGCAACCAATAATTTTGCCGCTTCAATCCCCTCTGGAATATCCCGACCCTTTTCTGTAAATACTTCACCCGGCATAGCGCCGTCTCGGTAATCCTTGATAAAACTCTTTGGACTGTATCGCAGCGTTACTGGGAAATCCTCTCCGCATTGACGCTTAATCTCTTCAACAATTTCTCTTGCGAATCTCAATCTATTTTCAAGTGAGCCGCCATATTCATCCGTTCGATGGTTAAACAGCGATATTGCAAATTGATCAATGAGATACCCTTCATGAACCGCATGAATCTGGACGCCGTCAAATCCGGCACGTTTCGCATTGTATGCGCCTTTGCCAAATTGTTTTACGATTTCTTGAATTTCCGCTATTGTAAGTTCTCGACATGTTTTATCAAGCCATCGATGCTGTATCGGCGACGGTGCCACCGGCGGATATTCGCCAAGGTTTGTAGGAATGGTCACACGTCCAAAACCACCACTCAATTGGATAAAGACTTTTGAATCATAGGCGTGGATTCGCTCCGTCATCTCTTTGGCTGTTCGGATAAAGTGTACTGAATTATGGGTTGAACATGGCACATTTGGCATTGCATGCTGTTCAACAACATTGTCAACAAATGTGACACCCGTAATAATAAGCCCCGTACCACCTTTGGCTCTTTCCGTGTAATAATCAATGCCCCGTTGATTAAAGCCGCCTTCGTCGTCGCCTAGCCCCAATGGTCCCATCGGTGCCATGGCAAAGCGGTTTTTAACAGTGACGCCGCCAATCTTAACTGGCTCAAACAAGCGTTCGTACTGATATGACATAAGATTCTCCTTTCCATTTAACTGAATGCGTTCAGTGAATGTACTCGTTAATTATATGACAAACAATTTATTCCGTCAATCCCAAGGGCTAATTGCTTTTAAACTTTTCCGACTTCTATGCTCTAAGCTATCTTTTTAAGTCCTATTTGCTGACAGCATCCATTTTTAAGCTCAAAAAAACAGCCCTAATTCCTTGACGTTAAAAGAATTAAGGCCATTCAAAATATTTATATCATTCATCCGTCATCTATCGCATCCTTGTTATGATTGCGTTATGATTACGTCATAATGTTGCAATCGTATCGACAACGGACATATTGTGAATCCTTTTTGACGGACCATACACGGCAATCACTGACGTTGCCAGTACGAGGATCACAATCAATGCCACCGCACGGATCGGCACGTACCACGGCGTCCCCCAATACGATGTCACCATCATACTGTATAACCATCTATGCAGCGGCAGGCCTGCAATGCAGCCAAATACACTGCCCGAAACAGCATAGGTCATCGTTTCTGCTCTAATCATCCGGATAATCTGCACTTTGGTCATGCCAATCGCACGCATAATACCATACTGCTTGATTCTCGCCGATACGCTAATGCTAATCCCGTTGACAATATTCAACAGTGTAATTAAGGCAATGATTACGAGAAAACCGTAGATAAAGAGCGCCATTGAAAAGTAGGCACCTCTTGCCTGTCGATTTGTCAGCCGATTGTCTGAGAAATGCATCGTCGGATCAACCATCGCACGGATCGCCGCAACATCCATTTCCGATACACCGCGTTCAAGAATAATGTCAATGCGTTCATAACCATCAACTTTTTCAATTGCATCTAATGTCGCCTCTGAGCATAAGAGCGTCATGGCGCCATTTGTTGCATTGACCGGGCTGTCTGATAATACACCCATAATTCTAACATCAGCACCATCAAAATTGATGACATCGCCCGTAGTCATCGTATTTTCTGAACTGTAAAGCAGAAGTGCAGTGTCCACTCCGTCTTGAAGTGAATTTACAGTGCCATCCAACAAATAGCGTTTCAACATCGGCCACTGTGCTTCATCTAAAGTTACCACTTTGAATACATTGCCGTTGTCATCCGCTTTATCATACAAATAGCGACTTCCGGAAACTTGTTTAACATTCGCTTCAGCGCCGATTTGATCGACCAATGCCGCAGGCAATCGATTGTCACCATTGGTACTCCGGATGACAATATCTTCAGACCAAGGTCTTAGCGGCTCTATTGCATGGTTTAAAAAATCAATCGTCGCTGAAAAGCACAAAAAGAGAATAATACTCAAACCAAATGAGCCAAGCATGAGTGCATAATTTTTTTTCATGGTGAACGCATGCTGTACGCCCAGTGCTGTATCCACTTTAAGATATTGTGTTTTGGCTGCTGACTTCACCGATTTTGCCGTACCGTCCATATAGGCATTTCCCGTGATCGCCATTAACGGCGATACCTGCGCCGCTTTCCGCGCAGGGGCACTTGAAGCTGCCAATACACTTAAAAGACCAATCAGCGCCCCTGCTCCAACACCAATCCAACTGATGGCAAACGTAGGCATTTCATCAAAATAGACCGGTGTCAGCCATTTCAGGATTGCGCTTAAAAACCAAGTGACAACGGTTCCCGACAAGACCCCAATTGGGATCGTCATTTTACACCACGAGAGTGCTTCCAATCGTACAAAGCGCATCACTTGCCGCTTCGTTGCCCCTAGGCATCTCAACATGCCGAAAAAAGATGTACGCTGCATGATATCACTGTTTAAATTGCTGGCAATCATCATGACGCCTGCTAGGAGTACCACGATGCCAAGTACGCCAGCCACTATATATAATTGCTTCATATAACTATAATCGCTTTGGCCTAAAACACCCAATAGTTTTTCATTTAAGTTAATTTGATCGTCGGTTAAATCGAATGCTGTTCTGATTTCAGCTATGGCTTTCCGCATATTGGTATGTTTTGAAAATTGAATCATATATTGCTGTCGAAAAGACGTGCTGTTCACATAGGTTTTTGCAGTCGTCACATCAAGCAGCATGCCATAGGCATCCTTATTGAGTAAATTTGCCGTGTTGTCCATAAAACCTGTAATGCGAAAAGACTGTGTTCCACCGGATGGTGAAGGCAAGGTGACAAAATCACCTGTCCGAAGCGCTGTTTGATCTCTCACATTGCGTGAAAGTGCCACTTCATCCGAATGTTTAGGATAGGTTCCCTCTACCAAATCCGTTAGAAAAATATTTCTAAGCACTTCAGCAGACATGCCTGCATTATAGAGCGGTTTTCCCAAAAGCGAATCGCTGTCACTAGCGAAAGATACATACCATCCCGCATGTTCAACTTCGGGACGTGTGGCGATAATAGCTGCCGTCTCCTCATCAATATCTGTGAGAAGCATGTGCCAGTTTCCCTCATCTTTTGAAATCTGCAAATACTGGCTGCGCATTTCCATATCTGCCATCCCAAAAATTGCAGTGACGAGAAAGACGGATAAAACGATGCACAGTTTCGTCATTAGTCGGCGTCGGCTGTGTGCTTTATCAACTATTGGAATGAGGTCAAGATAGTGTTTCATGCCTTCACGCCCCCCAAGTCTTCAAGGATGCCATCAGTCACTTTTAAAACACGATCTACAGATGTCGTTAAATTGACATTGTGTGTAATCATTAAAATTGTCTGCTGGTAACGTCGTGCTGCGGATAATAAAAGCGCAAGTACTTCACGGCTGTTTCGGCTGTCAAGATTGCCGGTGGGCTCATCTGCCAAGATCAGCATCGGCTGATGGATAAGCGCTCTGCCTATGGCGACGCGCTGTTGCTGCCCACCTGAAAGCTGGCTTGGTAAATGATTTCGCCGATCACCTAAACCAAGCACTTTTAAAATATCCTCCACCATTGCACGATCAGGTGTTTTATCATCCAAGAGCAATGGAAAGACAATGTTCTGCTCAACCGTTAACTCGGGAACAAGCTGGAAAGACTGAAAGACAAAACCAATATGGCGTCGCCTGAAAATCGTTCGCTGTCGCTCTGTCATGGCAAATAAGTCCTCACCATTAATCAACACCTTCCCATTAGAAGGGTTATCCAAACCGCCAATACAGTTCAAGAGCGTACTCTTTCCAGAACCGGATTCGCCAACGACAGCGGCAAACTCTCCTTTTTTCATTGAAAAGGATACATCTGTCAGTGCTTTAACCTCCGTATCGCCGCGTCCATAAATTTTACTGAGATTCTCTATGTTTAAAATTTCCATATACGTAACTGCCTCCTTCTATGAAAGCATAACAAACAAAGCTTACAGGTCGGTGAAAATAAGCTTACATTTCTGTAAGGAAGGTCATTGAAAAAGTGCTGCCTTCGCCTAATGTGCTCTGAACAGTCAACACACCACCCTGCCCTTCTGTAATTGCTTTCGAAAGCGACAGTCCGAGGCCAACCCCCTGTGTTTCTTTTGCTTTTGGCTGTCTGTAAAATCGTTTAAATACATGGTAAATTGATTCGGGCGCAATACCCGGTCCATTGTCAGTAATCATTAACCGAACCGCGGTCGCTGTCTTTTCACAGGTAAGTGTAACCGTCATGCCACGCTCTGAATAATCCAGTGCATTTTTAACAATATTGGCAATTGCTTCACGCGTCCACATAAGATCACAATAAAGTGTAATATCCGGTGCAATATCCAGTATAATGCGTTTTTCTTCTTTCTCCGCGCGCAACATCAGCGGATCAACCGCCTGCTCTGCCAATTCACGAACGGTATAGACCGACTGTTCAAAGTGCACACTGCCTGCATCGAGCCTCGTAATCTTCAGAAGCGCTTGAATCAACTGCGACATATGTGTCAATGTATGATCAATCTTTTTAGAAAACGATGTGACGGCCGTTACATTTTCGGGTTCATCCAGTATAATCTCATTGTACATACTAAGGGCTGTCAACGGTGTCTTCAACTGATGCGAGATATCCGAAAGCATTGCCTTTAGAAACTGCTTTGCTTCACGTTCGGCATCATTTTTCGCCGACAATGTCGACGCCAGTTCATCAATTGCTGCAAACATTTTATAGAGCCCACCCTCGTCAAGGCTGGGTAAACAGCTGTGATAATTGCCTTCCATGAAGGACTGCAACTGATGTGTAACGGATTTAAAAAGCCGTTCCCGTCTTTCTATAAAGAAATAGCCTCCGCCGAGCATTACCATTCCCCAGAGTATCGTTCCCGGCATCCGCCGTGTAATCCCTGCCGCGATCAGAATCGACAAATCGTCGGCATTGGTATATGACATCGACTCCAACTGTCCCATTTGACGGAGAAGATGTGAACCGTCATCACTCACTACCGTTGATGTCAGCGCTTTTGCAATAATTTCTGACGAAACCCCCGCTTCCATTAAAGCACTGGCAACCGCACTGTCATGGGACAGCAATACCGCTTTCATGGATTCTGCCTGCTTCATGGTCATCATACCCGTACTGATAATTACCAGACAAGTCATCAGAACAAGCCCTATAAAAAAGTACCGACTGCCGCGATCCCATTGCATGATCATTGCATCACCTCTTGCCACTGATAGCCAAATCCCCTCACCGTTACAAGCCGCTCAGGCTTGGATGGATTCAGCTCGACTTTTTCTCGTAATCGTCTGACGTAGACTGATAGCGTATTATCATCAACAAAATCGCCTGCGTGATCCCAAAGCGCCTCTAATATCTTCTGCCGTGTCAGCACTTGTCCTGTATGCCTTAAAAAAAGAACTAGCAGTCTGTATTCTGCAGCGGTTAGGTTTAGCGGTTCACCACTTCGCATGACTTGATGGTTTACAAGGTCCACATAGATATCCCCAGAAACGATGGGCTCTACCTCTGACGGCCCTGTCCCCCTCTGTTCTGCTCTCCTAAGCAGTGCCCTAATTCGGGACTGCAATTCACCAATTTTAAAAGGCTTCGTTATGTAATCGTCCCCGCCGCTGTCTAGTCCTCTAATCACGCTCAGCTCTTGGTCTGATGCTGTTAGAAAAATAATCGGTACGCGATTGCCGCGATCCCTGACATCTTTGCAAAGCTCAAATCCAGTGCCGTCCGGCAGCGTCACATCCAGCAACAGCAAATCAAATCGCTGTACAGCCAATATCTTCGCCGCCTCAGCAATCGTCTGAGCAACCACGACCTCATATCCCTCTTTAGAGAGTGTGTACATCAAGCCATCAATCAAGCTCTTGTCATCTTCCAGCAACATGATTTTTCGCGTCATTTGTCAACGCCACCTTTCTTCGTGCGATTCTTTGATTCCCTCATCTCTTCAACATTAATCAACGCAACAACTAGATGCGGGGTACCTGTTGATGCCCCTTGATTAATGATCATCAATTTATTGGCACGGCTTTATTGCCGCCTGCTTTAAGTCAATCGCTAGAACCCGGTATTTTCTCAATAAGCATCTCTGCCGATTTAAGCTCCAAAATCCGATTGCCGAGCTTTTCAGCCTCTCTCGTATCATGTGTTACCAAGATGATGCTCAGTCCGCGTTCGCGCTGCACTTCTTTTAGCAATTGATAAAGCGATTCTTTAAGTGCTTCATCCAATCCCGTAAAGGGCTCATCCATCAAAATAACCTTTGACTGACAGGCAAGCGCCCGAGCAAAAGCCAACCGCTGTTTCATGCCCCCGGAGAGTTCAGACGGTTTTTTTAAACGATGCTCCCAGAGCGCAACACGCTCCAGTATCTGCCGTGTTTCCGCCTCTTCAAGGTTAGGGGCAACCAGCAATAAATGCTGCATCACAGTCATCCATGGCATCAGTGTTTCCGTTCCCTGAAAAACCACTGGCAACGGTACAGCTATACGATCAAAAAGACGCGAATCATACTGGATGTGCCCCCCATCATAAGACTCAAGATTCGCTAAAATGCTAAGGAGCGTGCTTTTGCCAATCCCTGACGGTCCCATGATTACCAATACCTCTTCCGGCGCCAAGTAAAATGAAAGTGCCGAAAGAATCGTCGTATCCTGATAGCGTTTCGTTAGGTTCTCTATTTTAATCAGCGGCAGCTGATGATCTATCTCCTCGCGCATACCGATCTCCTTATAAACATCATGCCTCTTTAAACATCAATCGCTTGTACGATCGTTCTTTGTTCTTTATGAACGAAAGCGATCCTCTATTGTGCGAAGTCCCTGTTCGACTGCCACGCCAATCAGTGCAATAACCAGCAGTACGCCATAAAGTCCCGCAGTATCCATGTACATTCTTCGCTCGTAGATCAGCCAGCCAAGACCCGTGTGCGTCCCTACCATGCCAAAAACCATTTCGATACTAATTAAGGCACGCCACCCTCTGCTCCACGCCGTCTTTATCGAAGACAGCAACTCACCGACAGAACCGCAAAAATAGACATGGTACCCCGCACGTAAACCTGTAATGCTATAGGCTTTCATAAAAGCGGCATAGGTCTGTTTTAGCGCATCAAATCGGACGCGCATTTGTGCCCAAATAGGCCATACCATCGCGTGCATCATAATCAGCAGCATCCCTTTATGGGTTACACCAACCCATAAAATGACTAGCGGCAATACTGCCATGCCGGGGAGCGGGTTAAAAATCGCTTCTAAATAACCAATTTGCCGTGCCATACTCTTATAACGCGTTGACAGCCATAGGAGAACAGCTGCCGCCAATAAACTCATGACCATGGACATCAAGATGATGCCAATACTATACGCGATTCGACTGATTAGTGCCCCTTCAGCGCCAAGCTTTATAAGTGCTTTCACTACCGTATCAACACTGGGAAACAGTGTTTCCGGAAACCACTGTGCAAGGGCAATCCCCTCCCAGACAGCTATGATTACAGCAAAGGTCATCAACGGTGACTGCATCCACCTCTTCATCTGTCAAATGCCTCCAATTCTATCTGCTGTTTGCAATATTGCTTTTGCGCTTTTTATTGCTCATCCCAGAATAGTCCTCCTGAGGATTCTACCGTTTCCAGAAGTCCCATTTCCGCCATAAAAGACTGAAAATGCTCGAGTCCATTGACTTCCGATGAAAACCGCATGCTCGGATCTTCTAAAACAGCATCAATAACATCCTCTGGATATTCGTAAGCCTGTTTTAAAAGTGCCGACGCTTCATCAGGTGACGCATTGAGATAATCAATCGCCTGATCAAGTGCTTCTGAAAAAGCCGTGTACAATTCAGTCTTCGCATACACGCGTTCTGGACATATTCCAACGATAAATGTAAACGGACCGCCAAAACACGTTTCGCCGTCAATCAGCGTTGTAAACTGAGAATCTGCCAGTTCCTGCTCCAAATAGGGCGGTGTTGTAAAATGCAAATAGGAATCCGTATCACTCAGCATCGCCGTCATCCCGTCAGGATGCGTCATCGCCACAACTTGCGCATCGAGTGCCGTCGCATCGCCAAAAGTGCGTTCCGATGCCATCGCCAATAAAATGTGTTGAACACTCCCGAGCTGCGGCAGAATAATGCGCTTTGAGCCATCAATTGTCTCGAAGCTGGTACCATCTTCCTTTGCAACGAGTCCAACGGGACTCTCCGAGATCCCGGATATAATTTTCCAGTCCATGCCGCCTTCACGCCCCAGTAAAAATGGCGGAATCGCTACAAAACCAATATCGAGCTGTCCAGCGACCATGGCCTCTCTTATCGCTGCGGTATTTCCCATTCTCACCCACTCGACTGTCACATCTTCAAGACCGTGTGCCTTGAGGACATCTGTTAGAATCGGCGTCTCCTTAAGCACTTCAATCGGTGCGTATGCCAAACCAAATTGATCGGCAATTACCAATTTGTTTGTTTCTTTAGCTGTATCGTTGCAGCCCGTCATCACTGTCATGACAAACAAAGCTGCTAAAAATGCACACATTCTATAACGTCGTACCAAGCTCACATGCTTCCGTCTCATTTTTAAATGAAGTCGCTTTTTCCAATCATGATCGCCATCACCGCTCATCACATATCTTTTTCTATCTTCAGTCATATGACTGCCATCAAATGATCCGCTGTTTCTACGCATTTGCAATCCCCTTACTGTTCTTAAGATACATCCTTGCCACATCAATTATAGCATATCTGTCAGTTGATCTCATTGCCGCAAAACCCGTAAATCATAAAAAATGATGGGAAAAATTGGCGTGTTCACAAAAAAAAGCGTATACTATTAAAGTAGATAAACTTAAGGAGCTCAATCATGCATTTTTTCGTATTAGATGTTGAAACCGCCAACCGTGAAGCCGCCAGTGTCTGTCAAATAGGAATCGTCGAAGTTAAAAACGGCGACATTGTCAATAGATGGTCCATTCTCATCGACCCTGAAGGCCCTTTTGAGTATCACAATGTGCGCGTCCACGGGATAACACAGGAGCAAGTTTCCACTGCCAAAACTTTTCCGGCACACTATGATTTTCTCAGCAGTATCTTAACAGATCAATATGTCGTACAGCATACGAATTTTGACCAAATGGCAATGGATCAATCGTGCAGTCGCTACGATCTGCCAATGCTGTCCATTAAATGGCTCGATTCATCCAGGATGGCGCGAAAACTCTGGCCGGAACACAAGGACTGCGGCTATGGTCTCAAAGCACTTTCTGATATTTTCGGTATTACCTTCAAGCACCACGACGCTTGTGAAGATGCCACTGCCACGGCAAAAATTGTTTTAGAAGCATTAAAATTGCCGAATCAAAGCATTGAGGGAATCTATCACCAACAGCTTTGTGAACCGAAGACCATTCGTTTCGAAAACGAAAAACTTACCTATGCACCAAATCCAGAAGGCCCTTTCTTCGGCAAACAGATATGTTTTACGGGAACACTCCAAATGCCGCGCAAAAAAGCAATGGACACTGCCTCTAAGCTCGGTTTCAAAATTGTTGATCATGTTACCTTCTACACAACTTACCTTATCGTCGGTAAACCGAGACGCAACCAAAAAACGCATAAAATTGACCGTGCAAATCAGCTGATCAAAAAAGGCGCTCCAATTCACATCCTTACGGAACCCGAATTCAAAGCACAAATTTTGCAATTCGTCACTGAATAATACCGTGATCTATCAAAAGTGTGTTTTGACAGGATGCTTTTTCTGGAAAATATCTTTATTTTAATCTTTATTATCGCTTTACTTTATAGTATAATATGTCTTGCGGCGTATTTGCATCCTTAGCTCAATTGGATAGAGTAGCGGACTTCGAATCCGTTGGTTACAGGTTCGAGCCCTGTAGGGTGCACCATATAAAAACCCAAATCATTGTTTTGCAGTGATTTGGGTTTTCTTATTTCTTATTTCTCATTTGCTCGTCACTTCCCCCTTCATTCATGTCTTTTCCGAAAAAAACGAAAATTGCTGTGAAGCCAAAATACCTATGCTATAATCAGTATATAACAAACTGGTATCCTTCAAATTTTAATCCTTTCACGATAATATACTATTCATAGTACGTCAATTCAACCCCTTGTCGCGAAGGATCAATTATAGACAAAACTTCAATTACCTTATAACTGTTTATCGTTAGGAGGCCTCTCATGGCAATTTTATCATTCTACTTCATCACGGCAATCATCATAAGTGTTCTCTTTGTCGTTCTCATACTCACTTTATTTTTGAGAAAAAAAACAAATCGTTCGAAAACAATTTCTTTAAGCGGCTTAACGGATATGGAAGTAGAAGAAGTAAAACGCTATGTCGCTTCCATTCGCCAACGCCATGTATAGAAGCATCTTTTATAATCCTATATAAAGGCTCTGCGCTGCCGAACACTTTTGTTATTCATTAAATCTAACTATAAATCTAACTGTGGTATTCGTATTTTGTAATAGGTATTTAGACCTATTTTGTGATAGAATGTTCTTAATTGACAAAATAAGATATCTATCATGCATTCACTGCCGCCTTTATTCACTTTACACTGCATAGATTGCCGTTATTTGGGTATGCCTTTTTAACAGATATTATGCATTCGTAATCGCCCGTCTATTTAGCCAAAGGAGACCGTTATGCTATCAAGAATACTCATTGTAGATGATTCTCTAATAGACAGGATCATGATACAAGAAATGCTTGCTGATTATGAGACAATCACCGCAGAGGGCGGTAGTGAAGCACTTGAAAAGCTTCGCACCGACAAAAGTGTCCAATTGGTCATCCTCGATTTAAACATGCCCGATATGAGCGGCTTCGAAGTGCTTGAAACCATTAACAACACACCGGAATTTGAAAATATCCGCGTCATTATTTTGACGAATTACGAAGAAGTTGACAATGAGATTAAAGGGCTGGAGCTCGGTGCTGTCGATTATGTACGTAAACCCGTAAACATGCTTTCACTCCTCGTACGCATAAAAAATCACATGCAGCTGATTCAACAGCAAAATGAAGTTGAAATGGACAATAAGAAATTAGATCAGCTGGTCTACCAAAAGACGAGAGAAGTCGTTAATGCACGTGATATCACCATTAACGCACTGGTAAGTCTTCTTGAAGTCCGTAATATTGAGACGAGTAAACATACAAAGCGAACACGTGAAATGATGTCTATCTTAGCCAATCATCTCAAGCATAAACATATCTTCTCCGACATCCTCAAAGATGACTACATAGATCTCCTCGTCGCGACAACACCCCTGCACGATATTGGCAAAGTTGGAATATGCGATGCCATATTATTGAAACCCGGAAAATTGACGCCTCAAGAATATGAAATCATGAAGCAGCACGTCGACTGCGGCGTAAACGCACTTCAAAATGAACTGATCAGCGAACAGGAAACACCTGATTTCATTAAAATCGCCATTGAAATCATCGCTTATCATCATGAAAAATACGATGGTTCCGGTTATCCTAAAGGACTTGCCGGGGATGCCATCCCGCTTGCCGGTAGGTTAATGGCCATTATCGACGTCTTCGATGCCCTCATCAACAAACGCGTCTATAAAGAAGCTTATGATTTTGAAGAAACTGTAAGCTTGATCACAGCCGAACGCGGCAAACACTTTGATCCCCTAATTGTCGACGCTTTTCAAGACGTTAAAGAATCTTTTTTGGCAGTGATCAACAAATACTTGGTAGAGGATGATGACGATGAAACGGATTATTGCTAGTATTGTATCTCTTATGCTCATGAGTGCTGTGTTGCTCAGCACCTTCGGTTTCGCAGATACCAATGATTCAGACATTTATTTTACACAGGATGAGCTGGACTTTATTGCGGCGCACCCGTTAATTCACGTCGGCGTCGACACCGAATTCGTCCCTTTTGAATTCGTTGATGATCGCGGCAGATACGAGGGAATCGCCAGTGAATACTTAACCTATATCCAAAACGAAACCGGTCTCTCCTTTGACATTGAAAAAGCATTTGAATGGCCGGAAATTTATAATATGGCACTTGAAGGTGAAATTGATCTGCTGCCGGCACTCACAAAAACAGAAAGTAGAGAAGCCGATTTTTATTTCTCCAATCCCTACTATACTTTTAAACGCGTCATTGTCGTCAGTGATACCGAATCACAAATTCGCGGCATTGATAATCTTACGCATTATGTCGTCGCCGTTCAGGAAAATAGTTCCCACCACAGTTATTTGAGCCAAATGAAGGGACTAAGTCTATCACTTTATCCAACGGCAGAAAAAGCGCTGGCGGCAGTTGCCAGCGGCAAAGAACGCGTCTTTGTCGGCAATCTTGCGACGACAAATTATATCATCAGAAAAAACGGCCTTACCAATTTGAAGATGATCACTTTTGAATCTGATGAATCTCAAACCCTCCACTTTGCCGCTTCAGAAGAAATGGCACCGCTCATTCCCATTATCAATAAAGTCCTCATCAACATTCCCGAAGAAGAAAAAATAGCCATCAACAGCCGATGGGTCACGCTCAATATTGAACCGGACTACTCTGGACTCATTCGAAGATTTGTCGCTGCCGGTCTACTGATTCTATTGCTCTTCATTGTATCGGCCTTCTGGATTGTCAAATTAAAAAAAGAAATCGCTGCGCGTCGGCTAGTGGAAGAAGCATTGACAATCGCGAAAAAGGATGCAGAGTACGCCAATCAAGTAAAAAGCAACTTTCTCGCTAGAATGTCCCATGAAATTCGAACACCGCTCAATGCCATTTACGGTATCTCACATCTTCTAAAAAACACAGAGATGAGTGCCGTACAGACTTCCTATGTCAATCGTATTGTCAAATCATCCAAAGCGATTATCGATATCGTCAACGATATTTTAGATTACTCAAAAATTGACGCCGATAAGATGACCATTGAACGCATCACCTTTGATCTCGATCATCTGATTCAAAACATTATCATCATCACTTCCTACCCGCTGGATCGCAAGAAACTTCACTTTAGATTTTACAAAGAACCCGGAATTCCAAATATGTTTTTCGGCGATCGCAAGCGCATTGAGCAAGTGCTGATCAACCTGCTCAACAACGCCGTCAAGTTTACTGAGGAAGGTGAAATTGCCTTTGAAATAAAATTACGTGCAAAAGAATCCGGTCGCTATATTCTCAACTTTATCATCAGCGATACTGGCATTGGCATGTCAAAAAAAGCGCTAAACGACCTCTTTCAACCCTTTCAGCAAGCTGATGGCAGTATATCTCGTAAATACGGCGGCACTGGACTCGGTCTCTCTATTGTTAAACGACTCGTTGAATTAATGGATGGCAAAATTGACGTTTACAGCACAGTAGGCGAAGGTACCTCATTTGTCGTTGAATTGCCTCTTGAAATGGACGTTGAAGGCGAAAAAGCTTATCAAAAGGAACGCCAGCGCTATTATTTAAACGACATCCAAACCATCTTCTTTACGAAACGTCCTTCGCAACTGAATTTTCTGATAAACTCACTAAAGAATTTGGGAATCAATGCCCATATCATTTCAGATGAAGAAGCGGTTATCAAACATCTCAGGGAAGCTGCCGGGAAATATGTCAAGCCCTACGATCTCGTCATCGTTGATTTTGATCCTTACTCAGACAATCAATCAGCACTTTACAATGAAATAATGAATAATGGCAATTTGGTCAACAAGCCTAAAATCATCGCATTGGTTCCTTATACCAACGATTTGACCATCGAGAATCTTCAACGGGATCCAGATATCATCGCACTGATTCATCCTGTCATTACGTCAGTCCTTTACGATGCCATCGTTGAATTATTCTACGCTAAAAAATCAGTCCTTAAAACGACGTCAAATGCGCTGTCAGACATTTCAAAACACTTTGCCGACGATTACCATAAAATACTGATTGTCGATGACAATCTAACCAATCAGATGATTGTCTCCGAAATACTGGCACAGCACCAAATTACGTATTATGTTGCCGATAACGGCAAAGAAGCCATAGAACAATATAAACGTCACCACGCCTATATCGCTCTGATATTAATGGATCTTCACATGCCAATCATGAACGGATTTGAAGCCTCTGAGCACATTCAGGCACTTTCAACTGAGGTGCCAATTCTAGCCATGACAGCTGATGTCATTGAAGACACTTTAGAAAAACTAAATACACATGGTATGGTTGACTATATTCTAAAACCATTCGATCCCGATGTGCTCATTGAGAAAATTGCAATGTATATGAAAGCGGATGTTCAAGGCACTGATCGAGACCAAGACATCAATTCAGAAGCCTCTGAAACCTCAGAGAATAACGGGGCGCTCAAACGACATGAAAGTCGCAAGGCACTCGAAGAACACACTTCTGCTGTAATGGACTTCCAAAAAGCACTGCATCATACAGGGCTGCCGAAGGATAAGCTCAAGCGCATTCTAAGTGTTTATCGACAAGAAAATGAGGGATTTGTCGCAACACTTGAAAACAAACTTTCAGAGGGTGATTATGTTAGCGCCGAAAAGATGGTGCATAAACTAAAAAGCAGCACCGGCGGTATCAGTGCTGATACATTGCATAAAGAATTAATTAATTTCCAAGCACAGTTGAAAGATGGCGATGAAGCTGTTATTCATCAGTCATTTGTCACTGTTAAACATCAAATCACGCAGCTGTTGATGGAAATTGATGCCATTCTCAGCATTGAAAAGGACCACTAGCTTAAGCATGGCATCATGCAGAAAAGCCACTGCCGCTGAACAGATCTGCCAATATCATTTTAATCAAATATCACCACGTTGAAAACGCCTGTACACTTACCATTGTACAGGCGTTTTAGATGTGTGATTGTGTATGCTCTCGCGTCATCATCCATTTATTTTAAGCGTTTTTAAACCGTTAATGATGCAAGTACTTTGTCCAGAATTTGGCCCATCGCTTCAATATCTTCAGCTTTGACAATCAACGGCGGCACAAAGCGAATGACTTGATGACCTGCACCAACCAGCAGTAATCCTTCCTCGATCGCCTTGCCAATAATCTCACTTGTCGGCAACGCATCGTCAATTAAAATGCCCTGAATAAGCCCCATGCCTTTCAGCTCTTTAATGATACTATATTTGCCCTTAAGTTCCTCTAATTTTGCTTTGAGAACATCGCCCATTTCATTAACATGCGCCAACATATTTTCATCATCAATTTTATTCAACACGTAATTAGCCGCTGCACTTCCCAGCGCAGAACCACCAAATGTCGATGCATGGCAACTTGGCGAAAGCTTTGACGCAACGCGTTCACTGACCAGTGAAACACCCATTGGGAAGCCTCCGGCAACACCTTTTGCAACGGAGACAATATCCGGTTCTAATCCGAACGCCTGATAACCAAAGTAATGACCGGTTCTCGCAATCCCCGTTTGTACTTCATCGACAATCAACAGCAAATCATGTGTTTTGCAAAGTGATTTAATCGTTTCGACAAAGGCAGGCGCTATGGTAACAATGCCGCCTTCACCTTGAATCACTTCAACCATGATGGCAACCGTTTGATCGCCTACCGCTTCTTTTAACGCTTCCGAATCGTTATAAGGTACATACTTAACCCCTTCGATCAATGGCGAAAAGTGTTTTTGATATTTTGTTTGACCCGTCATGGTCAATGCACCCATGGTTCTGCCGTGAAAGGAATTTGCCATGGTAATAATTTCATAGCGCGTATCCTCGCCATAGAGCCTTGCGAATTTGAGCGCCGCTTCATTGGCCTCTGCACCACTGTTGCAATAAAAAGCCTTAGATAATCCCGACCATTTTGTCAATTTTTCCGAAAGGGCTATATTTTGCGCATTCCAATAGAGATTGGAGACATGGCACATTTTAAGCGCCTGCTCTTTTAATGCTTCTGCATAGCCTTCATCGCCATAGCCCAGTGCATTCACTGCGATACCTGCTACAAAGTCTAAGTATGTCTTACCGGAATCATCTTTTAACGTCACACCGCTTCCCGATTCGAAAACGATTGGAAATCTGCCATAAGTATTGGCAATCACTTGTTTTGCCTGATCGATTGTCGCCATCATCAACCTCCTGTTGTCTCATTTAAAAATTTTTGTACCGACACCACGCTGTGTAAAGATCTCAAGCAATATTGCATGATCCAGCGTGCCATTGAGGATATGCACATTTTCCACATCACTTTTGATGCAGCATTCAATTTTGGGAATCATCCCACCAGTAATCACGCCTTCGGCAATAAGGGTTTCCGCCTGTTTCATGGTAATTTCACTGATCAACGCTTTGCCGTTCAGCACACCGTCAACATCGGTGAGCATGATGAGCTTCTCCGCTTTTAAAGCACCGGCTACTGCTGCCGCCGCTTCATCTGCATTGACATTGAACGCATTGCCTTCTGCATCTGCACCAATTGGTGAAATGACCGGCACAAACTGTGCCTCTAAAAGCGTTTCAATCACTTTAGCATTGACTTCAGTGACGAGGCCCACCCGTTCAAAAGCGGGCTGTGATGCATCAAAAGGAACCGTCTTAAGCAATCCACCATCTCTACCGGAGATGCCGACAGCTTCACATTCATTTTGCATCAGTGTCGCAACAACACTTTTATTGATCTTACCGGATAACATCATTTCCACGTATTCAATTTCTTCGGCTGTCGTCGCCCGGATCCCATCGACAAAATGAGAGGGTTTACCGACTTCCTTGAGCAGTGCTGTGATTTCCTTCCCGCCCCCATGAACGATGACCGGGCGAATCCCAACGGATTTTAAAAGTGACACGTCTCTTAAAACCTGGCTTTTGAGTCGTTCATCTGTCATCGCACTGCCGCCGTATTTAATGACAAAAATTTTACCTTTAAAAGCATTGATATAGGGTAGCGCTTCAATTAAAATCTTTGCTTTATCAATTACCTTGTCCATGATTTGATCGCCACCCTCCATCAGCTTCTGTACTCGCCGTTTATTTTTACGTATTCATAGCTTAAGTCACAACCCCAGCCAACAGCGCTTCCTTCGCCTTCCTGCAACGCTAATGCGATCTTAATTTCGTCAGCGGACAAAATCTCAGCCGCCTTATCTTCTGAAAAGACAATGGGTTCGCCCTTCGCCAAAAGCTGAATCTTACCTTGCTCACTTGAAAACCACAAATCAACTTTCATTGGATCAAACGCCGCGCCTGAATAGCCTGCCGCGCAGAGTACCCTGCCCCAGTTGGCGTCCTCGCCGAAAAGCGCCGTCTTCACAAGATTGGATGTGAGAACAGATTTTACAATTTGCTTTGCTTCGATCGTATTATTGGCACCTTCGACAGCAACTTCTATTAATTTATTGGCGCCTTCGCCATCTTTAACAATTTGCTTCGCCAATGTTTCATGAACATAATAAAAAGCTTCTTTAAATGCATCATAAGCCGGCGTCCCGGTTGCAATCGGCGTATGACCAACAGCGCCATTCGCAAGTACCAATACCATATCATTGGTGCTCGTATCGCCATCGACAGAAATCATATTGTAAGTATCTTCATTAATTTCTTTCAGCATCTGTGATAAGACAGCTTTTGAAATCACAGCATCCGTCGTAACAAATGACAGCATCGTCGCCATATTCGGATGAATCATGCCCGAACCCTTAGACATACCACTAATGGTAACCGTTTTGCCTTCAATTTCAAATTGTACACAAATCGTCTTTGTAAACGTGTCTGTCGTCATGATCGCTTCTGCTGCTTCAAGACCAGATGCATCATCTTCTTTCAGCTTCGGAACGATCTGATCAATGCCTTTCTCAATAACTGTCATTGGCATTGGAACGCCAATAACACCTGTTGAAGCGACCAGTACACCGGATGGTTTACAGTCCAAGAGCGCTGCTGTTTTAGTCGCCATGGTCTCGTTGTCCGCTATTCCCTGAAGGCCTGTACATGCGTTGGCATTGCCGCTGTTAACAACAATTGCTGATACTTTTTCACCTGATTCATAAACGTTCTTATTCCACAAAACCGGCGCTGCTTTCACGACATTTGTCGTGAAAACACATGCAACTTCTGCCGGATATGATGTATATACCATTGCTAAATCTTTTTTTGCCTTCTTGATGCCACTGAACATACCAGCGGCTTTAAAACCTACGGGCTTATTAATATACCCTGGAATAACCTTGAACATTATATTACCTCCATTTTTGCATATTTATTCGACTTTATACATTTATTATTCATTTTGTTAAAGACGCCGCAATAGGCATTTTAAGTTAAAAATCATCTTTATTCTCCTTATAGGTAAGACATCCCGAACGTCACTTTTCTAAAACGGGTGCCTTGCTTTTGATAATTATACATATTCATAAATATTTTTGCAACTATTTTTTAAATTTTTCTTGCATTTATATTTATTATTTTGTATAATCATGCTAACAAAAGTAATTAATCACGCTTCTTGAAACACGTGTTGACGTGTTAAAAAAATAATGAATGCCAAAATGGCTTTATCAGTATCAGTATTTTAGTATTAATTAGTATTAAAAGGAAAGATAATCTCGGAGGGAAAAATTATGGCTAATAAAAAAGTAGTGCTCGCTTACTCGGGCGGACTGGATACAACGACCATCATTCCATGGCTTAAAGAAAATTACGATTATGATATTATCGCCGTATGCGTCAATGTCGGTCAAGGTGTTGAAGAATTGGACAAGTTGGAAGAAAGAGCACTTGGTTCAGGTGCTGCAAAAGTCTTTGTCGTTGATGTTACAGAAGAATTCGTTACAGACTATATCTGGCCGACCGTTAAATCCGGTGCTATTTATGAAAGTGAATACCTGCTAGGGACTTCAATGGCAAGACCGCTTATCTCAAAAGTCCTCGTTGACATCGCTATCCAAGAAGGCGCAGAAGCGATCTGCCACGGTGCCACAGGTAAAGGAAACGACCAAGTTCGCTTTGAACTCGGTATTAAGGCATTGAAACCGGAACTTAAAATCATTGCCCCATGGCGTTTATGGGATATTCAATCAAGGCAAGATGCCATTGACTACTGTCATTCAAAAGGGATTTTCCTACCTTTTAGTGCAGAACAAAGCTATAGCCGCGATAAAAACCTCTGGCATATTTCACATGAAGGTCTTGAAATTGAAGACCCTTCATTTGAAGCTGATTACTCAAAGATACTCAAAATTTCCAGTACAGTTGAAAATGCACCTGACAAAGCTGAATATTTAACGATCAGCTTTGAGCAAGGCGTACCAACTGCCATTGACGGTACTGCTTATAGCCCTGTGGCACTTATGGAAAAGCTGAATGAACTCGGCGGTAAACATGCCATTGGTACCATCGACCTCCTCGAAAACCGCGTTGTCGGGATGAAATCCAGAGGTATATACGAAACACCGGGCGGCACAATCCTTTATAAAGCACATGAAGCACTTGAGCATCTCTGCCTTGACCGTGAAACTTACAGCTTCAAGCTCACAGCAGCTCAAAAATTCGCCGATATCGTCTACAATGGCCAATGGTTTAGTCCGCTCAGGGAATCACTTTCTACTTTCTTTGATACAACACAGGAAACGGTAACCGGCGATGTTAAATTAAAACTCTATAAAGGCAATATCATCATGGCAGGTGCCACATCACCGTATTCTCTTTACAATGCATCACTCTCCAGCTTCGAAACTGGCGAACTCTACAGTCACAAAGATGCAGAAGGCTTTATTAATCTTTACGGCCTGCCAATGGCCGTCCGCGCATGGATGAAGAAAAGCAATGAAAAATAGTGCTTAACAACAGCATTCTATAAAGCATGATATACAAATCACATCAACATGTCGCATCTGCCCAGCAGATGCGACTTTTATATCTGTTTATGTGTTTTCCCACCACTAAAGCAAAGCTTATCATTGGCATCAAAATGATCTGTATCACCGTTCATCGAGGCAGCCTCTGCGGCAACCATTGGCAAATAATGCTTACACCGCGATTGTTCTCGTGCGCAAGCCTATTGGAAAACCCAATCACGTATTATATAATAGAAAAAAACGTACAAGGAGATACTATGGAAAAGTTATGGAATGGCCGATTTGCAAAAGACACATCAAAAGAAACCGATCTCTTTAACGCTTCAATCGGCTTTGAACAGAGACTCTATCCCTATGACATACTCGGCAGTTATTATCATGTCCAAATGCTCGCGAATCAGAACATTATCGATGACAGCGATGCTGCTGCCATTCAAGACGGGCTAAAGAAAGTCTACCATCTCATTAAATCTGATTCATATACCTTTAAATTGTCACTTGAAGACATTCATATGAATATTGAAGCTTACTTAATTGATACCCTTGGGGAAACGGGTAAGCGCTTACACACCGGGCGCAGCCGAAATGACCAAGTCGCTCTCGATATGCGCCTCTACGCCAAAGATGTGGTCATCGATCAAATCAAGAAGCTCACGGCATTAATTGAAACGCTTAACGCCATTGCCAAAGTGCACACGAAAACCATTATGCCCGGTTTCACCCACTTGCAACAGGCTCAGCCTATCACGCTGGCGCACCATCTCCTTGCTTATGTTGAAAAATTTAAGCGCGATACCAGCAGACTCTTTGACATTTACGCAAGATTGGACGAGATGCCGCTCGGTTCAGGTGCACTGGCAAGCACCAGTTACCCTATTAACCGCGACTTCGTTAAAGACGCACTTGTCTTTGACCGCCTAACTGCAAATAGTATTGATGCTGTCTCTGATCGTGATTATCTTGTTGAAATAATGGCAGCTTATGCACTAATGGCCGTTCATATGAGCAGTCTCGCAGAGGAAATTATTATTTGGAATTCGCAGCTCTTCAACTTTATCGAACTCGATGACGCATACAGTACGGGCAGCAGCATTATGCCGCAAAAGAAAAACCCCGACATAGCAGAGCTCGTCAGGGGAAAAAGCGGACGGATTATCGGACATCTAAGCGGTATGCTCGTCACACTGAAAGGATTACCGCTGGCCTATAATAAAGACCTTCAAGAAGATAAAGAATCATTTTTCGACACAACCGACCAAATTGGCAATATGCTGAGCATGCTTGAAAGGCTTCTGGCAACAGCATCATTTAATGTGGAGACGATGTATCAAGCGACCTTGAAAGGTTTTACGGAGGCAACGGATCTTGCAGATTACCTCGTTAAGAAAGGCTTGCCATTCAGAGACTGTCACCATATTATCGGCGCCATCGTCAAGGAAGCTTCTGATCGCGGAACGACACTTTCTGAAATGACTTTAGATGCCTATAAAACCCATAGCAGTCTCTTTGAAGCAGATCTATACGATGTCATCGACCTGCTTGCCATCGTTTCCTCAAGAAGACATACCGGCGGCCCGGCACCTGAGGTCACCGCGGCACAAGTTGGCACTAATGAAACATGGCTGTCAGCACAAAAGACTGCTGCTGCATCACTCTCATCACCGCTGGCATTGCTTGAAGCGGCGCTTAAATAGACAATAGAAAAGAAACGCCGTTCAGTACTGAACGTCGTTTCCTTATGTTTGCTTATGGTGATCCATCCGCGACTCGAACGCGGGACACCCTGATTAAAAGTCAGATGCTCTACCAACTGAGCTAATGGACCTCATTAGAAAAGCCCTTGATGTCAAGGGCTTTTGACTGTTTCACTGTTTCGACACTTATTGACTGCTTGGTGATCCATCTGCGACTCGAACGCAGGACCCCCTGATTAAGAGTCAGGTGCTCTACCAACTAAGCTAATGGACCTCATATAAAAACCCTTGAAATTTTCAAGGGCTCATAAAAATGATAAAAATCATTGTGAACAATTGGCTGGGGATACAGGATTTGAACCTGTGAATGACGGAGTCAAAGTCCGTTGCCTTACCGCTTGGCGAATCCCCAAAAGTAATGGGGCGACTGATGGGATTCGAACCCACGTATGCAGGAGCCACAATCCTGAGTCTTAACCGCTTGACGACAGTCGCCATATTTCATTCACATATTCACCTTGCAGTGTATAATCACTGCCGTTGTATTAACACTTCACATCTGTCCTGAACCCTAGAAAAATGCTCAGCATTGATACGCTTGATCAGTGTTCAGCAATCAACCAAATAAAAACAATGGTCGGGGTGGCAGGATTTGAACCCGCGGCCCTCTGGTCCCAAACCAGATGCGCTACCAAACTGCGCTACACCCCGCTGTTCACTGACGAATTTTATTATACATTAAATGGGATAGCGCGTCAACTGTTTTTGTAATAAAATAATCGCTAAAAACGAGATTTTATCAGACTTATAGCGGTCTGCTCCATATCGCGATTAACAGAAAATTTAGTCTATTTCAACTACCTTTTAGTCCTTTTGAAACGCATCACACGACCATTGAAATAGTACGCATACCCCTCACCACTGCATAGTCACCTCTGCATAGTAATCACCAATCACAGATGAACGTGCGTTGCCACGACGCGCCCGCTGCCGAACTCCATAATGCCAATTGAAGCACGAAAACCAGCTCTTGGAATGGCAGCACTGCCTGGATTGAAGCATAAAATGCCTTCTTCGCGTTCATTGACGGGCACATGCGTATGACCAAAACATACGACATCGACATTCTGCTGTACGGCATAATAATAGAGGTTCATCAATGATGATTTTACACTGTGATGATGACCGTGACAAAGCAGTACGCGTTTCCCGTCAATCTCCCTTACGATCTCTTCCGGACCGCTCTGGTAAAAGTCACAATTGCCTTTAACGGCAATCATCGGCCTTCCAAATTTCTGTTTTAGCTGTTCAGTGTCCTTAATAAAATCACCTAAATGCCAAATTTCATCAAAAAAATTTAAGTTTTCTTCCAGATAATGTGTGACTTTCGACATGTTTCCATGCGTGTCACTGATGATGCAGACCCGCATATTTTGCCTCCAGTTTCTGCCTCAACAAAGCTAATGCATTGCCTCGATGGCTTACTGCATTCTTTTCGCTCATGGTTAGCTCCGCCATCGTCTTTTGAAAAGGCGGATAATAGAACAACGGATCATAGCCAAAGCCATTATCGCCAACTGGCTGTAACTGAATAATCCCTTCAACGGTTCCTCTAGCAGTGATGGTTTCACCGTCTTCAAAGATCATGGCGATGACTGATACAAATCGCGCTGTCCGCTGCGCCGGTTCAACCTCTTCTAATGCCTTTATAAGCTTCAAATTATTGGCTTCGTCATTGCCATGTTCACCTGCATAACGCGCAGAATAGACCCCCGGCGCGCCACCCAGCGCATCCACTTCTAACCCGGAATCATCTGCGAGCACAACACCGCCAATCTCACGTTGAACAGCTTTCGCCTTAATCACGGCATTGGCTTCAAATGTATCGCCATCTTCAACAATCTCCATATTTTCAAGTCCAACATCCTTCAAGGACAATATTTCGTAATCAAAATCCTTAAGCATCGCTTGAATTTCCTGCCGTTTGTGTGAATTCCCAGATGCCAATACCGCTTTATATGGATAAGCGCTTTGGTTCTCTTTTAGCGTTGCTTTAGGCGTTGTTTTAGACGTTGTTTTAAACTCAGTTTTAACGGCTGTTTTGGCTTCTGTCTTTTTCATTACACCGTCCCTGCGAGTACAGCTTCTTGGTATGCCGTCAATGACGCGATCCCCTTTTCACCAAGCGCGAGGAGTGTCATCAATTCCTCTTTTGAATAGGTTGCTTCTTCACCCGTTCCCTGAACTTCGACAAAGCGACCTTCGCCTGTCATAATGAGATTCATATCAACATCCGCTTTGGAATCTTCAACATAACACAAATCTAACAGCGGTTCGCCTGCGACAATTCCGACACTGATGGCAGCAACTGAAGTGATAATCGGTGATTGCGTCAAAACACCCTCCGTCATCAAACGGTTAATTGCATCAGATAATGCAATGTAAGCACCTGTAATGGAAGCCGTACGCGTGCCGCCATCTGCTTGAATAACATCACAGTCGATCCAAATGGTTCGCTCTCCGAGTGCTTTTAAATCGATAATCGCCCGAAGCGATCGACCGATTAGTCGCTGTATTTCCTGACTTCTGCCATCCACACCTTTCGTATTACGCGACTTTCGAGATTGTGTCGACCCAGGCAGCATGGCGTATTCTGCTGTCAGCCAGCCGCTTTCTGCCCCTTTTAAAAACGATGGCACTCTTTCTTCAACCGTCGCCGTACAGATGACTTTTGTTTCACCCATCTCGATCAGCACTGCGCCATGAGGGTGTTTCACATAATTTCGCGTTATTTTTACCGGTCGATGTGCATCAAATGCTCTACCGTCTATTCTCATTTAATCACCTTCCTTAAATCAAGCCGAAAGAACCACCGGCAATTTTATCAAAGCGAATGGTTCTTTTCAGCATTTAGTGTTATACCGCCGTTTTCTATTTAGTCATTAAGGCAATCGCATTAATTTGCTATTTTAAGAATTTTACAATCCCATCGACGATGGCACCTGCCGCTTTGTCGAGATAGGCTGGATCCATAAGCTTCGCTTGATCAGATGCATTGCTGATAAAACCGAGTTCACAAAGCACAGAAGGCATTTTCGTTTCCCTCAGCACAACCAAATTCGGTCTTTGGACAACACCGCGGTCAACGGCGTTTAAGTCACTCACCAGTTCCTTCTGAATTGCTGTCGCCAGCCCTTTGCCGCCAGTCATGCTTTCCGAATTGCAAAGCACTTCAACACCCGTTGCTGCCGTATTGGTATGCGCGTTGATGTGAACACTGACAAATAGATCCGCATTCAAGTCATTGGCAATATCCGCACGATCATAAAGTCCGGGATATACATCTTTTGAGCGCGTCATATAGACTTTAAACCCAAGCTGTTTCAATTGATTTTCAAGCGACAGAGACGCTTGGAGCGCCAAATCTTTTTCCTTTGCCAATGTCCCGACAGCGCCGGAGTCGTGTCCGCCATGGCCGGGGTCAATCACGATGAGTGTATCCGTGTAATTCGAATTCAGTATCGTATTATTGGTAAAGGCGAAGATAATATCATCTGCGGTACTGTTGTCCGTATAAGTTGTATTTTGGATCAGCTGTATGGACACAATGTACTGATCGCCTGATCTGGCAATATTGACAGCACGGACAATATTATCATCAACAGGATAGGTGAAATCATTGAGGTCTGTGGAGGCCACCGGCAGTTTAAGGGTGAGCGTTCGCGTCTTCGAATCATATGCTTTTGTGAAGTTCGAACCATCGAAGAGATGAATGCTTACATGACTCTTTGCCGTATTTAACCTAACATAATCAAAATTGTTGAGCGGATTTTGTGCTACGAACACTTTAATGTTCGTGCCGTCATCTTCAATATAAATATCATCATACGTAACCGCCTCTGTCAATGCGATGGCAACCCGCGTAATCACATCTTTCGATGTATAGAGATCCTCCGTACCGTATTGACTGGTATCCAGTTGACTGTAACCGTATGATTCTATTTTGCCCTTGTTGACCGGGACAATCGTTGACAGCCCTTCATCTGCTTTTAAAACACTGTTGAAGACGTCAACGACAATTTGATCACCTATAAGATTGATATTATACGCTGGGCGCTCACTGGTTTCTATGACGACAGTATCCGTACCGTAAGTATTTTCCATTTGAACGTCATTGACCGTATTAATGAGCTGTATAACCATTTCATGCGTCGTTTCATCGTAAAAGACACGGTGCCCGCGCTTTTCATCTAAAAAGACGGTGGCACGCGTTGTAGGCGGATTAGTGCCATTAAGACTGATCTCAACGCGGTCAATGCCAAAGATACCATCGCCGACGCGATAAGTGCCAACACCATTCTTAAGCATTGAAGGGTCATCGAGTTCAAATTTTGTATTTTGGAGATCAATCACGATTTTATCTTGTTCACCAACATCACTGCCTGAAATCACAAAGGAAGTGGCATCAACTTCACCAGTCACTTTCATTCTAATTTCGGGAAACTGCTTAAGATAGTCGAGGTAAACATTCGTCAGTGTCTGGACCGGCTTATTAATGGCAACGGTCCTCGTATCACCAATCCAGTTGATTTCCAACCCCAATTGTTCACTAATGAACTTAACGGGTACAAATGTCTTGTTTTGATTGCCGAATGCCAGCAAAATTGGCGCAATACCATCAGGCAGTTTCGTCTTCGTACCGTTTACAGTCGCATAGGCATTGTCAATCTGCATGACAATCTGCTTGCCCGCTGTATCAATGGTAATTTCTCTCGTCTCTTGCTGCCAGCTAATCGTCGCGCCCATTCTGTCGACGATAAAGCTAATGGGAACCAAAGTCCGCGTATTGCTGCCGCTGGTATAGAGTATTCCCGGCACGTCTGTAATAACGTCTTCACCGCCCATCATGAGATTAACCGGCTGATAATTCCCCGTGACGCCTGTCAGCGGATTGGTCATTGTCACCGTGTCTGTTTCGATAAATTTATTGGCAAAAACTACACTGTGCATACTCATCATCAAACACAGTATGCCAATGATGATGCCTATTTTTTTATATGTCATCGGTCACTCCTAATCTAAAACATCATAGAGTGCATCGCCTTCTGGAGGTGCAATCGGTTCTTTGATTTCTTCAACTTCAAAATCGCCGTAGACCAGCATTTTTTCTGTTGCCTCTGTCATCACGCCAATTTTTGCGTATTCGATGGAATCTGCAATAAAAGCCTGTTCGAGTGCAGGTGCATTTTCAGGCGCAATGGTCATCATCATGGCACCGCTTGCAATGAGTTTAAGCGGATCTATGAGAAAATGATTGCAAATCATCTCTGTTACCGGGTGAATGGGAATGTGCATTTTTTGAAGTTCGCAGCCGAGACCGCTGGCTTCACAGATTTCATAAGCAGCACCGAGAACGCCGCCTTCTGTCACATCGTGCATGGCCGTTGCGCCGCATTGTTTGCCAATGGCACCTTCTTTTAGGACACTTGTATACACCAGCATTTGTCTGGCCTGTTCAAGTTCTGTCGACTTCATAACCGTCTGAAGTTCTTCTTTCTTTTCAACCGCTAGAATACCGGTTCCCTCAAGCCCTGCCCACTTCGTCATATAAATGAAGTCTCCCGCATGAGCACCGCCGGTTTTGACAATGCCAGTCGGCGTATTTTTCCCAATAGCGGTTACCGAGATCACGATGCGATTAACAGCTGATGTCCGTTCAGTGTGTCCACCGATAATGGCAACGTTATGTGTATTCGCCGTGATCTGTGCATCCCTAATAATACCTGAGATCGCTTCATCTGTCGTTTCCTCTGGACATAATAGGGTCAACAGAAGTGCAACGGCCTCACTCCCGCTGGAAGCTATATCATTAAGACCTACATTCACTGCCAATTTCCCGATTGCTTCTGCCGTCCCCGTAATGGGATCTGTTGATAGAACACATGCCGTATCGCCAAAGGCAACGGCTGAGCAATCTTCACCGATGCTGGCACCAATAAGAACATCTTCTCTGGAAGTCTGCACGGTCTTCAGGACAAGATCGTTTAGCTTCTCGTTGCTTAATTTCCCTTTGCGCATCTTTCACCTCTTATATGTACTTTGTAAATCCGGCGCTGTTTTCCAAATCCAATGACCTAAAAACAGCCGTCATCTACATGTTTACCTTCGTCATTATCACTTATTACGCATCTATTATATCACAGGCTTTCACAAGTTTTTAGATCGTAATGCGTTTATAACATGTTCGTAATTTTTAGGCAAAACAAAAAGGGAAGGTCCGAAGACCTTCCCTCTCATATGCAATCGAGATTATTCGATATATGCAAATCCGAACCACCATGTAGAACGTGTGTTCATTTCCCAATCATGAACTTTATCAGCTACCATGATTGTGTTTGTATAGTAGTAGATTGGCAAGTTAATGTATGCTTCTTCTACTAATTTACCTGCGTCATAAAGCATGTTGAAACGTTCTTGACCTGGTGCAGTTTTAGCATCTTCAAGAAGTTTATCATAATCTTCATTGACCCATCTTGAGTAGTTCGTTGCACCAATGTTAGTTGATGTGAACATGTCAAGGTATGTCATAGGGTCAGAGTAGTCACCAATCCAACCAGCTCTTGCAACTTGGAAACTACCTTGTTTTCTAGTATCTTGGAAAACAGCCCATTCTTGGTTTGTTAATGCAACGTCGATGTTAAGGTTTTTCTTCCACATTTCTTGAATAGCTTCTGCGATGACTTTATGGCCTTCAGAAGTATTGTACATTAATTCAAGTGTTGGGAAACCTTCGCCGTTTGGATAACCAGCGTCTGCCAATGCTTGTTGTGCGTCTTCAACAGCTGCAGTGGCTTGAAGACCAACTGATCCTAATTGATCACTAAACAGGTTGCCATCTGCATCATAAGAAGTAGGTGCAACAATATTTAAAGCAGGAATTTGACCAGCTTTCGTTACAGTATCACAGATTGCTTGTCTGTCAATTGCAAGCGATAATGCTTTTCTGACATTGACATCATCAAGCGGTGCAGCTTCTACATTAAATGCATAGTAATAAGTACCATCCATTGGCAAGATGTAGAATGTAGGATCTTCTGCAATCAGTCTTGAAATTTCTTCAGTAGGAACTGTTGCGAGGACATCTAGTGTGCCGCCTTCGTAAGCTGTTAATGCTGTTGATGCTTCAACAATCATAACACCGACGATTCTTTCAAGTTTAACTTTGTCAGCTTGCCAGTATTCAGGATTTGGAACGAGTTCCAATCTGTCGCCGCCAACATATGAATCGAGCATGAAAGGACCATTTACAATTGATTTTGCAGGATCAATTGCCCATGCGCCGTCAGCGCCAGCTTCAACTGATTCTTGTCTTACTGGGAAGAATGTATAGAATGCAGTTAAACCTAAGAAGTAAGGTGTTGGTGCCTTGAGTGTTACTTCAAACGTTTTGTCATCAAGTGCTTGGAAAGTATCAACGTTTGCAGCGTCAAAGATCCAAGAGTACTCAGATGCAGTTTCTGGTGCCAATACACGGTTCCAAGCCCATTCAAAATCTTGAGCTGTGACAGTTTTGCCGTCTGACCATTTTGCATCTCTAAGTGTGAATGTATAAACCATACCGTCATCACTTACTGTGTAGCTTTCAGCCATTGCTGGCTCTAAAGTACCATTGAGTTCACGCATTAAACCTTCAAACATATTGTTGATTACGTGACCACCATCAACCGCTGCATTTAAGCCTGGGTCAATCGTTTTTGGCTCAGCGCCAATGTTCCAATAAAGAACTTGTTCTGCCGGTGCCTCAGTTGGTTCTGGCGTTTCTGCTGCTGGTTCGGTAGTCTCTGCCGGCGTATTGTCAGCAGGTGCAGCCGGTTCTTCTGTGTTGCCGCCGCAGCCGATGAACAAGCCTGCTACCATCATTACCACTAATAATAGTGCTAAACTTCTCTTAAACAAAATAATCCCCTCCATTTTTTTTGATTTCACAACCTGCAATGTGTTGCTGAAACATCGCCTTCGCTGTGATGTGTCATCATGGATCATGATTTATATAAACGGCTAAAGCCGTTCATACCGTTCAATAATTGTGTTATTCCCTCGCTTTTATCTCTCTTTCAATTCGCTTGTAACACAATTTTAATACAATGGTTAACAATTTTTAACATAACCATATTATAATACAGAACCCTTTATTTTTCAAATAAAGATGAATTTGTTAATTATTAATTAAATGTCATTTTTTCTGATCCATCAAGTGACATGCGACAAAATGATCCGGCTCGACTTCCTTAAATTCCGGTTCAATTTCGGCACAAACATCCATGGCATAGATGCATCTCGTCCTAAAACGACAACCTGACGGCGGATTAATTGGGCTCGGTACATCGCCTTCCAAAATAATGCGCTGCTTTTGTCGCGTGACTTCCGGATCCGGAATCGGAATTGCCGAAAGAAGCGCTTGTGTGTATGGGTGCAGCGGCTTTTCATAGAGATTCTTGCTGTCGGAAAGCTCAACGAGTTTTCCGAGGTACATAACGCCAATTCTATCTGAAATATGTTTCACCATCGACAGGTCATGCGCAATGAACAGATACGTTAACCCAAAGTCATTTTGGAGATCTTCAAGCATATTGACCACCTGTGCTTGGATTGAAACGTCCAATGCTGAAATCGGTTCATCACAGATAATGAAATCTGGATTAACCGCAAGCGCACGGGCGATGCCAATCCGCTGTCGCTGCCCGCCTGAGAATTCATGCGGATATCTGCTGGCATGCATTTTACTGAGGCCAACGCGTTCGAGCAATTCATAAATACGTTTTTGGCGTGCTTCACCAGAAGCTAAGTTGTGAATATCCAGCGGTTCACCGATAATATCACCAACGGTCATACGCGTATTCAGTGATGCATACGGATCCTGAAAAATCATTTGAATGCGTTTGCGAAACGGCTTGAGTTCCTGTTCAGACATACCGCCAATTTCAGCACCGTCAAAGATGATCTCACCGCCTGTAGGCTCATAGAGTCTGATAAGTGTACGGCCTGTCGTCGACTTGCCGCAACCTGATTCTCCAACGAGTCCAAGCGTTTCACCCTTGTATATTTTAAAGCTCACATCATCAACAGCTTGTACATAACGAACGTCTTTACGAATAAACCCTTTGTTGATCTTAAAGTATTTCTTAAGATTTTTAACTTCTAACAATACTTCTTTATTTTCATTACGCATCTGCGCCACCTCGTTTCACCCCTGTATCGACTTCAACCTTAGGCGCTTCAGGGTCAAGCAGCCAGCACGCAGCGTGATGTCCTGGGTTAATGTCGTAATACTTTGGCGCTTCATTTGCACAGATCTGCATTGCATAAGGACAACGCGATGCAAATGGACACCCAACGGGCGGATTTAATAAATCGGGCGGTGTCCCGGGAATGGGAACGAGCCGCTGTCTTTCATTTAAATCCAATCGTGGAATGGATTTGATAAGGCCCATTGTGTAAGGATGCTTCGGTTCATAGAAAATGTCCTCTGCACTGCCTTGTTCCATAATGAGGCCGCCATACATAACGACAATACGGCTGCAGACATCTGCAACGACGCCGAGGTCATGTGTAATTAAAATAATGGCTGTATTGACTTTATCTTTAAGTTCTTTTAAAAGTTCTAATATCTGTGCTTGAATGGTGACATCCAGCGCTGTTGTCGGCTCATCTGCAATCAGCAGATCAGGCTGACACGAAAGTGCAATGGCAATCATAGCACGCTGGCGCATCCCGCCTGAAAATTCATGCGGATAGTTGTCAACGCGATCTTCCGGTGACGGAATACCAACGAGTTTCAACATTTCAACGGCTTTCTTCCGCGCCTCTGATTTCGAAAGACCCTGATGTTTAATCATGGCTTCCATAATTTGATTACCCACTGTATAGACGGGATTTAACGATGTCATTGGATCCTGAAAGATCATGGCAATCTGATCACCGCGAATACTCATCATTTCTTTGGATGATTTCGGAACGATATCCTCGCCCTTAAACATAATTTTTCCGGATTTAATTTTTCCGGGATGCTGCAATAGTTTCATAACAGACATTGATGTAACAGATTTACCGCTGCCTGATTCGCCAACGATTCCCAGCGCTTCGCCTTTGTCTAGGTGAAAACTTACGCCGCGAATGGCTTGAACCTCACCTAAATGTGTATAAAAGGAAGTGTACAGGTTCTGTACGTCTAAAATTCTCTCGCCCATGTCCACACGCCTTTCTATTTTCTAAGTCTAGGGTCGAGCGCATCTCTGAGCCCGTCACCTAAGAAGTTAAATGCCAACACAGTAAGTGATATCAAAATCGATGGCAACATCAACTGATATGCATACGATCTAAGGCCCGGCACTGCATCGTTGGCCAAGGTCCCCCATGATGCCATCGGCGCATTGACGCCGAGGCCGATAAAGCTCAGGAACGCCTCTGTAAAAATCGCATTCGGAATCATCATCGCAAGTGATACGATAATTGGACCAAGCGCATTGGGAATAAGGTGTCTTACCATAATTCGCCACGTGCTCGCACCAATGGTTCTCGCCGCAAGAACGTATTCCTGTTCTTTAATACTCAAAATTTGACCGCGTACAATTCTCGCCATATTCACCCAGTAAACGGAACCAAGGGCAATACAAATCGTCTTGAGGCCAGGGCCAATAACGACCATCAAGAGAATAACATATAAGAGCAGAGGCACCGTCGCAATAATATCGACAATCCGCATCATGATATTGTCAACTGTACCGCCAATATAACCGGAGATCCCACCGTAAAGTACGCCGATAAAGAACTGAACAGCCGTTGCAATAAAGGCAATGAGCAGTGATATTCTAGCACCGTATATGAGCCGCGCGAGCATATCTCGCCCAAGTCTGTCCGTACCCAGTACGTAAACCTTGTTGTAAACTTGACCCGTTGGCACCGTGAAAGACTGGTCATCTATGATGAGTTGGAATTTCGGTGCATCGGCATCCCCGGACTGCTTCGCTTTAGCAGCGAGGCTATAGTCAATAACCACTGTTTTGCCATCGACTGTATAGCCATTGTATTTTTTCATAACGTTTTTATCTTCAATTGGCAGCTTAGTCAATTTCGCGCCATCTTCTTCAACGAGATAGAGTGTGTATTCCTTGTGCACATATACAAGTGTGCCGTCACCAATATCAAAGGTATCGAGTGTCGGCGGAAGATTTGACATGTCCAGATCCTGATCGGAAAAAGACCACTCTGTAAAGAAATTGCCAAATGCAGCAAAGAGCATTAATAAAATGATAATACCCAATCCAACCATTGAGAGAACATTTTTCTTAAGTCGGCGCCACGCGTCCTGCCAGTACGTCAAGCTCTTACGAACGGCTTCACTCTCAGCCGCTTTTAATTCCAAGCGCTCCCATTTATTCGTCATTTTCGTTTCCATGCGCCCCCCTTAATCACCTAGTTTAATTCTCGGATCGATGATCCCATAAGCGATATCGACTAAGAAAATCATGATGATGGCAAACGCAGCATAGAAAATCGTGGTTCCCATAATCATGGTATAATCACGGTTCCCAACACTTTCAACAAAAAGTTTTCCCATGCCCGGTATCGCAAAAATACGCTCGACGACAAATGAACCCGTTAAAATGGAGGCAATGGTTGGCCCCATGTATGTGATAACTGGAATCAGTGAATTTTTAATGGCGTGCTTGAAGATAACACTTAATTCAGACAGTCCTTTTGCCCGCGCTGTTCTGATGTAATCCTGCTGCATGACTTCAAGCAGACTCGATCGCGAAAGCCGCGCGACAAATGACAGCGAAAAGCCAGCCAGCGCAATCGTCGGACCAATGTATGATTTGATTTCTTCCAGCCCGTACGCCGGCACCAACATTAATTTCTCACTAAAGACGTAGATAAATAACGTGGCGACGACGAAACTCGGCACGGCGACCCCGACGGTCGCAATCACCGTGACGATGTAATCCGGCAGTTTATTTTGATAGAGTGCGGATATCACGCCGGCGGGAATACCTGCTATAATAACAAATAATGACGCGATACCACCAACTTTAGCAGATATCGGGAAACCTTCTTGGATCTTATCCCAAACGAAGATACCCGGTCTCGAGAAAGATGGTCCGAAGTCTAATACGACAACCCCCTGTAAATAATCTGTGTACTGTTTCCACAGTGGATCATTGAGGTGATACTTCTCATTTAATGCCTCCAATACTTTTTCCGGCAATGCCTTCTCTCTTGAAAACGGCCCGCCTGGTATAGAATGCATTAAGAAGAATGTGATGGTAATGACAAACCATAATGTAATGATCATTGATACAAATCTTCTCGCTACATATCTGCCCAAATCTAACACTCCTTTCGTATTTTCAGAAATATAGATATTGAATAAACTTTTACTGTTGCTGTATACGCAAACAGTTGCTGCCAGGCCGTTTCGTTTACTCGCCCTTATTCATTCAACTCCTGTAGCACACGTCTCGACACAAACCCTATTACCATAATGATACATTACATCAAATTATGACACTCTTTTAAAATATAATTGCATTTTTTTTGGATGTAATTGTATAAATGAGATTGGTTTATACTCGTTAATCACATTAACGTGCATTTTTTTTGTGAACAGAGTGTAAATAGAATTGTTGTTTTCGCATGTGTTTCTAATAATATTAAACTAAATCCCTCTATTTTTCAATGTTTAGTAGCCGTTTTATCTGTGAATTAATTGTAACAACTCTTCTATCGCCTTTAATTTCAAAATAGTTTAATTATTCACAACACAGAATTTTAATAATCGTGTAAAATTATTTTTTTGCAATTCGCACAACTGTTAACTTTCATTTTTTAATCCATGTCACATTCGTAAGGAAATTATAAAGTTCCTGTAACACGCATTAATAAATAGAGATATTTTACGGTTTGCCGCATTTATCGACTGCCTGCTGTCGCATGCATGCACAACGCATAATTTTGTATAATTATAAACACCTTCAACCCTTCTCCTCTAAACACAAAAAACGACTAATCCTCATATAATCAGGATTAGCCGTCGTTGGCATTTAAGATTTAATTCTGCACTCATTTTACGTGTTTTCGCATTTGATTACAAGGATTGTTACGAAGATTTAAAGAGTTTTGATCATTGTCAAAAATGCTTCTTCTGTCAAGATCGTCACACCTAGCGCACGGGCTTTTTCGGCTTTCGAGCCCGCTGCTTCACCAACAATCACATAATCCGTCTTTTTC
The DNA here is from genome assembly GCF_018390735.1 of Fusibacter paucivorans. Taxonomy (GTDB): domain Bacteria; phylum Bacillota; class Clostridia; order Peptostreptococcales; family Acidaminobacteraceae; genus Fusibacter; species Fusibacter paucivorans. Next base: position 149,946 of record NZ_JAHBCL010000003.1, read on the forward strand.
GAAACACTCCCAGAAGCTTTTCCACCAAGCCGCTCAATTTCAGCTTTGATTTCATCACGGGTAAAATGTGCAAGGGTTCCCGTGACAACAAGCGTCTTGCCAGTAAGCAATCCCTCATCAACGGCTTTAAGTGCCGAATCAAAATTGACGCCGCAGGCACGAAGATGTTTAATAATAGCCTGATGCTCCGGTTCCTCGAAAAAGCGAATAACAGAATCTGCCATCTTTTCACCAAATTCATCAATCGCTGTAAGCGCTTCTTGAGAAGCCGTCATTACCGCATCCAAACTGCCAAATTTTGTTGCCAGAACTTTGGCTGCTTTTGCACCGATATGTGGTATCCCCAGTCCGGATAAAAGCCTGTAGACATCATTTGATTTAGATGTTTCAATTGCAGCCAGCATGTTGTCAACCGATTTTTCACCCATGCGTTCCAATGCGATTAGCGCCTCGCGCTGATGATGTAATTCATAAATATCCGCAACGTCTTTTAAATAACCCGCTTCAATCAGCTGATCAATAATCGCTTCACCAACACCGTCGATATTCATCGCAGGTCTCGAAACAAAATGAATAATCTTGCGTCTGAGCTTTGCCGGACACAATTCATTTGGACAGCGTTTTGCCACTTCACCTTCATTTTGGATCACTTCTGTACCGCATACCGGACAATGCGTCGGTAATTTAAAAACCTGCAAATCGCCTTCACGCTTCTCTTTAAGAACCCGTACCACTGCCGGAATGACATCACCGGCTTTTTGAACCAGAATATAGTCGCCAACGCGAATATCTTTTTCATCAATATAATCCTGATTGTGCAGCGTTGCTTTGGCGATCGTCGAACCCGCCACGGTTACGGGATCAAAAACGGCAAGCGGCGTTAATACACCCGTTCTTCCGACTTGAATTTGAATAGCACTTAGTCGCGTTTCCGCCAGTTCTGCGGGAAATTTATAGGCAATCGCCCATCGCGGACTCTTAGCCGTTCTTCCCAGTTGTAAACGCTGGTGATATGCATTGACTTTGATAACGAGCCCATCGATTTCATAGGGCAATGCGTGCCTTTTTTCCGTCATGCTGTCACAGTAGGCAATCACATCTGTCATGTTATTGAAAATCGCCGGTGCCACAGTGTCAAACCCCATCCGTCTTAACTTTGAAAATGCATCATCCTGCTGTTGAAAGACTTGGTCGTCTCCCTGTAAAATTTCAAAGACAAAAATCGCCATGGGTCTTGAAGCAGCAATGTTGGAATCGAGCTGCCGCAAACTTCCCGCCGCCGCATTTCTTGGATTCGCAAAGGCTGCTTTTCCCTGTAGTGTCTGCTGTTCATTCATCTTCCTGAAGGATTCTTTATCAATATAAACTTCACCACGCACTTCTAAAAGACCGCGGGCTGGCTCTGCAAGCACTTTAGGGACTGTCGCAATCGTTTTGACATTATCGGTAACGTCTTCACCCACTTCACCATTGCCGCGCGTCGCCGCCCTCAGCATCACGCCATCTTCATAGCGAATTGCGACAGACAGACCATCGATCTTATACTCCACCGAGTAGGCAAAAGGTTCGTCCAGTTCTTTTCGAAGACGTGTATCGAATGCATAGAGTTCTTCAGCATTGTAAGCATTGTCAAGGCTCAAGAGCGGGACATCATGGGTTACCTTGACGAACTCTGATCGTACCGTGCCGCCGACATGCTGTGTTGGCGAATCCGCTGACAGAAACTCAGGATGCTGTCTTTCGAGTTCAGCCAACTCGTTGACGAGAGCATCGTATTCAAAATCCTGTATAGAGGGCTGATCAAGATCGTAGTAGGCATGACTGTGCCTTTCGATTTCCGACCTCAGCCGTTCAATTTGCTCTTTTATAGACTGCGTCATGTATACGCTCCTTTTTGTGAAAACCGCTGGACAATTGATGCTCGTTATGACATCACAGTCGCGATGGCTTTCATTTTTTACTTGCTTACACAAAATCGTAGATGCGGCGTTAACCCCTAACCAATTGGTTTTAACGGCGCAATATCCGCGTCGAGCTTCTTGATCCCCTTATTGTCAAAAGCAATGGTCAATATCGAACCGTTGACACTGATGATCATCCCGCTGCCAAAGACTTTGTGCATTACTTTGGCGCCTGGCTTATAGACGAAATCAATATTTTCAACCGATCCCGTCTGTGCGGCCTCTGTTGGCTTCATCGGTTTCGGTACGAGTTTACTCGCGGCGACAGATGATTTGCCAATACTAAAATAGCTTTGTTTCGGCTTCTCTTTGTGTGGCATTTCAACGCCCGCTGGATCAATACCGTCAATACACGCAGTATCCATTTCTGTTAAAAATACGCTTGGAAAACGCGCCTCGTAGCGCCCGTATTGCGTACGGTTCATGGCGTGCGAGATGACGAGCATATTCTCAGCACGCGTAATCCCAACATAGCAGAGGCGGCGCTCTTCTTCTAATGCTTCTGGATCATCCGCTGCGCGAAAGCTTGGAAAGAGGTTCTCTTCGAGTCCAACTAAGAATACGACGGGAAACTCAAGCCCTTTTGAAGCATGAATAGTCATGAGCAATATACTGTCATCGGTGTCCTCAATGCTGTCCTGATCACTGCGAAGTGTCGTTTCCGCCAAAAAGTCTCTAAGATTTGGCGCTTCATTCCGCTGTTCAAAAGCATCAATAACGCTCTTGAATTCATAAATATTATCAATTCTGGCATCCGCCTCAATGGTTCTTTCCTGCTCATAAAGTGTTATCAACCCCGTCTGTGCCATTAAGTCATCAAAAATTGTCGAGACAAATGCCGTGTCAACTTTGGCCTTTAATGCCCCGATAATCTGATAAAACGCTTCGGCTCCTTGCCGCGCTTTGCCGCTTAGTAGAGCCATCGCTTCCGGTTCGCCGCAAGCTTCCAATAAACTCAAGCCTCGTTCTTGTGCATACATTTGAAGTTTTTCAATTGACTTGCCGCCGATACTTCGCTTAGGTTCATTGATAACGCGCTGAAAGCTCACATCATCTTGAGGGTTGACCACGAGTTTCAGATATGCGAGGATGTCTTTAATTTCCTTTCGCTCATAGAATTTAAGACCTCCAACGACTTTATAGGCAACTTGCTCTACAATGAGCAAGTCTTCAAAAGCACGGGACTGCGCATTGGTTCTATAGAGAATGGCAAAATCCTTATAACGATACCCTTCTTCGCGAACAAGTCGTTTAATCTGGCGTACGACAAAATTCGCCTCATCTCTTTCATCATAAGCTTTGTAGTACTTTGCCTTTTGACCCTTTCCGCGATCGGTCCAGAGTACTTTGTCCTTTCGATTGGGATTCTGCTTAATAACACTGTTGGCAAGGTCGAGAATGTACTGTGTCGAACGGTAATTCTGTTCTAGTTTTATCAGTTGAGCACCCGGATAATCCAATTCGAATTCGCGAATATTACGGATATCAGCACCACGCCATTTATAAATAGACTGATCGCCGTCGCCTACTACGAATAAGTTGTGATGCTTGCCGGCAAGTGCTTTGATGAGCAGATATTGTGCACGGTTGGTATCCTGATATTCATCGACGTGAATATAGCGAAAACGCTGCTGATAACCGGCGAGTACGTCCGGTGCTTCTTTAAACAACAATAGGGTATTCAGTAAAAGATCGTCAAAATCCATCGCCTGATTTTGCTTTATCTTTTCCTGATAGCGCTTGTAGAGCTTGATAAAATCGCGTTCTGTGAAATCCCCGCCAAATTCCTTTTCATAGCCTTCCGGCGTCAGCATATCATTCTTTGCGTTCGAAATTTTATACTGTGTGGATTTAAGCGGCTGACGTTTATCATCTATGCCTAATTCTTTGTAGCAAACTTTTAGCAGCGCCTTTTGATCCGCCGTATCATAGATGACAAAATCGTTGCCAAAACCGATCCTATCGCCGTCACGCCTCAAAATGCGCACACAAATGGCATGAAAAGTGCCAACCCACATCTGCTGCGACACTGGGCCGATTAAGTGTTCAATCCGCTCCCGCATTTCATTGGCCGCCTTATTGGTAAACGTAATTGCCAAGATGTTCGATGGAAAAATATCATGTGTTTCAATCAGCGACGCAATGCGATGCGTCAATACGCGCGTCTTCCCAGACCCAGCACCTGCCAGTACCAAAATCGGCCCCTCGACGGCCATAACAGCACGCGACTGCGCCGGGTTTAAAGACGATAAATCCATAATGCCTCCTTATTAAATCATCAGATTAATCAACAGCCCTCGAATCTCGCCTACCTTCTTCAAGACATTAATTTCCTTATGTTCTCGTTTAATAATCAGATTGGTGAGTTCAACGAGTTTTGCATCAATTTCCGATACCGTTCTCATCACTTTTGATCGACCGCCTCTTGAAAAGCTGCGGCGTTCTTTTACTTCATAACCATTGTTCACCACTTCATCGACAAATGTTTTAATCATCTCTTTATACGCGTACAGATTTTCAACTGTCCGATTTTCAATAAGCAGTTGCCCTCTGGAATCAATTTCATCAAGTACTTTTTGCAATGCATCCTTCTGTTCCTGGTAGTCTTTGATTGCCAGTATTTCAGTGAAGGAAACACGTGGTACTTCAGTTGCTTCTTTCTTTACAGGCGCCTTGGATTTGGACGCCGAACCGGTTTTAGACGATTTATTAACTTTCATATGCCCTCTCTTCTATCCCGTTGCGAATTGCAGGCGCCGAGATCGTCCTGTTCGAATCATAAAAATACCACTCTTATTATACCCAATTTAGAGTGGTTTCACAAACGTCTGTTCTTTATTTTCACAGTAAATAATTTCAGATTACGCCTCTGACTCTTCTACTGCCGTTTCTACAGCCGCCGCAACGAGTCCAATTAATTCATAAATCTGAGGCGGAAGCATATGGCGGATATCGTGGCTAATCATATGTTTAACTTTTTCAGGTGATTGTGTAATCGGTTTTTGGGCTGCATTTGCCGCTTCAATAATCGACTCGGCATAATGTGTTAAATCCGATGCAGTATAATCGTCTTCACCATAAGATTTTTGATAAGGATTCATACTTTCATATCCACCTTTCCATCTTGAATCACTTGCTCTGCAACCGCTGTCTGCGTTTCGACCACGGCGTTCGGTTTCTTGTCCTCATAAGGAGTACCCTGAACGGACACTTGCTTAAACCCGGCAGCTGTCATATCTTCTTTATAAGTCTCAAGCACGGCTGTCAGGGCTTCATGCTGATCATTTAAGACTTGAATACTGACATCACCATTTTGAATGCTGATCTTGATGCCCGTCTTGCCAATGTTGCCAAGGTCCATGCCAAAATAGAGTTCTGAATTCTGCCAGTCTACTTGTGATTGTCTGTTTTGTCCGGTAACATAAACTTTCATTTCGCCTACATCATTTGCTTCAGAAATCGGGTAATTGAAAAAGTAAAATGGCCTTTTGCCGTTTTGCTGCTGGTCGTTCATCATCTGCTGTCCAGCTAAATTCATGAGTGATTTCTCAGTGCTGCTAACCGTACGCTGTTCACTATCTTCCTTTGCCATTTTTAGCAGTATTTCCTTAACATTCGTGCGTATCAGTTCATGATCATTTTGATGATCTCTGCCTTCAAGGCTGCTGACGACTTCTGACTCATGGTTACTGCCCATGAAACGCAACGTTTCAACAACGTCTCTTGCATGATGGCGGCCTTGGTCATCTTGAAGCTGAGAAAGGATTGTTTGGATTTTCTGTGAAGATTGCACTGATCCGGGTTCGAGTACTTGTTTTGCGCTTTCCGCGCGCTGTGTCACGAAGAGCATCACCTGTCTTCTGTCAGGATTGAAAAACAGATTTTTAACAGTATCATGTGCTTTTGACACAATTTCGACAGCATCTGAAATTTTTCCTTCTGCCAATAGATTAGATGCTTCGCGCAACTCGCTGGACGTGAGAAGCAAGTCCCTTTCCGTCTGCATGGTACTATACAGCGTCACTTCTTTTTGCGTGATCGTCTTGTCGATCATTTCGATTGCTTTTGCAACAGAAGATGCCAATGCCTCAGCCGTTTGCGCCTCCGGCGCCGCCAACGTTTCTGTGACCTCCGATTTAAAAGCATCAAATTGCGCTTTCATCTCAATTCCCATTGCCGTTGTTTCTGTGACAAGATATTGTTTTACTGCTAGCTCACCTGTCAGCGATTCCAAATTGGCGGCAACGGCATTTACCGCTTCCATCACCATGGCTTCAAAACCCTCCGGTACTACAGCATTATCATCGTTATGCCACACAGCATTCTCTTCGTAGACCATGCTGTCATCTTTTGGATCATCGCTTGCTTTAGCCCCCGTTTGATCCGCAGACATTTTTGTTTGCGGCTGTACTTCACGATTAGACAACAGATCACCTTCTGCTTTACTCCCTGCTAAAGAATCCGCTGATGCAATATCTGGCGTTTCTGTTTTGGCGATTGTATCAAGGCGTATTTCGGCAATCAAATCGGCTGCTGTCTCGGTCGTTGAGACGGCGCTATTTTCAAGTCCAAGTGTCGATAGTGCATTCGCAACACTTTCGACCGAAAGCTTTGACATCGCCTTCATTAAAGCCTTCATGGCACTGCCGTCAGCAGGCATGCTAATCCCAAGTGCATTCGCCAGCATAGCAGTCGCCTCTTTAAGCGTATAGCCTTGATCGACCATTTCTGAAAGAACCGCCTTTATTGCCTTTGGCAGCTTAAGGCTGGCAATGACGGCCTTTGTATCGGCGGCAGTTGCCTCCTTTGGTACAGCCAGTGTATCAATCTGTTCAGCCGTTAGCGCTGCATCATTTAAAGCGCTGTGCAAGTCAGATAAATTCGAATCCGTCGGCTCAATGCCCTTGGCAAGCGCTGTCTCAAGTGTATTGAGCTTTTGAGCTTCTGTTCCAGAAGCTTTGTCCATAAAATGATTTATCTCATCAAGGTCATCTTCCGATGCCGTCACATTATATCTGGATAAGAGCTTAGCAATTTTATTGTCTCGAACACTGCTTTGTGTTTCTAAAGTGCGTTCACTGCCAGTGGTCACACGATCGTCTTGTTTAGGCGCCAAGACACTTTGCGGTTGTGTCAGCGATGAAAAAAACTGGGAAATCTTCATGCGATACTCCTTTCTCTCACTTGTATTATCGGCATTTAGCCGCCAACCGCTTAGCTAATCCTCATGATCATTAGCGCCAAAAAAGTCATGAAAAATACCCCTAAAAAATTTCAGGGGCAACATTCATTGCATCTATTGGCGACAGCACGATACCCGCCATCATACAAAGACGGGAATCATGATACTAATCAGGCCTTTTGTCCTCTTTGTCATTTCTTTTTTCATCTCCGAAACCAACAATCCCATCAACGCGCCTGCAATGGCAGTCATCCTCAGGATTATTGGTACAACTCATGCACTTACCTGCTTTAACTTTTAAAACTGTTTTTCGGATGACATAAGCGGCATACGCTATAATCGCCACCGCGATGACAACATTTAAAATCAAATGCATTTGCACCTTCCTTTATACGCCTCAAAATAGAATGAGACCGATCCGATAAAAGATAAAAGCGACAATCCATGCGACAACAAATTGATACGTCACAGAGAAAAATGTCCACTTCCACGAATTCGTCTCGCGTTTAATGACACCGACAACTGCAATACAAGGTGTGTACAGCAATACAAAAACCAGAAAAGCGTATGCGCTAACACTATTAAACAACGATTGAAGAGCCGTTAGAAAGGAAGCGTCACCATCCAGTGATCCCAGCACAATAGCCATATTGGAAATAATGACTTCTTTTGCCACCATCCCTGTCAAAAGCGACAATGCCACTTCCCAAGTTCCAAATCCAAGCGGTTTAAAAATTGGCGCTATCGCCCTTCCTATGGCAGCACCAAAGCTCGAATCGATATTCGTCATGCCGGATAGGTTAAAATTCAACAAGAGCCAAAGGATGACAGAAGCTGCAAAAATAACCGTCCCAGCTTTGACAATATAGCCTTTAACACGCTCCCATACATGAATCCCAAGTGTTTTAACCGATGGCATCCGATAGACGGGCAATTCCATAATAAAATGGGATTCATTCTCGCGAAACAGCGTCTTTCGAAAAACAACTGCAGCAAGCAGTGCAATCACAATCCCCAGTGCATATAGCGAAAACGTCACAATCGTTTCATAACCTTTGAAAAAAACAGAGGCAAACAGCACGTAAACTGGGAATCTCGCCCCGCACGAAACAAAGGGATTAATCAATATACTAAGCAATCGGTCTTTTTCATTTTCAATTGTACGCGTCGCCATAATTGCCGGTACATTGCAGCCAAACCCCAGAATCATTGGCACAAACGTCTTACCGTTCAATCCAAAATGCGTCATCCATCGATCCATGATGTAGGCGACCCGCGCCATATAGCCGGTATCTTCCAAAAAGGAAATAAAAAGAAATAAAATAGCGATATTCGGTACAAATGTCAACACGCCGCCGACGCCGCCGATAATGCCATCGCCAATTAACTGGATCAGCCAATCGTGAACCCCTGCCGATCCAAGAACCGATACGACTGCCGGTGTCAGCATATTTGTAAAAAAGCGGTCAATGACATCTAAAAAAATGCCCCCCACTTCAAAAGTCATATAAAAAATAAAAGCCATAATCAAAAAAAATATCGGTAACCCGATGGCTTCATTCATAAAAAAACGATCCAGCTTTGCTGTCCGTTCATCATATTTAACCGTTTGATAGGCTAAGCATACAGATAATATAGACTGAATAACCGCATAACGCCGCTGTGATGCATCCTCTTCCGTCGCATCGCGTTCAATTCTGTCAACGACATCGGATCGTCTCTGATCTGCCTGAACATCACGCCTATCAGTTGCCACAGTCACCGCGCGTTCTAGCAGTTTATCGATATTATGCTTATTCTGCGCTGAAATCATTACGACTTCAACGCCAAGCGACTTTGACAATGCTGCTGCGTCTAACTTAATTTGTCGTCTTTCCAGCTCATCCATCATATTGACGGCTAAAACCATTGGCACATCCAGCGCCATAAGCTGTGTTGTCAAATAGAGATTTCGTTCCAACAAGGTGCCGTCCACCACGTTGATTACGAGATCAGGTTTTTCATCTATAATATATGCCTTTGTGACAATTTCTTCGATACTGTAGGGCTCTAAACTGTAGATCCCCGGCAAATCTGTTATTGAAAGCGCCCATTGCCCAAACTTTCGGCTGCCTTCCTTTTTCTCTACTGTAACGCCTGGCCAGTTGCCTACATAATGATTGCCGCCGGTCAGCGTGTTGAAGAGCGTCGTCTTGCCGGAATTCGGATTACCGGCAATTGCGATATTCAACTGCTTCATAATTACCTCTTAGTTCTGAATTGGCGTAACATCAATATAGCTTGCAACTTCTTTTGAAATCGCCAGACGGGTTCCTCTAAGCTCAATAACCATTGGCCCGCGACGCGTTCTCATCACGGTTGTAAATTCTACGCCAGTTGTAAGCCCCATATCTTCCAGCTTCTTTTTAAGCTTGTCACTGCCTGCAATTTGATTCAGTTTTACGATTTGCCCACATCCCATTTGCACTAATGCCATTTTGTACACTCCCGATACTGATAATTGCTCTCATCTATGTTAATATTTTATCATTATCGAGAATGAATGTCAATGTCATGCACCTAGATTGTCGATAATATTGCTTGAACCGCCGCATAGGCACTTGAAAATGCCCACTGCAAATTATACCCTCCCGTGTCTCCATCAATATCCATCAATTCACCGACAATATAGAGATTATCGACGTTTTTTGCCGCCATCGTCTTGGACGATATCGCCGTTGTCGCAATACCGCCTACAGTGACCATCGCAGTATCATAGCCCTGTAGCTTTTTGATGGCAATCGGATATGCCGTCAGCCATGTCATCAGCTGCTGGCGGTTTTCTCGGCTGAATTCAGCGAGTCTTCGCTGTTCATCCATCGCCATGCGACTGATAATCAGCGACTTTAAACGATCCGGCAGTTCAAACTGGTTCAATAAGTAGCGCAAATGCTGCCCGCCATTGGCTTCGATAATACTTTTTATTCGCTGTTGAACTTTACCGGGATCCTCACCCAGCCAATTTACGCCAAGTCTGTCGCCTGCTTTGAAATCTCGGCTGTTATTGATAATAACCGGCCCTGAAAGACCAAAATGTGTAATGAGCAAGTCCCCAGTATATTGCTTCTGCGATGGATAATGCACCATGTTGATTGCGCTTAACCCGACGCCGCTAAGTGCCGCCAGCGCCTTATCACTACACAAAATGCCCGTCAGCCCCGGTGCGACTGCCGTAAGCGGCAAATGAAGCATTTCGGCAAGTGCATAACCATCGCCTTCCGATCCCAAACTCGGGTATGACTGCCCACCCGTTGCGATGATCACGCGCTTTGAATGGTAAACAGCATCTTTTGTTTTGATAAGGAAGCCATTTGACCACTGCGCAACTTCCGTAACGCGCTGCTGGTATTGTATGACGTGTCCAAGGTTTTCAATGCGATTTATCAGTGAGCGAATAACGCTCCGCGCTCTAAAATCCGCAGGGAAAATCTTGCCGTCTTCACGGGTTACTGTCTCGACACCCAAATGTTTGAAAAACTGTCGCACAGCACTTGCATCGTGCGCTTTCAAAGCGTGTTTCACAAAACTTTTATGCGCACCGTAATGATCAAAAAAATCTTTAGCATAACCTTCATGCGTTAAGTTACACTGTCCGCCGCCGCTGACGCCGAGTTTTAAGCCCGCGCGATGTTTTTTCTCTAAAACCAGCACGTTCTGCATCTCCAGCTGTGCGGCAGCATAAAGCCCCGAAGCACCAGCCCCTACAATGACGCATTCCCAAATCACATCTGACGCCCCTTTCTTCATCGGAATCACTATTTTCATAAAACGTTCAAAAAGTTATAATATAAAGGTAGTTATTATTGGTTAAATCATTGCCACTAACGCATTTACCTGATCCCGGAGGTCCGCATTGCAATCAAAAGCCATCATCAACGCGCTGAGATACGGCACACCACCAGCTGAATCCAGCTGGCAGAGTTTCGGCCGCGAAAATGAAATCCGTGCTTTCAACACGCAGCTCGCGCTTATAAAAGACGGCGCCAGTGCCGTCAAGTTAATGCTCGGCGATTTTGGCACCGGCAAATCTGAGCTCATCTCGACTTTAAAGCGTCATGCGCTTGAAAAAGATTATGTCATTGCAACACTCCAAATCCAAGACGGGTTTCGTTTTAATAAAATCAATGATTTTTACTATGCCATTATGCACAATTTATCGGTTAAACACCATGCAACGGGCAAAGCATCTTTTAATGATCTCTTTGAAATTTGGCTCAACAATTTGCAGCATTCACCTTTTCCCAATCAAAACAGATTTGAAATCAATGCCGTCTGTCAGGCGCTATCTCAGTATAATATGAATTTTGCACGCGCATTTTTGTCTTTTATGCGTGCACGCATTCAAAAAAACCCAGAAATGCAGCAGGTTACCACAGCTTGGTTAACTGGCGAACGTCAAATTCCATATGCACTTAAGCAAAAATACGGTTTAACCGGTTTTGTCGACAAGACAAACACTTTGGATTTTTTAAGCGCTTTCTGCAAGCTTCTGACATTGCTTGATTACAAGGGACTCGTCGTCTTTATTGATGAACTGGACTTAATCATGGACTACCGCTCTGACCTCCGAAACGCCGCTTTCCAGAATTTAAAACAATTAATTGATCTCGGCGATTTGCAGCACGCACTCTTTTATTTCTCAGGTTCAAAGTCACTAATAGAAGATGCCGATAAGGGAATCTTATCACTGCCTTCATTGGCACAGAGGCTCAATTATACCAACCCCGCTGCTTTTGATGGTACGAATTTAACACAGCCCATCTCGTGCTTGACGCCGCTAAGCAGCGATCAGCTCAAATCGCTGGGGATAAAAATTGCCAGCATTTACCGTGAGGCTTATGCTGACAATGTCTCTATCGACAACACACGCATGTTACACACCATCGATTCACTTGTGACAGCAGCCAATACGCGTCAATTTGTCACTTCGCTCATCGCACATCTCGACACTTGTCATCACGAGGATGACGCGCAAATGCCGTCATCCTAGAAGACATAGGCTTTTTCATTTGGGATGGTAATAATGAGCCTGCTGAAAGCATGTTTCTCCGTTTCGATACGCAATGTTCCCTTTAGTGAATCAACTTCGCCTTTTAAGGTTTGAAGTCCCATGTCTGCTGTTCCTTTATAAGCATAGGTGCCTTCAAGCAAATGGTTTAATACCGATTCATCTGAAAGCTGCTTGATCACATCGTACGCGTCTGGATGTGCTTCGAGCATTCTTGCTTTTATAGCATCCACGTCAAAACCGCGCCCGTCATCATGAACGATGATCATAATCTCGGATGCACTGCCTTTTAGCACAACACTGATTGTTCCCCATTCGCTCTTTTTGCGTCGAACGCGCTCTGCGGGTGATTCAATGCCGTGCGCGATGGCGTTGTTCAGTATAATTAAACAGCCCTTCGTAAAATAGTCATTTCGCTCATAATCTATATAGATATCATCGCCTGTTATTTCAATTTTCCGTACTTTCTTGCCAAGTGCCTTGGCAAAATCCTGCGTATATTGGTTATACGTTTTGACGAGCTCTTTGAACCTCAAATGCTGCGTACGCCATAGCTGCGACTTGAGTGTCGCCTTCGTTTCGTCTTCCGGCAACGTTTCAATAAGCTCTTCAAGCATCTTTAGCTGAACGACACTGATGAGCCGCTGATGATAATCGCCGTCATTATGGCGAATGTAAGGGGCCAGCCATTTGAAGACATCATCCAGCACTGTTGACATCTGATAACTTGCCATTAACGTGTCAAATTGGACCAGCGCCGTCATTTTTTGCTGCGCCTGAAGCATTTCTAAGTCGGACACAATCCTCTCAATCCGCGAAACACCTTCATCGATTTTAAAGAGCTTGAGTTTGATCATGAAAAAATTGAGCTTGGTAATGACAAAGGCCATTAGCTTAATCACATCACACTGTTCGCGATGCAACTGCTCATTTAAAATCTGAATAAACTGTTCATAATTCTTTTTGAAGGCAATAAAATCCTGTTGATTGCGAAGCACCTCAATAATGGTTTCCATTTCCTGACGCACTTTTAGCGCATGACGTTCCTTTGCGTTTATTTCAGTGGTATCGTTCAAAATGAGCATCAGGCATTTGCTCCGATCCGACCAGTATCCCTCGAGACTGAGATACCTTTCACCGTGATGTATCCCCTTTGGCAGCAACTCCAAGTAAACGATGCGTTCTTCAAGAGAGCCAGCTGCAACAATGCGTTCTAAGATTTCTTTGAGATATTCCGCCTGTTCAGCGTCATTTGGCAGCAGTATTTCATGAAGCCCTCTAAACCCAAGTACATCGCCAAAAAAGGCCTCTGCTCTTGTCGAAAAAACCGTCTTTGAATCAAAAATGGAAATCGCCATTAAATTCAACCGATCAACCACCTCTTCATAAATGCCGGCTGTCTCATCACCGTCACAGGTCTCAATGCGCTTCGGCAGTGTTTCATGGATGCCCTCTTCTGCATTTGATACCATTTCTCTTGCATTGAAAAAGTGCCAAACAACGCCATAAACTGCAAGAATAAACAGATGCATCGGTGGGGAGAACGCTTTAACGCGATAAAAGACATCTGCCAACAGACACACGTTAACCACCATCATCTCAGCAAAACGATCCGTTGCCCTGATCTCGTTTCGAAAAATCATATAGAGCACCGTCACCAAAGCAGCATAACCGAGAACGACCCATTTGACATTCATTGCTTCATAAAGCAACAGCGCAATAATGATAATAAACGTAAAAACCGCCAACATGACATTCAAGCGCTTCTTCCAGATCTCTTTGCGCTCAAAGAGAATAATAAGCGCATAACAAAGCATTAAGATCTGAATGACGGCACCAAAACGTATCCAAAAATTCAACGAAATCGGCAGCTGATTCACAATTGGTGAACTGACAATTGAAACCCACCGTAAAATAATCAGCGATACAAAAACGAGCTCCGAACGCTTCTGATACTTTGGAAGCGGTTTCAAGGAAACCATCAGCAGAAGAATCAACGTCATAATAAAACCGGCTGTCTGCACGCCAAATAGAATATTGAGTCTGCCAAACATTTGTTTCGACGGCATAAGATATAAATCGTCAAACGCCCCAATGTGATCACTGTAGCCGTCGAAAAGCACCATGAGCGTTAAGTCGCGCCCCATTGGCTCAATGACAATATATTGTTCAATGGTACTAACCATTGCTTTATTGCCCATTGTTGAAAAACTGCCCTGTACGGCGACGAGCTGTCCGTCGGCATAGATTTTTGCATTATCTCGAAAGACGTTATTATATAAAATCAAATCCTCACCGAGCCATGTTCTCGGTAGTTCAATTTTCTTATAGAGCGTTCCCCTAATACGCTCTGAACTGCCAAGCAAGCCATTCGTGAATAGTTTTAAATCAACGATTTCCAAGCCATCAGGCATTTTATCCATTGGGCTGGCATATTGATTTGGCAAATAGGACCACGATTGATCCAAGTTTAAATCCCCATAGGCCCACAACGTTTTATTAAAAGCAACCATCATGCTGATCGAACTGATAATCAGTAGAACAGCCATAATCAATCTGCGTTTTTTCATGAATCCTCCCCCATATTAAACTCCCTTTATAAAATTTTACCACACCACGCGTTTTTATTTACAGATATTTCACATAAAATCCCTTAAATTGTTACGCCAGCTCGTAAAATACTGTTTCATATCTTTTGTGAAAAGAGTTATAATAAGAAGAAATAAGGGCACTCTATTTTCTTGCATCTCGGCAAATACATTTAACATGGAGCCCATTTTATCCGGTATTTATAGTTGAGGAAATCACATCATTTCAATTCCCTCATTTAAACATCATTTATATTTAGACATCCGATAAACAAATACGATTCAGAAAGGTTGCTAAAAACATGAAAGGTACTGTAGTAAACATTTGGCTTAATACCATGACCAATATGTATGGTGAAAACGTAAAGAATAATATCCTTCAAAATCAAGGATGGAATCCCAACCGAATCATCACACCGCTTGAAGAAATTGAAGATAAGCGTATTTTAGCACTAATGGATGCCTTTGCCAAAAACGACAACATCTCCTCTGAGGAACTTTGGCGAAAACTCGGCGAAAATAATATTCAATCATTTTACAAGTGGTTTCCCTCTTATTTTGAGAAATCATCGGCAAAGGGTTTTCTCATGCTCATGGACAAGGTGCATACGCAACTGACAAAAATGATTCCCGGCGCAAAACCGCCTAGACTTATTCCTGAAGAAATTGATGATAAAAATGTCATTATCACATACAAATCAAAACGAGGACTCATCGACTACTTTTTGGGACTCCTCACTGGTGTCGGACAACATTTTGGTGAAAAAATCGACGCGAAAGTCTTAGAACGAAAAGTAGACAGTGATGGCACACATGTTGTGAGAGTACAGTTAACGTTCGAAAAGGGAACCCACCGCGTGATTAATTATCCCGCTTCTAAACTGTTATCTTTTGGCTTTCTTCGAACACTTTCCGGTAAGATTATCGTTTTGCCAACACTCCTGTCGGCACTACTCATCTTCTTGCTCTCAGGAACCAGTAATTTACCACTGCTCATCGGCGTTCCCGTCTTTTACCTCATCGCCAGCCTCATAACGGGGGCAATAGTCTTTAAACCGATTGGCAGCATCACAGAAGAAATGAAGCACATCAGCGAGCTGAAATTTAATGAAGATGTTTATATTTCTTCCAACGATCCCCTAGAAAAAGTTTTTGATGAAATGACGCATGTTAAAGAAAACCTGCGCGAAGAAATCACTTACCTCAAAGGCGGTCTGGATGATCTCTATTCTTTCTCAGAAAAATTTTCAAATGTCGCTACCAATATGGGGCAAGTTTCTGAGTTGATTTCAAGAGCCGTGCAAGAAGTTGCAGAAGGTGCAACGCATCAGGCTGAAGAAACAGAAAACTCCGTCAGCATTCTTTCCGATAACATCGAAGTGCTCAATCAGATCAGTCAAAAAGAATTAAGCGGCAAAGAACAACTGGAAACTTCTGTTGAAAAAATCGAATTGGCTTTTGTCGACTTAGAACGCGCTTCTTCAGATCTCAATGCGGTTAAAGATAATTTCGGTCGCGTTAATGAACAAGGCAGTGCACTCAGCAAAAAGATCGGTGATATCATCACGATTGTAAGCACCGTAGAATCCATTGCCGAGCAGACAAACCTGCTCGCCTTAAACGCTTCCATCGAAGCGGCCCGCGCGGGTGAAATGGGTCGAGGTTTCAGCGTCGTCGCAGAAGAAATTCGAAAATTAGCTGAAGATTCAAAAGGCGCCGTCAATACCATTAATCAAAGCCTCAACGAATTCACCCGCGGTGTCAACGATATGGTCAATCAAGTCGGCGATCAGTTTATACAGCTTGAAAACGGGACCAAAACCATGTTAAGTGTCACAGAAGAAAGTAAAATAGCGGCTTCGCAAATCAAAACCGTCTCTACTTCTATTGCTGAAATTTCCAATCAGCTCTCAACTGAAACCGATAAAATCAACCGCGTTTTCGAAAATATGCATACACTTGCGGCAATCGCAGAAGAAAATTCTGCGACATCACAAGAAATGAGTGCCAATGTCACCAACTTCTCTTCAGAAATCACACATTTGACAGAGAACATCCAAGAACTCGAAGAAGTTATTCTCTTCCTCAAAAAGGAATTGCAGCGTTACAAATTGTAATTTACACCAAAAAACACAAACACCTGTACCAAATTGGTACAGGTGTTTTTTTACGCTTCTTAGCCGTGTTGATCACACGCACCGCTAATCTATATCTTTACTGTCTATATCAATGCCTACATCACTTAAGCACTTCGCTTTGAGATAATCGGCGAAATATGTTTATACAAAAGCATTGTAAAAAGTGAAACCACAAGACCCTTTAAGAGATTAAATGGTACAATTCCATAAAGCACTAATGTTGTAATACTGTCAATGCTGCCATTCACAGCGGATCCCATTGCCACAATGGCATCAATCGGCATGAAGTTCGTATAGAACGGAATCAGTACATAAAGGTTTGCAAACGCTCCCATTGCTGCCATGGCGATTGTACCAATCGCCAATCCAATCATCGCGCTGGTTCGCGTGCGTTTTCGCTGGTACATCAGTGCAGACGGCAGCACAATTGCCGCGCCAATCAGGAAGTTAGCCAGTTCGCCAACACCGCCGGTAGAAGTCCTGAGAAGGTGCAGAATATTCTTGATCGCCTCAACGGCAACCCCTGCAACAGGCCCAAGTGCAAACCCTGCAATTAAAGCCGGGACATCACTTAAGTCAATCTTTAAAAAGCCCGGGAAAATGGGCAGCGGCAATTCAATCATCATTAAGATAAATGCCAGAACACTTAGCATTGCCACTTTTGTCATGGTTGAAACCGACATCCTTTGATTTGTTTTCGTTGTCATTTCGGTGCCTCCTTATGCATCGTTTTCTATTGCTTCAGAGAAACATTAATGGAGACATCAATGCATCAAAAAACCCTGAAGCACAAGGCACTTCAGGGTAAAAGATCATAAAAAAAACGTCATCTTCTTCCATCCAGACTATACTGTCGGCTCCGGAATGACACCGGATCAGCCTTTCGGCTCGCGGGCTTTACCGCCGGTGGGGAATTACACCCCGCCCTGAAGATTTATTACAACTTTATCATAGCATCATCCGCTTCATACGTCAACTGTCCAATTGTGAATTATTTATTAAAGTTCACCTATCGCTCAACCACCGTCTGAACATCTTTAATAACTTTGCGCTGCCAACGTCCCGTAAAGTAGATCCCCCATCCAACACAACAAATAATGAAATTGCTGGCGATCATCGCATACCAAACAGAATTTGGACCGAAAGACGGGGTATGGCTCAGCGCCACAATCATCGGCAGCCTTAATCCCCACAGTCTTCCCATCAGCAAAATCATACTGAACACTGTGTGACCTGACCCTTGAAATGTACCATTGAGAATCTGGAAAAAACCCATCAGCGGCGCCGACAGCATAATGAGCCTTAAATAATTACCGCCGTGAAAGACGACCTCAGGGTTTTGTGTAAAAATACTGATGAGCCGATCTGAAAACGGATACATAATCATTGCACCTGTTACAAGTGTTATCGTCGAAATAATGACGCTTCGCTTAACGGCCTCTCTTGCCCGTGTGACATTATCTGCACCAAGGTTTTGCCCCACCACAGTGGAAAGCGCATTACCTATTCCCATCGTGGGCATGATGATTAGCGAATTCACGCGATTGCCGATAGCAAATGCCGTTAAGGTCACTTCACCAAAACCTACGAGAAAGACATTTAAAATTGTAAATCCCAGCGCCTGCATTGCTTGTCCAAGTGATGACGGAATGCCGAGCCGGCATATTTTCATAATTTCACGCATATCCGGTACCAAGTCCCACAGCTGAAGCTCAAGCTGATGCCGAGTCGAAAACAGTGTCGCCACCGAAAGAAGCCCTACAAGGGCACGCGCCAAAATTGTCGCCCTCGCCGCACCGGCAATTCCCTGATTTAAAGCAAAGATAAAAATCGGATCCAACACAACATTGATCCCCACTGAAACAGCACCAAAAATCATCGGCGAAATATTATCGCCCTGCCCCTGCTTAATGGCATTGAAAGCAAACATCATAAACATCGCCGGCAAACCGGCAAACATAATTTTTAAATATGTTGAAGCATTGGTAAAAAGCGTATCTCTCGCACCCATCCAATAAACAATTGAAGGCGTTAAAGAGTAACCGATTAAACCGATGGCGACAGCTATCATCAGCAGAAAAGAAATAATCTGCCCTGCAATACGCCGACTCTGCTGCTCATTGCCACTGCCAATATATTGGGCAATCAGCGTCGCGCCGGCCATGGACATGCCGATACCAAATGAAATCATTAAGAATAGTATTGGCCACACCAGTGAAATCGCGGCAACTTCGTTCCCGCCGATGCGACCGACAAAATATGTATCCGTTAAATCGTAGAAAGTTTGAATGAGATTGTTAATCATAACGGGAACGGCAAGTGTTATCAACACCTTCCCAACAGGCTCCGTCAAGAGTTGTTCTCTTCTTTTTCTAAAGTCCATACACGCCCTCCGGTATCGCAAGTATAACATGAATGACAAGGACAATCAATTGTTTCGTGTCCCTAACAACTTCCGAATTGCTTTCTAAAGGAAAGGGTGTTAAGATAGAAAATAATAACAATTTGAGGAGGCTAATATGGTTGTTGGTAATTTTAACACACTCGAAGCAGCTCAAGTTATGAGCGATGCTGCAAAAAATGCTTTTATGAAGGTTCTCGTATCACCAAAAGAAGGCTGGGAAGGCTATGTGATGCGCGTTGTCGAGCTCGGCGCTGAGGGCTATTCACCGAAACATCAACATCCTTGGCCGCATATTAATTTTGTCATTGAAGGCGAAGGGACACTCTTCATAGACGGTGTCGATAATCCATTAACGCCGGGAGCCTATGCATACGTGCCTGCCAATGCTATGCATCAATTCTCCAACAAAGGGCAATCCGCATTAAAATTCATTTGTATTGTACCGGAGGAAGGACACCAATAATGACCACATATATCAAACGTGCCAGCGAACGCCCACAGGATGACTTGGAGCGGCTGTCACAAACCGTTCACGACATTATCGCCAATGTACGAAAAGAAGGTGATCATGCACTGATCGCCTATAATACAAAATTTGACAAGAACCCCAATCCGATCTTAAGAGTAACCGCCGAAGCTATCCAGTCAGCCTATCAACTGGTATCACCTGCGCTGATTGACGACATGCGACGCGCGGCCGCTAATATTGAAGCCTTTGCACGTGCGCAGCGAGATTCGCTGAAGGATATTGATTCTATTGAAGTTGCACCCGGTATCCTGCTAGGGCATCGGGTCATTCCCGTCAATGCCTGCTGCTGTTATGTACCCGGTGGCAATTACCCGTTGTTCTCTTCTGCACTCATGTTGATAATCCCAGCAAAAGTTGCAGGCGTTAAAAACGTTTTTGCCTGTTCACCCGTTCAAAAACACACGGGAAAAGTTGCACCTGAAACATTAGTCGCTATGGATATTGCAGGCGTCAACGGCATCTATCAGCTCGGAGGCGCACAGGCCATTGCCGCTTTTGCCTATGGCACAGAACAAGTTCCCGCTGTCGACATTATTGTCGGCCCCGGCAACCAGTATGTCACAGAAGCAAAGCGTCAATGCTATGGACAGGTCGGCATAGATTTTGTCGCAGGCCCCAGCGAAGTCATGGTGATCGCCGATTCCACAGCTGATCCCAATCTCATTGCAGCAGATCTCTTGGGGCAATCTGAACACGACCTGCTGGCAAAGGGAATTTTAATCACCACCGACGAATCGTTGGCACTACAGACAATTAAAGCTGTAGAGACGCAGCTGGCATTACTTGATACCAAAGCAATTGCATCTGCTTCGTGGGCTGAATATGGCGAAGTGATTCTCGTCAGCAATTTAGATGAAGCTGTGAAACTCGCTAACGATTGGGCACCTGAGCACTTGGAACTCTGTGTTGAAGATCCGGATTCGCTGATGCCTTTACTCACCAACTATGGTTCTCTTTTTATTGGCGAGTACTCTGCTGAAGTATTCGGCGACTATATTTCGGGGACGAATCACACCCTGCCGACACTAAAAGCGGCACGTTATACCGGCGGCGTTTCAGTAGGCACATTTTTAAAGACCGTCACACATCAAAAATTATCTGTCGAAGCTGTCAAAGTGTTTGGTCCTTCTGCAGCAAACATGGCGCACGCCGAAGGTCTAAGTGCTCATGCCAGCGCCGTCGAACAGCGGCTGATAAAACTTAAAGATTAAGCATCTCCAGGTGTTCGCAACTGATGTCAGATGAATGACAATTAGACAGCAATTGAATGACAATTGAAAAACCTAATATGAATATTGCCGTCATAATGCTTATCATTATGATAGGCATTTAAAAAAGGGGCTGTCGGGAAATAGTGAATTTTGACAGCCGATATCTCCGAAACAATAAACTGCTAGAAATCGGGATTCCGAAGATCCTGAATCTAGCAGTTTTATTTTTGCATTAATCGGATAATAC
>NZ_JAHBCL010000040.1 GCF_018390735.1 Fusibacter paucivorans
AATATCGATAGATTTTGAAAACTGCCTTTTAGGGAGTCTTATTAAAGTTGCCCTTTTTTAGACCTACTGATTAAAGTGAATTTCCGGTTATTTTAGTCTTGACTTTTCATAGCTGGTCTCCCTAAATAAATGATTTCATATAACTCCCATATTGCCGAATCATTTCGGGAATAATTCCTATATATGTACACTTAATTATAACAAATTATTACAGCTCTGAACAATTATGTACATAAATCCTACTGTTTATTTAATCGCTGTTTTCATAAATAAAAAATGCACATTATAACAAATGTACATTAACGTGCATCACTGCAAAAGATGGATTTTCCTAATAGTTGCCAAAGAACAGAAATGGGGTCTTCATTATACTTGTCAAATACCAGCAGTTTGCCATTGGGCTTTAAAACCGTAAGGCATATTGTGTTTTTGTTATTTCATGGCATAACCTACCGTATCCCCTGCTGTTCACACAGCTTTTCAAATTTGCTTTGACTGCACACACTTAGATCCGTTGTTAAAAACTTGCCTTTGTAAAACAGGCTGAAAATAGTAGCCGGTGTTGGCGATGCCTGTGCGGCTTCCAGTGTTGTGAGATGATGAAAGCTACAGGAAAATGATTTGTCTGACAACGTTTCTTTTAAAACCGTTTCGACATGGTATTTGGTGAATGGGCAACGATCTGAATAATAAACGCTGAAATCAGTGGTTTCAGCGGCTATATTCGTTTTGACCTGTGGTTTAAATTGCGGCAGTTGATCGACTGTTTGCAGTGGTTTCATTAATAAGACAAAGCCGCTCTCCGTTTCATCCACGATTTCAAAGCCGTTTTTAAGGAACCATTTCCCCTCACTCATAAAGTGATATTTTTTCTTGCCAACGACAGTGACAAGGCCCGATTTTCCTGAGCTAACAGCATCATCAATGGCCTTTTGAAGCAATTGTTTGGCATAACCCTGTTTTTTATATTTTCCTGAAACCCAGAAACAATTGATATTGAGAAAGTTCTCCCCTTCGATTGGCAGCCAAGCCTTCTCAATGGGACCGTATTCGATAAAAACCTTTGCACGCTCGTCTAAGTGATAAAAGACATATCCGTTTTCGAATTCAGATTTTAACCATTGCTTTTTTTGCGCATAGCCATCTGTACACTTCTTATCTGAAAAAGCGCAGCAGATATGTTCCCTTTCGATATTTTCGGTGTTGAGCTGAATAAATGTTGTCATCGTCATGGCTCCTTTTAATAAACTTTAAAACGATTTCAAATACTTTCAGATGTTTTTTTAAAATGCTTTTTTAATACTTTTTAATACTTTTAAATGCTTTTACCTGCGTTTATTCGTGTTTAAGCATACCAAAAGCGCTTAAAAACACGATAATATTCTTTTAATAAGCATAGCGTTTTCATTAACGGCATGTCAAGTGTATTCATTATTTTGGTGTCTTTTGCGCAGTATGGCAAAGATAAACGCCGAATCAATCCGATTCGGCAGTGGATTATCTCTTTTACAATGGTCATCATTTGCTGCACCCTGAAGGCAGAGCCCTTGTACAGGAAACCATAAAACCCAAGCATATGTTTATCCAGCATTTTCCCGATTCCGATGCGGATCCCTTTCAATTAAAGCGCAGGGTAATGAACAAACTGAAAATTTACGGTGAGACACTGCCGGCATATACGGTGCTGGATCATCCCATGACTAAAATCATTTAGAATTAGGAAAATTAAGAGAAAAAGATAAAAGAAATCATGACCACTCGCAAAACGGGACGTATGCGCACCTCTGTAAGGGCACGTTACCTCTCCTGTCTCAAGCGCCACGCAATCGTCTTCGAACTGCAGATTTAATTAGACTAGCCCCTCAAGGGGCTCTTTTACGTGTCTTTTACTAACGGCTCACCCTTAATTTTTCCATTGATTATCAGGCGTACACTAAAGGAACCTGCATTTTTTGCATAAACCAGACAGAAATGTCTATTACCATCATTTGAATATTATCTTACAATGTTTACAAAAGAAGTTAAGCGACTGTTGTCGCAATCTAATTACTTAATGCTTATAGCATCAAGTGATCCGTTTCACCTTCGGCGCAATCTAATGGCTCTTATCTCTATGATCCATTTTATGGCATGTATTGGAGCGATACTTATGTTTACTAAGTTTTTAAAGGGTTTAATCATCATTACTTTTGTCAGTGTCCTTCTATTTCTTTTTATAAATGAAAGTGATGGCAATAAAAAAAAGCAAATAGGCGAATCTTTGAATATAATTACCACATTTGATGAAAATACCAAGCTTTATTCAGACGAATTTGTTAATCAATTTAAAATGAGCTATGAAATGAATGAACACTGGCTAGGAATACTCATTAAAAAAAATGATATTTATGAGCTTCACCATTTTAGCATGCCCGTCGGTGAGACTTATAAAGAATACGATTTTGACATTTCTCAAGCATCAGAATTGTATATCTGTCATCAACATATTGATTATTTTGATGGAAATGTCACTGAACCTGACGCTAAATTTGTGATGACTCAGTTCCAATTAAATAATGATACAAGTACCTTTGAAACCTCAGAAGTAACCGGTAATGATTTCACAGGCATTATTGACATTTATGAAGTTGATTTAGCCTCAATAGATCGAGAAATATGTTTTCAATATTATTCAGGGAATACAAAGCAAACGCCAATAGAGACATGGCATTTTAATTTGAAAATTTGATTAATTGTAAAAACAAGCAATGAACGCATGGGTTCATTGCTTGTATTTTTGAAGATTATCATCGCCAATGGATTAGCGGTTAAAAGTTTCCCCATCCAAACGCGTTAGAAGCACAAATTCTTCAAAAGCCAAATTATAATAGGGGTTAATGGAATTGGTATCTAAGTAGATCATTTTAAGCCCTCCGTTTTTATTCATATTGCTGATGAAGCAATAAGCCAATTGTGATAAAGGATCAGCCAAAGCCTTTTATGCAATTTCCTTATCAATATGATTCTATCAGATTTTATGATTATAACCTATCAAAAAGCGCTGTAACACTGCATTTCCGAACAGATACACGCACTGTGTCAACTTTTCGGCCATCAGTGATAAGTACTATTTCAAAAAACAAAAAAGAACCCTTTACGAGCTCTTTTTGCTTTAAAGATATATCACTGCATATCTAAAAAGAATGCACATTTGTGTCGTGTGTTGTTTTGAAGTGAGCGATTGCCGCACTGTCTAGTTGTTAAGGCGGCTTGAAACTGGAATTTCAATCACTTCGCCAGGCATGAGATTGCTGTTATCCATTTGGTTATGCTGTCTGATATCGTAAACGACTTCACGGATGTCGCGGTCTAAGTAGTTAAAGTGTTTGGCAATATCCCATAGTGTGTCACCTCGCTCTACAGTATAAGACAAATAGGAAACATCTGTAGAAGCTTCTGACATAAAAGAGCCGGTTAAAGCTGTAATGAGGATGCTGACGAAAATGAGGAAGATCAGCGAGACGATGACGAAACGTGTTTTATTAACGACCACAAGTCTGCGTCTTCTCTTTTTTGTTTTTTGAAAGTGGTGATCGTAAGTAATATTTGGAATAATCTGTGACATTATAGCGCCTCCTTTATTGATTGCGCAGCTCAAAATGGTAAGAGATATTGTATGTATAAAAAGATTAGCCAAACATTTGTTCTGTAGTTACATTATATACGAACAGATGTTCTTTGTAAAGCAAAAAATCGAACTAATGTTTGATTATTTTTTGAGCGTATGGTATAATCTAGAAAAATGAATGACAAGGGAGTGTTTCCATGAAAGATAAAATATCAAAAAAACAGCAGCAAATTCTGGATTTCTTAAAGCGCGAAGTCACTTCAAAGGGTTACCCACCTTCTGTCAGGGAGATTTGTCTGGCTGTCGGCCTTAAGTCCACTTCGACGGTTCATGCGCATTTGACACGTCTCGAAGAACTTGGATACATACGTCGCGATCCTACGAAACCGCGTGCGATAGAGATCTTTGATATGGAAACACATGCGCCGACATCCAATGTCGAACAGTTTGCGCGCGATACGCAGTTTATCCCGATTATTGGGGAAATTACAGCTGGGCAGCCCATTCTGGCCGTTGAAGATTTCGAGGGCACATTCCCTATTCCAACAGATTATGTTGATGAAGGCGATTATTTCATGCTGAAAGTTAAAGGAGACAGTATGATCGAAGCCGGTATTTTTGATCGAGATCTCGTGCTGGTACGTCAGCAGCAAGATGCTGTCAATGGTGATATCGTCGTCGCCATGATTGATGATTCCGCCACGGTTAAGACCTATTATAAAGAGACCAGTCGCTTTAGACTGCAACCTGAAAACAGTGCCCTAGAGCCAATTTATACAGACCATGTCGAGATATTAGGCAAAGTAAAAGGTGTTTTTCGGAAAATGTAAATAATTGAATTTGAAAATGCGCTCTTAACAATATTGCTTTAAGCAGATCCTTAAGAATGCATCAGAAGTATAAATGTGAAAAACCACGCGTTTCGGCATAAAACGCGTGGTTTTTCTTTGTGCTTATTTTGATCTAAGAAGGGTTTATAAAGATTGCATGCTAAAATCGAGATCCAGTTCGACGCCGTGATCATGCTCATGGTCGTGATCGTGATGATGGTCGTGGTCATCGCAATCAGACTGATCAGGCCCTTTCCCCATAAGATCCTTTAGTTTAGACAATGCAATACTTGACAGGAAAACGATTTCAGATGTTTGACCCTCTGCATTTTCGCCGATTAGAATAATGCCGTTGTCATTTTCTTTATAAGACAGCGGGACTTCACGTTTATACGCTCTACCGGTTGTCTTGTCAATGATTTCAATGGTAACTTGTTCTGCCTCGATGACTTCTGGTGCCAATTCTGGGTTTGTCATAATATACCTCCTTAATAATGGATCGTTTAATAATGAGTCGTTAAAGAATGAATCGTTAAATCATTAATGGTTAATAATGAATCGTGATTGATAAATGGTTAAAAATGAAGCATTTAAGCTTTTTTCTGATTTAAAATGAGTCTTGGCCCCATACCGCATTTTGGACAGGATTTGCCGCCGCGCGTGTTGTCGCATTCGACACAATACTCTGTAAAGCATCGAACACATTTGTAAATAACCCCATTGGCGATTTCTTTCCCGCAATTTGGACAAATAACTTTTTCGTTTTGCATAATGTCCTCCCTTCTGTTGATTTAAAATGCATGTGTTAACGGTTAATGGTGATGATGATAGTTAAAAGGTTAAAAGATTATTTTGAAATTGACTACTTTAAAGCTTACTTTTATAAAGCTATTATTTTGAAGCGGCTGCTTCTTTTGGAACAGCGACTTTCAAATTAAGACATTTGACGCGCAAATCTGATTCGGAGCCGACCAATACATTGATTCCACCATAGTCTTGTGTAATCTTAAAGAGACTGGTCAATGGCATTTTTAATAAATCGCACAGGATAATGCGATTGACGCCTGCGTGTCCAACAATTGCAATTTTATCGTGTTCACTTGTTAAAATGTGATGAAAGATATCCGAAACACGTGCTTTTAAATCCATAAAACTTTCACCGTTAGGAGGCTTGAAATAGCCGATATCCTGCCCTCTGGCCTTGAATTCTTCCGGGTAATAAGAGGCTACTTCGGCAAAAGTTAAACCTTCCCAATTACCTAAATTTATTTCTCTTAAAGCTGCATGCTGATTAATGGCAATATCGCGATGCATGGCAATACACTGTGCTGTATCATAGGCTCTTGAGAGGTCGCTGCAATAAATTGCTTCAATCTTTTTGCGATTCAGCATCTTGCCAATAGCATTTGCTTGTCGGAGCCCTTCAGCACTGATTGGCAAATTTGACTGACCAATAAAACGTCTTTGCGTATCCGGCAAAACGGGTTTGCCATGACGTAATAGATAGATGGTTTTCATAGTTGGATTGTCCTCCTGTCATTTTGATGTGCGAATGGTTCTTTTCATTGGTGATGGACAAGACGACGGCAACATTTCTTCTAAAATAATTTCGAGTGTCCATTGTCCGGAGCGAACTGCATCGTAGACCTGTTTTATCTGATGCAGTCGTTCTAAAACATTTTCTTGATGTATTGTATCGCCAAAATAATAAATGGTTATAATGAGTCGCTTTTCTTTTTCATTCGGAATGTATTGAACGGAATAGTCCAGCAATGACGGCAAGGCCAGTAAATGGTCATCCAGTTCGCTTCTCGTCAGCAATTGGTTCGGCAAAAGTTCAATGGGATCCTTGACGCGATGATGAATTCTGTCAATGCGCTTTAAATTTGATCCGCAGCTGCATTTTTCGGGAATAATGCGTGTTACATCACCGGTGCAATAACGAATGAGCGGCATGCCGTGACGCCTTAGCGTCGTAATGACCATTTCACCCCATGTACCGTCAGGCACGACTTGCCCTGTTTCAGGATTGATAATCTCTATATAAAAATCTGATTCATAAAGATGATAACCATTGTGCACTTCACATTCGATACCGCCACCATACCCCATTTCCGTCATGCCAAAATACCGATAAACCTTGCAGTGCCATAGTTTTTCCAGTGTTTTGACAACGGTATCTGAAATGGCATCAGTACTGAGCAGTACACTCTTGACGCGGATCGGTGTTCCCATGACTTCGGCGTATTTAGCAAGGGCAAGTGTCTGAATGGGAATGCCGACGATAACATCGGGCTTCTCTTCGATCAATTGTTTATAAGCAGATGATAAATGATTCATAACGCCATAGCATTTTGGTTGCTTGCCGCCAAGTTTTAATGCTTCTGACAACAGTTCGCTAATACTGCCCGGACGGCTGTTTGGCAGCCAAATCACAACTTTGTCGCCGGGTGCAGTGAAACTGTCCATGCCGACTTTAAAATACTGAATGGTATCGGACTGATCTGATCGTGTGAAATAAACCCGTTTGGGATCACCAGTTGTGCCTGAAGACATAAGTGTCACAATGCGGTCGATATTGCTGCTTGATGTACAGACCATCTGTAGATGTTGGTTACGCAGGACTTCTTGAGAAATCAGCGGCATGTCCTGCCAGTTGACCGTACTAAATTGGTGATAGCCCGATGCGGCATAATAAGTACTTCGCTGTACAGCGTAATGCAGTTGCTTCTCTCTGAGGGCATCTAAATGAGCATAAAAGCGCTCATCCCTTTCCAATATAGGATTGTCATTATTTGAAAGACAGTTGTTCAGTCGAATATCACTGGCGATAGACTGTGTTTTAGTCAAGCCTAGACGCCTTGCGACCCATGGATCAACTGTATTTTTTACAGCGCACATATCTTTACCTTTCTTTATCCTTACCTTTATCTTTCTTATTAGCAGCTTTCCGTCATTGTAAGCATTGCCACGTTTGCTGATAGCGGGCTATGACGGATGTTTGCTGCTGCCTATCTTATATGCGGGAATATCAGCAGGATCAACGGTATCAATAGGCTATCCCAGACGATGCAGTGTCTCACCGCTTTTCGATGTGAGATTATAGGCACAAAACGGTACGAGATCGCCTGATGGCGATACCACATGGATATGACAATAATGCAAACGGTCTAAATCCAATGTCCACGCGTCCTGAAAAGCCATGCCGGAGATGGTGATTATTTGTTTGGCGTCTTCCAAGAAGGCATCCAGGCTTGTCAAGTCCGGTCCGTTTGTCGTGGCCATTTGAAATACCGGAACAGCCGTCTTCGGTGCCGCCCATTGCCTTGCGACAAAATCTCTGGCCTGTGCGGCAGCATTTTCTGAAGAACAGCAACAGCTCGCCTTTGACTTGCCAAAGGTGGTCATAGGCTTTAAACTGCCGTCTTTGGTTTTCATAAACTTTGCATTAAAAGAGCACATGGGGTGTTCGCTTGACGGCGGGATAAAATGATCGAGTGACAATTGTCCGTCTGTTTGTTTATCAATTTGCGTCATCACTTCTGACAAGGTGAAATAGTCGGCTCTCAAATGCTCAGGATAGCGTCCAAAATAACTGACGGGTTGAAAGTGAACGCCGCGTACAACTGGCATTTTTGAAACGGCAAAGCGGATAATATCGCCGATCTCACTGTCATTGACGCCTCGAACAATGGTTGGCACCAAGACGACGCCGATATTGTATTTGCCACACTGCTCAATGGCCTTTTGTTTTAATGCGATTAAATCCTTGCCTCTCAACATTTCATGTGTATTGGCTGTCAGGCCGTCAAATTGAAGAAATGCACAGCTTAAGCCAGCATCTGCCAAGGCTTTTAAATAGGTTTCATCTTCGGCGATTCGGATACCGTTTGTATTGAGCTGGAAGAAATGAAAGCCCTTTTGTTTCCCGAGCTCGATAATGGCAGGTAAATCATCCCGCAGTGACGGTTCACCGCCGGACAGTTGTATGTTAAAGGGACCGCCGCGTTTGACGAGCATGTCATACCATGCTTCAATGGTATGCAGACTTGGGTCAACGGTATGGCTTTCCGCAGCACTTGCAAAACAAATAGGACATTTTAAATTGCATCGGGACGTAACTTCCAGTAGGACGCAGCAAGTATTTTGCTGATGGTGATCGCAGATGCCGCAGCCGTTGGGACAGTCCGCTTCACGGGCGCCGTCTGCATCATAAGGTGCCAATGATCGCTCTGAAAGCCATGTTTCTAAAGAAGGCGTTTCCGTCCAAACTTTCGTACAGAATTCACCATGCTGTAAACAGACCTTTTCCAGATAAATACCATCTTCGTATTGGCACAGATTTGCCTTTATTGGTTCAAGGCAGATGGGACAAACACTTTCTGTCTGATTTAGTATTTTCATTGACATTTCTTTCCCCTTCCATAGTTGATAAAGATCTGGTGCTGCGGTTGTTTACAATGGTAAAACCGGTTATATGATGGCTAAATAACTTAAACAGAACGTCGTGATAAATAGGCATCAAGTGATTCGATTTGCGTCAGCGCTTCGATTGTCCTTTGCAAAAGTGCCGCCGTCTGAAAGCGTTCTTTGATAAAGCGGGCAGCGGCTTCCGGGTAACGCGCCATAGCGCTTTGGCAGTGCAGCGACAATGAAATGCAGACATCTTCCATACAAAGTTTGTCGCTTAAGTAAAGAATTGCTGCAATGTCGAGATCAATCATCTCAGGTGCATTTGCAATGTGGAATTTCATATGTTTTCCAATTGCATCGGCGATACCCACATAACCGAATTTTGTGACCACTTCTGCACCGGCTTTAGCATGATCCGCACTGCCCTTCATGATATCGTGAAGCATTGCTGCGGCGCATAATTTATCTAAATTCAGCGAAAGATGCGTCTTGTGATTTATGAGTCTGCCTATGGTCAAAGCAATTTGTGCAACTTCTGTACTGTGCTTGCGCACGGGTTCCGGTACGTGAAGCAGTGACCAGATTGCATGGCACTCTTCCAGTGTTGGATAATCGCGAATGCCTGCAAATTCGCAAAGCGCCGTGTAGTTTTCCGGCGTATCCATATCCATGAGGATTCCGCTGTCAGCACAGGGTATTTCGAGCACTTTTTCATTAAAAATATCCCTCAGCGTACTGCGTTCAGTAGGTGCTTCACAAATGGCCTGAAAGTATGACGAAGGTATCCAAGGCGGATGCCCGCGCTGGCCTGCGAAGGTTGGCAGCAGCAAATCAGTTGGATTTTGCATGGCTTCTTCCAAGAGGTATTGAATGGTTTCAGTTTTGACCAGCGGGATATCAGCCGGAATGATAAAAGCGCCTGTTACCGTGCTGTCAAAAGTCTTAAAAGCGGTTTGAACAGATGAAAACATACCGCGAGACGGTTCTTCATTTATGACGATACGTACCTCTTTATTCAGCGAATGCGCCTCTAAAAATGCAGTGATTGCAGTGGCATGATAGCCTAAGACGATTCTGATATCTGTAATCCCAGCAGCGCGATAGGCATTTATCAGTCGCTCCAGCGATGAGACGCCGTCCAGCGGCATGATCGGCTTTACATCTCCCATTCTGGATGCCTGTCCGGCGGCGAGTATAATGCCGACGACGTGTTGACTGGGATTTTGAGGATTACGGTGACACATGGCGCTCTGCTCTGACGCGAATGAGCTCTGCGACAATGCTGATGGCAATTTCCTCAGGCGATTCGGCCTTGATCGCAATGCCGATAGGACTGAACACGCGTGCAAGATCCTCTTCTGTGAAAACACCTTTCGATAGAATTTCCTTATATAGCAGATCGCGCTTTCGCTTGCTGCCAATCATGCCTATATAAGCCAATTCCTTTGAAAGCATTTGTTCCAAAATGATGCCGTCATGCATATGGCCGCGCGTTACAATGACAATGTAGCTGTCCTCGTCAATGCCAAGCGAAGGCATCGGCGCTTCAAGAGACGGGACAAGGACGATCTGTGAATTTGGAAAACGCTGAACATTGGCAAAATCAATGCGATCGTCAATAATGGTGGTATGAAAATCTACCGATTCTGCAATGGGTGCGAGCTTGTGTGAAACATGGCCGGCACCGAAGATAAAGAGTTCGCTCCCCTTGATAATCGGTTCAATAAAGATGCGCATTTCATCGAGGACATCTGAATGGATGGACAGTTTCGCAGGGCCGTCAACCATTTTTTGATAAAAGGCAGGTTCGCAGTCAAAGGTGCCGACGACTTCTTTAGAGGCGTTGACGAGACATTGCTGACGTCTGCCGTTCGCCATGATTCCCGTAATCAGCCATGCCTTCTGACCGTTTTCGAGATTTTGAATCAGTGCGGAAAAGATTTGCCGCTGTTCATTGTTTTGGCTGTCATAGTAGTCGAGTACGATTTCCCCCTCACCGCCGCAGATCATCTGTGTGCTGGCGGCTTCTTCGCCCGTTAAAAAGAATGCGTGAATGCAGGAAGCTTTAGCGTCGAAGACATCCCTTGATTTTTGAATGGCCTCCGCTTCGAGTTTGCCGCCGCCGATGGTACCCCAGATGCTTAAATCAGGTGCAATAAGCATGTGCGCCCCTTCTGAGCGCGGTGACGAGCCGTGCGAGGCGACAATGGTTGCTAAAATAAAATCTTCATTGTCTAAGAGCCTGCGATTCATTTCATGCCAAAGTGTTTTCATAGCATTGCCTCTCTTTCTGATTCGATACTATAGCCATAACTGGCCAAAATATCACAAACCTGTTCATAAACGGCGTTGATGATATCCGGGCATCGCTGAATGCGATTAGCCGGATTGCCCTCCAAAAGATCCATGCAGGTGGTACCGCCGTACTGGCTGCCATAGACATCGTCGAACCATCTTACAAGTTCATCCAGCATGCGCCTGCCAAACATAATCTCCATTTCATCCTCGCTGCCTCTGCCGACATAAAGCGATAGAAGACAAGCACCGCCTGAAAGCGCACCGCATGCTTTGCCGGCATTGGCGATGCCGCCGCACAGTCCCCCCATGGCTCTGATTAGTTCCCGGTTTTCATGGCCCATGGCATCCAACCCCATCATTAACAGCGTCTGGCTGCAGCAGAACCCCTGTTGCGTATAGGTCATGATTTGGATCATCTCTTCATTTACGTTCATGTAAAACCTCCGTTATTTTTCAGCGATTAAATAGAAATAGCCAGGCTTAAATGTCTGGATGCTGCAAAGAAATTCACTGTATACCGCAGCAGGTGCCTGCCAGATGAATTCAGCGATGTACTGTCGCCAAAGATGTGAACAGTCCTTATGTGCCGTAACCGTAAAGCCGTGTGATTTTACCGTTTGTTCAATGTCTGACATCGATGGGAGTCCATTTTTTAATGCTGTAGACGGCACTTCGGATTTGGCGTATATATCGGACAGAAGTATGCTGCCGCCGGGTCTTAAAATACGCATAATTTCTCTTAAGACGCCTTCAAAATTTTCAAAAGTCGACAAGGCGCATTCTGTGATAACGGCGTCGAATTGACCATCACCGTATGGGAGCGCCTCTGCCGACCCAATATCGAGTTGACAGTTGGCATACTTTGCCCTTCCTTTTTCGATCATTTTTTCTGAGGCATCAATGCCGACAGCCCGATAGCCGTATTGCGAGATCATATGATTGACGGTTGTTCCCACGCCACAACCGAGATCCAATATGGCCGCACATTTTGACAGCGATGCGCTTTTCAGCATTTCATCTGTCAACGCCAGTCCACCGGGACGGAAGATGGCGTTGCAGATGTCAAGTGTTGCCAATGTTTCATAAATACTGCAGCCCTTATACCCCATTATTTATCCTCCAGTGTCCGCTCGACCTGTGCCATTTTGCCAAGCGCCAAGTCCTCTGGAATATAGACGATGCCGCAGTGGTCACATTTATTGAGTGAAACCGGAAAGGTGCTGCCGAGGTATGACAGCTTGACTTCCCCATAAGTCATTTTTTCACCGCATTTCACACAGGTGACCTCAGATTGATCGGATGTTTGATATGCATACATAATTTACGCCTTTCTTCATTGCTTTCGATTGCGATGCTAAAGCTGGTTAGATTTCAATCGTCAGTCGATGACTGTAAGCATTTTTGATATGATAGCCAGATGCCGTTTCTTCGAATGCAACCCAATAGGTAACGGCACTTGGCTGGTAATAAGCCATAAAGAGCCCTGACTGCGCATGCCAAATTTTATTGCCGGTCATCTTGACATGTGCGAGCACCATTTCAATGTCTTCCAGCAGAATATTGCGCTCTGCCATGAGATCGCGCACACCTTCTGCAAGGGTAAATGCAACCTTTGGCAAAGGTTCGTCAACGCATTCTCCCCAGAATTCGGACAAGACCTTTCGCTTTAATTTCGCTCGGTTTTCATGACGCATTGAAAAATCAGGCGGTTTTAAGCGTGTCAAATCATCAGCGGCGTCGCCGAACAGAATATCGAGAATATGATATGTCGGCTTCGACTGGCCTAAAAAGTTATCACGGCACATGGCGCAGTACGTAATATAGGCTTCCGGACTTTCTGCTGCACGGTCTGCAATAACGGCATTTGCAATGGTCTTATCGGCAAACATCATCAAGCCGCCAAAGCCGCAGCACTTGGTTTTATCACGGCTGAATTTCAGTTCGCTGATGGTATGACCCTGATCTGATGCGAGTTTTCGAACCGCATTTTGCAGTGCTGTTTCATGCCGCGTGCTGCAGCTGTCGTGAATGGCAAATGTCTGCGGGACCTTCTTTGACGCTTTACTTGGCAGTTCGCCTGCTGCAAGAACTTCATAAAGCATGACCACTGTCATTTCAGGAATAGCCTCTTTAAACATCGCCATACAGCTTGGACATGCGGTAATAAAAACTGGTCTTCCCTCTTCATCCCAGCGCGAACGAATGGCATCCATCTGTTCACTGAAGAGCGATTCACGACCGGCCCAAAGTGCAGGCGCACCGCAGCAGTCCAGCATAAGGCCGACTCCTGTTTCAATATGATCGCAAAGCCACGGGTATACAGTCAAAATGTGTTCCGGCGATGAACCGCTGAGCTGACAGCCGGGAAAGAAGACGTGCGAGACGCGTTCAAATCCTTGTTGACGCTTGAAAAGTGCAAATTGATCGCCTGTGCTGAACGCCATATCGCGCAGCGCAAAATCGTGTGCCGACGGCGGCATTTTATCGTTTGATACCATCTGCTGACGCGCTTCCAATACGACATCGCGCATGCTGGCATCATTTGGACAAATGGTTTCACATAAGCCGCAGAGACTGCAGGTATTGATCATCTTATTGGCATGGTGAATGCCCATGACGATGGATAAATTATTGTATATTTCTCTGAAATAGCGTTTTGGATAGCTCTTGTAATGCTGCATGTAGACGCAATTTTTCACACAGGCCAAGCATTCGCATAAAAGACAGCGTGCTGCCTCTGCCTGAGCTTCATTTGCCGTATAGCCGTTTTCAAAATTCGCAGGTGTGATGGCAGCTTCCGGAATGAGATCCTCAAGATCTGTGTAAAGCTGTGTTTCAATAGGCCCCTCACCTGTTCGATTGGCTGTTAGCGATACGTTCTGCAAATATCGGTCAATGGTATTGGTAACCATTTTGCCGTCTGAGACGCAATCGACAATGGCTGTCTTATCGCCATTTCTGTAAAGACTTCCCCCTGCAAAGACATTGTCATACAGCTCGGCTGAAACGGTTTCAACCGCTGAAACGGAAATAGTGGCGTTTAAGGAAAGTGTTGCGGCATCAATTGTGAAGGCCTCAAAAGGTGCTCCGACACACGCTTCAAAGGCGTCCTTCGAAATATCGAGATAAACGGCATCAAATGTGCTGATAATCTCAGACCACATCGACGGGTTGACAGTTGTCTGCGTCTTGATGGTGATATCATAAATGGCAAGTGATTCCAGATCTTTTAAAAGCATTGTTTTTGGCAAAATCAATTCATCATAAGCGCGCAAGCGGCCGCCAATGGCCTCTTCGCGTTCGAAAATGGTAATGCGATACCCTTTTGATCCAAGCAGTTTTGTAGCCGTCAAGCCGCTTAGACCACTGCCGATGACGGCGACAGACTTGCCTTTGCTCGGTGGTTTAAGGCTCTTGCCGCGCGCTTTGTCAACCATGGCTTGTGCCATATATTTTTCGAGTTGCTGAATATGGATTCCTTCGTCAATGTCAGTGCGCACACAGGCTGACTGACAGGGCGCATCACATAAATGGCTGACGATATTTGGAAAGGCAATGGCCTTTTGGTAAACCTTCATCGCTGCTGCGATATCCCCTTTTTGTATGGATGAAATCATGGTGCGTACATCGACGTGAACGGGACATCGGGCAGCACACTTAGGTGGATGTTCCTGTGTGCATAGACTTTCACGTGCTCTCAGTTCTTGCTGATTCATCATTAGACATTAATCCCTTTCTCTATTTGCAGGCATTTCGTTACTGCTGTAAACACCAGTATGCAATGCCTCATGTGCTATACAGAAGATTTCAGCAATGACGATCACTTCATTATTGCGTTTCGTTAGGGCGGCTCGTAGAAGTTGATCGTTAAATTGGGATGTCCTGAGCTGTAAAAACAGCTCAGGACGGTTGAACAAGTTGACTTATAGGGCACGATGCGCATTTCTGCATAAAAGCGTCAATATGAGCATTTATAAATCATTAACTGTCCATGTTGCTACCAATCTATCAATTTGTTGGGATATTACTTATTTAATGCATCCAGCCCTGCTTTGACTTTTTCAGGCAGTGCAGGAATTGCATATAATCTGACGCCGCATGCATTGTAAATCGCATTGAGTATTGCCGGATGCGGTGCAGTCAACGGGCCTTCGCCGGTACCAGAAGCGCCGTAAGGGCCATTTGGACGCGGTGAAATATTGTAGATGATTTCCATATCGTCCGGAATATCGTGGATATAAGGCAGGCCGCATTTTGCCAGCGTCGTATGCTTGTTGAGGTCTTCAAAGTCCTCAGTCAGCGCGAGGCCGATCCCCTGTGCCAAGCCGCCGTAAATTTGACCGTCACAAGTCGTTTTATTCGTGATGGTACCAACATCGGCAACCGTCGTAAATTTCACGACTTTCACTTTACCGGTTGCGAGGTCAACTTCTACTTCCGGCATAAAGAGTTCATACATATAGTTGGAGAATGGATCGCCCTTGCCCGTTTCAGGATCACAGTCCGTACACATTGAAGCAGCCCATTTGCCGTCGTAGCGCAGCGGAATATTTTCAGCAACCATTTCTTCATAAGTGCGGTATTCACCTTTTTCCAGTGTGCCAGATTTACGCATTGCATTTAACAGCATTTCGCAGGCAACGCGAATGGCATTGCCGGTGACGACATTTTGACGACTGCCGCCTGATGGTCCGCTGGCAGGTGTAAAGGCCATATCGTTCATCAGGAGTTTAATGTCTTCCGGACGGTAGCCTGCATGTCTCAAGGTTTCATGTGCGTGTGTAAGCGTACCGAGATCGGCGCCTTGACCGTGGTCTTGCCATGAAGATGCGACGATGACTTTGTTGTCGGCTGTAAGTTCAACCCAAGCTTCTGAGCTGTCAGGGCCGTCAAGACCGCAGCCGTAAATGCCCAATGCGATACCGACGCCGCGTTTCTTGCCGTCTTCGTTAAACTCAGCACATCGCTTCTTCGCATCAGCGTAAAGCGGTCTGAGTGTATCAATCATTTCTTCAAAGCAGAAGACTTCAGGTACTTGCTGTGTAGGCGTTGTTGCACCTGGTCGGTAAATGTTTTTATAACGCAGTTCAAGCGGATCCATATTGAGTTTTTCAGCGAGTTCATCCATGGCGATTTCCGATGCGAGGAATGCTTGCGGCGAACCGTAGCCCCTGAAAGCAGAGCCCCATGCATGGTTTGTACAGACTGTTCGACCGATGCCGCGGATATTTGGAATATCGTAGCCGGCGCCTGTGAACTGTGCTTGTCTCAGTGTTAAGAGATCGCCAAATTCTGAATACGGGCCGTGGTCGATTGTCCAGTCCGTTTCCATGGCGAGCAGTTTGCCGTCTTCATCTGCGGCGAGGCGGCAGTTGACAAAGCCCGGTGAACGCTTGCCTGTATAGGTAATGTTTTGGAACATATCAAAGTTAAGGGATACCGGTCTGCCGGTTGCAAGACATGCGACGCCTAACAGCGCTTCATTGGTCGGGCTGAATTTATAGCCGAACGTAGCACCTGTAGGATTGGCAACCAGTCTGAGTTTATCAGGTTCTACGCCAATACCCGGACAGATCATTGCATGGTGTAAATGCAGAGCGATTGATTTTGAGTGAATGGTCAAGCGCCCTTCTTCATCAAAATAAGCGTTGCCGCAGTCTGGCTCCAGCGGTAAATGCGGTTGGCGGCTGCAGTAAGTATCAACTTCAACGACTGCCGCTGCACTGTCAAAATATGACTTTGTTTCTTCACCTTTGACAATGCCCTGTTCAAAATAGACATTTGGTGTACCCGGGTGAATTTCAATGGCATCGTCTGCCATGGCAGCAGGCGCACTCATGTAAGCAGGCAATACTTCGAGATCAACTTTAACGGCTTTGGCAGCGGCTCTTGCATGTTCTTCTGTATCAGCTGCAACAATGGCGATAGCATCACCGAACTGGAAGACTTTTTCATCACATAGAATTGGACGATCCCAGCCGTCCCCTTTATTGGTTGGGAATGTAATAAGGCCTGTGATTCTATTTTTGCCGACGACATCTTTATGTGTGATTACTTTAAAGACACCCGGCATTTTTTCTGCTTCCGCGGTATCGATGCCAAGAATGTTGGCATGTGAAACTTCTGCCTGCACCAATGCGAGGCGCAGTGTATCCGGCGGCATTTGCAAGGCGACGTCTGCACCAAAATCCCATGTTCCCGTAACTTTGCTAATGGCAGAAGGACGATGATACGTCGTACCGTAAATTTTATTGCCGGTTGGGTTAAAGAGCAAATCTTCTTTGCGCATTTCGCCGCGAAGGACTTTCGCAGCTGCCATCACGGCATCAACTAACGGTTTGTAACCTGTACAGCGGCATGCATTACGATGTTTGTGGAACCATTCGCGGACTTCTTCGCGCGTTGGGCTTGGATTTTCCTGTAGCAATACTTTTGCAGACAGGATAAAGCCGGGGCTGCAGAAACCGCATTGTGCACAGCCGTAAGCCATCCATGCGACTTGAAGCGGATGCAGGTTTTCCGGTGTGCCAATGCCTTCAATCGTCGTAATCTTTGCATCATTTGGAACGCGTTTCATTTTAACGATACAAGAGCGTACGACCTTGTCGTCTAAAATGATCGAACAAGTTCCGCATTGGCCTTGATTACAGCCGACTTTACAGCCGGTAAGCAATAATTGCTCACGCAGCACAGAAGCCAGGGTTGCATTTGGATCGACAATCATCGTCCTAGGCAGGCCGTTGACAATAAGTACTTTCTTCTCCATTTTTTTCTCCTCTTTCTCATATTTTATTAAACGCTTTTCCGGTGATATTAATCATTTTAAGCGGCAAAGGCATGATAACCCTATTTGAAGTGGTAAACCAATCTATAACAATGATGGCTGCCCCATAAAATGACCGATATCATTATGGGTCAGCGCATTAATAACCTTTTCCGAAGCCGCAGTTGGGATAAACGCATGTTTCGCATTGCAGGCATAAGCCGCCGTGTCCAAATGCGGCAATATCTTTTTTCGTCACCGGTTCCCCTGCCAGTATTCGCGGCAGGACGAGATCGAAAATAGTAGTACGATGGTACATGACGCAGCCCGGCAATCCCATGACGGGAACCTCATTGATATGTGCGAGCATAAACATAGAACCCGGCAGAACCGGTGCGCCGTATGTGACGACACTGCCGCCTGTCATTTTAATGCCGGTTGGCGTGACGTCGTCTGGATCGACAGACATGCCGCCTGTGGTGACAATGATTTCTGCACCATCGTCAATCAGTGTCATAATGGCATCGGCAATCATTTGCGGCTTGTCATCGACGATGACCTGACGCAGGACTTCGCTGCCGTACTGCTCTATTTTTGCTTTGACAACCGGGCCGAATTTATCTTGGATGCGGCCGTGAAAGACCTCGCTGCCCGTTGTGACAATGCCAAACTTCTTTTGTTGAAACGGAACGATTTCAAAGACCGGTGCCATAAATCCCGCAATTTTTTCGACGCGGTCGATTTTTTTGCTGTCGATGATGAGCGGTACAACACGGCACCCTGCAATGATCTGGTTTTTGGCAACCCTTTGATGCGTCTGTAAACTTGCAATGGCAATTTCGTCAATACTGTTCATGTTGTAGAGTGCATTGACATTAATCCGCAGCAGCCCGTCTGTTTTTGCACGAAGGGTGACTTTCCCTTCCGAGGGTTCTGTTAAACAGATGCCGCTTCCTGCAATGGCGTTTGCAATTTTGATGGCAGCTTCATCTTCATGATAATGGTTATGATCAAGCTCCCATATATAAATGTGTTCTTTGCCGAGTGTCAGGAGTTTGGAGACGTCATCGGCTGCGATGACATGTCCTTTCTTAAAGGATGCGCCCTTAAACTTACCGGGAACAATTTCTGTAATGTCATGGCATAGGACCATGCCGATAGCATCTTGAACAGGTACACATTTCATGGTTACTATCCTCCTCGTGTGATCATGCAATAAAAAAGCAAAACGCATTCACAAGAAAACAGCGCTTTGCCCTTCATATCATTGGCACCGTATTTCCTTTTTAACCGTCTTTTAGACGTCATGTGTTGATGTACTTCTATAAAGCAAGAGGGATGCCAAATGTCCGGGGGAATGATGAAAAAAGTGAAGGCGTTTATCGAAGAGTAGCAATAGCAATTGATTGAAGGGGGTGAAAATTCGAGAAATGATTTTTGATACGCCATGAATGCATTTTTTAAGGCGCTTTAAAGTCGTACAGCATCAATAAAAAAGTGTTACCTCTGTGTGGAGAGGTAACACTAAATTCACAATCGCTATACAGTATGGCGCAGCTGCTTATGAGTGCAGCTGCTTATGAGATTAAAATGATTTATCGATAGATGGCATAATCCCGCATTTTATTATAGACCGTCTTTCTGGACAGCCCCATTTCCTTTGCGACGCGGCTGACATTCCCGGCGTATTGATTGAGCAATACCAGCATATTTTCACGTTCTTGTGCCTGCTGTTCTTTCTTGTTGACATATCGACAGGCAGCGAGGTTTTCAGCGAATTGAATAGATGGATTTTCGGGTTGTTTCTCAAATGAACGGATATGCTTTGGCAGATGATGTTTATAAATGACACCGTCTTCTGCGAGATTGACGGCGCGTTCGACGATGTTCTGAAGCTCGCGAACATTGCCCGGCCACTCATAGAGTTTTAGACAGTCATAGACGCTGCGGTCAACGCGAATATTCTGTTCTCTGTCATCACAAAGCTTGTTGAGAAAATGGCGAAAAAGGAGCGGAATGTCTTCAATGCGGTCTTTAAGCGGTGGGATCATAATTGACATCACATTGAGGCGATAAAATAAATCGCGGCGGAATGTGCCCTTCTCCACTTCTTCCATGAGATTTTTATTGGTTGCACAGATGAGGCGTACATCGACGGGGATCATTTTGTCGCCGCCGATTCGCACAATCTTCTTCTCTTGAATGACGCGCAGGAGAACAGTCTGATGCTCAAGCGGCATATCGCCGATTTCATCTAGAAATAAAGTGCCGCCGGACGCCAGTTCGAATTTGCCGAGTCGACCGCCGCGTTTGGCACCGGTAAAGGCACCGTCTTCGTAACCAAAGAGTTCACTGCCAATGAGCTCTCTCGGTATAGCGCCGCAGTTTAGAGGCACAAACGGCGCATTGCATTGTGAACTCTTATTGTGAATGGCTTGAGCGAAAATTTCTTTTCCCGTACCGCTTTCTCCAGTGAGTAAAACATTTGAATTATTAATCGCCGTCAAATTGGCGAGGCGAATGGCTTCGCGAATCTCGTAGCTCGAACCGATGATATCTTTAAACTGTAGGGATGCCATGTAACCGCTGAAACGATTAATGAGCTTCTGCACCTGTTTCACAGGGCGTATGGTGACAAAGCTGCCGGCAAAGTGCTCCGGCTGATCATAGAATGGTTCAACGGAGATAATGACTTCGAGTTGGCCTTTATCCGTGTGAATAACACATTCTTTATAGGCACAGGGTTTTTGAAATAATGCCAGTGTTTCTGAGGTCGTATAACGCGGTGTAATGAGTTTTTGCACCTGTATGCCCAAGCCGTCGCGCTTGCGAATGGTTAAGATGGTTTCAGCCGCTGGATTCATTTCAGTGATGGCGCCAAAAGAATCGACGATGAGAACGCCGTCGGAAACCATGTT
This sequence comes from Fusibacter paucivorans, assembly GCF_018390735.1. Classification (GTDB taxonomy): domain Bacteria; phylum Bacillota; class Clostridia; order Peptostreptococcales; family Acidaminobacteraceae; genus Fusibacter; species Fusibacter paucivorans. The sequence goes on from NZ_JAHBCL010000040.1 coordinate 20,830, forward strand.
AAAGAAATTGACGAGTTTTCGATTGACCATTGCAAGCTGGACATTTTTATTTTCAATGCGAAGTTGTGCCATAATGGATTCTGCTGCCGAAACGACCATGCCGAGCGTGTGCAAATGCGATGCCTCCACTGAACCTGAAATATCGATGATTCCAATGAGTTCACCGGAAACGTCAAAAATCGGTGCAGCTGAACACGTGAGGCAATGATGCTTTTCACAGAAGTGTTCAGAGCCCGAGACTTGAACAGCTTCTTTCGTAATGAGTGCGGTGCCGATGGCATTGGTTCCGGCAACAGTTTCCTCCCAGCTGGCGCCTAAGAAAAAGTTATTGGTAACGGGATTGGACCAGACGTCATCATCTGCGAACATTTCAAGTATATAGCCCTCTTCATTGGTTAGCACGACGACAAATCCCGTCCCTTTGACAAATTTATAAACGTTTGTCATAAAAGGATGCGCAATTCTGATGAGTCGTTCTTTTTTCGACAGCGATTCTTCAAAAGTCGCCTTGTCAAGTGATGGATGGCGGCCATCGTCATATGGATTAAGGCTGGCGTTTTTACAGCGTATCCACGATTTTAAAATATCGTTTCGCACGTGACTTGTATTGAGTTCGCCATTTTTAATGAATGATTCCCAGTCATTGCGAACGAGATCTGTTTCTTTGCAGTTATTCCCCATTTCAACACCTCTCTAACTATAACCTTTTAGAAGCAACTATTTTATCAATCCTCATCTGAAATCAGATAAAGAGCAGATTCTGGCGGTATGTGAATCTTTAAAGATGCTTGACCTTGCACTGTTTCCCAGAGATCACGGCCTATTTCCCAATGAAGCAACCCATTCTGTTCATTTTGTCCATTTTCATGCGCATCGGAAAACGAAAAAATTAATGTAACGCGAAAAGGTGTTTCAATGGTGCGTCTGATGCATATACTGAATATATTTTCGCGTTCAGTTCCGGCAGCCATTCGGATGAAATTAGCCCTTACAGCAGCGATGCCGTGTGTGTACATAAAGCTTGAAGCCGTCTTGAGCTCAATCCCCCAATTCGGCACCGCAATCTGCGTGTTGTTGATACGCATAGCAGGCGCAATATTTTTGCATCCTGTGATGCGTGCACTTGAAGCTGTCTTAGGGTGATCAATAAGCATTCGCTTCTCGCCGCAGTCTATCATTTTGCCGCTGTGAATGACGGCGATGGTGTCACATAGACGATAAGCTTCATCAATGTTATGGCTGACCATGATGACCATGCCTTGATAATTGCTTAAATCTTCAAGCATTTGCTGTATCATATGCACTTTTAAATGATTGTCCAGTGCGGAAAACGGCTCATCCAAAAGCAGGATGTCAGGTTCAACGGCAAGTGCTCTTGCCAGTGCGACGCGCTGCTGCTGACCACCGGATATTTCTGATGGCCGACGCTGCGCCAGCGATGTCAGTTGAAACTTCTCCATCAACATATCAATGCGTTGACGGTCATATTTTTGCCCGCTGACGCTAGGACCGAAGGCAATGTTGTCAAAGACATTGAGATGCGGCATCAGGCAATAATTTTGAAAAAGGAAGCCAACCCGTCTTTCTTGCGGCGGAAGGTCAATGTTTTTCTCGGAATCGTAAAGGACTCGATTGCCGATAACAACTTTTCCATCATCTGGTTTGACAAGTCCGGCAATACATTTTAAGAGCATGCTCTTTCCCGCACCTGACGGTCCAAGAACGCCAAGCATTTTTGCGTCGTTATGCATGTTGATATCAAATTTAAAGTTTTTATATGTTTTTTGAATACGAATATCAATGCCCATCAGCACGCCTCCGATCCGGTTTTAGAAACCAGAAGCTACCGTTGTTGATAAGCAATATGGCACCCATGGAAACAGCGAAAATAATGATTGCCCATATGCCGGCAACATCCAGTTTTCCCCCTTCTGCCGCAAAATAAATGGCAAGTGGGATCGTCTGTGTTTTACCGGGAATATTGCCTGACACCATGAGCGTGGCACCAAATTCACCGAGTACACGTGCAAAGGACAATGCAGTTGCTGCGGCAATACCGGGCCATGCCAACGGAATGGCGACACGCCAAAATATTTTTGATTCAGAAGCTCCCAGTGTGCGTGCGGCATTGAGCAAGTCCTGATCAATTTGTTCGAAAGCGCCGATTGTCGTCCGATACATAAGTGGAAAGGCAACGACGACAGCAGATACGACAGCGGCACCCCAAGAGAAAATGATTTTTATGTCAAAAGCGGACAGCAAAATGCCAATGGGACCGTGTTTGCCAATGAGCACCAACAGCAGAAAGCCAACAACTGTCGGCGGTAAAACCAGTGGTAGTGTGAGGATGCTGTCGATCCATACGCGCCATTTACCGCCATAGTTTGCCATTCGCCATGCAGCGGACAGTCCCAGAAAGAAAATGATTGTCGTTGAAACCAGTGCGACTTTTAATGAGACGATTGCAGGCGTCCAGTCAAATTGCATGTTAAACCTACTCTTTCGCAGCTGTGTAGCCATATTGTTCGAAAATCTGCATCGCCTCGTCTGACTTTAAATATGAGATAAATTGATTGGCGGCATCAACATTCTTTGAACTGGAGACGACGGCTACCGGATAAGTAATCGGCGTGTGGGTATCTGCTTCTGCTGTGGCGACTACCTTAACATCCTCCGTCAGCTTGGCTTCTGTCAAGTAGACGATCCCGGCATCTGCATTACCCGTCTGTACCCAAGTCAGCACTTCTCTGACGTCTTTGGCATAGACGATGTCGGGTTCGATTGCATCGAAAATACCGACGCTTTTTAAGGTTTCAACACCATATTTACCGGCGGGAACACTTTCCGGTTCACCAACGGCAATTTTAATATCATCCAGTGATGGAAGGTCTTCAAACGTCTCTATAGGCAGTGTTGCCGAAGCGGGAACCACGAGTACAATTTGGTTGGCCAGCAAATTGCTGACCGTCTCTGCAAGAACCAGTGATTCATCATTGAGCAAATTCATATCTTTAACGCCCGCCGGCATATAGATGTCGGCATCGGCGCCTTGTTCAATCTGCTGACGCATGGAGCCGGAACTTCCAAAATTCATGCTGATTGCTGTATCTGGATTTGCAGCTTGGTAGGCATCGACAACAGACGGCAGGCATTCTGATAAACTCTTTGCAGCAGAAATTGTCATCGTAATAGTGGGCTCTTTTTGGGTTGTTTCAGATGATGTTGTCTGACAACCACTGAAAGTGATTAAGACCGTGACGAGAAAAAGACATATACTGTATATTTTGCGAGTATGTATTGTTTTCATAAAATTCCCCTCCCCAAATAATATTGTTCATCCTTCATTATTTATTGCAATATATGTGCCAACTGTGAAATGAGTGTCACCTATTGTGATTTAGGGAATATTAAATGGAATGAGGTGTTACTGCTGTGTTACCCGAGTGTAACCCGGTAACATTAAGGTAACACTTTTGGACGTATTTGGCAAGCATTATCCATTGTGTGGGCATATCCTTCATTGTCATAAGGCGTTCTCCTATAAATGGCAACTTCCATACTGTATTGCAAGGTCTTCTGAAGCATTTAACAAGGCCTTCTAAAGCATATAAAATGTTTTTAAGTTTCGGTCTTCGGGTATAGTAATGATATTCTATTTACCATTACAGATAGAGAAATAAATTATGTAAGGAGTGTCAAGGTATGCTTTATATTGAGGAAGTATTTGAAAGGATTAAACAGCGCAATGCACAGGAACCGGAGTTTCTTCAAGCCGTTGAAGAAGTATTTGAATCATTGAAGCCTGTCATGGCAAAGCATCCGGAATACGAAGCGGCAAATATTCTGGAGCGCATGACTGAGCCAGAACGACAAATTATTTTTCGTGTGCCATGGGTGGATGATCAGGGTATGTTACGTGTTAACCGCGGTTTCAGGGTTCAGTTCAGCGGCGCGCTCGGTCCTTATAAGGGCGGGTTGCGTTTTCACCCATCCGTTTATATCGGCATCATTAAGTTTTTAGGCTTTGAGCAGATTTTCAAGAATGCGCTGACGGGTTTGCCAATCGGCGGCGGTAAAGGCGGTTCAGACTTTGATCCCAAAGGCAAATCTGATGCCGAAGTCATGCGGTTTTGTCAAAGCTTTATGACAGAACTCTATCGTCACATTGGGCCGGATGTGGATGTACCTGCTGGCGATATTGGGGTTGGCGGCAGAGAGATCGGCTATTTATATGGCCATTTCAGACGGGTTCGAGGTCGTTTTGAAAATGGCGTCCTAACGGGCAAAGGGCTCGCCTATGGTGGTTCGCTAGTGAGAACACAGGCGACGGGTTATGGTTTGATTTATTTTGTGGATGAGATGCTGAAATATCATGGCAAATCTCTTAAGGACAAGCGGATTGTCATCTCTGGTTCCGGCAATGTTGCAATCTATGCACATGAAAAAGCGACAGAACTCGGTGCCAAAGTTGTTGCCATGTCGGATTCGAATGGCTATATCTATCACGAAACCGGTATCGATTTAGCAAAAGTTAAACAACTCAAAGAAGTTGAACGCAAACGCATCAAAGCATACCTTGACGATTATCCGGAGGCTACTTATGTTGAGGGTCAAAAGGCGATTTGGTCAATACCATGTGATATCGCCCTCCCTTGTGCGGCGCAAAATGATATTGATTATGACGATGCCGCTAAATTAGTAAGTAATGGTGTTATCGCCATTGGCGAAGGCGCAAACATGCCGTGTACCAATGATGCCGTCAAATACTTCCTTGAGAAAGATGTACTCGTCGCACCTGCAAAAGCGGCAAATGCCGGCGGCGTTGCGACATCTGCCCTTGAAATGAGTCAAAATTCTATGCGCTATGCGTGGACATTTGAAGAGGTTGACGCAAAATTAAAGGATATTATGGTGAACATTCACCAAAATGCTTATACCGCTGCGATGAAATATGACTATGGTTACAATCTCGTAGCAGGTGCCAATATTGCAGCATTTTTAAAAGTGTCAGATGCGATGATGGCACAGGGCGATTATTAAAAATCCAAATTTAAATATAAACTAGCTGCAAAAGCTGACAGATAAAACTTAAGAGGAAGCTTAAAAGAGCCCTAAAATTGAACTGATCCATCAATTTTAGGGCTTTCTTTAAGGAATATGTAACAATATCAATGCTTATTTTATGATTCATCATAAAGCATTTTTAGCTGATTGAGATAATTTAATATTCTCAAGTAGTAATCTGATTTTGTCTGAACGCTTGCTATTAATTTGTCGAGTTCCGCGTTCTCACTGTTGGACTTATTGATAACATTCTTTAGTGCAACGGTTATATCGCTAACTTGGGAAAGATTTTCTTCTTGCGACTGTTGAACGTATTTCATTTGATTGTGGACTTCTTCTTCGGCCTTAAAGATATTATCAAATAATACATCTGTTTTTTTGATAGCGACTGTCACATCCTTAACGACGTTACTGCTGTCTGTTGACTTTTCACCAAGAATTCTTATGGTATCTGTCATTCGATCTAGGGCGCCTATGATATCATTGGCATTTTTATGTGTTTCATCCGAAAGCTTTTTTATTTCATTGGCAACAACTGAAAAACCCTTACCGGATTCCCCTGCTCTTGCGGCTTCAATAGAAGCATTAAGGGACAATAGATTGGTTTGTTTCGCAATGCCTGTAATGACACTGGCGAAGTTGGCGATGTCGCTGTATTGTGATTCAAGGTGCTGAAAATTGTCAAAAAATTGATGGAATACTTCTGAGACGCTTTGCATTTGAACAACAACTTCTCGGATACTCGTTTTAGCGAGATCAATTTCCTGTGATGATTTTTCAAGTTTATTATAGACTTCATCGGCATATTGCTTTGTTTGCGTCGTATTATGTGAAAAATGGTTGAGGTGTTCCCCTACCTCTTCAATTTGTTTTGTTGTATATTCGACACCTTCAAGAATTTGACTCAGGCCAAATGTGATGATACTTTCCTGTGAGAGCAGTGCATCAAAGTCAATTGAAATTTGTTTGGAAAGTGCTGTCGTTTCATCAAAATAACAGTGCATGACATCAGGGTCGAGGACGCATTTTCGAAGATTATTGATGGTGTCCACAATCGCGCCTTTTGGAAGATTTTCGTAGTTTGTCATAATTTGTGTCTCTGTAGTCGTTTTCTTTTCATTTGTTTTATTTGCCTTTTTGCTCATTGTCTTTAACATAGGAATCTCCTTATTCAACCGCTAACATAACCATTGTTTGGTTAACATGATGGGTATAGAACTGCTCACCGTAGCTAATAAAACCAGTCGTATTCGGACATGTATTAAGCACCGTTGCATCAAATTTTTCCCAAGTGCCGTCTTGTTGAAATTTGAGACTTCTCAATATGCAGTTAATGACGTATAGAAAACTTGGCCTAAAGTTTAATGTATCGAGTGTATTTTCTAGTTTATCAACTGGATTGACCGGTTTCAGCAGATAGACAAATGTGTTTGGCATCATTTGACAATAAAAGGTAATTGATTTATCGCCATTGATCTTCATTGGTGAAGCAATTAAGACTTCGTCTTCATATATTTTGCCAAGAGGGTTATTCATAAAGTGGTCTGCCAGTTGTGATTCAGGAATGCTCAACGCTTTTGCATAAGCTGTTGCAGCCGGTTCACCATTGATTGTTTTAACCGTTCGGCCGATTGGATCAGCTGACGTGATAAGTAATTTATCACCGTAAGGAACATAGATATTTTCTTTAAGAAGCTGTGTGCGCTTATGCATATCAAAGAAAATAGCGACATGTTTGACGCGTTTTTTGCCAATATAGATAGCTGTTTCTTTAAACAAGAGATCATCGCCAGCGCTGCCGCCAATGATTTTAAAGGACTTGTCAATAAAAAAGAGTGTAGAAATAACACTTTCTTCAAGGCCGGATAAACCATCGAGTAGCAATAGCATAAAGGCATTTTTATTGTTTTTAACCTTTTGATAAGCCGTTTCAAGGTTCTGCTTGCTCTTTATTGGCGGGGTAACGATTTCTACGATTTCAGCAACGGCTTTATCAAATGAAAAACCTGTGATGCTCCCATTTTTATAGCCATTTGCAGAGTATTCACCAGAAGTGGAACAGAGTACGACATCGGAAGTCAGTTTTTCTGACATTTTATGTATAAGAGAAATTGGAACGTGTAAGACATACCCCTCGTTGGGATAATTCTCAATATGTGATATAGCCTCTTCTACAGTAGAAAATAACAGTGATTTCATTTGAAGCCTCCTAAGATTGATTTTCATGAATAAATGAAATATTGTGATTGTTTTTACAACTGTAGTGTGATAAGTATATGATTTTGTGATGTAATTATCCCTTTTTTACCCTGACCATACTTGATTAAACATAAGCAAAACCCCTAAGTTCGCAATAAGAACAAAGGGGTTGGTTATTCAAAATAGTATTGACAAGTCTATCAATAAGTCTAAAAACAAGTCTAAAAACAAACCTATAAATAAACCTATAGGTAAAGCTATAAACAAACCTATAGGTAAAGCTATAAACAAACCTATAATTTATAATTAAAGCCTGTAAATCAAAATTTATAATTTGGAAACACCTGATTTAACGGCAGCGTCGTAAACAGCTTTTGCAACAGCTTTTCCAATTTCTTTGTTGAGTGCATAAGGTATAATATTTTCTTCACTCAGTTCTGCCTCTGGAATGAGATTAGCAATGGCATAAACCGCTGCAACTTTCATTGCTTCATTAATATCACTCGCACGTGCATCTAATGCCCCTCTGAAAATACCTGGGAAAGCTAATACGTTATTGATTTGATTAGGAAAGTCACTACGACCAGTCCCAACAATTCTCGCGCCTGCTTTCAGTGCTAAGTCAGGCATGATTTCTGGATCTGGGTTTGCCATGGCAAATACAATGGCATCATCAGCCATAGATTTTACCATCGTTTGTGAAACAACATTTTTTGCAGAGACACCAATAAACACATCGGCCCCCTTTAAAGCATCTGATAAATCGCCTTTGATAAGTTGTTGGTTCGTAAGTTTAGCGATTTCATCTTGTACCCAGTTGTTTTGTGGTACATCACTTGATAATATCCCCGCTCTGTCACATGATAAAATATTTTTGGCACCCATATCTAGGAGCATACGTGCAATTGCATTACCTGCTGACCCAGCACCGTTAATGACGATGTTTATTGTATCAATTTTTTTCCCGACGATTTTAAGTGCATTAATAAGTGCTGCACAGACGACGATAGCTGTCCCGTGTTGGTCATCGTGGAATACTGGAATGTCCAGACATTCTTTTAGTTTGCGTTCGATTTCAACACATCGAGGTGATGCAATATCTTCAAGATTGATACCGCCAAATACAGGTGCCATTAGTCTGACAGTTTCTACAATTTGGTCAACATCTTGAGTAGAGAGACAAATCGGAAAAGCATCAACATTGGCGAAACCTTTAAATAGGATTGATTTCCCTTCCATTACTGGAATGGCAGCTTCTGCCCCAATGTTTCCAAGACCTAAAACAGCAGAGCCATCAGAGACAACCGCAACTAGATTCCCCTTTGCGGTGTATTTGTAGACATCTTCAATATTTTCCGCGATTTTGCGGCATGGTTCAGCAACACCGGGTGTATAGGCTGTTGAGAGATCATCTCTAGTTTCAAGTGCAAACTTACTTGTTACTTCAATCTTACCTCTGTACTTTTCATGTAATTCTAAAGCTTTTTCATTATAATTCATTTTTGTCTCCTACGGTTTTATTTCAAAGCTAGAAGTCTTTGAGCAGTTTATAAACGTCATTTCAAATTATGATTACTTTGATTTAGAGATTCATAAATAATCTTTTATCGACATATAAGATATCGACCTGAACCGCTATCCTATTGCAATGAGCTGCTGTTCATAAAGGGTGTTCACTGCTTTCGTGACGCCAAACTTGGCGTGTGCATAGGTCAACCCACCTTGGAAATAGACAATATACGGCGGCCTAATCGGCGCGTCTGCACTGAGTTCAATGGAAGAACCCTGTACAAAGGCACCCGCTGCCATAATAACATCATCTTGATAGCCCGGCATTGCCCATGGTTCCGGTGAAACAAATGAATCTACCGGCGAAGCGGCTTGAATGCCCTTGCAGAATGCGATGACACTTTCTGCATTTCCGAGTTCGATCGCTTGGATAATGTCACTTCTAGAATCCGTAGGATTAGGATTTACTGAATAACCCAAACGTGAAAATACAGCGGCACATAAAATCGCACCTTTTATCGCGCCTGCGACAACAGTCGGCGCCATAAACAGACCTTGTAAAATAGGTCTGGTCTGTCCAAAAGTAAGACCGCACTCCTTACCGATTCCCGGTGTTGTCATGCGTGCGGCAACTTGATCAATTAAGTTTGACTTACCGACGATGTAACCGCCGCTGAGTGCAAGACCGCCGCCGGGATTTTTAATGAGACTGCCGGCCATGAGATCTGCACCGACATCGGTTGGCTCCAGCGGTTCTAAGAATTCACCATAGCAATTGTCGACCATGACGATTGTAGATGGTGCAACCGTGCGCACATCGCGGATAACGGTTTCAATATCTTTGATGGTGACGCTCTTGCGCCAAGCGTAACCTGCGGATCTCTGGATATAGACCATTTTGGTATTCGGCGTCAGTGCTTTTATAATCTTTTCTGTATCAAAAGCACCATCCGCTTTTAATGAGACTTCGTCGTATGTGACACCGATATCCATCAGCGACAAACCCTCTGACGGCGATAGGCCGATGACCTTCTCAAGCGTGTCGTACGGCTTGCCTGTAATGGCGAGCATGCGGTCACCAGGTCTCAGCACACCTTGAAGCGCTAAGCTCAATGCATGCGTACCCGAAACGATGATTGGCCTAACGATGGCATCCTCTGTTTGAAAGATGGTACTGTAAATTTTTTCGACGGTTTCTCTGCCGACATCATCATACCCGTAACCGGTATGCCAGTTAAAGTGAATATCGGAGAGCTTGTGTTCCTGCATGGCTTTCAATACTTTAAGCTGATTGATTTCGGCAATGGAATCAATGGCTTCAAATTGGCTGACAACGGATTTTTCTGCTTCGCCGATCAGCGAACGCACTTCGGGTTTAATCATAAATTGACTGTATATTTCTGTACTCAATGGTGCCTCCTGTTATTGGAGAAAACTGCATCATTCGAATTTAAATCCTCTCCCTATAATATGCGTTTTTTCGCAAGATGAGAACTTAACATATTGCTGGAAAGGATCAGCTTAAGGCGACTATGCAATTTCCTTATTTGATCATTTGAATGGCATCAATGAGCTTGGGAATAATTTGTTTTTTGCGTGAAACGCAATCTTCAATGTATGTTCCCTGTTCAACCGGCTTAGAAAAAGTCAGTGCCATCAGATTTTCGTGCTTTGATTCATAGAGCATGTAAGAACCTTCGTTAATAATATCTGTAATCACCATTAGCGTTGCATAGTGATCACGGTGATGATGTGTTTCGCTGATCAGCGTGAGGTAAGCATCCTTCTGCTTGAAAATTTCTTCAACATCTAATGTAAAAACTTGTGAAACGCCTAGTTTATAGCCGTCTTGCACAAATTCTTTAAAGTCGTTAAAAAAGACTTCTTTAATGGTCTTCCCTTTGACGGATGTTCCCGTTTTGAACATTTCCATGGCGAATTGCTGTGGGTTGACGTTAACGATTTTGCTTAAGTCTGCAACAGCTGTTTCGTCCATCGGCGTAGTCGTTGGTGATTTTAGGAGCAGTGTATCGGAAATGATACCCGAAAGCATAAGGCCGGCGATGGATTCTGGAATGGCTGTTTCATGCTCCTGAAACATTTGATAAATAATCGTATTGGTACTGCCGACAGGCAAATTTCGAAAAGCAATTGGCAAATGCGTGGAAATATCGCCGATTTTATGGTGATCAATTACCTCGATTACATTTGCTTCATGGAGGCCTTCTGCTGATTGACCATGTTCATTGTGATCGACGACAATAACATTTTTTTTGCCTGGATTTAGCAGATGACGTCTGCTGATAATGCCGACATACTTCCCATCAGAATCGACAACTGGAAATTTTGAGTGCTTTGAAGTCTGGATGAGTTCTTTAACATTCTCAAGATACTCGTCTTCTTTAAATCGGATCAGTTTCTGATGTTCCATGATGGAACCAAGCGTGTTCGTTTGGCTGATAATACGAGAGGTATAATAAGTGTCAAATGGTGTTGAAAGCATATTGACACCTGTAACAGCCGCTTTTTCAACGAGTTTATCCGGAACTTTCATATCACCGGTTATGATGATGAGCTGAGCCTTTGAAGCAATTGCATAATCAATGACATCATAGCGATCACCGGTGATAATAATAGAGTGTTTGTCAAAGATATCTTCACGGATAATAGTTGTGTCGTGGAATGCTGTGATTAAAATATGGCCATTAATTTCAGGATGCCCATAATTGAGTACCGTTCCATTAAGATTGCGTTGGACATTTTCAAAGGATGTATCAAGTTTATAAAAATCGCCGTTTATGGTGTTCATGGCGATATCTTTCATGGTCATGATGCCCAAGAGGTTTTGAGTAGCATCCACTACCGGAAGTGTTCGAATACGATGGCTGTTCATATGGTGGTAGGCAGTCAGAATGGATTCGTCCGGTGTTAAAGGATCAACCCGATCAAGGTTTAAATCCTTCAATTGGATTTTGACATTATCAAGACAGTCCGGTGCCGGAACATTAAAACGATTGAGTACAAAGGCCGTTTCCTTCGAAATTTCGCCTAAGACATACGGTGTGGCATCCATCCCCAATGTACTTTTTAGATAAGCCAGCGCGATGGCAGAGGTGACGCTGTCCGTATCAGGATTACGATGACCGAAGATCATCACTTTTTCATTCATAGTGGTTTACCCTTCCTTTTGATAGCGCTATTGGTCATCCTTCAATTGGATATGCTCTATTATAACATAGTGTCTGTGCTGAAAAACCTAAAATATTATGCGAATGGCATCATTTATAGAAATGGTATAATAACCTTGAAGTGATTCTTTGCAACGAATTGATGAAGTTTTTGAATTTTTAATGAAAATTAAATAGGAAATGAAAAAACACGTGCTATAATATTGTGAATAAATACACAATATCTTTGGAGGAAAAATGAAATTTTTTCGTTTCATGTTCTTGACAGCACTGGTAATCCTCAGCATATCTGCATCGACAATCATCGTTGGCGTCATGTACGCCTATCAATTTAATGATGATGAAAACAATCTCTACTACTCTGAACTGAGTTATCGCCTGATCGAAAAACAGATGGAACGCCGTATGGAAATGGCTGCCGAGCATTTGTTTTATTCAGTTGATGCAATTGATCTTCGAAACAGCATTACCCTTTCGCTGGTTAATCAGTTGGATGACAGTGCCTTTAAGACAAAGATGATGAATATTGCCGCCGCGGAAACCATGACGGGCTATTACTATGAACTCGGTGGTGAAGACCATATAAACCGCGTTGTCGGCAGCTATGAACGCGTTGTGATTGATCGTGCACTGGGAGCCTTTCGAGAAGATTTGACAGAAAATGTACAGATGGATATCGTCAAAGTTGAATCGCAAAATTATTTGGTCTTTATCAATCAATACCATAATTATACAGATAATGCCTCACATTTTATCGTCTACTATACGCCATTTGAAAACTTTGCCAATACGGGCTTTTTAAATGATTTAACCAATGGCAATGGATTCTTAAATATCGAAATCATTTTGGACAGTGCGATTAGTGACAACGCCGTATCGTTTAGAGATGGTTATATTGATATCACAAAAGACGCTTACAATGTTGTTTACATGCCAGTTACAGAAGTATCAGATCACTGGGTTATGGCTGTTTACATGGGAAAACCCAGAATCATCAGTGCCATTAATCAAAAAATTAATATGATTATTATGACAATTATCGCAGGTTTTTTCTTGTTTACCTTTATCTTTTTGCTTCTTTCTAAAAAGATCAGCAAGAATCTGGATGATGTTGTTGAGCAAGTAGATCACATTGCCAACGGACACTATACGAATAAGATTCACCTCAAGGGCATCTATGAACTCGAACAGCTGTCAAACAGTATCAATCAAATGGGTGATACCATAGATGCAAAAATCAGCGAACTTTCTAAAAAAAATGCCGAAATGCTGAGATTAATGATCGAAGCATTAGATGCGAATGATACTTATACAAAGGGACACTCGGAACGCGTTGCAAAATTAGCGCGCAAGTTGGGTGAAGCCGTTGGTTATGAAGATATAGATCAGTTAGTTTCAGCGGCATTGTTGCATGACATTGGCAAGATTACAGTGCCGGAGAATATTTTAAACAAACCCGGAAAGCTTGAAAAAGAGGAATTTGAAATCATCAAGCAGCACACGGTTGTCGGCAAACGCATTCTCAGCCAATCCAGCGCTTTTGATAATATCGACGATCTAGTGCTCTACCATCATGAGCGCATAGATGGGAAGGGTTATCCAGAAGGATTAACGGGTGAAAAAATCCCCCTCGGGGCAAAATTAATCGCCATCTGTGATGTTTATGATGCATTGACCACTGCCCGTCCCTATCGCGGCGCCATGACACATGAAGCGGCAATGGCCATTATCATTGAAGGAAAAGGCAAGCAATTCTCGGAAAAAGTCGTCAATGCGTTTATGACACTGATGTTTTAGTCCACGTGATTTGACTTTGCCTTGCTCTTTGTCTTTGTCAATGCCACGGTGAAATAGCTCCCTTGTTTTGCCGTAGTCATTTGTTACAATACATATAGCATATATGTATT
>NZ_JAHBCL010000041.1 GCF_018390735.1 Fusibacter paucivorans
CATGATTATTGGGCTGCAGTAACACTGCAGCCACTACACGCATTTTTTGAGGCAAGATAAGCGAGCTAGCTACGGCAAGAGTTATGAGCTAGGCAATGACAGAACTAGAAATCAGAAACACAAATGGATGTAAAACATCTCTAAAGTAGTCCTGAAATGAGTTTTGTCCCCTTACCTGAAAGGCGTTGATATAAAAAACGCGATTTTTATAAAAGTATTGACAAATATCACTTAGAAGCCCCCAATCATCCTCGTAGTCATCGGTTTGTATGGTTTCAATGAATTCAGTGTAGTAAATCCAGTTGACGAGATCATATTTATCTTTAAAATGATAATAGAAACTCTTGCGGTTTAAATCACACAAATCACAAATATGTCCTACATTGATTTTATTGAATGGCATTTTTTCCATTAATTCTTTCATTGCCGTTGCGAGCGCTTTTTTTGTGATAACGGAATCTGACATAGGTTACTTCTCCTTACTTTTATAGATAAGAGCAAGTAGTCATTAATTTGATTGAAATTGCAATATTGTCCGGTTATTTTCATTACGATTATATTATATTTTATGACAATATACAATATGCGAGGAGGAACTTAAATGGGCATTGGAATATAGCGATAAGAAGATTTACAGCTCGAGAGTACTTTCAAAGCTTTACATAGAGTATACGCCCCATCGTATAAATGCACTCATTTAGTATCCTTCTGGCAGCTGTTTCAGGTCTTATTTGACAAAGGATGCGAAGAAAGTTGATAAAATCAATACTTTAAAGGGTATAATCAGAGAAAGCATATTCTGATGCCTCATATTTCGTCATAAGAGATCAATAGGTCATGGAGGGTTGAAAATGGAAATTGGGAAAAATAAAATTCGCAATATATTCTACTTTGGCATGATCACGATTGTAATCATTTTATTGGTGGTATCAAGTGGTATATTTATTAGCGCTTTTAATGCACAAACAGAAACAAAAATAGCGCAACTTTCAGCTGGCATCTATGATATGAAAAAGATTTATGCAAAAGATGTCATCGACCGTACAATTCAGGCGATTGATATCGAAAGAGAGTGCATCATAACATCAGAAACGGAAAGAATGACACGATTAGAAAATGAGATAGCAGCGATGGCACTTGATAACGTTAGTAGTACACAGCTCTATGCGTATTTGATAAATTTTGAAGCTATCTTTCCCGGCATCAAGATGTTAATTTATGACTGAGGGGTTCAGACAATAAAGTATCAAATCAATCTAAATGTGACCTTAGAGGCATCAATAGACGAAGAAACCTTCCTCGCAATGTATAGCCCTTCAGATTTAGTGAGAATTGTAAGACATGAAAACTATTTCGTCGTCTTTTATGTGGATGACGATCAGATTGAAACGTTAGTTAAATCTGTAATGATGCACCGCATTAGAAGAGATGTATTAGTAGATAATGGGTATATTTGGATTGATCAGATTTTGAATTATGATGGTGGCGATGATTATGCAATCCGTTTAGTACATCCAAATATGCCTGAGACAGAAGGTATTTTATTATCTACGCATTATGTTGATATAAAGGGAAACCAGCCTTATTTAACTGAACTTCAAGGTATTATAAAGGACGGTGAATTATACCAAGAGTACTATTTTAAGAAAAAAGATTCATTTGAAGTTGCACATAAACTGAGCTATACAAGACTTTATAAGCCATATGACTGGGTAATCGCCACAGGCGTTTACTTAGATGATATTGATGTACTGGTATCAAATGAGACGCGTGCAATGAAGCTGACGCAAAGAGCATTTATTTTAAAAACGCTTCTGATGATCAGCGTGTGTTTAATACTTGCAAGTGCCCTCATCTATTTGTTTGAAAAACGCATCAGTCGATTAATTCAGGATTTTCAAGATGAAGTTACGCTAAAAAATGAAGAACTACAAATTGAAAAGAGTAAAATCGAAGAAATCGCGTATAAGGATTCGTTAACAGGGCTTTTAACAAGGAGGGCAATGCAAGATCATCTAGAAAGAGCGAATACAAATGCCATAGAACAAAATACCCACTATGCCATTGGCATTGGAGATATAGATTACTTTAAAAAGATCAATGATCAATATGGCCATCAAGCAGGCGATTATGTGTTGGTAGCACTGGCAAACTTATTTAACGCGCATCTTGGACCTGACTATTTAGTGGCGCGTTGGGGAGGGGAAGAATTTTTATTCTTGCTTAACAATACGCGTGCGGAAGAAGCACTCAACACTATGAATTATTTGAGAGAGTGCATTCAAACCGCTGATTTTGAATACGAAGGCCATAAAATAAGCGTACACATTTCTATTGGTGTCACAGGATCGAGTACAGAGGAAAAGACTGCGTACGCCATTCTAAATGAAGCTGACAAAAATCTTTATATAGCAAAAACGACAGGGCGCAATAAAGTAGTCGGTTGACACATGAAAAGATGTTGCAAAACAGGGGAATAAGGGCATATACGGAATACACAAGATTGGTTTAGCAGTGCGAACACGTTTTTATAAAGCAAACATAGGTTATAGGTGACATGGTGGTTAGCACTGAGATAAGATAACCTTCTTCAGCTTAAAGCATCGAAAGCATAGATGGAGTGTGTCAATGAATAAGAAAATCATTAAAATAACAAATCTTCTATTGACAATAGCGATTTTTATAGGCTTATATAGCATTAGTCTTAACAATTATTTGCTCTTTCACAGTGTTGCAGAAATTTTTAGTATTTGCATCGCTTTTTCTATTTTTATTATTACGTGGAATGCCAT
This sequence comes from Fusibacter paucivorans, assembly GCF_018390735.1. Taxonomy (GTDB): domain Bacteria; phylum Bacillota; class Clostridia; order Peptostreptococcales; family Acidaminobacteraceae; genus Fusibacter; species Fusibacter paucivorans. The sequence continues at coordinate 2,793 of NZ_JAHBCL010000041.1, forward strand.
TCAATTTATTGAAAATAATTTTTTGATTCTCATTGGCATTGCCTATTTTTTTATTGGCTCACTGGACTTATTACACACACTTTCATATAAAGGGATGAATATTTTTAGGTCCTGTAAGATATTTTGTGTAAAGTAGAATTTCGATTATAATTCTATTAAGACAAAATGGAGGCTAACCATGGCAAAGAAAAAACGAAACCCTGCAAGTCAAGAAGTCATTAAACACCTGTTTGAAAACTACGAAATTAAAACAGCAATAGACGTTCAAGAAGCACTTAAAGATATGTTTGCAGGCACTCTTGAAGAAATGTTAACCGCTGAACTTGATGACCATTTAGGTTACGACAAACATGAACCCGTTGAAGAAAAATTAACTAATCGCCGTAATGGCACAAGTGCTAAAACTGTCCAAAGTCAACTTGGCGAACTTGACTTAAATGTTCCTAGAGATCGAGAAGCTTCTTTCAATCCAAAAATCGTTCAAAAGCATCAGAAAGACATATCTGGCATTGAAGAAAAAGTGCTTTCAATGTATGCCAAAGGGCAATCCCAACGCGATATTTCGGCAACAATACAAGATATTTATGGTTTTGATGTTAGCCACGAGACCATCTCAAAAATCACTGATAAAGTGATTCCAATGGTACAAGAATTTAGGAATCGTCCTTTAAAAAAATGCTATCCTTTCGTGTTTGTTGACGCCATGTTTGTACCTGTTAAGACTGAGTCTGGATCAGGTCAGAAGGCACTATATAACATGATAGGAATAGATGTTGAAGGCAAAAAAGATGTCCTTGGATTTTGGCTGTCTGAAGATGAAAGTAGCCGTCATTGGCTTCAAATTTTAGATGAAATCAGGCGCCGTGGCGTTGAAGATATTCTCGTAGTTTCTTTAGATGGTCTATCCGGACTTGAAGATGCTATTACAGCGGTATTTCCTAAAACGATTACACAACGCTGCATCGTTCATTTAATGCGCAACGCAACAAGATATATCCCTCGTAAAAGATGGGCAGAGTTTGCAAAAGACATTAAAACTGTCTACAAGGCAGTAAGCTTGGATGAAGCAGTTCAACTCTTTGAGACCTTCCAAGAAAAATGGTGTGATTACCAATCTGCGGTAAATGTATGGTCAAAAAATTGGCTTTCAGTAGAAAGGCTTTTTGAGTTTCCATCAGAAATCAGAAAGCTCATCTATACAACCAACACGATTGAAAGCTATCATAATCAGCTCAGAAAAGTCACTGACCGAAAAGGTACATTCCCAAGTGAAATGTCATTATATAAACTGTTGTACCTAAGAATAGAAGAAATTAAAGAATCATGGAATCGTCCAGTTCACAACTGGCCAAAGGTACTCAATCAGTTGGTCATTTTATACGACGAACGCATCACTCGGCATATGAGATTTTAGTTTACACAAATTTCTTGACAGGTCCCGCAATTGAGCAAATTAAACATGGGACAAAGTAAAAATTTTGTTAATAGGTGGTTAGATGTAACTAAATCAACTTTGTTATTTTCGAAGGGTGTAATATTTGTTGAAGGAATTAGTGAAAGTCTTACTATATCAGAGATTGCAAAATATTCTTTGGAAAAATATAATAGGAATAAATTGGGGAAGAAACTATTACCTAATACATTAGAAGAGGCTGGAGTTTCGGTGATTAATATTAGCGGAATAAACTTTAAGCACTTTTTTAAGATGTTTTGTAATATTGATGAAAGTGAAAGTGTTATAAAACTTCCAATGAGATGTTCTGGTATAACTGATAATGATCCAGAAAAAATAAAGGAAATACTTCAAGACAAAAATGGAAAAGATATTGAAAAGAAAGTTGAATATTATCCAGAGCTTAATTCGAAACCTAAGGGTAACAATTCTGCCTTAGATTTAATTCAGACTGTCAATATAAGCGGTAATACAAGACTATTTGCATCACCGTTGAAGACTTTTGAATATGATATGGCAATGATGCCAAATACAAATATTATGGCAGAAGTACTTTATAATATTTGGCCTACGAAGGGTTCGGTAAAAACAAAGCTATTGGAGATTGCCAATAAAAAAAACATATATACTAATAATGATGAGTTGAGAGAGGATGCAATTTTCGTTTTTAAACACATCGAAGACGATACTGTAGGTAAGGGAGTCTTTGCACAATATTTTGCAGATATATTAAGCAAGTCTTGGATTGAAAGGCAATTAAAGAATAAATCAGAAGAACTTAGTATTAATATACCTGAATACATTTATAAAGCAATTATTTGGGCTTGTGGTGGTGATATTAGTGAATAAGGCAGATTATGTATCGAGTATAGCTGAAATATTGTGCGGAAAAGATAAAGATATTTCTTGTGATGAGTGTTTCAAGGTAGGTAAAAGCCATATCTGTAAGAATCATAACAAATGCAGAATTTCAGAGAAAACAGAAAAACAAATGGAGTATGTATTAAGTTCTATTAATAAGTGCTTTTACTTAGAAGCATGCCCTGGAAGTGGGAAAACGGAAGTAGTAGGCATGAAAGCAGCATATGAAATTAATAATTGGAAGCAAAATAGTAGTGGAATTGCAATATTAACTTTTACAAATGAAGCAACAAATGTAATCAGTAATCGAATTAATGAGTTTTCTTCAAAGCAAAACTTATATCCTCATTATGTAGGAACTGTTAGTGCTTTCATCCATAGTTATATCGTGCAACCCTTCGCTTATAAATTAAAACAATACAATTCAAAGTCAAATGACAATTCTTTTCGTTTGATTGATAAATCTATTTCCTCTAATGTAAACCCATGGCTTAAAAATTATAAGTGTAAGATTAACTATGAGCGTATTGGTAAGAAGGCACTTTCTATTTATGGTAATCAAATATATTATGATGAAAAAAGTGATGACTACATACTTCACATAAGTAAGTTTTATGAAGTGCCTTTTGAAGAGTATTATAAATCAGAAGCATTTCAAAATAGAGTAAATCAAATCCGAAAACAAAACGGTAATAACTGGATGTATGGGTATAAGTATTGTCGACAATTAATAAAAGAGTGTAAAGATTCTTTTAATAAAGCAGGATTTGCTAATTTTGAGGATATGAATAATATTGCGTTGGAAATACTTAGAAATGATAGTAGAATTGCCACAAGATTGAGTGAAAAATTCCCTGTAATCATTGTTGATGAGTGCCAAGATTTATCATATGTTGAAATAAATACATTGGATATTCTTAGAGAATATGGCAGTAGATTACATTTTGTTGGCGATTTAAATCAAAGTGTATATGAATTTAAGAAAGTTGATCCTAATTGTGATTGTCAACGAAAAAGTGAGCCACTTGATCACGAAATTTTGAGCCACTTTGATTATAAAAAAGTGAACCATAGTGATCATGAATATTTGAGCCACTTAGTCCAAAGATTTGCTTAAGCGATACGAATCACCATTCATGTTCAGAATATGAGAATTGAATGTAACTCGATCGATTAAAGCGTTTGTAAGCAGAGTATCTGGAAAGAGATCTTCCCACTTTGAAAACTCTAGGTTAGTAGAGATAATAAGACTTCCTCTTTCAGATCGTTCTGAAATAACTTGGAACAATAATTCTGATTGGTATTTGTTGAACGATAAATATGACAACTCATCTAAGATGAGTAAATCGATTTTTGATAATTGTTTAATCAGTTTTCCTAAGCGTTGCTCTGATTCAGCTTCTATAAGTTCAGTCGCTAGGTTAGCAGCAGTTGTAAACAAGACACGCAAACCGTTCAAACAGGCTTTTAGACCTAACGCGATAGAAAGGTGTGTTTTGCCGGTGCCAGGATTACCTATGAGAATGATGTTCTCTTTCTTTTTTATGAAGTCGCAAGAAGACAGTTCAAAAATAATCGTAGGTTCAATATGTTGAAGCTTTGAAAGTTCAAATTCTTCTAATGATTTTTCAAAAGGGAATTTTGCTTGTCGCTTATATCGCAACAGTTTGTTTTGTTTACGACTCTGTGCTTCTGTTTGGAGCAGGTGCAACAAGAATTCTTCATAGGACCATTTGTTATCAATGCTATCTCGAAGTACTTGCTCATACGCTTGAAAGGCAGAAAGTTTCATTGATTTTGATAATAACTTAATCTGTTGATTGATTACTTTACTCATTATCCTGTTACCCCCTTGATTAATTTGTCATAATGTTTTAAATGTGTAGGAATAACGGTAATATCAGGTGTTTCTTTTAGCCCATTGACTTCTCTAAGATGTGCTAAAAGAAGTTTTTGACCATCTGGTCTAGCGGCATACCTCGAAAGGACTTCCTTCGGTATGTATTGCCTGACTGGTGCAGCATTGAACACAGCACGCGGTTTGGCTTCTAATAATTTAATATAGTGTTTAATATCATAATTTTTTTGATATTTGCCGAAGTGCCTCTCATGAAAAGCGATGAGGTTATTGCGATAATAGATTTCAATTTTCATGGCACTGATTTTTAGACAAACTTCTTTGCCACAGTATTTTGTCGGAACAGAGTATTTATTCGTTTGAAATGTTATTAAAGAATATGAATTCACTCTTGAGTACGAAATCTTTTCCGGTACGTAATGATAAAGCGGCAAGGGTAATAACGCAGATTTTTCTACCTCAAAGTTTTCACCGACGGTACCGATTTTCCCTTTGATTGAATGCTGTAGATATTCTATGCAATGATCCTGGAGATGAGCATTGAGTTCATCAAATGATTCTACTTTGGGCATGGGTACGAGTGCGTTTCTTCTTGCATAACCTACTAAATTTTCAACAAGTCCTTTTTCGTTACCTGATCTTGGGTTACAATAGCTTGTTGAAAACTGATAATGTGCTTTAATTTCTGTATACCGTGTATTTTCTTTGCTAACATAGGCGCCCAAACCTTCCTTGACTGCAACTTTAGCGTTGTCAAAGACGATGCGCCTTGGAACACGGCCAAAGAACTTAAATGCAGATATGTGAGCATCTAAGAAACATTCTTCATTCTCTGCAGGATAAGATTTGACGAAATAATGCCCACTAAAGCATAAGCGCATACAGAAAAATTTGAGCTTTACTCGATGACCTTTTATGTACGCATATGCAGTGCCAAAGTCTATTTGAGCTGCTTCGCCAGGGTCGAATTCAAGAGGTACAAATGCTTCTGTTGTCTTGTTCTTAAGATCACGGACAACACGCCTTATGGTGGATTCACTTCCAGTAAAGCCAAGTTCATTTTGAAGGCGCTTATGAATTCTTACGGCGGTATGTTTTTGTTTTTTATACTGGTGTGTGGCATCTTCTTCAAAACACCTTAGTATGAATCGGATAACGTCTTCTGTGATTACAGGGGCGTTACGTGGTGTGTATTCTTTGCGTTCCCAAGGAACGTGCTCACCATTGCAGTATTTAGCCACAGTATTTCGTGAGATACCAAGTTTCTTAGCGATTGCTCGTTGTGACAATCCTTCATAAACTTGTAGGTGCCGAATTTGATCATAAATTTCCATATCTATTTTCACGCCTTTCACACTCCTATACGATAATCTTTTTATTATCATACAGGAATTATTTTGAATGGCTTAAAATTTCGTGATCGTTTAATGCCTAAATGGCTCACTTTTATAGTATCAAACACATCCTAATGATATTTTTGAGTTTGTATCGAAATTCAATAGAATAAATTTAGAAAATAATTTCAGAAGTAGTGATAGAATCGTTGAATTATCTAGAAAAATAATCCCGATAGGCAAAGAGATTATTGGTCAGGAAAAAGATGTGTTTGGGGAAAAATCACTATTGTATTTGGAATATAATAATCCAAAAGATGTTGTTACTGATTATAAAAACATATTGAAAGCTTATAACATATCGTTTTGTGAAAGTAGCATAATTGTGAAGCAAAATTCTCTAAAAGATGAAATAGTAAATGTAAAGCCGGAGGAGAAACATTTATTAATTTCTGCTCTTCAATATTGGGGTCAGGGTAATTCTTATCAAAAACAGCTGGCTTTAAAGTTTGTGGGTCTGCAAGTGTCAAAATGGTTAAAAGATTCTGGCTCAGAAAGAAATTACTATTGTCCAAAAGAAATACAGTCAGTTTTTAAATGGAGAATTTTTTTAAGAGATGTATTATCCGATTTTTCGAGAGATAGTAAACTAATGAATTTTAAGAGAATAAATAAAGGATGGTATGCAGATGCAAGAAATATAATTCCGAGTATACTAATGAGAAGATTTATTCAACTAGAAGGCTACGGTATCGAGGGATTTAATCTGAATAAGATTTTTAATGGAATGTGGTATAAGGCAGTTGATACAAACAAACAAATAGAGCTATATAATGACGTTGTTTCAGAAGAGAATATTAAGACGCTAACAGTTCATGGAGCAAAAGGCTGTACTTTTGAAAGTACACTAGTAATATCAAGTAAAACGGCTAGTAGCCAATCTGGTCATTGGAAAGCTCATTGGTTAGAAGGCAATGATGAAGATAAACGTGTTGGATATGTTGCTAGTACTAGAGCAAAATATCTTTTGGTGTGGGGAATTCCTAAACTTTCAGATGAAGATAGAAACCTTATAGAAAGTATTGGCTTCATTGATGGAAAAAAGATAATAAGTCAACTGAACTCAACTAATTAAACAGTTGTCCTATTATCTTAAGAAATCACTTTTTAAATCAACCGGAATATTCAATTGATAGCCATTGGAATTCATGATCATAAGTTTTACAGCTAACATATGAACATCGGTCTTGAGAAAACAGGCAGTTTCATAAAAGTTGTATCCTTGGTCAAAATATTCTAATACATCCTTCGTTGAAAATAATAACTCGGCAGCAAATAGATTGGCTTCATACTCTGGTTTGCTTTTCATATCATATATGGCAAATTCCTGTAGAGTATGGTTTTCGGCTATATGTCTGTGGAGTTGATCATGCCCTAACTCATGGGCACAAACAATCCTTTGAAGTGGTTCATAAATCTGATCATTAATAATTATGAATCGATTGTGGCCATCTCTTTTATAAAATCCTTTAAGCTTGCCAAGATCCATAAACAAAACATCGATATTCATGTTGGCAGCTATTTCAAAAGGATTTCGTGTCTTATATTTCTTTATGAGTCTAATTGAGCGGTTAATAATGTAATCGTTCAAATCATTCCTCCCCCTTAGAGAGATTTCAAGAAATTACTCTTCCGTATCTCGATATTTTTTTGGAGTATATTTTTTGTTTTTTTCTTTTGATCGCCAGTAAATTTCAGTGATTGCCTTAAAAACTTTATCTTGATCTTCATCACTTAATTCACCTCCTGCAAAGAGCATGGCTGTTTCATTAATAAATGATTCAGCCTTTTTTTTACCCCTGTAGCCATATTTTTCAGTGGCATCGAGCAAAAAAGATTCGCTTTCTGATAATAAATAATCAGTTGAAACATCAAAAATTTTACATAGCTTTATGATGAGTTCTTTTTTTGGTTGTCTTTCATCATTTTCATAATAAGCTATAGTACGAACTGTAACGCCTAATGCTGTGGCAAGATCAGGCTGGGTCATGTTACGTTCGTTTCGGAGTAGTTTTATTTTACTTCCTAATGTCATTGTACACACCTCTTCTAATAATTTAGGTCTTCATTTAACAAGTATTGACATGAACATTTAGTTCATGTATAATGAACAGACAGAACATGCGTTCGTAGTTAAATAATAACACAGAAATGGTTGAAATGTCAATAAAATCAATAATAAGAGGTGAGGTATGTATGGGAAAGACGAAAAATGGCATTGAAAGATTAATGAACTCTTTTAAGGTCTATGATGAAATTGATGAGAAAGTGTATCACGATGCCCATCTACTACTTAACATATATTCAGATGTTTTGTGGGGCATAAAAAACAGCTACACCAATATTGTATGTGAATGTAAGGAGATATACGGTAATTCTTCTGTTGCAGTATTGGATGTTATGACAGAGTTTGGTTCAGATTTAAAGGCAAAGCTATTACATGAACAATTAGAAGATGCTGAAGCAAGTAAGGTGATCATAGATATCATCAATAGTGCATTGCTTAGACTTAAGACTTATCCTAAAAAAGGTGAGGCTTATCATAAAATTCTTAATGCTACATATTTTTCAGATAAAAAATATGAGGAACAAGATTTGTTGGACATGCTAGAGCTGTCCCGCTCTACATATTTTCGACAAAGAAAAAAAGCAATCTCCCTATTTGGCGTTATTTCATGGGGATATGTACTACCGGAATTTATCAGTAACATGAGACTAGATTGAGACAGAATTGACACTAAATTGAGACTCTTTTGGTACTGACGTGACATTGTCAATAGGGTATAATGGGTATGCTGGATGAATTAGGCATATATGACCTCTGCTTTTGTGGAGGTTTTTTTGTGCCATTTTTCAAATCAAAAATTAAATGTAGGCAAATTTTAGGCTAGAGGTCAAAGTGACTTCTGGCCTTTTTTTGCGCCCTTTTTTAGGAGGAAAAAAATGAGAGATCACAAAAGTATCTTAATTCATGGTCCATAACTTTTTATTTTGTAAAGAACATTTCATTAATTACAAAATAGGAGGTATGGAAAATGAATGAAAAAGAAGAACGGGAAAAAGCTTTAGAAAGATATTTTATTCCGGTAGATGGCAAATACTATGAAACGACAAGGGAAGTCTATGAAGTTTATTACCAGATGGACCGAAGGGAGCGGTACTTAGAAGAGCGAGACTTGAAAAAGGGGATCATTAATTTTGGTGATATCGATAATGATGATTACTCAGCTGAAGAAATAATATCTGATAAAGATACAGATATTGAAGAAGAAGTTATAAATAAAATTTTAATAAAAACAGTTCTTGAAGCAATTATGACTCTTGATGAAGAAGAGAAGTGGTTGATACAAGAGCTGTTTTTTTATGGGAAAAGTGAAGTGGTTTTATCTCAAGAAACAGGTGTCGCAAGAACTACACTTCAATCAAAAAAATATAAAGCCTTTGAAAAAATAAAAAAAATCATGAAAATTTGAAAAAAATTTCGGCAGCCCCCCCTCTTTTTTCGGCTTATAAGTGAGGAGGTTTTTTATCTCTCACGATCTTTGACAAATAGTAAAGCTAATTTTACTCATATCCAATATTTTAGGTACGTTACCTTGTGACCGAGAGGAAAGCGACATAAGCGGATGCGCCATGACGGAAATTCCAGAGCGTTAACATCCGGCTTTAAATTATCTAGTGGTCTAGATAATTCGCCATGATCCACAAGGGGAAATTTGAACGATACTTCTGCCAAGTCCTAAGTATCCTATGGATGGCAGCCTGACAGATGGTCAGGAGAATACAGCCTTTGCCTGGAAGCCAATGGCATAGGTTGCTTCTATGAGGTCAATGACTATTGACCGCCTAAAGTATTTATTAACTAAATTTTAAAAGAATCACTTAACAGTACAAACGTGTAACGAAGTTGTTATGGCTTGGTTCTAGGTTTGTGCTGTTAAGTGAAACAAACTTAACTAAAGGAGAACTGATGGATAATACACAAGAAAATTTAGATATAAAAGATATTTTAAAGAAAATAATCGGTGAAAAATGGATCACAGAAGATTCGACAGGTGTATTCATTATTAAAGACTGCATCGTAGTCCAGAGCTTTACCGGAAAGAATTACACCTATCGTGTGGTCAACTATGTGACAGGGGACCAAAAGTATTTATTTTACAAACGACAAGAACTAGCAAAGCAAGATTATGACGGTGTTATTGAGAAAATCAAAGCCTTATCTTTTTATGATATGAAACAAGCCTCAGACGGCTCTGAGATGATTGATCTTATCTTCAGGGATATCTTTCCCAAGTATGGTTTTGTTGTCAGAGAAGAGCAGGTAGAGTTATCAAAGCATATATATGAAAACATGAAAGAACGGAAGATATCCTTAAGTGACATTGCAGTCGGTCTTGGTAAAACTCACGCTTATCTAATTGCAGCTATGGTGCATAGTATTTTTGCAAGAAAGGGTCGGTTTTATAAGCAAATGCCAATTGTGATTACCACATCAAGTATTGAATTACAGCGTTCAATCATAAAAGAGTACATACCGGAGATTTCTAAAATGCTGATAGAAAATGGCATGATCTCATCACCAATCACCTGTGTACTTAGAAAGGGTAAAGAAAACTATGTTTGCGAAAATCGCTTAAAGGATTATTTTCAATCACTAGATCCCAAGCGTAAACGCTCTAGTGAATATAAAGGGCTACAAAAATTAATTCAAAGTAGAAACATTGATCTTGCTGATGCTGAAGATATCAGTGGTTATGATAAACGAAAAATCAATGTTAAAAGTAGCCAGTGTATGAAGTGCAGCAAGTTTAAAACATGTGCTTTTCAGCAGTTTATGAAAGAAGCGAGAAAAAGCACTTATCATTTTCAAATATGCAACCATAATTATTATTTGGCAGACATCTTAAAGAGAAAAGATGGTCGAAGATCATTATTACCGGATTATCAAACGGTCATTATTGATGAAGCACATAAATTAATGGATGCTGCAAATCAGATGTACGGAACAACCATTAATGAACATGAGGTGAATCACTTGATGAAGAAGATATCACCTACCTATTCTAAGAAGAAGAGCCAAAAAGAGTTAAAAAATCTGACCAGTGAGGTGATGGCGCTTAACCAAATGTTCTTTGATGCCCTAACAGAACAAATCCCAGGAACAGCATTTTTTGATGATACAGAAAAATTTCCAACAACAATCACTTTAAGAATCATGACACTTTTAAAGAAAATGGTACTTACTATTCATGAAATCAGTAAGAAGATGAGTTATACAGAAAGACAATTTCTAATTGACATTAAAGCTGTTCTGGATGGTTTGAGAGTATTTCTATTAGAAACAAATATCTATTGGATGGAAAATCCTAAAGCTAAAGGTCAACGAATGTTGGCATCCATTCCTAAAGTTATAAGCAAAGAATTAGGTGACGATCTCTGGACAGTTAAGCGGTCCATGATTTTAACATCAGGAACCTTAGCTGTGGACGGAGATTTCAGTTATATCAAGCATCAACTTGGCATGAATACTATCAGCGATTGGAAGATTAACGAACTCACCAAATCATCACCATTTCACTTTAAAAAAAATTGTATGCTTTATATGCCAAAGAAGATACCTTTTCCAAATGTTGATGATGAAGCATACATTCACGAGGTCGGACAAGAGATATCAAGGTTAATTGATGCTTCTAACGGTCATGCTTTGGTCTTATTCACATCTTATAAGCCATTGCGACTGATATTTCAGCATATCAAGGAGAAACATCCGAATCGACAATTGATAGCAATGAATCGTGGTAGAAATACAGGCATCGATGAATTTAAGGAAAGTCAAAATGCTGTTTTATTTGCAACTGGAAGCATGTGGGAAGGTGTTAACATACCAGGGGATGTATTGTCCCATTTAATTATTGTGAAGCTACCCTTTCCAATACCAGATCCAATCAGTGATTATGAAAAATCATTGTACCCAGATATGAACGAATATCTTAAATCGGTTTTGATTCCTAAAATGCTCATAAAATTACGACAAGGCGTTGGGAGATTGATACGAAGTGAAACAGACACAGGTGTTATTTCTATACTAGATGTCAGAGCCAGTGACAATGGCCGGTATCATCAAGAAGTTTTACATGCATTACCTGAATGCAGAAGGGCAGAGGGCATTAATGATATTCAAGCTTTTTTAAAAGAGAAAAAAGATAAATTGTATTTTGAATAGATGAATAATTGGAGGAAGAGACAATGGATAATAGTTTGAAATTTAGTGAACAAGTGGCAATGTTAAATCATTTAAAAAGTAAAAAGCTAATTTCAGCCATGGAGTATGACAAGATTAAGCTCTTTATTAAGAAGAAGTATAAAATCGGTATTTATGCTATGGAGTAAAGTCTTGTTTACAAATATACTTATATGGAGTACAATATAAGTATGTTTGTAACAGGAGGTGATAGTTATGAATTACCTAGAAAAAATTGAAGAATTGATTAAACAGCAAAATGGTACGATTTTAAGCGCTGATCTTGATAAATATGGGATACCACGAAAATACCTTCAAAGATTGATTAATGAAGGTAGACTAGAAAGATGTGATCGTGGGGTATATGTAGCCGTTGATGCTATTGAAGATGAAATGTTTGCTATGCAGAAAAAGTATTCGAACTTAATTTACTCCCATGAGACAGCTCTTTTTATGCATGATCTATCAGATCGAACACCATTCGAGTATTCGGCTACGGTTCCTAGTGGATATAAGGTTGTTTCAAATATTGCAGATAGATTTAAAATTTACTATGTAAAGAAGGAATTACATGAGCTTGGTGCTATATTAGTTAAAAGTTCATTCGGTAACCAGATTAGAGTTTATAATATTGAAAGAACGATTTGTGACATTATAAAAAGCAGAAGCAGAGTAGATATTCAAATCCTGAATGAAGCATTGAGACGGTACATTAAAATTAAATCATCGGACTATTCATTATTAATGGATTATGCGAAAAAACTCAACATAGAAACTGTACTTAAGAATTATTTGGAGGTGATACTGTGAGTGGAAAAGCGATGAGCTTAAAAGCAAAAATTAGAAATCTAGCTAGGAAAAAAGATATGTCAGCTCAGGTAGTGCTTCAAAACTATATGTTTGAACGATTTCTTGAGCGTCTCTCCAAGTCGGCCTATAAGGATAAGTTTATTTTAAAAGGTGGCATGTTGATTGCTGCTCTTGTGGGAATAGACAATAGAGCAACTATGGATATGGATGCAACGATTAAGAACTATCCAATCGATAATGATTCTATTACCAAAGCGATTAAAGAAATCTGTAACATTTCAATAGATGATGATGTAACTTTTACATTTAATAGTGTTGATGCCATTAGAGATGATGATGCCTATGGCGGTTATCGAGTGGGTATTGTTTCAGAATACGATACCATTATTACACCAATGCAGATCGATATTACAACTGGTGATGCCATTACACCTAAAGAAGTCTTATACCTATTCAAAATGATTTTTGAAGATGGAAATATTGGCGTGTGGGCTTACAACATAGAAACTGTCTTAGCAGAAAAAGTAGAAACCATTTTGAGAAGGGGAGAGCTAAATACAAGACCAAGAGATTTTTACGATGTTTATATTTTGACAAAAACTCAGAGTTTTGATCTTTTAATTTTTAAAGAGGCCCTTAAATCGACAGCAGCACATAGAGAAACTTCTCATATATTTAATGATATCAGTAAAAGAATCGATGAAATTGAAAACAGTGAAACCCTAAAAAAAAGATGGAGCAAGTACACTAAAGATTATAGGTATGCTGAAGATATCGAGTATAGTCATATCATAGATGCCTTAAGAGCACTGCTTTAAACAATACAAGCTGAATACAATATAGGTACAATAATACTTATTATGAACTTGATATAAGTATATTTGTAAAAAAATCGCCTTCTCAAAGTAAGTCTAATGTTGAGAAGGCTTTTTTGTTGTATCAAAAAAAATAAACGAAATATGGTCTAATATTACGAGAAATGATAAACTCGCACCACAACAAGGATAAATTAGAATTAAGGAGGTCTTTCGATGGGAAAGGTTAAAGTTATTGAAGCAAGTAAACAATCACGTAGACAACGAGGTAGCTTTATTGAAAATCAATTAAGAGTTGCAGCATATTGCCGGGTTAGTACAGATTCAGATGAACAGAAATTGAGCTATCAATCTCAAGTGCTTCATTATAAACAGTTGGTTGAAACAAAACCGGAGTGGGAACTGGTAGACATTTATGCCGATGAAGCGATATCTGGAACACAAATCAATAAACGTGTTGATTTCCAACGGATGATTAATGATGCTCTAGAAGGAAAAATAGATATGATTATTACAAAGTCAATATCCAGATTCGCTAGGAATACTTTGGATACTTTAAAATATGTACGCCTATTAAAGGAAAAGAATGTGGCTATCATGTTCGAAAAAGAAAACATTAATACATTGACCATGAATGGTGAAATGCTGTTGGTTATTTTAAGTTCTTTGGCGCAGCAAGAGAGTGAATCTATATCAGCGAATGTGACCATGGGTCTTAAAATGAAAATGAAACGTGGAGAACTGGTTGGATATAATGGCTGTTTGGGTTATGATTATGACTCAGAGACTAAAACCATTTCTATTAATGAAGAAGAAGCAGAAATTGTCCGATATATTTTCAGAAGATATGTTGAAGGTTCAGGATGTTTTGTAATAGCCAAAGAGCTTACTAATTTAGGATATAAAACAAATCGAGGAAGTTTAAAATGGCATGAGAGCACGGTTAGAGGTATTATTAAAAATGAAAAATATAAAGGTGATCTTCTTCAAGGAAAGACATTCACGGTAGATCCAATTACACATAGACGTTTAGATAATATGGGAGAAAAAGAGCAGTTTTATGTCGAGAACAATCATGAAGCCATAATATCTGATGAAATGTTCGAACGTGCTCAAGAAATACTTAGAATGCGTAGCAAAAAGCATAGTAAGAAAAATACGTCTAGAGAATATAGTAGAAAGCATGCTTTCAGTAGTATGTGTGCTTGCGGTTTTTGTGGTGGAACTTATATCCGAAGAATTTGGCACCATGGAACAGATCATGAAAAACCGGCATGGCAATGTGGAAAAGCAATTAAGCATGGCAGAAAAGAATGTGGCCATTCAAAAGGCATTCATGAAAGCTTTTTAGAAGATGCATTTGTAAATGCATATAATAAGATTCAAGAATTAAATGCTACTGACATTGAAGAATTCTTTGAAAATATCGAAGAAGCCCTTGATATAAGTGGACTTAGAGATGAAGTCAATGGACTAACATCAAAAATTAAGAAACTGGAAACTAAATCGCAGACATTATTAGATATGAGATTAGATGGTAAAATAAATGAAGTAGATTACGATAGAAAATTCAATACAATCGAAGAAGAGCTAAAATCACTAAGAGATGAAAGAAATGAAAGATACGATGCACTTCAAGGTGAAGAATCAATTACTACAAGAATTAATGAGTTTAGAAAAGTCCTTGCTGAAGATTTAGAGATTACTGAATTTGATCGTGATATTATGGACAGTTTGATTGAAAAAGTTGTCATTGGAGCAACAGATGAAGATGGAAATTCAAATCCTTATGTAATCACTTTTGTATTCAAAGCGGGGATGAAATTTAATGAAGAATTCTATGAGAAAGTTGCTAATTCATCTGGTATAATTGAATCAGGAAAAATGTCTACTTACGCAACAAACGACAAACAACTAGCGTGTACCTACGCCTCAAACAAGCCACGTGGAGACGGTAGTACTGCTGGAAAGAAAATAGATTGAGATAACCCTGAGAATTAGCTATTGGAGCTGTTCCCAGGGTTTCGTCATCTTGAGATAAAAGTTATTGTTTAGGCGTAAAGCTGTGATTTCTAGGATTGAAGGTGTATTAGGAAACAGAATTAGTGTTTTATGGGGGTAAGAGTTATGATAAATACTTGAACCTTGTAACAAAAGTGAAGCATAATACATAAAGCAAAGTTGTAAAAGTCAGGATAGTTAATTAGCATAGCTCCTAAGCTGTGTCTAAACCAAAGGAAAGCAAACTTACAAAAATTGAAAATGTAAGCAATAATTCAGAGTATTTAAAACAACTTGAGGATGAAAATTTCTTTGAAATTATGAAACAAGAGATGTATTATGGTGTGATTTATTATAGCTATGAACAAATAATACGCCCTGCAGTTACCTTCAGTAACACCGAGAAAAGAACAACAGTCTCAACAAGTGCGAATTACATTCTTCTACTCTCATATATGTAATACAATATAAGTCAGTTTTATGAAAATAATTATTGACAAAAAATATATTCAGAAGTACAATATAAACGAACATTAATATAAATGATAATTGATATAAACTTCAATTTATATAAATAACCATAAATGTATTTGAAAGGAGGTAATGACACTGGATTTTGAATTTTTACAACAGTTTTTAAAAATTTTGGCTGATTCTAATCGTTTACGTATTGTTTATTTCATTGGAAAGGAACGAAAGTCGGTTTCAGAAATTATACAGTCATTAGAGTTACCGCAACCCTTGGTATCACATCACCTACGTGTTTTGAAGGAGGGCCATGTGCTGGAGCCTGAACGTGAAGGTGCGTTTATCTACTATAGTCTTACAAAGCCACAGCTTTTAGGTTCTTTAAAAGAGCTTCAGCAAATTGGTAATGGGGAGGATTAAAAAAACGTGAGGAAAATTAAGATGAATATTATGGAGCGATTGATGAATCGTATGATGAATCATATGAGTGCTGAGCAGTATGATAGAGAATTCTAATAAAGGGAGTGAAGATAAGAAACCTTGAAGCCAAGAGCAATAGGAAACTAACCCAATATCAGAAGTCTAAGATTAATAAAGCAAACAGCAAAACAAAGAACTATTAAAGCTACAGCGATAATCATAAGGCTTACTGCAGAAAGAAATCCTGCACCTTTAAATGACTCGATGAGATGTATCTGTTTAACAAATTCAGTGTCTTTGTAGGCGTTCACAAGTTCATGCATATCAGACAGCATTGATGAGACTTCTTCATCATACTGACGTATAAAACGAGTATATAGATGAATGCGTTTAAAATTACTGCTTACTGAATGACCAAAAGCTTTTGCATTATTTGCAGCCTGAATAATGGCATTATACTTGTTTTCAGCATAAATAAATCCAAAGCGTGCAGTAGAACGTATGGAGTTAATAATATCATCTTTAGGTGCACTTAAAAATGCATCTGGAGAAGTGTATTTTTCCAGTAATTTTAATGTAGTATTTGTAGTAATGTTAGAAAAAACTTATAAATATTGCGGATATACCATCCATAATTCGCCTAGAAGCTTATTCACGTAAGAAGAACGGTTGTCCATTAGGTCATAATATTCTCTTGATAGATAATAAATCATATTTAATATTGTTTGATATGAGCGATAGCCTCTTTCTGATAGGAATCCATTTCCAAGCAATGAGTACACATCCTAGCATGTGATACGAGTATAGCCTGAGGTTCCAAACCAGCCAAATCATAAAACCTCATTGAATGGACTAATTGACTTAATCATATGTATAGGTCAGTAGAAACTGACTTCCCAAGGGGGGTAACATTTTTTATCCTATCCTTTAAGAGTATACTTTATGAAAAGTCTGGAGTCTACTGGGAACCTTCAGACATGTTAAATTTAGAATTAACATCTGATGAAGGAAGAACTCTTTCTTCTGTTACAGAATAAAAGAAATGAATAATTTTATATTTAGAAATATTTTAAAGTATAGCCCTTAGTGGGTATAACAATATTATACTAGGAGGTAATGGCATGGCACAGCAATATACAAAAAAAATCATTCGAGAAGAATTCATAAAGATATTGAATGAGCGTCCACTTAATAAAATAACAGTTAAGGATATTGCTTCAGCATGTGATATCAACAGAAATACTTTTTATTATTACTATACAGATATATATGCAATTTTGTCAGAAATCTTTCAAACAGAACTTCAGATAGTAATTGATGAATATAATGATACACTCTCTTGGGAAGAGAGCTTTATTGTGGCTACTAAGTTTTCTTTACAAAACAAAACAGCCATTTATCATGTATATAATTCCATGCAGAAAGAAGAATTAGAGGACTATCTATTCAATGTATCAGGAAATATCATGAGCCGGTATGTTGAAAAAGTAAGCGACGGTATCTCAGCTTCTTCGGGGGATAAAAAACTGATTGCTTCCTTTTATCAGTGTGCTCTTACTGAAATGGTACTACGCTGGATTGCTTCTGGAATGAAGGAAGACCCTGATACTATCATCAGACGAATCGGGCGGCTCTTCGATGGACACATTGCCCTATCCCTTAAGCGAAGTGCTGGTTTAAATGACTCTAATAAAAAACAATAACAAAATCTTTTTTTGTAAGGCATTCTAATCTCAATGCCAAAAAATTAGGCAAACAAACTGCGGCGTTCGAAATTCGAACACCGCAGTTTGTTTGCCTAATGTAAAAGACATAAAAAAGCGATATTATAAGTATGAACAAATCCTACAGATAACAAGTATTCACAAAGTTAAAGGAGGTGTTGTTATTTATTACCACTCAAAATGTGGAGTGCTAGTAGAGTGTACATAAAAGAACTCTAAACATAATAGTAGGATTTAGAAGACTATTAAGAAAGAAGGAAATAAAATGAAATTAAAGACACATGATGATAGGCTTACGCTTACAAATGGAACTTATCATTCTTTGGTAAACGCAAGAAAGCCTGAAGGAATTGAAGAAAAAAAGGCTTACTTAATTGGTACAGGTATTGGTGCTTTGGCTGCTGGTTGTTTTTTAATTCGCGATGCTCATATGGATGGCAGCAAGATTACTTTTTTGGAGCAGCTAGATATTCCTGGTGGTTGTTTAGACGGTCAAATTCGTCAAAATATGGGCTATGTGGCACGTGGTGGACGTGAAATGGGACATCATTTTGAGGTTTTATGGAACTTATTTAGTTCATTGCCATCTACAGAAGATCCTAACATGACTGTATTAGATCATTTTTACTATACAAACTATGATGACCCAAACTCTAGCAATTGCCGTATTACTAAAAATCAAGGCGAACGCTATGATAATGGAAAGTTCAATTTAGGTCAAGACTTGGCAAAAGAATTAGCTGCTTTTGTAAGTATACCAGATGAAGAACTTCAAAATAAAGCTATTGAAGATATTTTTTCCGAAGAACTTTTAAATAGTGACTTTTGGACATATTGGAGGACAATGTTCGCTTTTGAGAACTGGCATAGTGCTTTAGAGATGAAATTATATATGAACCGCTTTATCCACCATGTTGGAGGGTTGCCAGATCTTTCTGCTTTACAATTTTCACGCCATGATCAATATACTTCATTTGTAAAACCTATGGTTAAATATTTGGAAGACCATGGTGCTAAATTTCAATATGGAATTACTGTTAATAATGTTGAGTTCTCAATTTCAGATGATAAAAAGGCTGCAAAGAGAATAGTTGCAGCAGATAAAAATGGAAAGAATATTTCTATTGACTTAACAGAAAATGACTTAGTATTTATCACTAATGGTTCTATGACTGAAGGTTCTGGATATGGTGATGACAATACTCCTGCTCCATTTAACAAGGAACTAGGGGGATGTTGGAGATTATGGAGAAACATAGCTGCTCAATCAGATGAATTTGGACATCCAGATAAATTCTGCACAGATACAGAAAAATCAAATTGGGAGTCTTGCACAGTAACTTGTCATGATGAACGTGTTCCTAAGTACATTGAAAAGATCACAAAACGTTCACCATATGGCGGACGCACTGTAACAGGTGGTATAGTTACTGCCCTTGACTCTTCATGGTTGATGAGCTGGACAATAAACCGTCAAGAGCAATATTATGGACAACCTGAAAAAGACGTTGTTGTTTGGGTATATGGTTTATTTTCTGATGTTCCTGGCGATTACATTAAAAAGCCTATGAGAGATTGCACTGGTAAGGAAATCACAAAGGAATGGTTATACCATATAGGTGTTCCTGTAGATGAGATCGAAGAATTAGCAGAATCATGTACTGCAGTCCCTGTTATGATGCCATTTATCACATCTATGTTTATGCCTCGTGAATTTGGAGATCGTCCATATGTTGTGCCAAAGAATGCAGTAAACTTTGCTTTTCTTGGACAATTTGCTGAAACATTGGATGATCCAGGACGTGATACTGTATTTACTATCGAATACTCGGGACGTACAGCTATGGAAGCAGTATATGTACTGACTGGAGTTGAAAAAGGAGTTCCTGAGGTATTTGCTTCAAGATATGATATCCGCTATTTGTTAAATGCAGGTGCAAGTTTATTAGATGGCGAAAAACTAAAAATTGATTTACCACCATTGACTAAACGTAAAATTATGAAACAACTAGCAGGAACAGAAATTGAACAGTTATTAAAAGAATATGGCATTTTTTAGTGACATTTTGAATTGATAATTTGATTAAAATCCCGAATTTAAAAAAACGGGATTTTAATTTATATTCAATTATATTCAATTATTATAATGATGGGCAAAGCCCTTATTAAATAAACATCATAAAATGGAGGAGACTTCTGTGAAAGAACAAAAAAACATTAAGCAAGCTTATATTCCTGCCATAGAAGAAATGCAAAGCCGGTATGAAGATGATTTGCGCAGGGAAGCCTCAAGGTCATTGGAATATGAATATAATAGAGAGATAGAAGGACAAGAATCATTTTTTAAAGCTTTTCGAAAATTTGAAGAAAGAGATGATAAAATTCCTGTCTATTCTAAAGAAGATAATGTTTTTTACGAAAAATATAAAGCTTATGTAGAAGAGGAAACAGCAAACCAGGGTAAAAAGATACAGGAAATTGAGAATTTAATTGAATATGAAAGGTTTTTTCTTCGCTTTGAAAGGAGGATAAGCAGCGAGACTAATAATTACAGCCACTTTGGTAGTAATTCAGCTACAAGATATCGCGTTGACTGCATAAGAGGATTGGAAAAGGAATTGAAGAAGATCCTGGAAAGCTCTCCTGAAGCATGGGAATTTTATTATAAACGTCAATTGATAAGCGATATAGAAACCCAGCACGAGCAACGTTTGGTAGCTGTCCCCTATGTAGTTAATGCAAAGCAAAAAGTAATAGATTCGTTGAATTTAGGTGTCCCTGTATATATTGTAGGACATTTAGGAAGCGGGAAAACACAATTAGCAACTGAAGCAGCCATGGATTTTACTATTCAAAATAAAATACAAAGTGAATTAGAAAATAAAATGGAGGAATGGTTTTCTAAAAATCCAAATGCGAAAGAAAAAGATGCTATTCAAGTATTTAAAGAACTTAATGAAGAAAGAAAGCTTTATTATAAAAATATATTAACCAATGGAAGTAAAGGGGAAATAGAGTCCCTGCAGCCGCTATTTATATCCGGTTCACATAATTTAACCTATGAAGATATGTTCGTGGAAAAAACCTTGTCTCTTACACATAGTTTCTCCCAGGGATCATATACGGATTACCTTAATATGATTATAGGAGATTTTTATAAGTGGATGGATGAGCACAAAGAAAGACTGGAGCAGATGACTGATGAAGAGCAGCTGCAGCTTAAGATTCAAATATGGAAGAGCTTTTCTGATTTACTGGTAGCAAGTAATAGTAGCTTTGGTACTGTAATAAAAAAAGTAGAAAGAGAAATTTTGATTGCAGTAAAGGAAGGCCGCACTGTAATCGTAGATGAATTAAATACAATTGCCATGCAAAACTTAATAGCTTTGAATGATATATTGCAGCGTCATGTAGGAAGTACAGCTTATATTACAGGAGTTGGCCCCGTTTTGATTAACCCTGGATTTGGATTTATCGGTACAGGGAATCTATCAACTCAAATGGTTAATTATGAAGGGACAAATGAGCTGAATCCAGCCTTTAAATCACGTTTCGTAACAATTGAATACAATTATGTACCTCAAAAAATAACCGGTTCCCTGGAAGATCAGGAGTTCCCAGAAAAAAACGAACTTTTCAGAATAATAATAGCACAATTGGCTGACAAAAATGGAAATATTCACATTCCTGATTCCAAAAGGACATTAGAAGAATTGTTCCGCTTTTCTCAACTGTGTAGGGTTACTCAGAATGTTTTTATGGGTAAGTGGAAAGATAATGAAATCCTAAAAGATTCTGGAATGGATGAACCTGAGCTTAGAGAGTCTGTATTATCAATCCGTAATATTTTGCACGTTTTAGATAATTGGAATCTAGGCGAAGAAAAAGACTTAAGTAAAGCCTTGTGGGATGGTTTTATTAGTTCAATCACTTATCCTGACGATCAAAATTATATTCTCTCACAAGCGGTGCGTTTTGGGTTTTTTCCTGCAATGAAAGGATGGAAGGTTGATACGAAAGGCATAGGAGAAGCAGCGGCAACATACGAAGAAATTCGTACCAGTCCATATTATTATGTCCGCCCATCAATAGAAACTTTAAGCTGTTTAGATGTAGTTCATCTGGTATTTGGAAAAGGAACTCTAAGGAGAGGTTTGACAAAGGGACTAAAAGAAATTTTTGAAATTGATATTGATGATTCACTGCGGATTGATGTGAAAAAATATCAGAAACTAGACCAGCAATTATCCCATTTAGAACATTCAAAGGAGCTGCTTGAATACCTGGAGGATAATGAAGGAGAAAAATGAAACTGAATTTGTCAGTAGACGGAAAGAATTTCAAGAATCAGGTTATAGATTTAAGAAAGAAGCTAAATGAATGCCAAACAAATGGGGTTTTGGATGATGGTTTTGAAGAACAATTAAATAAACTTTCACAAATAGAAGAAGAGTTATTGGCTGAATTAATACCTTATTACAGGGTTTATGCAAATAGTATAAAAAAAACTTCAATGCAAATAAAACCTTTAAAACAATTGGGAGCATTTAGGTTTGATAGTTTCTTACAAACTGCATTGAGAATAAATGAAAATCTTTTTATTACAAGCAGTATAGGCGGAAAGGTTCAATTTTTATATATAGACGTTGCTGATAATTTTTCTTATCGTAATCAAATTGAGGGAGAGTGGAGCCCTCCTATTAAAGAAATAAAGGAAAGGGTTTCGTATATATATAAATTGAGTGATAAAGAAATTATGCTCTTTGGAGTCAGAGGGGGATGTTATCTTCTTTCATGCAATAATTTTAGCCAAATGCCAGACGTCAACGGACAGATTAAGATTAAAAGTATTCAATCAGATCATGATTTTAATGGATTTGGAGGATGCCTGGAAATTAATGAAGGTTTATTTGTAGTGGAAAATGGAGACGAAAAGTTTAGTTTATTTGAAGTAATAAAAGAGAAAGATGAATATGATATCGTTTTTCATAAAGATATATATATCACTATTCAAAATTGGACTGCATTTGAGAAGGTAAATGAAGATTATTTTGCAGTTGGAACAAAAATGGGAGAATTATATTTTATCAAATACGAGAACAAGCAACTTACTATTACGGAAAAAATAAAATGTTTGAATGATGAAATAAGGGGAATTAGATGCCTTCAGGATGAAAATGGCAGCAAGAGTTCAATTATAGTTCTAGGCAATAATGGGCATCTTAAGATACTTTCATTAGAAGACTCAAAACCTGTAAGAATAGAATTGAATGATTTAAAGGGTAATTTGTTTGACGTTCAATCTAAAAAAGGCACTGCTGTAGTTTTAAGTGAGGATGGAATCATATACCTACTTGAAGAAAATTTTGGAAATTGGTATCTAAATGATGAGGTGGATATCAAAGATATCTTTTTTACAAATGTCCTAAAATTAGGTATTTCAAAATATTTGCTTATGGATGTAGAAGGTAAGTTAAATCTGCTGGAAATTGATCGGATTGACACACCGAAATACCTGTGGGATCTTTCACTGTATCAATAGGAGGGATGAGTATGTTTAATATTGATGAACAAACTCTAATTGAAGAATCTAAAAAACACTGCGAAGAATTTTTGCAAAAAGAACAACGCTCATTAGCCACATTTACAGGGGATCCCAGTTTGATGTATATACCTGATCCAAGATTGGAAAGATTTCTACTGGATCCTTCAAAAGGGGTTTTGTACTTACCGCTTCAAAGCTTTCTAGATAGAGAATTAGATGACAATCAGATAATGTGGCATATCTACTACGAGTTAGCCCTATACCCTGATTGGAAAAGGCAAGCTAAAAAATATCTGAATAGAAAAAAAGATTGGCAGAAAGAAATCGATCATATTACAAGATATATTTTGGCCAGGATAAAAGAAGAAGGACTGGAAAAGGACCATGCATATCAACCCGGAATTATTTCAAATTATGTAAGAAAAGAAATTCTTGACTTATTACATCTATTGGATAAGCAGATATCCTTTCTAAGAGTTTTGCAGATGTGCCCTATATATAGAGATAAAGAAAATTTCGAGGGAATTGTTTCATATATGAAACAGACAGGTAAGACCATCGAGTCTATTTCTCAAATGCCTAGACATAGAGCTTTTGCAAACAGTTTATTAATAATTGAATTATATAAAAGAGTGCCTACGATCGAAGGATGTGATGAAAATCCCTTTAATAGAAAGGTTTTCAATCAGTCTTTTTTTAACTTTATTCATTATCAATTAGTTAGACAGATTAATAATGAGCAAGGAATAATAGAAAGAGATCCATTCATTCGTTCTTTTATCTTTCCAATCTTTGAGCAATTGTGGAAAGAAGAAATTGATGAAATGGTGTTTTATAAATCAGAAGGACAGAAAAAAGAGCAAGTAGGGGGAAGTGAAAATCCTTTTGAACAATCTAAAGCAGACGAGATATCAGATTCACTAGAATCTACGCAGGAAGAAGAGAAAAAGATTTTACAAGAAATGTTAGATAAACAGGAACAAATAAGCTGGAACGTACAAAATACAATACAAGGTAAGGTGGATTTAGTGCCTTATGGGATTAGCGAAACAGATCAACAATTGTTTCAATTTTATTCAAATAAAATGAAAATGGAAAGAGAACAAATGCGTCAATTTTGGAAAAAGTTGATAGGGGATGCAAAGAAGGAAGTAAGTGTAAAAAGAGGTGATCAAATAAAGGGAAAACTTAATGTCGGTAGCTTTATTAACTCTTATCCAGATTTTGTAGAAGCTGAAAAAAAGGGAAACTACAAAAATATCCCGATTTTTAATAGATATTTACTAGAGCCTCAAACAGATATATTGCCTGAAAGAATTGAGATTTCTTTTGTAATAGACAATTCAGGATCAATGAATGAGTCAAAAATTGAGGCGGCTAGAAAAGCTCTGGCAGTGACATTGTTGTCAATTGATGATTTTAACCTATATTTGAAAAGCAATGCAGAGCAATTGAATCAAAGAGTAGAAGTTTTAAGCGAAACGTGGTTTTTTGGCAGCAAGTGTTATAATGTTAAAGAATTTAATGATAAAAATGTGAAGGAAAAAGAAATGAGCGGCATAATCCGCTCAATCGTAAAGCTAAATGCAGCAGATGGAGCAACAGATGATGGAAGCTGCCTTATGGAAATATCCAATAGAATTACACCTTTGCATGAAAGGGAACTTAAAAATGGAAAACAAATAAAGATAATCTTCGAAATTACTGATGGCGCATCAAGTTTTCCGGGAGCAGCAAAAGAAGCTGTGCAAGAATTACTATCTAAAAATGTAGAAATCTATGCGTTCCAAATGGGAAAAAGCAACAATACAAATGAAAAAATCTTTAATTTCGTATGGAATGAAGGCTACAGAGAGCCCCATGGAGTAATGATCGGCGAACAGATAGAAAGGCTACCTAAAGAACTGCTAAAAGCAGTAGGGAAAAATATGCAGTCTGCTTTTAATAATCACTGAAAGGTGAGTTCGCATAAGATCTAGCCTGGGAGAACTGGAAAAAATCCGGCAAGTGCGTGGTTTTGAGTCGTTAATGGATAAGGTAAAAATATATGCCTTGAGAAAAAACGTTAAAAATTAATTGACTCAAAGCACACCTTAGCTAATTCTTCAGAACTAATTGGCATATCGTTTTCAATCCATTCAACAAGCATATTAAAGAACAAGCCAACTCGGCCGTAAATGCGATAACGGTCTGGGAGTGAAGGTGTTTTTATGCTATTAATGTAAAAATTATTTTAATTTATTTTCTATCAGGCATTGGAATTCTGTTTTTTAATAAGATATTTAAAATCCGTGCAAGCGGGCATGCTTGTGGAGTAGCAGGCCCAACATAAAGGAACTGCCATACATCATGAGCCTGATAAGACAATCCTTCGAACGACAAATGACTAATGAAGATGAAGAGTAAAAGGGGTTAAGCCCAAATAAAATAAGCATCCGCCTGAGTTGACCAGGTAGATGCTTATTTTATTTGCCAAATTTCCGGGAGTTCTGCATGAGGTCAAAAATTTTAAAGTTCAAGAACGATTGCAACTCTCCACTTAGTTCTTCGAGATCTTCTTGAGTTATTTCAAACTCACCTTCTTTGCCTTTTAAAACAATATAGGCATCCTCTTCATCATAAATAATTTTATAACCAAGTAGGTGGAGCTGCATTTCCATATAATAATCAAAGCTTCTTTTGATTTCTGGATGCTCGTTCCAATCCATTAAATAGGTCGGTGTGAGTTGAAGTGCATCAGCCAAGGCTTTTATCTTGTCTTTTCTTACGTTCTTTATATCTCCATTTTCATATCTTAGAATCGTAGGTGCACTGACCCCTGCAGCCTTAGCAACTTCCTCTAGGGTTAAGCCCAATTCTAATCTTCGATTTTTTATCTTATCTTTAAATTCCACTACTTCACCCGCTTTCATGAGAATATTGTTTTAGTCCACGTGATTTGACTTTGCCTTGCTCTTTGGCTTTGTCAATGCCACGATGAAATAGCTCCCTTGTTTTGCCGTAGTCATTTGTTACAAGGGGCTGTCGGGAAATAGTGAATTTTGACAGCCGATATCGCCAAATGAATATTTCACGATAGAAGCATCACCAAGTTGCTCATTTGAGCATCACTAATTCGCAATTAGAGCATCAACGATTTTTTGTTAGAGCATCACTTGAATTAAGTTGCGCACTGCCAAAAGG
>NZ_JAHBCL010000042.1 GCF_018390735.1 Fusibacter paucivorans
TACATTCGCATTGCGGTATGATATCACCCTACGATTATGAACTTGAATTTGTCAGTTAGTAATCATAAAAGTTGTTTAAAGATTCTACGTTTAAGTTGTCCTTTTTCTTGACAGAAGACCATAGTTTGTAACGATGTCATTGAAATGAAGGATAGATATTTACTTGAAATTAGTATAGTAAATATTCATTCAAAGGATTATTTTAAGAAGATGAATAAAATTAATATTATCTCGCTAAATCGTGAAATAGTTAATGATATTGTATATATTAATGAACTTTAAAATACATTAGCTAACACGCCGATTCCCAACATTCCTCTTGATGTCACATGACTTTCGTGGCAAGCCATGCGCCACTTTTTCTGCTTCGCATTAAAAGAGTGAGACATCGTGAATCGCGGGAACGTTAGCTAAAAGTGCGACCAGCGCTTGAAATAAAAAAGTGATAAGCTATATTATGGGCTGTCTAAGTTGTTAAACTTTTGGACTACTCCCTCCATTTGGAGTAACCCTAATCATGGATGCGTTGCTGGCAACAGCATAATCCGTTCACGACAACAGGGACTATTTTCAAGATGCGAAAATTCAACGTAGTGCAGTAAATGCTCAATTAAAGGTAATGGTATAGTTTCTAAAAAGTAAATTGAGAGAGAATAGGTGGTAAAATGGGAAAAATAGATAGAAAGTGGAAAATTTCAATCATGATCATTGCGATCAGTGTATTTGCTATCATTATATATTTAAATTATCAAGAGGATAACGATGGGAAACTTCTTACGCGTAAAAACATAGTGGAAATCTTTTTGGATGAAGAGATTAAACTCAAATTTGAATCCATGGATGACCAATCGCCGTATATCGAAGATGAAGCGATGCTATACAGTATAGAAGGTTCAAGTCTTAAACTCAAATTATACATATACGATTCAATATCAGACAAAATGACGGCTTATAAGCCAATACATGATATGTATGATCAGTGGGCATCTACTGGTAATGAACAATACATTTCGGCTAAAAATGCAATTATATGCATTGTGATGCCGGATCCACACACAATAGAATTTAGTACAATTAACTTATTGTATACTGATATTACAGATATAATATTTGAAAAACTAAATGATGGCAAGACAAAATTGTGCACCAGTGAGAGTGAGAATTGGGAAGCCATTTATGAATTGAAATATTATGATCATGAATATTCTCTCGGTGGAGATGTATTACATGAAACGAGAGCAAGCGATTCATTCGTAATTAAATATAAAAATGATGATTTAACAGATAAAGATCTTATTGATATTGAATATGATTATAAAAATATTAAAGGAAGTATCCATGAGATAACAATTAATCAATCAAATCTAATTAATGTTTATTCAAATAGACGTGAAACAATTAGTTTTCCCATGGATGAGCAATTTAATATAACAATACACTGGTTAGGCAATACAGAGTCTATACAAGTTGATTGTAGCATTGATGGTGAAGCGTAAATTTTCGTATGATGAAAATAGTAGATATTGTCGTAAACGGATTGAGGTATTAATGATGCAGTTTTTTTATTTATAAATAGATGTCAATGATCGGCAGAGCAGAATGAATAATGCATTCGAAAAACAGTGCATAACGATAAGGCGGGTCGACGATATTAACTTGAGGAGGTTGTATTTCGGCAGCATCAAAACAAATTTAGAATAAACGATGGAGAAGAGTATGAAAGTATACATTGAGACGGAACGGTTAATTATTAGAGATCCAATTCTTGAAGATTTTGATGCAATATGGAAAATGAGAAATGATGACGCAGTGACGCAATTCACAGGCGGGATAACGAAGTTGAGTAGAGACCAAGCTTACGAACGGCATATAAAAAGATGCGAAAATTTTGATGATGAGCCCAAAGAGTACGCAGTGATTTTAAAGGAAAGCGGCTTTTATTTAGGCTATTGTGGTTTTCAGTATTGTGATATATTAGGCGGGATAGAATTATTATATGGCTACGCAAAAGCGTACTGGGGAAACGGTTATGCATACGAGGCGGCAAAAGCGGTCATTGAATTTGCAGAGGAAGCGCTTACGTTAGATGAAATCGTAGCAGCGGTAAATGATGATAATGTCGCGTCCGACAAAGTACTGTCTAAATTAGGAATGACACTCGTGGGTGAAATTGAATGGTCAGAGCAGGGGATGGTTAAAAAGTATCAATATCTGTTTAACAGATAACATTTTGTAGCCACACAAAAGTTGTCAGCCTTTCATCCGGTGTTTCAAGACTTTTAGTGGGCATACAAAATGATGTTTTCGGTTGTTGGGGATAAAAAGATATTAATGAAAACGTATGTGATACAGAATGACAGCCGAAATCCGAGAAGCACTCATGCGCTAGGCTTATTTAGCTGTCAATTGAAGCAATACAAAAAGAACGACAAAGAGAGTAATAGAGACACTGTCTGAAATACTCAAAAACGTTAATGAACATTTATAAAGGGGATATAATGAAAAGAATACTACCGTTTGCCATACTCTTTCTAATCGTAGGGTGTCAAAACGCAAATGCCATTGACCATAATGCAACGGACAAAGACATAACATCAGAAGTGACGGTTCAGCATTTAATAACAGGTATTGATAATCTGAATGAAGCCCAAGAGCGTCTACTTGAGATAAGCTATTTGGACGGCGCGTATGTACAGACTTCGGCGTATTTTGCCGATCGTATCCTAGAAATGCTGTTAAGAAATTCGACTCGCGAATCGATTGAAAAGATGGATGAATACCAATTGATTTTACACTTTGATGGCTATGAGGAGATTTATGTTAATATTGAAAATCAAAACTTTTGGTTTAAAAATGCAGCTGTTTCGTATGATTTAGAGGGAATTGCTGAATTGTGGGATCGATATATAATCAAAATTGATCAAAATGAATTTGTATACGATGATTTTGAAAAAACAGTGCTTACTGAAATAAATGCGGATATTGATCATGATGGTATTCAAGATGACATTTTATTATATTATGATAATGATCTCAGATTGAGCGTTAATAATACCGAGGTGGTGATAAATGCGAATATTGGTAAGTTTTCTTTAGGATCAGGTAATGAATATTACAGTGGTTTGCCGACAGAGATAGCGCATTTGGAGTACATCGAATCCCTTGACATACTGTTGTATAGCTATGACGGTGCCAGTGTGCACGGTCCCTTTACAAACATTGCGTTTTACAAATATGTGAATGGCACAATTCAACAATTGAAGTATGATGTTACTTGTGACATTGAGACAATCGATTTGGACAATGGGATCATTGAGCTTCACTTTCCGCCAACCAATAGAACCTATCAGCTCAGAATGAGTGAACGAGAAATTCAGGAGAGCAAAGCGTTTAAAGCGGCACTTGACCTTGACATGGATGCGTCAATGAAAGCAGTCTATGAGGAAGATGTGAAGCACAGCATACTGTTAAGCAGAGAACATGCGATTTTTGAAGACTATGACGGCGATCATACACTGGAATTGATCATAATGGGTAAGCTTCAAACCAAATTTGCCAGTGCTTATATAAGAATTGACGAGCCAATAGTCTTGGTATACGAATTATATCCGGATGAGGTAATGTGTTCCGACATATTCTTTGAACATGATGGCCCGGAAGCGCAGTTTTTATTTGACTATTTTAGATGAAAATGCCCTAAATAAAATTTCTTTGAGGAAAGTTTCTTTTGTTCAATGCATCATCAAAAAATTCTAGATAAAGATCATATGTTACAGACACTGTTTTTGAAGTTCCCTTGAAAAGGGCTAAAAAAGTGGGGTTTGCTAGGTTATTAGATGTTAGAGCATGATATAGCGTAAAAATTAAAGATCAAAACAACACTGATAATCATGAACGATTTATAACACTTGACAACCAATCAAGTGACAGGAGGCACAATGATTCAATCAATTGTACATATCGCATTAGTTGTGAAAGACTATGATGAAGCGATTGCATTCTATACTGAAAAATTAAATTTTGAATTACTTGAAGATACGTATCAGCCTGAGCAAGATAAAAGATGGGTTGTTATTGCACCGCCGGGTTCTGCCGGCACGACTGTCTTGCTGGCGAGGGCATCCAATGCTGAACAAGAAGCCTTTATTGGCAAACAGTCAGGCGGCAGGGTATTTCTATTTTTGAATACGGACGACTTTTGGCGCGATTATAACCGGATGATTAAGAATGGCATTGAATTTGTTCGTGAGCCTAAAGAAGCAGATTATGGAACCGTTGCTGTCTTTAAAGACTTATACGGAAACCTCTGGGATTTATTGCAGCTAAAAGCGGATCATCACATCGCCCAAAGATTTAAATGATATCAGGCCTATCATACGGATTAATAAAATGGCACCTGTAAAATACATTCACAAACTGCGAAGACAGTATAAAGTGGATTAGCCATAATGACTATCGCCCATGAGTGAAGTTGGTGAGCTGTAACCAGTATTCATTACAATTTACGTTAGAGAGAACATAAAAGAGAACATAAAAGAGAGCATAAGAGAAAATATAAGAGGGGACATAAAATGAATATTGAAAAAACGGCTAAGCTGGTAATACGCATGATTGGGCTCTATCTATTAGAACAGTATTTAAGTACTTCAATTTCTGTCATGAGCCAGATCTTCAAAGCTTTTTATTACAATGAAGTGCACTTATTGACACTTGTAACGAATCTTCTATTTGTATCGATTTCCGTATTGGGGGCTTTGATGCTGGTAAAACCGCAAATCATCTTGAAAGGTATTGAATTGCCGGTGCTAAAAATAGATTTTTCAGGAGTTGACAGACTGATAATGCGCATTTCCGGTATTTTGATGCTGTGTTACAACGGTTTTCAATTAATCTATGCATTGACATCAGTCTATTCAAATCAATATTTTGATCATTATATAATGCTTAATCTAGGCATACAGGTTCTATACTTGCTCGTTGGCAGTGTGCTTATTTATAAATCTGTAAAACAGCGCGATGTTGTTTAATCAACATCATGACGAACCTAATAATTTATAATTCGTGCTTAAACAGAAATGGAGGCAGTATGGCAAACAGTATTGATATCAAAGAAGCCCTTGAAATGTCCCAAAAGCTTTGGAAAAAGCATAAAGAGACTTGGTGGCCGATGAGTCCGGAACACGGCAAAACATTTATGCTATATATGATTGAAGAAATGGGAGAAGCAATCGCAATTATCAAGAAAAAGGGCGATGATGCAATCATGGAAAATCCTGAAGTGCGTGCCCGCTTCATAGAAGAAATGTGTGATATGATGATGTATTACGCAGATGTTCTCAACCGATATGGAATCAACTATGAAGAATATTCAGCGATTTACAGAGAAAAATTCCACCAAAATATGGCGAGAGACTTTAAAAAGGATCACGAAGGCAGTTAGCAGGACGTTGCATTAGTGTTTAATAGGGCATTGCATCATTGTAGGATGATTTTCTAAAATCATTATCTGAAAGAAGGCACACAGATGATTAAGCAAAAAATACCAATTTTTGTGATGACGGCAGTCGCTTTATTGAGCTTGATTCTATACACTAAAAGTGAAGCGACGAATACACAACTTCACTTAAACATTCACCAGTTAGAAGAAGAAAACAATTTGCTGCAAAATGAAATTGCAAGTTTGATTTCTGAGAAGAGAAGTTTAGCGTCTGACTTTGACCAGTATCAGACAGTGCAAAGGCAAAATGATACAGTATTCCCAGTTTTGATTACACTTGCGGACCGGTTTGGAGCTGCTAGAATTGAAGGAGATTCAGAGACATTAGCAGCATTGCTGGATTCAAAATATACCATTATCGATGAAGACGATCAATTGATCGCGAAAGTTGCATCAGAATCATATGCAGAAATTCTCTATTCAAAATCAAGGAGTGAAGATTTCGAATCAAGGGTTTTAAACAGCTATTGGTATAATGCAGAAAATGATTCTTATACCATTACGATTTCAGAGTATTATAAGGGGACGGTATTGTCGAATCTATATGTTGTTATGACATTCGATAAAAGTGATAAGGGTTGGCAGATCGTCAATTTTGGTTATGATGTATAGGAACATTGCTATGTAAGGCAATACCCTATGCAAAAATGCGAGAGAGAGGCAGTTATTTTGTATTTTCCGATCTAAAAGGTGATTTTGAACAAGCCATGTTAGCTTGCTGCAAGCCAGGCGTTTGGGCTGATGCGCCGAAGACGATTAGGATGCAGCATATTAAACAGAGAAGCCATAAAATATTTGGTGACAGAGTGAAATACACCTTGTTGTTCTGGAGGAAATCATGAAACTTAATGTTAAAATATTTATCTATATTGTTGTGCTGCTACTCGTGATCACTGGTGTTATCGCGCACATCACGCGTTCTGATTCAAAAAAAGTATCAGAAGCCTTTTTAAAAGAATTCTATACCATTAACATGGATGAAAAAGAAGCGGTTAAAGCACAATATGAGACATATGATGCTTCAGAGCGAATGATCAAACAGATTGAAGTCATGCATCATGTTTACGATCCGCTTTTGACAGCAGACGGGTTTCAAATTATTTTGATGAATCGCTACATCGTGGCTAAAATAGAAGCTGCCGCAGAAAAGCCGTTTACAGTTGCCGTTTCCAATATACAGTTGGAAGCAAGTTTATCTGAACCCGATCATGTCGTCTATAATTATGCAGTGACACTTGAATTGCAGTCGGCAGAGAATGAACATGAAACCGTAACAGAAACAGGATATGTCAACTTATTAAAGGTCGATCGAAAATGGAAAATCGACAAACTGAGATTGGGTATTGATGCCTTTAAAAATGATTGAGTTGCTCCGCATAAACAATTGGGCGCTTCTGCTCTTTACGGCGTAAATGTTCTGATTAAAGCCACATTCGGCGTGGCTTTCTATGAAAATAAAATGAAAAGGATAATGCTGCCTATGTGATGTGTGTTGCCTTTTACTCAAAATGATGGCATAATTGACCAAATAAGGTTAGAATAGACGTACAAGAAAATGGAAACAATGCCGTGAGGTGGTCAAAGTATCAGTTTATTTCGAATAACCAGCCTTTCTGATGATACATTTTTGATTTCTAATTAAATAAAGGATATAAAAAAACAAAGGATATTAACAATAAACAACCGAAAGTTATATTTAAATAATTATATTAAAGTATACAATTGGATGATATGATAGAGAGAGGGTGTGGCAATAACATGAAAACATTGGAAAATGCCATTCATTTGCGAAAAAATGGCAAAACAGATGAAGCGATTGTTATGTTAAAAGCATTGATTGCGGAAGAACCCGAAAATGCTGCAATCAATTATCAGCTTGCGTGGTGCTGCGATGTAAAAGGACTAGAAAAGGAAGCTGTCCCTTATTATGAGAAAGCAATTGCAGTGGGGCTGCCGGAAGCCGATCAAATTGAGGCAATTATTGGTTTAGGGAGTACTTATCGGGCGATTGGCGCTTATGAAAAATCAAAAGCATTATTGCAGCAAGGAGTTAAAACTTATGATAATAATGCATTAAAGGTTTTCTTGGCAATGACGCTTTATAACCTTGGGGAATATGAGCAATCAGTAGGAACACTGCTTAAACTGCTGGCAGAGACCTCTTCCGATAAATCAATCGGTCAGTTTAAAAAGGCAATCCATTTTTATTCGGAGCACCTTAATGACACTTTGTAGTAGGATGGCAAAAAAGTATAAGTATTTAGATAGAGAGCATGCGGGATTAACTTGTTGGTACGATAAGTTGAATGGCTAAGTACCAATGGAATCGCGTAAATAGAGAAGTACATTGATTGAGGAGAAACATCGTATAAAGGGTGTGTTACGATGAAAAACAATTTAAAATTTATAGTATCTAACATTGTTATTTGGGTTGTTCTAGTATTGAGTGGACAAATTAATGAAATGATGACGGGATCCTATGTTGCAAGAACTTCAAATGTTCAAGTAAGTATTTCAGTGGCTTATGCCGTTTATTTGCTGTTAGGCGTTGTTTTTGCAGGTGGGGTCTATTTTGGTGAGAAATGCGATAAACATATTCGGATCCCCATTTACCTTACGTATTTGATTTTTCCACTGTTGCAATTATTTTACGGTATAGTGCCCATTTTAGATCATCTGCCTGACGACATTATTAGGCTGCTGCCTTGGATGGGAAGGATTGCTTTAATGTACTTGGCGATTATCGTCATGTATAATGTATTGAACGCCATTCATAATAGAAAATGAACCCCAAATCACTTATTGTTATAAATGGCTGTAAAAAATGTCCTAGTGAAGTGTCCTAGTGAAGGGTCCTCAGCTGCTGCAAAAAATGGATTTAAAGTTCGGCACAGGAGAAATCGAGTTAGAATCAACATAAGCAAAGCATCATAAAGCAATGTGTCAAATAGGGGCAATCAATACGAAGCACTGAAAAACATAGTGTCCCAAAAACAAATAGATCATAATAAAATAATGATGAAAGAAGAGGGATGGGGAATGAGTACATTTCGAAAAACATTTGAGCTGAGAGATGGCAGAACACTTACCTTGAGAGCGCCTCAGCTAGAAGATGCACAGGGACTGATTGACCAAATGAAATGTGTTGACGGCGAAACCAAATTTTTAGCAAGAGAAGCGGGAGAGTTTCAACTGACAGTGGAACAGGAACAAGACTTCATTCGGCGAAGTTTGGAAACTGATCAGCGTCAATTTCTTATTGCCGATGTAGACGGTGAGATCGTCGGCAATTGTGCGGTTGGGCTGGTTTCTACCACTCGCCGTTATCGTCATAAAGCGGCGATGGGCATTGCGATTTGTAAAGCATATTGGCATATGGGGATTGGCAGCAAGCTGATGCAGAACTGTATTGAATGGTGCCGAGCAAGAGGTGTCGAGCAGCTGGAATTAGAAGTGGTGACTGAAAACAGCAGTGCGATAGCAATGTATGAAAAATTTGGTTTTGAAATATTTGGCACCAAGAAACATGCTATGAAGTATGCGGACGGCACCTATGCAGATGAGTACTATATGATTTTGTTTTTAAATGAGCAATAGACCAATAAAAATATGATTGATAAGAGGCGCATGAAAATTAGATGCGCCTTTGTCAATGTTAACATGTTCGTGGTACTGGAAAAGTTAAAATGTATGAAAGATTGAATGTCATAATAGATGTCATAATCAAAAAAGAAGCGGACGTAATGAAAGTGGTAAGGTGATGATAAAAACGGGAAAAGATACAGAAAAAACTGAAAAAAATATGATGAAAGCTGAAGTGGCGACACCGATTGACGTTATGAAAATTACTGATTATGATGCTGTTTTGGATTTATGGATGAGAACACAGGGGATGGGACTCCGCTCTTTGGATGATTCGAAAGAAGGCATCGAAAAGTTTCTTAATCGCAACCCTCGGACTAATTTTATTTACACTGACGATCAGCATATCGTCGGCGTTATGATGAGTGGCCATGATGGCAGACGCGGCTATATTTATCATGCCGCCGTTGATCATACATATCGAAACAAGGGGATTGCGACACAGTTGCTTTCGCACGTTTTGGCAGCGCTTAAAACTGAGGGAATTCATAAAGTGGCACTAGTGGCCTATAAAGATAATCACCTTGGGAATGCCTTTTGGCAATCACATGGTTTTGACGTACGTGAAGACTTAGTTTATCGGAACAAATCACTTAACGATAATAATTTGTAATGTTTTGAGAAGAGCATCTGTGTCAAGGTAAATGGTATTGCGATGTTAAGAATCAAATAAAGGCTAGGATGCCGTTCCTTTAAAGAAGAAAAGAGAGTAGTGCATAATAAGGGTATCTTATGGTAAAGGATATGATTTGTGATATTAGATGATTTTCGAATGAATAGATGTGTTTATATTAACAATAATTAATGAAGTTATGCCATTTATAGAACGGAAATGAAGTGAACGCTGTAATGTGGTGGCTTAAAATGAATATGGCAAAATTACAGATAGGCATTGACAAAAGTAAACCGATTGGCTTACAATGACATTAGATGATTATGAAACTAATCGACTCGCAACATGATTATCGAATAGTAGGCTCTTGTCATCATAATAGAATAGCCCATATTGGAAATTAATAGACATTCGTAAACCCTAATGACAACAGTGATATGATTGTTAATGACCATTATATGATCTATCAAATGGCGAATATCAAATGAGAAAGGAGGCGTTGTTATGGGAATGCATAACACGAAAGTGACATTTATTGCACACCCTGTTGTGGAATTTATTTGTGGACTGGATTTTTTGGCAAATGAAAATAAATACAATCAGTTATTTCAAGAGTATCATTACGAACAGGATGAAGCCGTTAAGGCTAAGGTGCAATTGATGGCTGGTAAGGTTTCTCGTTTCTTGGCAAAAGAAATAGACTATTTTTTCAAGATGCCTGAAATAATTGATGTCTTGGGAAGGCTAATTATTGAAAATCCGCAACTAGAACAAGTTAATGACTATATTCAATACTTGGAAAAGTTGAATGTAAAGACATTGCTTGTCTATATTTTGGAACGATTTTATTTTGACGATCCTGTACAGGCAGAGACAATTTTGAAACTTATCAATAATCGTGATCAATATGAAAGCGTTTTTTCAAATGTCACGCGTTCTGGAACGACATCAGAAATTGCATGTGAGAAGCTATTGGACATAATCGAAAGCCCGGAAGAGATCAAGTTTAGATTGACCTTATTATTACGGCAGTTCTATGAAAAATGTTATGCGCCAATAGAAGCTGAAATAATGGCGATTCTGATAACGGAGAAAGAAAAATTTGAAAAGTTGTTTCAAGGAGATCGAGTATCTTTTTACAAAGAGTTTCTAAGAGAACAGGCCGTTAGAGAAGTCAAAGATTTTATTGTGAATATTAGTTACTTTGTCCAAATTGGAAGGTGGAAGTTTCTCATCATGCCGCAAAACAATATTGAATATATCAGTATCGGCATGTATGCAGATCAGTATTCACAAAGCAGTTTTCAGAAAATTAAAGTGAAAAAACTGCTAAAACTTTTAGCGGATGAAAAACGATTTGAAATGATACAGCTTTTGGCTCAAAAAACATGGTATGGACATGAGTTAGCTGAAGCGCTCGGCATTACCCCTCCCACTGTCTCATACCACATCAATGCTATGCTGGAGCTGGGACTAATTTTCCTTGAAAAGGACAGCAATAAAACATATTATCACCTTGATAAAGAAAAGCTGAGACAGATGCTCCAGTTGGTTGAAGTCAGTTTGCTTAGTGAGAAGTAATTGAAAAACAAATTAGATAAATATTGAATGATCGGCAACAGTTTTGTGAAAATCTAATTGATGTCGTCATCATATATGAAAAAGAAAGGAATGGCTGTTTGGATTATGATGAATCATTTTAGAGTAGCAAGGCATACAGCAAATCTAGGAGCGATAGAACGATTCTATGTTGACATACTGGGATTGAAACAAATGGGAACCTTTGAGGAAGAGGACTATCAAGGTGTTTTTATTGGTGAGAGAGGCCAAACGTGGCATCTCGAGTATACTCAAAGCAAAGAAGCACCTCAGCATAAGCCTGATGACGATGATCTGCTGGTTTTCTATTTGGGAGATTATGAAAAATACACCCAATGTGTTGAACGGCTTTTAGAGAGTGGTACAGAGAGTGTACCTTCAAAAAATCCCTACTGGGATAAGTGGGGAAAAACCTTCCTCGATCCGGATGGTTATAGAATTGTCATTTGCCATCGTAAGTGGACGAATGAATAGGAGGCAAAGCGTTTATGATGTACCATATCAATCTATTGTTATTTGACCAATTTGAATTGCTCGATGCTTTTGGACCCGCTGAAATATTTGGCAAAGCACCGGAAATATTTACATTGCATTATTATTCGCGGCATGGAGGGGTTATAAAAAGCGCGCAAGACACGCAAATATTAACGGAAATTTATGCTTCGCAGCCTCAGCATACCAATATACTTTTGCTGCCGGGCGGTGAAGGTACCAGACAGCTGGTTCAGCGTGCTGATGACATAAACGATATAAAAAGGCTTGCTGAGGAGGCAGACTATGTGTTGAGTGTTTGTACAGGTGCGGCACTCCTGGCTAAAGCAGGTGTGCTGGATGGTAAAAGAGCGACGACCAATAAACGTGCCTTTGAATGGGTAAAGTCGCAACGCTCTGCGGTTGACTGGGTAAAACGCGCAAGATGGGTGAAAGACGATAAGTACTATACCTCATCGGGCATCACGGCGGGGATGGATATGAGTCTGGGGTTTATTAACGATATCGTCAGCCCGGAAAAGGCTAGAGAAATTAGCAAACGAATCGAATACATTTGGCATGAAGACAGTTCAGAAGACCCATTTGCAGATTTGTATGAAGGGTGATCAGGTCGATTGCGAAAGTGCAAAATTGCGTAGAAATGAAGAAGCGAGTAAACGAAGAAAGGAAGACAGATGCGATTATTAAAACTATTACTGTTATTGACGGTGCTCAGTTTAACAGGCTGTCAGAGTGACACGACGGATTTAGACGTTACAAAAGAATACTTTGCCAATACCTTGGCGGAAGACTTTTCTTTCTATGATATTGCGAGAAGTATCACGAATGGTCATGATGAAATTTACATAGCAGATTTCGAAGTGTCTTTTGATAAAGAATCACACTTATCTGTACTGAACTTAGAGATTGAAGATCATGAAATGGATGAAAGAAAGATGGTTATATACCGTGAAAATAATGACACGCTGACGATCTTCACCGAAGCAATTCCGCAGACAAAGTTGCCTCAAAAGACAAATGTGTCCGTCTTGTCGTTATTTGATGATCGGATTGATATAAATACAAGCGATCTGGCAGAGGGAGAAGTTATCCGATATGAACTATTGGCATCTTCTGTAGTGAATATTGATACGAAGGCAGGTGACTATTTAAACAACGTCCTTGTCACAAAACCCGAAACTGTAGAAGGGATTGTGTTTACTTCATTTGTCATTCCTATTGAAAAGGATGATGTACTGACGAACTATATTTTTCAGGAAGAGTGAAGAAAAAAGCAACATTTCAAAAATTGCTGCAAAGGATAATTGATGTTCACTGATGACAGTTGATTGTTGATGACGAACTTTAGAACTGCCAATAGTGGCATGCACTGATTAGAGGTAAGTACACCATTGGCATGGGCTTGTATTTGAGGTGAATAAAATGGATGACAAACAGAACACAAAGACGATTTATCATAAGCGCACTAAATTTAAAAGACGTCAAATCATTGGTGCCATGCTGTCAGCTGTTATGGCTTGTTTGTGCATGTATGGTTTGTATCGCATGGCATTTCCGGTTGATACAACCGATCAGACGGCACTCGAAGCGGCGATTAATGATTATTTTTTCACTGAGAACGTTGAGGTGGCAATCAGAGAGCAGCAAAAGATAGGGCGTCGCATTGTTGTCTTCTACGAGCGGAAAGGCTATAGTGGGCATTACGGCATTGCCAATTTAGAAAAAGGTTTATTCGGGAAATCACGATTTTTAGATGCGAATTTACGCGACTGGCCACTTTATACCTATGGCTACAGCAGAGATAAAAATCACTTATTGCTTTATGGGATTAATGATTTGCAGGAT
Organism: Fusibacter paucivorans; assembly: GCF_018390735.1. GTDB lineage: Bacteria > Bacillota > Clostridia > Peptostreptococcales > Acidaminobacteraceae > Fusibacter > Fusibacter paucivorans. The sequence goes on from NZ_JAHBCL010000042.1 coordinate 13,689, forward strand.
GTTGCAGCCTACGCCATTTATCCTGCTGATGATACAAGTGCCGAACCCATTTACAGGGGTGAAGCTGAAACAGGACCTTTTCTGCACATCATTGAACTGGATCACCCAGAAGATTACATTGGCAATCACTTTGTTCATTATTATGGTGAAAATGGCAATGAACTGGACTTCAATGCACTGTGGAAAGAGGCGCCACAGCCGGAGGAAGGCAGGACACCCGGTGTCGGGACTGCCGAATTGGGGATGCCATATGTCTTGATTGGTATTGTTTTTGTCATCGGCATCGTTCTTGTTCGGTATTTCTTAACGACATAATGATTGTGAAAAGGCAGGGGTTCCAATTGAATTGTAAACCGTTGCATGGACGATTTGATGGCAAAGGCAGGTAAAGAATGGGGTCTGATAAAAAGAATGAACAATTACAACCGGCCGAAATGTGTATAGACTGTGTCAAAGAACTTTCAGAAAAAGTATATCACTTGCACGTTCGATACAACGGCGATTGGGATGAGTTCTATTTTCGAGATTACCTTATATTTGCAATATTGCTGAATGAGGCAACAAAAAAGTGAGGTCTCTTTTATGAATTTTAAAAAGCATATACAAGTCTATCAAGGGCTTCCCAAAAGTGTTTATATTCTCTTCATATCCATTGTCATAAACAAAATCGGCGGTTTTATTGCGCCGTTAATGGTACTGATTCTTACGGTAAAGATTGGATTGCCCGATGCGCAAGTGGGGTTGGTTTCAACGATTGCACTGCTGACGCAAGCGCCTTTTGTGATGGCCGGCGGTAGTCTGGTCGATCGGTTTGGTGCGAAAAAGACAATTGTCGTCCTGCATACGATCGGTGCGTTTTTTTATCTGGTGTGTGCAGCGCTGAAGCCGGGTATATGGCTTGCCGTTCTTATGATTTTTACTTCTGACTTATACGCAATGGCGTCACCGGCGCCCAATGCATTGATCCCGATTGTCACATCAAAAGACAAGGTGAAAAACGCGTATTCGTTGATGTATTTGGGCTTAAACCTAGGTTTGGCGATTGGGCCGCTTATTGGTGGCTTATTGTTCAATGAATACTTAAGCCTACTGTTCGTCATTGATGCGATTACCACATTGATTTCGACAGGGCTTGTGCTATTCCTCTTTGATGACCAACAGGATGCGCAAGCTGTGGCAAATGATGAAGGGGAAGGCGAAGCAGCTTTGGAAATGCCTTCAATGCTGCAGTTTTTAAAAAATAATCCAATGCTTATTTTTGTCAGTGTCGCGCTGTTGTTCTTTAATTTTAGTTATATTCAATGGAACTTCCTGTTGCCACTGCAGACGGTAATGCTCTTTAGTGATAGTGGGCCAAAATTTTTCAGCTTGCTTTTGAGCATTAATGCCATTACCGTTGTCGCGCTTTCACCTATTCTGACTTCTGTAACACAAAAGCTTGCATCGTTAAAAAGCATGTTTCTCGGCGGTGTCTTCTACATTGTTTCATTCTTGATGTTTGCAATGAGCCAGAGCATGCCGTTGTTTATAGCATCCATTATCGTGATGACGATTGGTGAAATCATGATTGCCATTAATATGAATCATTACATTGCGGCTTCAACGCCTAAAAAGTTATTGGGACGAGCAAATTCTCTTATTTTCATTATTAGCGGTGCAGGTTATGCGATGGGGCCCGTGATCATGGGTGCTTTTTTAACAGCAGTCACTTATCAGTCTGCATGGATTATTACATCAGGTGTAACGGCTGTTGCGACGGTTGTTATGTATGGCCTCAGTAAAATTGATAAACAGCATAATAATTGAGAACATCAGCGGCGACTAATAAAGATAACATCAAAGATCTATAGAAATGTCGTTTTATAGACGAAAGAAAACTTTATAATAGCTTTTAATTGCGTTTTTGCTGCAATATGCTGAATTGCCATCTTATTTAAAGCTACGCACCTTATGGTGAAAGGATTGAAATTTAAATGCTATAATTGATTCATGCAATAACTTCATGCAATAACTTCATACAAAAAGATCAATTTAAACGATAAAAAGATGCGTTCGAGCGAAGCTCGCTGAACACAAAAGACAATATGGATGCAATGAGTCGGAGACAAGGAAAAAGACAAGGAAAAAGACAAGGAAAAAGACAAGTGCTTCAGATCATAATGAAGCATTAAAAAGCCCAAAAGGAAGGGTATCGTGACTGAAAATAAGATTTTTACACGTTTTATAGACTGGGCGGAACGAATAGATAATATCAGAATGGTCGTATTGACGAGTACAATGGCAGATGCGAAAGCACAAACGGATTTTCTATCCGACTATGACGTCGAATTATATGTGCATTCGCTTGTACCATTTCTTAAAAATGACAAATGGTTTGAAGCGCTCGGAGATGTGATGGTGAGATGGCCGCTAAATCCGGCATCAACGTTTGATAAAGCGTGGGTTACACGGCTCGTATTGTTTGAAGATGGTACCCGGATTGACTTTCAGGTCACAGCCAATCTTGAAATTGCATCAGCGCATTATGATAATGGCTGTAAAGTACTGCTGGATAAAGATGGATTGTCCGCGCAAATTGCAGCACCTACTTATACGGCCTATAACATTCGCAAGCCTACAGAAGCGATGTATCTGAAAGTAACCAGTGAGTTCTGGTGGAATGCTTATTATGTGCCCAAATACCTGTGGCGTGAACAACTGCCTTTTGCCAAATACATGATGGATTACATTTTACGGTATGAATATGTCCATCAAATGGTGGATTGGTATATTGGTCTTGCACATAAGTGGCAGGTGGAAACGGGTGCTCTCGGCAAATATTATTCCGTATTGCTGCCGAAGGAGATTTGGCAGGCATATGAAGCGACCTTTGCCGGTGCAGATCTCCAGGAAAACTGGGATGCATTTTATAGACTAATCGACTTCTTTCGAATGCTTTCAAAAGAAGTTGGTACGAAGCTGGGTTACCCTTATCCTGAAAAAATAGATCAGCAAGTAACTGCATTTTGCAGACAAATTCAGCGAACGCCTAAATCCACTAAAACGCGTTGAATGTCAGTTCGTGATGTGATCAAAAAAGAGCGATGATGCAATCAATGATACAATGATAAAATGATATGATGATGATCTAATACGATGATGCAATTAATCATACTCTGGTGAAAAGATACAATGATGAAAAGATACGATGATGATAGGGTACAGAATGCAATGAAAGTGAGCGTATGGAGATGATTTTAAAAAGAGATACAAATGATTTAGCCGCTTATTTAATCGACAGCGATATTATTGATTATCACGACCAGAATGTAAAAGAAATGGCAGAAAAACTTAAAAGTCGATATGGTCAGGGCATCGCACTTGCCAAAGGTACTTTCGAATTCGTACGAGATGAAATCGCACATTCAATTGATGTTGGCGGTAAAAATGTAACCTGCACAGCATCGGAGGTTTTAACATACAGAGAGGGATTTTGTTATGCAAAATCACATTTGATGGCAGCATTACTTCGCTATAACGGTTTTCCGACGGGTTTCTGTTATCAAAGACTGCTATTGGACGATGAGACGGCACCCTATCTTATTTTGCATGGCCTAAATGCTGTTTATTTAAAAGATTTGGATAGATGGATTCGATTGGATGCAAGGGGTAATAATGCAAATGTCAATGCGCAATTCAGTACTGAAAGCGAAATACTGGCTTTTCCAGTTCGCACAGTGGTGGGTGAAGCTGATATTCCGGTGATCTTTCATGAACCCGATGCCAAAGTTATTGCAAAGCTGCAATCACATCACAGCGTTGAAGCGCTGCTTGCTGATTTGCCAAAGAAACTGGCAGTTGAATAATACAGCGAATAATGCAGCAAATAATACAGCAAATAATGCGGCTGATTCATCGAGACTATATTGATGATATCATGGAAAATCAAAGCTGGAATACTGTTGAAATTGGATGGTGCGCATTAAAGTGCTGCTGTCCGAAAGGAGGAAACGATGATAAAGTCATTGACGATGACGTCTGACGAAATCGAAGCCATTATGCACATCTGGTATGATGCCACAATAAAAGCACATCCTTTTATACCGGCCACATACTGGCGGGGAAATTATGAGATTGTCAAAAATGAATATATTCCTAACAGTGAGACCTTTCTCTATTGTGATGGCAGTGAAACGAAAGGCTTTATTAGTATCATCGAACGGGCATTTATCGGCGCGTTATTTGTTGATCCGGCTTATCAGGGACAAGGTATTGGCATGCAACTACTGTCTTATGTCCTGAATAAATACGATAACTTGTCGCTTGCCGTTTACATTCAAAATGAAAATGCCGTATCATTTTATCAAAAAATGGGATTTTCAGTGATTTCAGAGCAGCTAAACAGCGATTCTCAAGTGCCTGAGTATTTAATGAGCACTAGAGGGGCGTCTGCCGGCGAAAAGGAGTGATGTGAGCGTGACAAAAATCAATACCATCATTTTCGACGCAGGGGGTGTCCTGTTTTATATTCGCGAATTTAGAAATGATGTGATCAGGCGGGTACTGAAATCAATGGGTTATCATCAGGAACTGGTTGAAGTGGCAATGCGCAGGGGCAATACATTTGATACGCGCTATTTTGAATCACATGATGCGATTAGCAGTTGGGAAGACGAGCGCAATTGGCTTGAAGCACGGTCGCGGGCGATTGCTGATGCAGTCAATGCAAATGACGTGACACTGGCAGATAAACTTAAATACCTTACGTTTGATACATTTCAGTATCAGCTCTATGATGAAACCATTGAAGTATTGGAAAGCCTAAAACGTCAATATACGCTTGTCGTGCTGTCCAATGCGACGGCTACACTGGACTGGGCATTTGATTACCTTGATCTTCGACAGTATTTCGATGAAGTCATTATTTCGGCTTATGAGCATTGTGAGAAACCTGATTCCAGGCTTTATCATATTGCACTCAATAAAATTGGCAAAGCGCCCAGTGAATGCGTCTTCATTGATGATCGCATTCAAAATGTAGAAGCAGCAATGGCTTTGGGCATTTTATCTTATCACTTGCAAAGGAAACAGGGCATGACGCTAGATGATTTTGAAGCGTTTATAAGTAATTTGGATAGTTGAGGTAATTGCATTGTAAAGATTTTAACCTCATCGCTGCAATAGATATGTTCTAAATATGTATATTCTAAACAAGAAGGCAAAACCGCCCTACTGTCAGAAAGGATCATTTAAGGCTAATATACCGTAGCTTTCCATAGCAAAATCATGTATAATCACATAAAATAATTATCGTAATATAGCCGTTAGTTTTGGATATTCAAAGGTGTAGAAAGGAAAATAATGGAACAATTTTTTAATCAGTATACCATCACAGATGATAAAACCAAGATGGATGAAAAGACGATTGCAAATCTCTTGCATCAGTCCTACTGGGCAGCGAACAGACCAGATGAAACGATACACCAAAGCATCGTAAATTCAACATGTTTTGGTATCTTTGACGATGCGGGAAACCAAGTCGGTTTTGCGAGAATTATAAGTGACTTTGCCACAATGTACTGGCTTTGTGATGTTGTGATTGACGAAAGACACAGGGGAAAAGGCCTTGGGAAACAGCTTGTTGAATTGATTGTCAATGATGAACGCTTCCGAAAGCTTTCAGGAAAGCTTGCAACAAACGATGCGCATAAACTCTATGAAGCCTATGGTTTTGTCAGTGACGGTGCCAAATATATGCAAAAGTCAAAATAGAGAATATTGTTGGGCAACTTATATTTGCGCGGCGTAATTGACGGATCAATACGGCGCGCTTTGTTTTACGAAACAGCTAAGATTATAGCAAAAGAGGTCGAAAAAGATGCATATCATATCTGTAAGAGAAGAACCAACGTACGAAGCGATTGCAATAGCTTACTTTCAAGAAAAATGGGCTAATGAAAACACAATGAACATCTATCAGGACTGTATCAGCAGCTGTATGAACGCGTCAAATGACTTACCACAATGGTATCTGATGATAGATGGTCAAGAACCTGTAGGGTGTGCGGGCCTTATTACAAATGATTTTATCAGTAGAATGGATTTGTACCCGTGGATTTGTGCACTGTATATTGAAAAAAGCTATAGAGGGCATCGCTTGGGTTTTCAATTATTGGAAAAGGCGCGCTCAGATGCAGCGCGCTTTGGATTTGAGCAGGTTTATCTGTGTACCGATCATATTGGATTTTACGAAAAAGATGGATTCAAATGGATTGGAAACGGCTACCATCCTTGGGGGGAATCATCGAGAATCTATCAAAAGAGCACTTAAGAAAAAACACATACAGCGAGACTGTAGATTTATTTAAGTCCAAATTGGTGACGCCGGGGTGTGTGAAAATACAAATAAAGGAAGTCTTCAATTTTAATTTGGGGAAATAACCTATTGAAAAGAGATCCAAGAATCATTGTCACGTTATGATAACACAAAGGATGCAAATCATATGGCGCCTACATATAAAACAGTAACAAGATCAAATACTATATATTATTGGATGAGCTGTTCTAAGCGGTTCATTTATGATTCGAGGAAAGAGAAGTGTGACCACTATTGAAAGAAAAAGAAATACACTTGGCAGTGACAGTGCAAAATGAAGCGGTTGGCTGCTGCGCATTTAGGCCAATGAATGACTCAACCGCTGAAATTAAGCGAATGTATGCGAAAGAAAAAGGCTGTGGCATAGGCGCGCTGATACTCTCGCACCTTGAAAGAGAGGCGAAACAAATGGGGTACGCAAAGATATGGTTGGAGACGCGGCGTATCAATGAAAATGCGGTACGGCTTTACAGAGAACAGGGATATCAATGCATTCCCAATTATGGAAAGTACGTCGGTAATACACTTGCTATTTGTTTTGAAAAAATACTTTAGCATAGTTTAGAGTTGTCAGTGCACTGCCGATTGGCAAAAGCGATATTCTGAAAAGACGAAAAGCAACAACATACAAGATTATAACATCATGGTGTCCATCTACGGCTGTTGAATTAGCATTTGAACGACTAAAGCAATTGGCAGATGAAACATCAGCGGCATTAATCAGATTTTTGATGGGATTTTGATTTTTTATCTGTAAAAGAAACGGACAGACAATGAATATTGGGAGGCATGTATGTCACAGATTATAGTCGTCTTTATACTCACTGTGGTTATTCACTTTATCAACACATTGGCATATGCCGTTAGAATTGTGGGGATTAGAACGGGGCGAATTGCCATTTCATTTGCGCTGTTTAATATTGTCGTACTCGTATCGAGAATTGCCAACACCGTTCAGGCGCCCTTGCTGGCCAAAACGGTTGAAAACAGCATCAACGGCGGATTTGCCGGAAATTTGATGCTGAATTTTAGGTATATCTTATTGGCGGCGACGGTAGGCACGATCCTTGCGGCATTGTTTATACCGACATTTCAAAGGCTTTATGCAATCGCCGTTGAAAAATTCAATGTTTATAAGTCGGTACCGCGGCTGCTGCTGCACAGCTTTTCAAGAGCCGGCGTCAAACAATTCAGCATGAATCTTAAGGTACCTTCTAGAAATAATCTCACTCAGCTGAAAACAGTATCGGATTTTCCAGTTCGTATGACAGTTCTCAATACGCTCGCGGTGGCGATGCTCACAGTCGGCGTGCTGGCCTCTCTTTATGCAGGCGTATTGGCGCCGGCGTATCGTACAACTGCCAGTACGCTTAGTTCTGTCATTACAGGGTTATCAACGATTTTGCTATTTGTATTTATTGACCCGCAACTGTCAATTATGACGGATGAGGTGCTGGAAGGTGAGAAGAGCGAAGGTGAATTTAGAAGGACGGTAACGTTTATGGTATTTGGTCGCGTTATGGGAACAATGCTTGCACAAGTCATGCTGTTTCCGGCAGCACATGTCATTGCCTATATTGCATCTAATGTGATTTAACATCTGGATTACGCATGCATAAAAGTACAGTGCAAATAGCGATAGACCAGTAAGCTGAAGATGGAACAGATGTGTGATGAAATCATTGTGCAGTTGCTTGGTAAAGCGATGGCAACAAAAAGACCTTAACTCAAATGTAGAAAGGCAGTGAACGACAAATGAGCAGTAAAAACAGTCAACAGCATTCTTTACCGATTTCCGGGAAGATTGAAACAGAAGGTCAGCAAAAAGAAATGCGGCGGCTAAACGTAGGCATATTGCTTTTTAATGAAGTGGAAGTGCTTGATTTCGCAGGCCCTTTTGAAGTGTTTAGCCTTGCTGAAAATGTTGAAACGCAAATGAAGTGCTTCCGCGTTTTTACTTTCGCCGAATATGCGTCGCCAGTTTCGGCACGTAATGGCCTGCGCGTTTGCCCTGATTATACTTTTGACGATGTACCGGAAATGGACATTCTCATCGTGCCGGGCGGGTATGGTGCAGAAGCAATTGAAATTAATAATCAGAAACTGCTAAACTGCCTGAAAACGGCCGAAGGCCGTGTTGATACACTGGCCTCCGTCTGTACAGGTGCTTTTTTGCTTGCTGAAGCAGGCATTCTTCAAGATCAGACTGTAACCACACATTGGATGGATCTTGAAGCCCTTCAAAATCGTTATCCAAAGTTGACGGTTATTGGCGATGTGAAGTTCGTCGATCAGGGTAAAATCCTGACTTCGGGCGGTATCTCAGCGGGTATTGAGTTGTCGCTTCACATTGTGGCGCGATATGCAGGGGCTGAAACCGCAGCCAAAACGGCCAAACGAATGGCTTACGATGTGACCGCATGATTTTGAAAGACTTCTTTAGCTGTAAAAACGGCATTGAGGACTTTGGGGAAGCCGACATACGGAATACACTGTATAAACGTTTCAACAATATCCGTTTGACTGAGGCCGACGTTTAGTGCACCGGCAATGTGGACGCGAAGCTGATTTTCGCAGCCCCCCTGTGTCAACAGAGCGGTGAGTGTTATCATTTCTCGCTGCTTGAGCGAAAGCGTTTCGCGCGTGTAAATATCGCCAAAGGCAAATTCAATAATATATTTACCTAAATCAGGTGCAATATTTTCGAGTGACCGAACGACGGCGTGACCGCCACTGCCGTCTACCTCGCTGAGCTTTAGCAGACCTTTTTCATATCGTGTTTGTTTATCCATAAAGCAATAACCTCCTTTATGAGGTTAAGCATAATAGCTGGAGTGTAGTCCATGTCAAGAGGGAAGTGATTATTTGTACTATCGAATAGGCGAAATTGAAAAGAAAATGCAGATTAGTATTGATACATTGCGCTACTATGAAAAAATCGGTTTGATCTGTCCGGAAAGGGATACGAACAATCGACGACTTTATAGTGGTGCAGATGTCGCTTGGCTCGAATTTATTTTTCGATTGAAGCAGACGCATATGCCACTGAAAGAAATAAAAAAATATGCTGAACTGAGAAAGCAGGGAGATGAGACAATTGCAAAGCGCATTGACTTGCTCGAAGAACAGCGAACGCGATTAACACAGGAAAAAATGACCATTGATGCGTGTCTTTCTTATTTGGAAACAAAGATTGCACACTATAAAACTGATTTAATAAAAAAAGAATGCTCGCAGTCGGAATGAATGCGGCATTTTCCTTTTAATAATGAAAATGCTTGTGCTAAAATTTCTTAAAACAAGCCGGTTTTGGTTAGGTATCATAATAAAAGCTAGCCTGCCATTATAACAATGCTGAGCGCACGGGTATTGAAGTTGCCTATAATCCGATAAAGGGATTGTTGCAATTCGAAAATGCCAATTCAGTGTATGGTTTGCAAATATTGACAGACAGCCTTTTCGGCATCTGTTTTTCGATTGATTTCAGGCCCGAAGAGTGAATCTCGGAGCATAAGATAGAGATCAATAATGGATTCCATTGCCTTTACACAAGCAGCTGCATCATGTGAAGCAATGGTTTTTTTTAGTTCAGGGATTATTTCTGGCATATTGAATTCAATTTTTCGAACGCCTTTCGGCAAATAACCATTTTCTATCTGAAGAAGAGGGCCAATGACGGTTTGTCTTAAGAAAGAAATAAATTCAATGGTTTCAAAGAACTCACCACGTCCGATTTTAAGCGCTGCATAATGTACCCATATCCAAAAACGATCTTCAATCCATTGATAAGAGGGCATTGGGAAATCGCAGACAGCCTCATTAAGCGCATCTGTAAAACAATGATTACGTGCCCAAATAACAACCGGATTTTCAATGCGTTTACCCAATTGATCCGCAGATACAAACTTGTAATCAACATGAAAAAGGGCATTATCTTCCTGATAGAGGGCGATGATTAAGCGAGGTTCGCCAACGTGCTCGCCGGTGAAGGCTGATAGGAGTCTGCCGCATCGTCCAACGATTGTCATTCGTGATGCCATGACTTGATCGTAAAGAAGCGGGTCTACAGCGACGACAAGATCAATATCAGAGTAAGCATCCATGTCCTGTGTAATATAGGAGCCGCCGACAGCGAGGCCGACAATACGGTCGTCTGTTTTAAGAATATTGGATATTTTATTTAAAAAAGTAGCATGCTTAACGGGGATCATAGATAATCTCCTTTCCATCATATGGCATAAGTCAATTACAGTAAATGAGCTGGTAATATGATAAGAATAGCACAATTGCAAAGGTCATTCAAATGATACGAACGGTATAACGAAAAAAGAGATGCTATAAAAACAACTCGATATTGTCCTAAACTGTCATCTTTAAGAAACGGTTCAATATGATATAATGTTAACCGTGGGATTAAACATAAATAGCAGTACTGTAAATGATTGATAAAGTGCAACCGTTTAGGAGACAATTCAAGGAGAGCATTGATGATAGAAGAATGGACAGAATCAATACAGAACAGTGACGCATCTACTATTGTGCCGAAATCAACTGGCGAAAAAAAAGGGCATCAGATCAAACTCTACAACATGATTTTTCCAATTTGGCTGTTGTGGCTCATACCGATTATGTGGCTGATTGTCTTGCCGGCTAATTTTCTCATTGACTTGACCGTTGTCGTATTGACCATGAAATACTTAGGCATTGACGATATTAAATTACATGCGAAAAAAGTGATTCTTCGCGTCTGGCTGCTTGGCTTTGCCGCCGATTTTATCGGCACTTTTTGTATGTTTTTAGTCAATATCATAGATTTTGATTATCAGACACCTAGGGGACGATGGTGGTATGAAAATCTACAAAATGCCGTCGCCTATAATCCACTTGAAAATATTTATTCATTTTTATGGGTTGTCGTTTGTATAATGATAACGAGCTGTTGTATTTACTTTTTCAATCTTAAGTTCGGATTGAAGAAACTGCCGATTGAGGAGCGCCAGAAACACAAATTATCATTAGCATTGGCTGTTTTTACGGCACCTTATCTCTTTATGCTGCCTACTGCCTGGTTCTTTTAGCGCAGATGTGAGTATTTGAAGACATCGCCGTATGCCAAGGAGCGATCGGTTATTGAAAAACTTAAGAAGACCATCAGCAGATGACTTCATTAAATCAAATGTAAACGATGCCGCATGCAAAGCGGCATTCGGTATTCCTACTAAAAATTTAAAATGACAGAGAAAGAAGTGACAAAAATATGAATCCATTGATTGCAAAAGCACTGGATGAATACGGCTTTATCATGCTTAATCAGCATCAACAACTTCCAAGCGTCTGTGCAACAGGCGAGACTTGGGCAGGCTTTATGGAAATGATCGAAAGACGTCAAGTCTTCTTGACAAATCTCGTGGAAAAGAAAACGACCTTATTGTCGCCGGCACTGTATGCCGCAATTTCAAAAAAACAACAACCAATGGTGTTTGACAGCGAAACAGAACCCGTGTACACGTTCGTTGCGAAAAACCAGCCTGTTTCTTCGGAAAATATTCGCTTGTGTCTACAAAAAGATAAGAAGGCAACCGATAAATTAGTTAAAAAACTTGAAGCTTGTCTTTGCATTACCGTTTTAAAAGAGGGAAAACGCCTTAATCAAAATTGGGGAACCTACCGTTGGGGTACGAGTATCAAATGGTGCAAGGACTATGAAGCGATTTACGGTGCACTGCCGGATGAGGATTTTGACCAAATGATGGCGCGTTTATTGCAACAGGGAATTTCGCCGCGTTATTGCAAATATTTCACTCAGCTGATTGATTAGTTGACAGTTTTCTTTGTTGCATAAAGATGATACATAAACAGTGATAAACAGGAGGCTGTTTATGGTAATCTAAAAATACAATGAATGGCAGACAAAAATACAAAAAAATAATTGCCAGTACAATCTCAATCTTATACCCTTGAAGTGACCAAACTTTAAGGAGGAAAGGACGTGCTA
>NZ_JAHBCL010000043.1 GCF_018390735.1 Fusibacter paucivorans
CTTATCCATGAACTGAGGGTTGATTTTCCGATTTTGAGTTCTTTTGCTACTTCCTCGCCTGTTTTGCCAGATGAATAGTAATAATTGACAGCATCTTGTTTAAATTCTTTTGAAAATTGCTTTTGATTTTTTGTTCCCATGAGCCTTCTCCTTTTGAATTGGGTTTATTATATCTTGTATTCTAAAAAGACTCAACTTTACTTGTCCTATTTTTATACTATCATCACTATCCATTGGGGAAAAATGTCGTTCGAGTTAAAGCCGTGGATGCGGCAGGTGCAGAATCACCTTGGTCAGCTATTGTATTCTTTGTAGCGGATGCTAATTCCGGTGGGGGTATGACTCTGACAGGACCTGACTCTGTTATTTTGGAAGAAGGACTAGATGGTGCGACGATTACGGAATATACGTTCACTGTACCGCCTGTATCAGGGCATAGTGGCAGTGACTATGGACGAGTAAGGGGTTACAACATCAATACCAATCAGTGGGATCAGCTGGATTATGCGACAACAAAAAACGGTATCACCTTTAGTAGAACTCTGACTGCAGGCATCTATTCGCAGTTGGAGTTTTATTATTATACCAATCACAATTGCATGTATAACAAATCGAATATTACCTACTCTGTAGAGTATTATTTTGATTAATTGATGAAAGGTCAGGGCTTTTGCCTTGGCCTTTTTTAGGAGGTGCATATAAATGGAATACGTCATTATGCTTTTGATCGGTGCGATATTATCTGGTTGCTTGGTATATGTAAATACGCTCCTTGACGGTCTAGTTCCGATTGCCCTTCATGCGGAAGACTATATGGACGCATTACTTGGCACCAGTGGTATAAGCGGTATTTTTGACATTTTCTTTTCTTTTGGAGTATCGCTGATTGTGTTGAAATTTTTGAAGAAAGGATTTGAGCGCTATATCTTATGGACGGAAGGTGATGCTGAAATTGATCCAATTATGCTTTTGACCGGATTTTTTAAAGCCCTTGCTATTGCCATCTGCTTTCCATCGCTTTATGGCTGGTTGGCAGATATTATTGATGATTTAAGCAGTCAGCTGATTACCGAGGTATCGAATGGCATGGCAACAGACTTTAGTGCCATTATAACCGGGATAACAAGTGCCGGTATATTTACAGGAATCGTATCAATTATTTTCTTCATATGTTTTTTCATGCTCTATATACAGTTCTTGACGAGGGGGCTTGAAATTCTTATTTTGAGAATTGGATTACCCCTAGCATGTGTTGGATTGATGGATCAGGATAACGGGATTTTTAGAACTTATATTCAAAAGTTTTTTCAGAGTACCACAGCTGTTCTGGTGCAAATTGTTTTAGCCAAACTGGGTGTTTCACTTATGCTCAACGCTCATGTGTTTTGGGGCGTAGCAGCACTTTTATTGGCACTTAGAACACCGAAGTTCTTGCAGGAATTTTTGATTATTTCCGGTGGCAATGGCGGTGGTGGCATGATGAACAGAGTATACTCAACAGCTCGTATCTATCAAATGGGAAAGGCAGTCTTTACCAAGTAAAGGGAGGTTGAAGCAGTGGATTTATTAAAAGAAATGGCAGAGGCTTTAATGATCCTGATACGAGTAGGTGCGGTACTTAGAGTTGTCTATTGCTTTATTCATATCGGTACCGATGAAGAGCAAAGTGCCAGCTATAAAAAGAGAATGAAAAACACGGTCATATTTTATGTGTTGGCTGAAAGTATATGGCAGATTAAAGATTTGGTCATGAGCTATTACATGTGATGGAGGTGCTTATGGAAGAAAGAAGAAAGAATCCCTTGTATATTCCGCAGGGGCTTAAAACAAGAGTTGAAATTTTTGATGGTTTCGGCAAAGAAGAGTTATTTAAAACCATTATGGTAACGCTACTAGCAGGAATCGTGGATTTTGTGTATTACATGATTTCCAAAAACGTGGTGGTAAGTATGGTGTCAATTCTTGTTGTTATAGCAGGCAGTGTCATGATGCTCACCAAAGATCGGTCCAATATCTCAGTGGTTGATCAAGTTGGATTTATGATTCGCTTTTCAAGGTCACAGAAATTTTATCCGTATAAATATCTGGATGAATGGAGATGAGCCCATGGAAGAATGGATAAAAAGAGTTAAAAAGTTGTTTGAGTCAATGATCGGTGTTTTAAAAAATCCATATCTCATTGATGCAATGTCAAATGAACTGGATATTCAATCGATTGAAATCACAAACCTGAAAAGTGATAATACTAGTCTGAATGAAACACTTGAGGAACTTAGGGAAGATACTTATTTTCTGAAAGAGTCAGAAGGCGAGTTACAAGAACAAATAAAAGATATATCAAAAAGCCTGAACAGTATACTTGAAAAAGCAATAAAGGAATTATCGAAACTGGAAGACTATGAAATATATCAGCGACTTCAATTTATCGATCCCGAAGGATGGAGTATTTACAGAGCAAGTCAGGAAATCTTGAAACTGGATGTCTTTAAAGAGTTCATTGTTGAAGATAGCATGGGCAGGTTTGAAGAGTCCGATGGACATGATCTTATTGGGTATCTGGAGATTGCGGCATTTGGAGACTGTACCTATAAAATCGTTGGTAGTATGCACGAGGTATTGGATTCCTATATCATTGATTATGAGTCTCAAGAATATAAGGCGTATCAAGACGAACTTTATACACTTGCTAGTAAAAAATTGATGGATGAGCTATATAAAAAAGAACCATCCATTAAGTTGGAATTTCTACAGAATTATATGGAAGAGTCTGGACAAATGCAGCCTGACCAAAAGGAAGAGGGACTGCAAGATTTAGGTGATACAAAGGAAAAGTATTTAGAAGAAGTGACGACTGATGAGGTGCAGGATGAAGAACTGGAGATTTAGGGAAGTTTTGACTATCAGTTCGCTGGCTGGATTGATTGAACTGATGTCTGTAATTAGTGAAGTACCACTAACATTGAAATTCAGCATATTTGCCTTGATCTTAGTCATAGCAGGTTATATTGATGTGAAGACAAGGACAATACCGGACTGGATTCATGTACTCATTGTAGTAGTGGCATTCATTAGACTGGATTGGCCGGATTCTATGCTTGGACTATTATTTGTACCTTTGCCATATTTTATCATGGCAATCTTAAAGGAAAACAGTATAGGCGGTGGAGATATCAAACTAATGGGAGCTTGTGGTTTCTATTTAGGCATTCGAGCAGGTTATCTAGCAAGTATTGTGGGCTTGTTTATTGCCGTAATATCATATGCAGTCATAAGTTTGATAGCCAGTCAGAAGATCAATCAAAGCATACCCTTAGCACCCTTTCTTGGAGCGGGATGCATTGTAACTTATTTTATAATCTAAAAACAGAAAGCAGGAGGAAAGTAAACGATGAAAAAAATATTTCGAAATAGGATGATCTTAGGGATAGCCAGTATTGTGCTATCTTTTATTATTTGTTTTGGATTGACACCTTTGTTCAATCAAGCCATAGCAGAGAAGGTCACGGTTGCAAGAGTAGCGGAGAATATTCAAAAGGGAGAACTGATAACATCAAAGATGATAGAGACCGTAGAGATTGGTGGTTACAATTTGCCTGACACTGTTCTAAGGCAGGAAGACAGCATTGTCGGCAATTATGCATTAGCGGAACTGCATAAAGGCGATTATGTTTTGAACTCCAAGGTTTCCAGCAAACCACTGGCTAACTATGAATATTTGACCGATTTTGATGGTAGTGAACGTGCCATATCAGTTAGTATTAAAAGCTTTGCTGCAGGCCTATCAGGTAAATTGGAACAAGGCGATATTGTTACCGTTATGGCCTCGGATTTCGGTGATCTGCGAGAAACCGTTAGTCCAGTTGAGCTACAATATGTAGAAATATTAGCAGTAACTGCCGGATCAGGACTTGACACCGATGAATATGAAATCGATCAGGAAGCGATCGAACAAGATAAAGAGTTACCGTCAACGGTGACGTTAAAAGTAAATGTTGAACAGGCAAAATTGCTTGCAGAGATGGAGGCCAAAGGAAAAATTCAGGTGGTCTTTGTGTATCGTGGAACTGATGAAAATGCAGAGAAGTTTCTGGAAGAGCAAAAGCTAATTTTGGAAGCAAACCGCAATGAAAATCAAATCGGAGTTGAAACGTCAGAGGTAATTAGTAATGAAAGCCAGATGCAGGAACAGACAGTTCCAGTGGATGATGAGATAGAAGGTGATAAGGATGAAGAATAATAAAATCATAGCGGTGTGGGGAAATCCAAACAGCGGAAAGACAACACTGAGTATAAAAATGGCAAATGAACTTGCAAAAAATAATAAGAGTGTCATATTGGTGCTTGCTGATTCTTATGTACCAGTAATCTCTACTGTTCTGCCTTTCACTGAAACCAAAGAGCAATCCTTGGGCGCTTTGCTGTCGTCCGTACAGATATCACAGGAAAACATATTGGAAAAATGTATCCCGGTTATGAAAACTAAAAACCTAAGTGTTTTAAGCTATCTTCACAGTGAGAACATTCGAACCTATGCTGATTATGGTAAAGAGAGAGTACTTGATCTTTTTATTCTGTTAAAACACTTGGCAGACCATATTATCGTAGATTGCAGCAGTATGGTACACCATGATTTATTATCAAGAGGAGCACTTGAAATGTCGGATCAGATTATTCGATTGGTGACACCGGATTTAAAGGCAATCAGTTTCTACGATTCCTCGTTGATGTTACTTGGTGAACGAAAATATAATGTGGAAAATCATATTAAAGTCTTATCCAATGTAAAGCCAGTGATGCCCAAAGATAGTATCAGCAATCATTTTGGCGGTATCCGTCATGAACTGGAGTATTGTGAAGAATTACAACAACAGGCATTGGAAGCAAGACTATTTGAATCACTCACAGATAAGTCTAGTAGTGGATATAATCAACAGTTTTCAAGTCTTATGAATGAGATTTTTTCAGAAGAAGTAGTTGCCGAAAAAGAAGAAAAGAAGGCAAGAAAACCTTTTTTCAAGAGAAGGGAGGATGTGTAAATGAGTAGTGTATCTTTAGAATCAGCAAAGAATATTCGTGAATTCTCGGATATTCTTTACGAAGTACAAGAGTATATTTCCGGCAAGTATGCAGTTCTGATATCCCATGATAGCGAAAATCAAAAAGAACAGATGAAGTCCTATATCACAAAATACCTGATGGATTATTCATTGGCCGTTGATGGTATGGGGCTGGATGAGCTGGTGGAATCACTTTATTCAGAAATGGCAGAATACTCATTTTTGACAAAGTACCTGTTTCGCAGTGACATTGAAGAAATCAACGTGAACGCATGGAATGATATTAAAGTCACTTATTCAAATGGTGACATTATTCCAACAAAAGAAATCTTTAATTCCCCAGGCCATGCGATTGATGTCATCAGAAGATTGCTTCATAAAAGTGGTATGATACTGGACCAATCCCAACCCATTGTGGTCGGTCACCTATCAGAACGTATTCGTATCACGGTACTTGGGCAAGGGGTTATAGATCCGGCAATCGGTGTGGCAGTATCCATTCGTATTGTAAATCCTAAAAAGCTGGTTAAAGAGGATTTCATCAGACAGAATACAGCCAGCGAAGAGATGCTGGACTTTCTATCTTTGGTTCATCGTTATGGTGAAAGCCTTTGTATTACCGGTGCAACTTCCAGTGGGAAAACAACGTTGATGAGTTGGATTCTTTCAACCTTACCGGATAACAAGAGACTGTATACCATTGAAAATGGAACGAGAGAGTTTAATTTGGTCAAAAGAAATGAAAAAGGCGAAGTTATCAACAATGTTATCCACACCGTAACGAGGCACAGTGATGATCCAAAGCAAAACATCAACATGGTTAAACTTCTTGAAACAGGATTGACCGTTAATCCGGATTATATCTGTGTCGCAGAAATGAAATCGGAAGAAGCCTTTTTTGCACAAGAGTCGGCAAGGACGGGGCATGGTGTAACAACGACCATTCATGCCAGTTCATGTATAGCCACCTATTACCGGATGGTGACACTTTGTAAACAGCGTTATGATATGGACGAGAGAACCCTTTATAACCTTGTAACGGAAGCATTCCCCATTGTTGCTTTTTCAAAAAAATTGGAGGACAACACGAGGCACATTATGGAAGTAACTGAATGCGAAATCAAAGAAGATGGCACAAGAGCAATCAGGACGCTATACAAGTTTAATGTGACCGACAATGTTGTCACAGATGGGAAGATTAAGATCATGGGTCATTATGAAAAGGTCAACGAGATATCACCATCACTTGAAAAGCGTCTGTTGGAAAATGGTATGCCAAGTGGCGTGCTGACTAAATTTAAGCGAGGTGACATTCATGAATAGTATGTTATTTATCGCATTCTTAGCAATGGTGATTGGATTTTTCCTTACTCTTAAAATATCACCCCATGCATTATTAGATGATATTTTAAGGAAAAGACAGATTAAAGAGCCGGCACTTAACGATAGAATCAAAGCGTTAACATCCAAGAAACAGAAAAAGGGCCTGAAAAAACTCATTGATGAAACCAAGCACATCCTAAAAATGTCCAATAAAGAAAATTTGTTTATGCTGATTGTCACGCTTTCAATGGTATTAATGATGATTAGCTTTTTTATTGCTATCACGTTGGATAATCTATTCCTGATGCCGGTATTGGCAGTCGGGTTTTCATTACTGCCCTTCTGGTATGTGCAATTTACAGCAACGAAATGGAAGAAAGGTTTAAATGGTGAACTGGAAACGGCATTGTCGGTAATTACGACATCTTATATGCGTAGTGAAAACATCATTACAGCTATTGAGGAGAATGTGAATTATATCAATCCACCGGTTCAAGATGTTTTCTTTGCATTTTTGACACAGACGAAACTCATTAATTCGAATATAAAAATGGCTCTTGAAGGCTTGAAGCCTAAGATAGACAGTTCGGTTTTTCATGAGTGGATTGATGCGTTGATTGATTGTCAGGAAGATAAGAATCTGAAGAACACATTAACACCGATCGTTGCCAAATTATCTGATATGCGTATGGTATCAGCGGAATTGGATTATCTCCTATATGAACCTGTAAAAGAGTTTGTGACGATGGCATTACTTTTAATCGGTAATATACCCCTTATGTATATGCTAAATAAAGACTGGTATGAAACGTTGATGTTAACAGGTATTGGAAAATTTGTATTGGCTGTTTGCGGTGTTGTCATATTCGTTTCATTAGCAGCAGTTGTGAAGTTATCAAAACCGGTGGAATATACCAGGTAGAAAGGAGGCGCAGAATGTTTCAGATATTATTTTTATTTTCAGTAACCTTTTCTGTGGGCATGTATCTCATTTTAAAAGATGCCTTGCATTTGCCTTCGGGAAGAAGTATTAAGGCAGTACAGGTGATTGCTAAACGTGAAACGAAAAAGTCAAAGAATGTTGAAGTGGTCATTAATGACTGGGCAATCCGATTATCCAAGATTGTTCATCTAACGGAATACAGCAGACGGAAACTGACGGCAACTTTGAAGTCAGCAAATATTAAGCTTTCACCAGAAACTTTTGTTGCAAAGGCTTGGCTTAAAGCAGGGATGATGCTCCTATTTATCATTCCTGCTTTACTTATATTTCCAATGGTCTTTCCGGTCATCCTCTTTTTAGCTGTTGCTGTCTACTTTAAGGAAAATAGAAGCGCAGATGAAGCAGTTAGAAAAAGAAGAGAAGACATCGAATTTGAACTGCCACGGTTTGTATCAACCTTGTCTCAGGAACTAAAAGCTAATCGAAATGTGCTTAATATTTTAGAAACCTATAAGCAAAATGCAGGAAGCAGTTTTAAAAATGAGCTGGAGATTACGGTTGCGGATATGAAGTCAGGCAGTTATGAATCTGCATTAACCAGAATGGAGACAAGGCTTAACAGCTCTTCATTATCAGAAACTATTCGTGGGCTTATTGGCGTACTGAGAGGTGATGATGGTGTCGTTTACTTTCAAATGTTATCCCATGATCTCAAACAATTGGAACTACAACGGTTAAAGACTATAGCCATGAAAAGACCGGCGAAGATAAGAAAATATTCTTTTGCCATGCTCTTTTGTTTCTTGATGATGTATTTATCGGTTATGTTTGTTGAAATTATAGAAACCCTTGGAAAACTATTTTAAGGAGGTGGGCATTTGAGAGCAATTTTGAAATCCAAAAGAGGAGAAGGCTATATCGATGTGGTGGTCGTTGTATTGGTAGTAATGATGGTCATTGCATTAGGTGTGAAAGTATACCCGGTTTTTTTAGTGAAGAGCGATCTGAATACTTTTGCCAATGAACTGGCTAGGGTTGCAGAGATTGAAGGTCGAGTTGGGGCAGAAACCAATAGTAAGAAGAATGAACTTAGGTCGAGCCTTGGAATTGATCCTGAAATCGAATGGTCAATAACCGGCAACATTGATTTGAATGAAGAATTCAGTGTTGTCTTAACGTTGCCGGTAGATATTGGCTTCTTTGAATTTGGGTCCTTTCCCATTACGCTGACTTCCAAAGCAACCGGGAGATCGGAGGTATATCATAAGTGAACAGAATAATGAAAGACAGAAATGGTAATGCTGCTCTATTTGCCATTATCATAATTCTTTGTTTAATGCTGATGTTCACTGTAATCAGTGAGTATTTAAGATTGCAGATAATCGCAAGTGGCGTTAGAGACGCATTACAATCTTCCGTTATTGCAGTAGCTACTGAAAATTACGATGAAGTCTATAATGGCTTGCGGGAAGGTTACTCTGGTGGTTATCAGCTGAGTGAGACAGATCAGTGGGAAGAACAGGTCGATTCAGGTGCAGTGTTAATGAAACTAAGTGATAAGCTAGGACTGATTGAGGGGACAAAATATGCAGGCGGGTATATGGAATATCAGTTATCAGATTTGGACATTCAAATCAATAATGCGACATTTGCAACCAGTGACAATGATAGCAGGTTCGAGGCTGAAGCATGGGTGACATTAACGGTACCTCTTTCTTTTGGCTGGGATCACTTGCCACCCATGGAAATCAGGCTTAAAGTTGATGCTGGATACAGTCCAAAGTTCTAAAAATAAGCGAAGTATAGACAAATAAAAAAGCAAATGATTATATGTATATATAAAACATGTATAGATTATATATATTGTTATTGGAGCTGACGCATATGAAAAATAAACCATCAATAAATCTGAATGAACCTAGTTTTTACATTCTCTTAGCCTTATTTAGGGAACCTATGAGTGGTTATGAACTGACCAGAACAATCTATGACCTTACAAAAGGACGACTTAAAGTAAAAACAGGCACCATGTATCCTACGCTGAAAAGGTTGTCAGAGCATCAGCTCATAGAACTGATTGAGGATCAAAGTCAGGAAAGAAACAAAAAGATTTATCAATTGACAGATGAAGGAAAGCAGTTACTTCAGACGGAAGTTGATTTGTTAAATGAAAAGATAGAAGAGGTTAAGTCGATTATGAACAAAACCGAAGGAGGTCGTTGATTATGAAAAAGATGATCATGAAAAATAAAACAGCCATCACTGGAGTTTCATTAGTTGTTATTGCGATGATACTTGGCGTGATGATTTTCACTAAATTAAATAGCGGTGATGTGGTATCGGATAATGTGTTAGAGGATGAAGATGCTACTAATCCTGTTGTTGAGGAACTTGTAGAGACTGAAAACGAAGAAGTCACTGTTGAAGTTCCGGAAATCGTGGAAACTGAAACGAATGTTATAGATCAGAAAGATCAGGTTACTTCAATAGAAGAACCATTACCGGAAGAACCCGAAAAACCTGTACTTGAAGCACCGGAGGAAACTCCAGTTCCAGTTGATGATCTGAATAATATGGATACCGAACCACAATATGACGAAGAGGATGTGGTTATCGAGTCAGAAGAAGTTATTGTTGTCAGTGAAGATGAGGTAGAAGATGTTACACCAGAGCCGGAAGTGAGTGAAGATGATCAAAGTGACTTAGTGCCAGCTTCTGAAAACCCATTTTTAAATCCAGAGAATGCAGCGAATCCTATTGAATCAAATGGTGAGGATTATTATGAAGATGGCAGAAAAGCTGGGGAAGGCGATAAATTTTAAGTGGTAAAAAATATTTGGAACAGTCTCTAATCAAAGAGGCTGTTTTTTTATGGAGGTATCCAAGTGATGAAAAAATATAAAAGTATATGCGGAATAATTTTAATCTTGGCACTATTGATTGGTTCTATACCAATATATGCTGAAGATAATGCAGATTCTGGTACTGGAAATACTGGTAACGCACTTGCGGATAAAGGTTATTACCGTGGAAGCGAGTATATGTATAAAGTATCTGTGTATGTTGGATTATCTGATCAATCAGATCAGAATACGGATTTAGATTCTGAATGGAAGATGATTGGGACAAAACCAATTTATGTTAAACCTTCAAATTTTACATTGTCATCGAATGTTTTTTTTGGTGTTGAAAATAAGGCGAATTATCAAAATGGAAGTGCGTTAGCACCGAGTAATAGCTCCATAATTGTAACTGATGATCCACCACCTATTCCAATAACAAATGGAGGCAATATCGGTGCTGTGAAATCCTATTTTGGAGATGTGAATACACTTGATATGTTCATTAACTATTTTGCAGCACAAAAAGGAACTACAAGAGAAGGTTTAGTCGAAAGTATAGTTTTCAACATTAACGGTGAATCAAAGAATTATCCAGCAGAAGAGATTCTGCCAATCAAAGTTGATGGGGAATATCAGAATAAAGTACCATGGTTGATTGTTTATGAGCCTGTAATAATTTCATATTTAAAAGACGGAACCACCGTTCTGGCGTTTACGGCCACAGAATATGCCCTAGCTCAAAAGCTGGGGTATTTCAATTTTAGAGGTGGTTCAGATGGGCAGTATATATCAGGCATGACTCATTCTGATTTGCCGAATTCTATTTTCCTTGAGGAGAGTTGGTTCGGTTTTCCAGTAACATCAGCTTTACCTGACAATGTTTATTGGGATTTGGATCGAATTATTGCAGGCGGTGGTTGGGGCATGAGGCTATTGAAAGCCAATGCTGATAATGTTGTAGAAAACGATACAGAATATGATTATGAGTATCGGGTGGATACGGATGTGATTACTTCTGTGCGAATTTATGCGGATGAAGATGTAACCCCTGATAATCGACATGAAAGTGAAGCTGCCTATAGTAACCCAGTCGATAATACGGCAACCATTACGATGACTGCAAATGGATATACCAGTAGTACAGAAGTCGTTATTCCAGCAGGTGGTTCCGAGTTGGTTTGGTTGAAATGGCATACGCCGAGTATTCCCGGGGATGTTACGATTCAAGTGAATGTCACTGGAAATAGTGCTGCCAAGATCGATGGAACAAGTCGAAGCGCAACATTAACAGGTAAAGTAGTGGATTTGAGTTTAAGTGAGCCACCTAATCCGACGGCAAATGACAGAAATGATGATTTTATACTACCTGACATTCCTAGTAAGGCCGAGAAGACAACAGCGAACTGGGGCATATATGATTGTAATTGGATTCCGGTTTGGGTATGGCATCCAAAATGGGAATGGGAAGCAGATTGGCATCGTGTATCTGAGCATGGTTGGATCGGTTCTGAGGAGGACAGACATTGGGGAGTAACAGGACATCATTGGGTAGACAGAGGTCTATGGGTGGATAATGGCAATTTTGTGGATGAAGGGTATTGGGAATATGACTATACAAATTATTATGCAAGTTTAACTGGTACCATGACATTGGAACCGGATGAACATTCACCAACAGCGGATGAGGAGATAATGAAATCAGGCTATGGTGTTGATGTTAATGTTTCGACCTACCCTGTAACCAATGCACCAGCATCGCATATCACAAATGCACAAAACGTCATTACGTACTTTCCAGAGTTCAGCTATGAAACTTATTGGAGACTGCTTGAAGAGATTGGTTCAGGAGAGTTTGTTTTCAAGGAAAATAAGTATTCAACTTATAGTAGCAGGGTTCACTTCACATCGCTATGGTTTCCAGATGAAAGATATAGTGTTTATGCGGAGATCATTGATCTATGGACTCCGGACGGTATGCTGAGAATTAATGTAACGGATGATGTAACCATTGATGGAGATTTATATATGGATTGGCACATTGGACCCAAATAGAGGAGGTGGGCAACATGGCAATTGATCCTGCAATGCTAAAGGCAGCTGCCAAGATTGCAACAACCGCATTATCAGATGAAAAGGGCAGGCAAATCATTTTGATTGCCTGCCTTGTACCGTTGATCATTATTTTACTGGTGTTATCGTCACCGTTTGCAATCTTCTTTTCCATTATTGGTGGGCAAGAAGATGTGTCAATCGTCAGTATAATAAATGAAATGCAAGAAGAGTTCAGATATAAAATAGAGCAAGAAAAATCAGATTCGACAGCAGATGTTATAAAAACAATTATTATGGGCAGTGAAGATGGAGCGCTTATCAATAATTCAGAAGACGTTTTGATTGCTTATGCCATAAAATATAATGTTACGAATGAAGGCGCTGAACAGTTGGCAGTATTATCAGACGATCAGGTTGAAAAATTGATGCAGGTTTATCGGGATATGAATGTGATATCAACAACTTATAGTAGTACATCAAAAGAAGTTCAAGTGACTACAAAGAATGATGATGGTGAGTCTGTTTCTGAAACAAAAACAGTGACAACAACCACGAAAGTAATTACTATTGACAGTTTAACAGCTGAAGAGATTGGTCAAATCTATGGATTCGATGAAGTACAAAAGCAGGTCATTTCAGAAATGCGTCAAAGTGGCTATGGCGTTTTATTGGCAGCAAGTAGTGTAAAAATGTTTTTAACTGACGAAGAAATTGAGGTGATAAAAAGTTATATTCCAGAGGGTGTAACAATAGAAAGTACCTCCGTTGTGGATGCAGCAGAAAGTTTGGTCGGCAAGGTACATTATTTTTGGGGTGGGAAAAGTCTTGCGATAGAATGGGATGACCGTTTCGGAACAAATATGGAAGTGACATCATCAGGTAGTTCATCGACGGGTACAATACGTCCTTTTGGTTTGGATTGCTCAGGGTTTGTGACCTGGGTGTTTGTTAATGCTGGTTTGCCTGCTGACTTCATTGAAGCAACCATAGGACATGGGACCACAGCACAGTGGAATACATCAACAAGTGTACCAGCAAGTTCGGTTATGGCAGGGGATCTAGCTTTTCTTGCATCACCGGGAACTAGAAAAATCAATCACATTGGGATTGTTACAGGTAGAAATGATGAAGGACAGATTATGATTATACATTGTTCATCGGGAGCAAATAACGTAACAATATCAACGGCAGAGAGTGTTGGCTTTCAATATTATAGGAGACCGGCGGTACTAATTAAGTGAGATATGGTGATAGTAGAGCGCAATAATATACTATGAACAGATTTTATGGCAAGTTATAATAATGTGAATCCCATGAAAGGACAAGGTTTATGAATATTATAACTTTTCTATCTTACTGTGTAATTGTGACATTTACACCTGGACCGACAAATATTGTTATTGCATCTATAGCGCAAAACTCAGGCATAAATAAGGCAAGTAAATTTGTCCTTGGTTCCACGTTAGGATTTGGAATGTTGCTTTCTATTTCAGCACTATTTAACAAAGTTCTTGTAAATATATTGCCAAGGGTGTTACCGATTATGCAAGTTATAGGCTGTATCTATATTTTATATTTGGCAGTTCAAATTTTGAAGAAAGGTACAACATCAAAAAAGCATGTTTCTGGTTCAGTGCCTAATTCATACTTTTTAGAAGGTTTGTTGATGCAATTTGTAAATCCGAAAGTTGTCATGTTTACAATGACGGTTATTCCAAGTTATATTTTACCCTATTATTCATCGGCGAAGATACTTATGATCTATGTTTGTGTAATAGCTTTTATTGGTTTCTTGGCATTTTCAATGTGGGTTATGATGGGGGTGTTTTCAAAGGCATTTTTGCAAAAACAACAAAAAGCTGTTAACATAATAATGGCGCTATTTTTATTCTATTCTGCGTTTATGGTTTCCGGCTTGGAGGCTTTGTTATGAGGTGATGATCATGAATAAATTTATTTATAAGAAATCTTCAGGAATAACCGTTTTGTCAGCGAGTTTTGATGATTTTAAATATAAAAAACATGCACATGAAGAGTATGCTTTAGGCGTAACGTTGAGAGGCGTGCAGCAATATAATTTGAATGGGAGTTTTCAATCTTCCTATAAGAATGGTGTTATGTTATTTAATCCTGAGCAACCTCATGATGGTATGTCTCAGAATAAAAGTGGTATCGATTATGTAATGATTTATATTGACCCTTTAAAATTTTGTGAAATATTGGATGCTAAGAAAATGCCAATGTTCTCATCGCCAATTGTTTATGATCAAGGCTTGCAAAACAAGATTCTTGACATTTCTGGTACAGTTCTCAACGATATGGATGATGCATTGTGTGATGAAAAATTGTCAGATTTGGCTGTCTATCTTAAACCAACAATTAGTGAAGGGATAAGAAAAGATGCAGTATTAATTAAAAGAGCAAAAGAAATTATTCATAGTGATCTTACAGAGATTCTTAGTCTTGATAAAATAAGTTATGAATTAGGCATATCAAAGTTTCAGTTTATCAGAATGTTCAAGTCGACAACGGGAATTTCACCATATCAGTATTTTTTGAACTTGAAAGTTGAAAAGCTAAGAAGATTGTCGAAAGTTCAGGCGATGTCTATTTAGCGGTAGAAGGGTGCAATTTTGTTGATTTAACGCATTTGAACAAGCATTTTAAAAGTTGCTATGGGATTACAGCATATGAATATGCACTAAGCGTAAAAAGTAGTTAGAAGAGAATATGAATGGAGGTTTCCATGAATTTTGATACAAAGATAAAAGTGGTATTAAAAGAAGACTTAGAAATGTGGCAGAAATTGAATGTAACTGCGTTTTTAATGAGTGGTATATCCGGAACGCAAGATATTGTTGGGGAACCATATATAGATAAAGATCATGTTCAGTATTTACCCATGTCACAACAACCAATAATGATACATTCCACAGATGGAGCTGGGTTGAATGAATTGTTGAACAAGGCTTTAACTAAGGATGTTGTTGTTGCAATTTATACTGAAGAGTTGTTCAATACCTTTAATGATGAGGATAACAGGGAAATGGTGGCAAGATTTAAAACTGAAGAGTTAAATCTGGTCGGAATTGCAATTAGAGGAAAGAAAAATCAAGTAGACAAATTGCTGAAGGGATACGAACTTCACAGATAAATATTAAAGTAACTCAAATGGGTCGGTTTCTAGAAATAGGAATCGGCCTATTCTATTATCAATCAGGAGGTTAAGCATGAATCCAATATTACCGATTATTATGATTTTATTATGTGCTATTGCAGGAGCAGTAGCCTTTTTTATTTTGAAAATACCAAAGCATAGCAAAAGTGAACAAGTGAATGAACAACAGAAAACCGCTCAGGAATTCGTCAATGTCAAAGATATCCATGATAGATTCTTATATACGAGAGATGGTCAGATTATCGCTTATATTAAAATTCATCCAATCAGCATAGATTTATTTTCAGACAGTGAAAAGGAACAGATCTCCAAGGTGTTGACGGCTGAACTATCTAGTGTGCAGAAACCATTTAAGTTTCTAGCGGTATCTAGACCGGTGGATATCACGCCACTGGTCAATGAGTATCAAAGTTTATTGTCAGAGACCACTGATCAGAAGCAAAAAGAGCTCCTTCGACATGAAATCATGGAAATCAGCAATTTTGCTACCAGTGGTGAGGTTATTGAGAGAAACTTTTTTATCATGCTGTGGAGTCGATATAGAGACGGTGTTGAAGCTGATTTGATGAAAGAATGCCAAGAGATGGTACAGAAGTTTGAAAGTGTGAATATCAGTACGGATATAATCAAAGAACAAGAAATCGTCAGGTTGTGTAATCTAATAAATAATCCAGCATATATTAATTTTGAATAGAAAAGATTTGAGTATAATATCACGTAAAATGGGTACAATGAATACAAAATATATTGAAATAGATACATAATGTATCGAATATAAAAATAATTTTACAAATCAAGAGCTTTATGATAATATTTATTGTAACCGGAGGTGTATGTAATGAAAGATTCTATGATTCGTATAAAAGAAGTTGAACTCTATAATATAAAAAACGTTGAATACGGGAAACTGGATTTCCCAAGTGATAATATAACATCAAATAAATTAATGCGTTCTGAAATCCTTGGTATATATGGTCAAAATGGCTCGGGTAAAACAGCCTTTGTAGATGCCATGTGGATTGTAAAACATCTCATAAGTGGTCAAGAGCTGCCTAAAAATGCAGGTGATTATATCTTTGAGAAAGAAGAAACAGCAACCATTAAACTGGGTTTTGATTTGAACCAAGAAAATCACGTATATCAGATTTTTTACGAAGCGGAGATTGAAAGAACGGATGAAAACAAAGCCAGAGTTATTAGGGAATATTTAGCGTACAAAGAATTCATTGAGGGAGATTGGACGAGCAAGGCAGGCATAGTAGATTATCAACTTGAAAACAAAGAATATACGTTTAAACCGGTTAAAAACTACCGTTTACTCACGTCAAAAAATGCAGATATTCAAATTGATTTGGGTGTTGCAAAGAAGATGTCAGAGAAAAATTGTACCTCCTTTGTTTTTGGCACGGAGTTAGAAGACATCATTAAAAAAAGCGAAGCTTTCAAAAGCTATACGGATATTATTGTGGCGTTAAAGCATTATGCCAAAGTCAATCTCTTCATCATCAAGAACCATCATTCAGGGATGATTAACATGAACTTACTGATTCCCTTTAGTTTTAGGCTGTTGGATGAGAAAAAGGTGACGCAAGGAGACTTGGCGATTGGCCTGTTAAAGCCATCAGTCGTTCCGGAAGAAGTGTACAATGTTGTTGCCAAAATTATTGAGCAAATGAATATCGTTCTAGAAACGATTGTTCCGGGGCTGAACATTGGACTCAAAAACCATGGTAAACAACTGACGGATGATGGCAGTGAAGGCATTCGGATAGAACTTATATCTATAAGAGAAGATATAAAAGTTCCGTTAAAATATGAGTCAGACGGTATTAAAAAGATTATCTCAATATTGAGCACGTTGATTACAATGTTCAATAATCCGACCGTATGCATGGTTGTTGATGAACTGGACGCAGGTATCTTTGAATATTTACTTGGTGAGATTCTTCAGATCATCAGTGAAAACGGAAAAGGACAGTTGATCTTCACGTCTCATAACTTAAGACCACTTGAGATGCTTAGTACAAGTTCGATTATCTTTACAACAACGAATCCCAAAAACCGATATATGCGTTTTACAAATGTGAAAAGTAATAATAACCTTAGAAACCTCTATTATCGAAGCATCAACCTCGGTGGACAAAAAGAGGAAATCTATAAGGAGACCAATAGCTTTGATATCAGTCGTGCTTTCAGGATTGCTGGGAGGGTTGATTGATGAAAACAAAAAAAGTCATATTATTCATCGTAGAAGGTGTTACGGATAAAACATCGCTAGGTGGGATTATCGATAAATTAGTTTCATCCAATCTTGTAAGGTTTTATATCACAGGTGGCGACATTACCAGTGACCGATTCTCCAACAGCGCCAATGCCGTGAGTAAAGTTAATGATCATGTGAAAAACTTTCTTGGTAGAGAGATAGGTCTTAAAAAAGGTGATATCATTCAGATTGTTCATCTCATTGATATGGATGGGGCATATATTGGTAGTGATCAGATTCAAGTAGAAGATATCGAGGGATTCGCTTATTCTGAGACTGCAATTACTGCAAGTTCAATAGAACGAGTAAATGAAAGGAACAACAGAAAGCAGCAAGTGATCAATCGATTATCATTATGTCCTAAGATATCAGGGATACCATATAGTATGTATTACTTCTCATGTAATCTTGAACACGTATTACATAATGAAGTGAATTTATCGGATGAACTTAAGATGGAATATGCCGAGCGATTTTCAGATTCTTATTACAAAACAGAATCGGAATTTATTGATTTCATACGTGATGAACAGTTTGCAGTCACAGGAGATTACAAAGAGACTTGGGAGTTTATAAAACTTAATGGCAATTCTCTTAAGCGATACAGCAATTTCCATTTGTTCTTTGAATGAAAAACAATTAAATAGATTAAAACAATCATATGAAGACATAGCACATCGTTGCTGTGTTTTTTTTGTACCCAAAATGGAGGTTAAACAAATGAAAAAGATACAGACCAATCAAACAACAGTTAACAACAGCCTATTAAACATCATCACCCCAATCGGTTTAGAAATAAAACGGAACAGCCTGATAATAGGTGAGAATACAGGAAGAATTTACGGTATCGTCAAATACCCACAAAAAGTCGATTATGGTTGGCTTGCCAAGATCACTAACATTCCTGGAACGGTAGTGGGGATTACATTTATTCCTATCGATAATGGTGAGTTCATATCAGGATTGTCAAAAAGTGTGATTCAAAATAGAAGTACGGCTGAATCGGCAAAAGATCCACTGATTAGACAAAGAGCAGAACAAGCAGCTCTTGATGGAGAAAAAATTATGCTACAAATAGACCGAGAAGGAGAAACTGTGGGAACCATGATTATTTCCATCATGGCCATAGCAAGGGAAGACAGTAACTTTCAAAAGATTTGCAGAAAGACAGTAAGCATCATAGCTACTAGCAAAGCAAAATTTAGAATTATGGCAAATCTTCAGGAGCAAGCATTCAAAAGTATAGCCCCATATTATACCCTCGATGAAGCCATTGGAGAAGTTCTGAAAAGAGTCATTCCAATGAGTAGCTTTGTCGGGGGTTTTCCTTTTTCATCATCCGGTTACAATGATGGTACCGGTTATTATTTTGGAAGAGACAATACAGGAGGTCTTGTTGTACTTGACCCGTGGAAAAGAGGTAATGATAGAACAAATACTAATTTTACGATTATGGGCGTAGCGGGGGTGGGTAAGAGCACCGTCGTCAAGCATATTGCGCTATCAGAGTATATGAAAGGTACTAAAATCATCTTCATCGATCCTGAAAGAGAAATGAAAGATTTGTGTATGGCACTGAATGGCGATTGGATTAATGCAGGTGGTGGAACAAACGGTAAGATTAATCCCCTTCAGATCAGACCGACCCCCATTGATGACGATGATCAATATTATAAGGATGAAGGCAATGGCATGGGTGATATGGCCATATACATGAAAAATCTTGAAATATTCTTCAGCCTGTACTTACCCTCAATATCGGATAAGCAAAAAGCTATTCTCAAGAATACACTGATTGAGCTTTATAACAATTTTGACATCTATTGGGATACGGATATCAATAAACTTACCAATGAAGACTTTCCTATATTCCTTGATCTGCATAAGCTATTAAAGGAAAAAATAAAAGACAAATCGGTATCACCAAATGAACAAACTGAATATGAAGAACTGGCGTTACTACTTCAAGATATTGCTCTTGGTAGTGACGCTTTTTTATGGAACGGAAAAAGTTCGATTGAGACCAATACAAGATGTATCTGTTTGGATACCCATGACCTGCAAAATACCAGTGATAATATCAAACGAACTCAGTATTTCAACATTCTTACCTGGTGCTGGCAGCAGATGAGTTTAGATCGAACGGAACCGGTACTCTTAATCTGTGATGAAAGCTATCTGATGATTGATCCTAATGTGCCGCAGTCATTGGTATTCCTTAGAAATGTAGAAAAGAGAGCAAGAAAGTATGAAGCTGGGATAGCGATTATTTCTCATTCAGTTGTCGATTTTCTTGATCCGAAAGTCAAAATGTATGGGCAGGCATTATTGGATATACCAGCATATAAGATACTCATGGGCTGTGATGGTATGAACTTGATTGAAACCAAACAACTATTTAATCTGACAGATGCTGAAGAACAATTATTATCACAAAAGAAAAGAGGGAATGCACTGGTGATGATCGGGTCTAAAAGACTTCATGTTAATTTCCAGATCCCTGAGTATAAATTCAATTTCATGGGAAAATCCGGAGGAAGGTAGGTGGTTATGTTGAAAAAGAAAATGGTCATAGAACTTTTAGTATATATAGTCGTAGTTATTATTGGGATTATTATGCTGTTTACGAATGAACCGAAGGAAGTAGAAATCGTAATACCGTCAGACTTCCAAGTAGAGCAGACAGGAGATGCAAATGATGCTTTTATATTTATCGAGTAATGAACACATTAATATGCTGGATTTTCTTAATGATGAACTTGGCATCATCATTAAGAAGTTATCTGGCACTTTTTCGCTGAAACAATTTATAATCGGTGACCTAAGAAGCCTCAATCACTTCCAATATATTGTGGTTGATTTGAATGCAATAAAGGATTCATACAGTGAAATAATGGATGCTGTCAGTGCCTACAAGAAGATGTTTACATCTAGGCTAATATATTATATTGAAGATATTGATATACACCGTGAGTTAGCCTTTGAGCTCGTTGAGAACGGAATATTTAATATTGTCACTGCAAATGATGTTGAAACTCTAAAATTAGAATTTCTTAAATCCATTAGTGATTTAGGCATCTGCAAAAGAGAAATCATGTCAAAGCTTGCACCTGATAATTCAAAGATGAATACAGGATTAAAGTCAAACGATTTTATAAAAAAGGAAATCAAGATAGCTGTCACAGGGCTACAGCATCGGGTTGGTACAACGACAATGGCCATAAATTTGGCTAATTATCTTGCAAGAATGGACGTAAAAGTATGTTATGTAGAAGCAAATGATCATGATCATTTAAGTACGCTACCGGCATTTTATGAGGGGATGACAGCAAAGGACGATATCATCCTATACAATGGCGTGAAATACCTGACGCTTCATTCAGAATGTCATGATGAATTTGATTTCATTATTTATGACATGGGTGTGATTGATAATCGGATTATCAGTGCTGCCAGAAATAACTGCAATGGAGTTATCCTATGTGCGACAGGTAAACCTTATGAACTTTCAGATATCGCAGAATATAGAGATTTATTAGATTCAATACCAATAAGTACAGTATTTTCATTTGTGGCAGAGACAGATCAGCATAAGCATTTAAAGAGGTATGATAACATTCATTTTTCAAACTATACACCGAATTATTTTGATAGTGAGATAAATGAACTCATATGGTCAACGGCAATAAAACCATTTATCAAGAATCAGGAGGTCAAGCATGAGTAATAAAAGTCTTTTAATAGAATGTGTTTATTCTTTAAAATTAACACAAAGAGCGACATTGGTTGCGTTTTACCTAATCAATCGTGCTGATAGTGAAGGGACTTGCTTCCCTGGGGTCAAAACAATCGCTAGAGAATGCAATATCAGCAGTAGAACAGTACAAAGAGCGCTGAATGATCTTGAAGAAGTAGGTTTCCTTGCTCGTGAAAGTCGTTTTCACGAGCAAGGAGGCCAGCGTTCGAATCTTTATTATCTACAAGTAATCGAAGTAGAACAAGACGAAGAAGCGTTGGAAGAAGAGAATAAATTTGAGAACACAGCCGTTGACAATGAATCGATTGATAAAGAAGAAATGCAAGGTGATATTGTAAGAGAGCAAATTTCACCTAAGATGGATATTGAAGCAATCAACTTTAATGACCTATGTGATAGTTGTGTGTCACGGTCCCCCTGTCAGGAATGCATACCTTGAACTTTTCACTCTAATTATTAGGGCTACTGATAAAAAAATATAGATTTTAAGATTTAATTTCAAGAAACTGGAGATTTTTATTGACTAAGACAATAAAGAGTATTACAATGAATATTGACTAAGTCAATAAAACTAAAATGGGAGGTGAATACTTGATAGGATTAGAATTCATTCTTGGTTTATATAGTATGCAGCATGTAGAGTTGGCGGAATATTTAGGAATCAAGAAGCAGAATATTAATATGTGGGTCAAGCGAAGACAAAATATCCCTAAAAAGTATCTCCCAGTACTGGAAGAACTATTTGGAATAGATCGAGAGGTTTTCTCCAAAGAGCTCGACGAAATCGAGAAACTTGAAATACAAAAGGAAAAGCTCAAAAATGATCTAAAACCGGTAATAACTAAGCATGAGAAACGATATAAATCAGGTGAAATTAATGATGTTGTGGATATTCCGATATATGACAAGGAAGAAATCAACACTATCGAAAGAGATATCGAAAAGGCTAAACTGGGGACAAGGTTCAAGGAAGCGATGGATATAGTGGATAACAATCCATATATGAATACTTTCAAGTTGATGGTTGAACTTATGGAAAAGGCACAGCATGAATCTATTCTTCACAAGTCTATTGAAGCGCTATCACACTATCTAGAAGTATTACCTGGAAGCATTAACAGTGATGAAGAACAAGAAGAATTTGAATCAGAAATATTTGAAGTATTTGATGATCATAATTATTAATTAGACCAGCTAATAAAAGTCAACAACCAATTTTAAATTTTTTGAATAATGCTTGTCCTGAAAAGAAGGTACAGCAAAGCTAGCCATTTTGAAATACGAACAATAGCTTTCTGAAGTGACATG
>NZ_JAHBCL010000044.1 GCF_018390735.1 Fusibacter paucivorans
ACGATGTTTAGTAAAATCAAGGGAAGGTGTCTGTGATCCATCTGAACTATAGATTTGAAATTATCAAAGAACATTCGGGGCGGTAATTGAACCGTTACCCTATATTTATCTTACAAGGAGGTAAATATGTGTACAGCAGTTATCGCTTATAAAGTTCATCCCAATTATCCACTGATCCTCTTATCCAATCGTGACGAATTCTACAACCGTCCGACAAAAGACGCCGGTTTTTGGGAACGCGCCCCTCAAATATTGAGTGGCATTGATCTCGAAAAAGGTGGTACATGGCTTGGCATAACTCGGACAGGTTATCTATCATTATTGACAAATTATCGTGATTTTTCAAAGCACGTTGAAGAACCATTATCCCGCGGTCTTTTAACCAAAAATTATTTGGAAAACCCCATACCTTTTGCCGAATATGCTGCAGGTCTTTCAGCCTCCAGCCAACAGTATAATCCTTATAATATTATTTTTGGCAGTTTTGACGATCTCGGCTATTACAGCAATATTTCTGATAAGCCCATCTCGCTAGAACCGGGAATCTATGGCCT
Source organism: Fusibacter paucivorans (assembly GCF_018390735.1). Classification (GTDB taxonomy): domain Bacteria; phylum Bacillota; class Clostridia; order Peptostreptococcales; family Acidaminobacteraceae; genus Fusibacter; species Fusibacter paucivorans. Next base: position 555 of record NZ_JAHBCL010000044.1, read on the forward strand.
CAGTAATGGCCTTCTCAATGATCCGTGGCCAAAAGTCTCAACGGCAATGGAAGCACTCAGAGTCTATATAGAACTCGTTAATCCAGATGATACACTTGATGAAGAAACCCTTTTCAGCATTCTCTCTTCACCAGTAACGTACCCTTTGGAATTACTCCCAAAGACAGGTATTTCAGAAGCCCTTGAAATCGACCTATCTTCAATTTTTATCGAACTTGACACCTATGGCACCCGTATGCAAACGCTGTTGTATGTTGATAATCTGCGAAATGTTACCTTTACAGAGCGCGCACGTCAAAATGAACAGGAATGGTCCGAACACCGCTTTGCCTTTCGATGCTGGCGCTAGTTCCCGCGATTATAAAAAGACTCTAAAAAAAAGATTTGAATCATCCTTTTGATGGCTCAAATCTTTTTTGTAACAACGGCCGACATAATATGACGTCAGCCGCTTAATTTTCTTTTTTTCAATTTCGTGGGCACTTCAAAGATAAATTGAGAAAGCCCTTAGCATTTTTAAATCTTTAATCCTGCTGCCAGTTCTTGCAGACATCTACCCACTTGGGTTCATTGACGTACTGCGTCAACTCGTCAGGCGTTAGTTCAATAGCCGAATTAGCACTGCCGCATGCGGGAAAAACAGTCTCAAATCTTTTTAATGAAACATCCAGAAAAACTGGCGGATTATGCTTCAAAGCAAACGGGCAGACACCACCAACCGGATGTCCTGTCATCGGTTCCACCTCGTCGAATTTCAACATACTTGCTTTAACGGCAAACTCATCTTTAAACTTTCGATTGTCAATACTGGCATCTCCTGCGACAACGACAATAATTGGACCTTCCTTCCCTTTAATGGAAATCGTCTTGGCAATTCTTGCCGGAATCACCCCCAAAGCCTCCGCTGCAAGTGATACCGTTGCACTTGATACTTCGAATTCCAGTACATCTGCTTCGCGTCCAACTTCTTTAAAATATGCTTTGACTTCTTTAATCGACATCTTCAACTCCTTCTGTATCCAATAAGTGAATAATCCGCTGCTGTATAATTTCTTTAATCATTTGATTCTCAGCAACAGGATATTCTTTTGTATTATAGTATTCTACCACATCGATGATGTCCATATTCAAATCACTGAGGACATTGGTAATACCCGTAATGGTATGTCCCATACTTTCTTTCGTCGTACCTCTGCATACGCCTAGAACAATTGCTTTTTGCTTAACTGGCTGCGGCGATTTTCTGCGTTCGAATCCTAGGTAGAAAGTACGATCTAAAAAAGCTTTCATTTGCGCAGACATGTCATAGTGATACGTTGGTGACGCAAAAATAACACCTTCGGCAAAATCAAGCGACTTAACCACTTTGGCTATTTCATCATGCATATGACAGTCACCAGTGGTTAAACAGGCTTCACACCCATCACACGTTATAATCCCATCACTTGGCAAATAAATCTTTTCAACTTCTTTTTCAACCGTACCTAGTGCTTCGAGCATATAGTCAACCAGTCGATCTGTATTTTTTCCAGGTCTTGAACTTCCGACGATCGCAAGCCATTTGCGTTTCATACAACACCTCTTTTATTCATTACGATAATGCCATTTGCTTTTCAACCAGTCTTATTGCGCGTTCAATTGCCACTGGACACTTCTCCGCAATAAGCCCTTTGGATTCAATGATCGCCCGCTCCTCAGGAATTGAACTATTATAACCATCCAAAATATCCTGGCAGCGCACTGCCTGTTGAAGTACCTTAAATTCATTGACAAAACTTGCTGTCATCTCTCCAACACGCTGTTTTTCCTCTGGACTGTCTGGCTGATCATAACCATTATACATGCCCATTGCCATAAGTGCACCGGTTAATGCACCACAGACTTCCCCCATCCGCATACCGCCGCCAAAACAGGCTGCAATGCGAAGTGCAGTTTTTTGATCTATCAATAAATCTTCTGAAAAAGTGGCAAAAACTGCCTGACTGCAGCTGAAGCCCCTTTCACGCAATGAAAATGCTAACGCAACTCTATCCATCATGACCTCCCTTGCTGTTATATAACATTGTACCACCATTTTGAAGAACACTCCATAGCCTAATCATGTTTACAAATGCAATGATTGGGCATACAATATATGTAAACCATTACAACTTGAAAAGGAGGCAATGCTATGAACGGTTTTGTCACTGTCACTTTCGAAGCATTTGCTGAATGCATTGACCTAGCTAGCGGGGAACCAGATGCATTCAAAGCGCTTGTGCTTAAAAGAATGGGTGATTGCAACGGCGTCACGGTAACAGATCACGACAATCCATGCTTTTCTATTCAATTTAAAGAACCAAAAAGATTACAAACATTTGAACATCTCGACGATTATGTTCAAGAATTGGATCATTGGTTCTAAACGCATCATGATTTCAGTCCGAATTTAACAAAATTCGGGCTTTTTTCAATAGGATCGTCAATTTTTTTAATTGATTTTCTTCATTGCCTAGCGCCGCTGATAGCCTATCCCGGTGTCGTTGCCCATCATCACGCACTTTGTGATAAAAAAACACCTTTTGCACATCGGTATTCAACCACCAAGCGCCAAAGGTGTTCTATCATTTTTATTCTACTTCTTCCCAATTGTGATAGACATTTTGTACATCATCATTATCCTCTAAAAGATCAATGAGTTTTTGCATGTATTTGATGTCATCTGCATCTGCAAGCTGTGACATTGTTTGCGGTAAATACCTTAGCTCCGCCATTGAAAAATCATAGCCCTGCTCTGCTAATGAATCTCTTACAGAAGCAAAATCAGATACATCCGTAATGATTTCATAATAATCTTCTTCAATTGACAAGTCTTCAGCGCCGGCTTCAATAATTGCCATTTCAACTTCTTCGTCATCCATGCTTTCCTGCTTGTCGATAACGAGAACGCCTTTATGATCAAACATAAAGGAAACACAACCATTTGTACCGAGATTGCCTTTACCTTTGACAAAATAACTGCGGACATCTGATGCCGTTCGATTAGTGTTATCGGTTAAGCACTCAACCAGCACTGCTACACCACCAGGACCGTAGCCCTCATAAGTCAATTCTGTAAAGACGGCTCCATCGTTTTCGCCAGCACCTTTTTTGATTGCTCTATCAATATTGTCATTGGGCATATTGATGGCCTTTGCCTTTTCAATAGCGCTCTTTAATGCAGCATTGTACTCGGGGTCGGGTCCACCTTCTCTCGCCGCTACCATGATATAGCGTCCAATTTTCGTGAATTCTTTTGCTTTCTTGGCATCTTGTTTGCCTTTTCGATTGATGATTGTCCCTATTCTTCCCACGTTCGTTTTCTCCATTTCTTGAGTTTATATGCAAAAATATCATAGCACATTCCGTTCGCTAAATAAAGTCATTCCTTTGCACATCTCAAAATCTAACCCGACCAAAATCGCACTATACCTTGCTACTCATTCAATAATTGCTCTGAAGAAAACGTCATTTCCGCTTCTGTCGGCATCCAGTCATAACCAATTTTTACAATGCGATTGCCTTTGCAAAATAGAAAAGTCTCAGAAGGTTCATCACCGTAGTAAAGCTGATATGCCACATCTGCCTGCCAAAGGCTCGCATCTATCTCTCGATAGCGATTTGTCTTGAACCCCTCTTCCACTGCATAATCATCAACATACTGCTGCAAGTAATAATTTAAACAGTAGTCAAACAGCCAATCGAATTTGACATCAATAATCTCATAGTACATCGTCGGAATATCAGGATTAAAGGTATAATCTCTCTGGTCATACTGCCGCCATCGCAGCAGAATAGAATTGTTATCCTGCGCCTCATAACTATAATCTGGAAAATCAATTGCCTTAAACTGTTCAACAATGAGCGGCATGGGATCGTCGTGGACATACCACGTATGCTTTGTCCCATTTGGCGATGAAAATGTACGTTCAACAGCAGTGGATTGATGTGCTCTATGATAATCAACAAGTTTAAAAACAAAAGTCGTCAACAATCCCATCATGATAAAGGATAAAACAATGGCACTGATAACCGTCACCGTCATATTGGTCTTTCTTGATACGCCTGCTGCTTTTAACTTGTTTTTGACAAAATTGACACCAAAAATAACCATTGTGATCTGCCCAACACTGGCAATGCCAATCCATATAAGCTGATCCTCATAAAGTGTCATCAGCATCCACAATAAAACGCCTAGTGACAAAAGGAGCAAAACCAAGTTTAAATGGCGATGCCCTTTAGTTGGCAGACACGTCCCGCCAATTGAAGTTGCCTTTTTTGAATCGCGCCACCATTTGAAATAGCTTACTAAACTGATGCCACCACTTATACCAACGATGCTCCAAGCAAAAATGACACTGAGATATACATTATTCGAAAGCTGCATGATCGGCATTCGTATAATACTGCTGACCTGCATTAGTATTTGAAAAATTGCCAATACGATTAACACCACCGTACTCGGCAAAAAATTTTTCTTCATTGCGTGATGAATGCTGTTAAGTTTCAGTGCTTCATCGGTTTCAATTGGAATTGCGTCCTCAGAATCTGTATAAAAGATTTGCATCTGCGCCCATGTAACAGCCAGTTGATAACCGCACTCATTGCAATAATCGTAAAACATTTCTTGATTCGATGATGGATATGGCGAAAAATCAGATGCCTGCGCAAAATAAGTAATTGTATAATGCCGATCGACAGGATCAATTCTTTTATATTGCCAATAGAATGGCGTGATTTTCTCAATATGCCATCCCTTTTGGGCCATTTTATTCAAATGCGCTTCTATTGCTTCAAAATCATTAAATCGAAAACTTTCTATACGTCTTTTTCGGTCTCTTTTCAATGGGATCTCCCTGCCTTTATGTATGACTTTCGTAATCATATATCATACGATTTAAACGATGGTACTCACGTTGAAGCGCTTCTAATCCTAGTGCTGTAATAATATAACTTCGCTTGCGCCCTTCAATTTTAGTTTCCTTAATCATTTGCGCCTGCTCAAACTGCTCTAGAAGATTGTATAATGTTCCAGGACCAACGATAACCCGTTCGTTTGTCATAAGCTGTATTTGCATCATAATATCCATGCCGTAGCACTCTTCTCGCAATACGAGCAATATATAAAACATTTGTTCTGTCAGCGTGTGAAATTTTTCTCGAGGCATTTATTGACTCCTTATTATCGAATATCGCTAATAAGATTTTAGCGATTTTTTTTGCTTTCGTCAAGCAGGTAATTTGCACCAGAATAGTGAAGGGTAAAAATAAATTACATAAAAAAAACGTTCGACATTCGTCGAACGCATCATTGTATTCATTAAAAATTTGGCACTTTATAATTGATTATTGCGTCTGTCGAGTTCAACCATGACACAGTTGTAATAGACGGTATCAAGACCGGCACCTTCTGACTTTTCAATGATTTCAGGTGTAAATGTCCCCGGCTGGAACCAGATGTTTTGAATGCCGAATTCGATGACTTCATCAAGTACTTTTTCGGCGCGTTCAGGCCCAACGACAACATCGACACAGTCGACTTTTCTCGGTAAATCCTTTAATGACGGATAGCAGGCATCACCGTCAACAGTTTCATACGCCGGATTAACTGCATAGACTTCGTAACCGTAGTGTTTTAACTTTTTATAGATTTTGTTTCCGAATTTGGCAGGATTATCAGTGGCGCCAACAACGGCCCACACTTTTTTGTCCAACATTTTTTGCATTAATGCTTCCATATTCATTCTCCTCTCTAAATCTCGATCAATTGATTCTCTTTAAAAGTTAAATACATTTGTTCAGGCTCTCCCATCTCAACCTTATTGGCTGTCATATCAATGATTTGAGCAATGACTTGATCGTATGATTCCGGTTCAATCCTCAACTGCATACATACGCGGTCTGAAAATGACGTATCTGCCACAATCACAGGCGCTTGATTCATGCAATAATTTTGGATTTTTCCATGCAATGTATAATCAAAAACCATATCTACCGACTGGTAAACACGTTTTTCAATAACACCAACTGATTCTAAAACAGCCTTCGCGCTATCTGTATAGGCACGAACCAGACCGCCTGTACCGAGCTTTATGCCGCCAAAATACCGTGTAATAACGAGGCAGATATCTGTAATCCCTTCTTTTTTTAACATTTCCATCACCGGAATACCAGCAGTTCCAGAGGGCTCACCATCATCAGAATATCGCTGTACTGCATAATCGGCGCCAATCAAAAAGATGGGGACATTATGAGTCGCATGCCAGTGCTTCTTGCGAATGCGTTCAATAAAGTCATTGGCTTCCGCTTCTGTTGCCACTGGGCAAACATGACCGATAAAACGCGATTTTTGTATCGTTATTTCGAATGCCTCTTCGGCACCCACCGTCTTATAATTTTTCATCATCATCGCCTTCATTTATTCTATCAGAAACGAGGTATTGGGCGTAGCGATGATAATCTGCCTGATTCACAGTCGTTTTAATGCTCGTTCCCGTTTCTGTGTAATCAAGCGCATCGACTTCATAGGTTTCACACAAATAGGATGCGATGCCGCCTTCAGAATAAGGAATAACAAAATTGACCGGAACCATATCTTTAAAGAGCTGTTTCTTAATCGCTTCGATCAATGCCTCAAAACCTGTACCGGTCTTTGCAGAAATATAGAACACTTGGTTGTCACCGCGCTGAGGCAAAATATCCAATTTGTCAATTTTATTAAAAAGCGTCAATTGTGTTTTTTCATGTGCCTTAAGTTCTCTAAGCACTTGATGGGTAACGGTCATCTGCATTTCATAATGGGCATCTGATGCATCGACAACATGCAACAGCAGATCGGCAGACAGCGCCTCTTCCAGTGTTGCCTTAAAAGCATCGACTAGACTGTGCGGCAGCTTAGAAACAAAACCGACGGTATCTGTCAAAACAAATTCTTTCTTATCTGTTAAGACAATTCGTCGATTGTAAGTATCCAGTGTTGCAAAGAGCATGTCTTTTTCAAAAACCTGTTTTTCCATCTCTCCAACTTCAGAAATTTCAATAAACCGATTCATAATTGAAGATTTGCCGGCATTGGTATAACCGACAAGCGCAACAATTGGGATACCGTTTTTTTCGCGAAGCTGCCTTTGGACCGTTCTGTTTTTCTCTGTTTCTTTTATCTGTCGACGAATATCATCAATGCGCTCTTGAATGCGCCTTCTATCTATTTCGAGTTTTTGTTCACCGGGACCTCTCGTGCCAATACCGCCCCCTGTCCTCGACATTGACTTCCCAAGACCGGTAAGTCGCGGCAGGCGGTACCTGAGCTGCGCCAGTTCTACTTGTAGTTTAGCAATTTTAGTCTGTGCTCGAACCGCGAAGATATCGAGAATCAATGCGGTTCGATCAATGACCTTAACATCCAGCATACCTTCCAGATTTCTGATCTGAGCACCGGATAATTCATCATTAAAAATCACGAGGTTGGCATCATAAGCCAAAACAGCAATACGAACCTCCTCTACTTTTCCCGTTCCTATAAACGTCGTCGCCTCTACAGACGCTTTATTCTGTATCAGTGAATCCACGACTTCGGCGCCTGCAGCTCTAGCGAGCTCGGCGAGTTCCTGCATGGATGATTCGATATCGACTGTATCTTTGACGCCTAAACTAAGTCCTACAAGGACTGCACGCTGTATGCTCAATTGCCCTGAATCCATTAATATCACCTACTTTTCATATAGTCATTATACACCAAAACCCTAATATTACAAAAAGATTATTTAAAGGCAAACCGTTTAACAGCCGTTTTTAAATATGTTATAATACATTGATGTAATTTGCATTCATTTTGACGTCGATAGGACACCAGGAGGTATCAAAAATGGAGCGAAAAAACAAGGTTTCTTCAACGCCTGCGAGCAATGGCAGAAGCCCAAAAAAGAAGCGAAAAAAATCATCTTTTAACATTATAAATATCTTGAAAGTGCTGTTAATCGTTGGCGTTCTCTGTGGGATTATTGGTGGCGCTGTCGGTTATTTTTACGTCATGGGCATTCTTAAAAATATCGAGCCCATTGACCCGTCTCTGATCGAAGCAACGCTGACGGAAAATTCTGTCATCGTGGATGATCAAGGCCGTGTCTTAGAACAAATTCGAAACGCAAAAGGCTTGAGAACGGTTGTGCGATTTGACGAGATTAGCGATAACTTGATTAATGCCTTTGTCTCCGTCGAAGATAAAACATTTTGGCATCATAATGGCTTTAACTTTATCAGGCTTGTTGGTGCCGTGAAGGATTCTGTCCTTTCAGGCAAGCGAATTGGCGGCACGAGTACCATCACGCAGCAGCTCGCCAGAAATATCTACTTGCCTGATTCATTAAAAGAACGTACCATAGATCGAAAAGTCAAAGAGGCTTATTATGCGATTGAGCTGGAAAAATACTTGAAGAAAGAGCAAATCATTGAAGCCTACTTAAATCTGATTTATCTCGGTTCAAGTTCTAATGGTGTTGAGGCCGCATCAGAAATTTATTTTAACAAAAATGCCAGTGAGCTCGATCTCGTTGAGGCCGCGATGCTGGCGGGTGTTCCAAAAGAACCGCTGCGTTATGCACCAATGATTACCAAAGAAAAAGTCGATGTTACTGAAGAGGACTATATTATTGATGATTCCGACCCGCTCTACACCATTGTCTTCAATACCGGCTGCATTGACCGCTATAAAACCGTTATCTATCTCATGCATGAGAATGGCTATATTTCAGATGCAGAGTATGATGCAGCAAAAGATGTCGATTTAAGAACAAAACTTAACCCCGGCCAAGCAGGTGAAGCACAGATCACATCCTATTTTGCCGATATGGTTAAAGATGATGTCATCAATGATTTAATGGCTACTTACGACTATTCCTATTCTGATGCTTCAAATATGCTCTATACAAATGGACTCGTCATTCATTCGACGATTGATTTTGACATGCAAAAGACGCTTGAAAGCAACTACGCACTGGACAATTTCACAGAATATTACAGTGAATCGACCTACAGCGCCGTCAAGGCTTTTCAAAGCGCTTACGGTCTTTCATCTGATGGTATCGCCGGGCAGACAACATTGTCAAAAATAGCAGAGGTATCAAATCTCAATTTATCTCTTTTTACGCAGAATATCTATAAAAAGGGAGTTTCCGCTGAAGAAGTCATCGAACTCAACCGCGTCCTCTATGAAATGGGCTATTATTCCAATAATGAAAACTTCCCAAGGGTAACCGTTCGCGTCGATTCAGAAGGCAATATTATTTCACAGGAAACAAAGCGAATACTGCTTTATCGTCAGGAAAATTTCGTTGATTCGAATATGAACTTGATCATCCCCGCTTCAGATTATCAATTTGACAGCGAAGGCAATCTCGTCCTCTTTAAAAATAAACGACTCAGTTTTTACCCGCATTACCAAGATGATCAGCTCGTCAGCATTCAAGTCGTCGTCAAAGAAACCTATAAGTACGACAATGGCGAAGATACAAATGCAAAGCTTTCTGCCGGTACACACAATATTTCAGGCCTGTATACTTATGAAGGCCGCGATGTTTTCATTCCAAATGAATACAAGTCATTTGACGAAAATAAAAATGTCATTGTCGATAAATCATTTTTCACTGAAAATCCGGATTTCTTCACGGTAGATGCCAATAATAATTTACTCGTCGGTGAGAGCGATTACTACATCAGCAGCACGGGAATCATTCAACCTCAATCAGCAATGGTCATCGTTGATTATCGCACTGGTGAACTCAAAGCCATTGTCGGCGGCCGAAATATTACTGGTCAGAAAATATACAACCGTGCAACAAATCCTCGTCAGCCCGGTTCGTCCATTAAGCCGCTTTCTGTCTTTACACCGGCGATTGATTCCGGAAAATATACAGCCGCCACTGTCCTCGATGACATCCCCGTATACCTCAGCGGCGATCCAAACACTCGCTGGCCGGTTAACTGGTATGAAAATTCAAGCAGTTACTCAAAATACTGGGGGCTCGTTACACTTCGTGAAAGCGTTCAGTGGTCCATCAATGTAACAGCCGCATTGATTGCTCAGGATTTAGGCGTTGATACAACGCTCTCATATCTCGAGAAATTCGGCATCACGTCATTGGTCAAAGAAGGCAACAGCAACGATTACAATCTTTCTGCCGTTTCATTGGGCGGTATGACTAAAGGCGTTTCACCATTTGAGATGACAAGTGCTTACGGTGCTATCGCCAATAAGGGTGTCCGCAATGAAACAATTACCTATTCCAGCGTTGAAAACCGTTCAGGCGATATTATTCTTGAAAACAAACAGGAGAAAACATATGTCGTCGATGAAAATGTCGCTTACGTCGTACAGGATATGATGAAATCTTCTGTTTTAAACGGTGTTGCATCATCTGCCAAACTTTATCCAAATAACGATACGATTCCCGTTTCCGGTAAGACAGGGACAACATCTAATAAAATGGACGCTTGGTTTATCGGTTATACACCTTATTACGTTGGCGGTGTCTGGTTCGGGAATGATATCAATATTCCACTGGATCAAGGCTCTAAAGTTTCTGCACAGTTCTGGCAAAAGGTCATGACTGAAATTCACGCAGATCTTGAACCGATGGATTTTGAAAAACCAGATGGCGTCGTGACGGCAATGGTTGATACGAAATCAGGTAAAAAGCCTACAGAGCTTTCTTATATGGATCCCCGCAATACGGTTACTTCTGAAGTATTCTTAAGGGGAACAGAGCCAAAAGAAGATGATGACGTTCACGTCGCAGGCAATATCTGCCTTGAAAGCGGCAAACTCGCTACTGAAAAATGTCCGACGACACTCGTTGAGACGCGGGTTTTCGTTAAGCGTCCCGTCCCATACGACCCGGAAACACATCTTGACAGATCGGGAAATCCTATTTATCCTGGGGACTGGATTTATGAACTGCCAAGCGAAACCTGTGATATTCACAACAGTATTAACATCGATATCTTTGATTACACTGGTTATGAGGATGTTGTGCCGGCTGTGACCTTCCCTGATGGCAGCCGAATTGTGCAAAGACCATTCTATATTGAATTGACAGATGGGCAAAAGATCTTGTTGCCTGTCAGTACGAAAATTCTTGCAGACAATACGGTAATTTTCCCTGATAACTCAACGATACCGTCATATATGGTTAAGAGCATCCCGATCTTTGATCTACAGGATTACAATCAAGGCACAAACGCAACACCTGATGTTAACAATGCCATCAATGAAATTGATGACAACAGCAATGTCACCGAAGATGATTTTGCAAACTAGCAGATCTAAGTAGCGAACTCTTTTAGCAAAAAATTCACACGATCATCAATTGACAGATGATCCTATCACATCATAAACATTTCAATCAAAAAGGATGTACCTTGGCATACAATTTCATGCCTCGATACATCCTTTTTTAAGTTTTCATTTTCTTTGTATAAGATTTCACGCTTTCACATCATTCTCTTACACTATTCGTTTACTTCCCTTGGATCTTTCGCAATCTTTTCCCAAACAATGATAAAAGTTTCTTCTGATTCTACTGCACGATCAATTAATGCCTCAACAGCCAATTTGCTTTCAGAATACTCGAGTTTTTCAACTTTTGGCTTGGTGACAACTTTATCCGGCAAAAATACTGTACAGCAGTCTTCGAATGGTAAAATAGATGTCTCAAATGTCTCAATTTTTTTAGCGACATCAATAATATCGAGCTTATCATAAGCGATTAACGGTCGTAAGATCGGCAATGACACCGAGGCATTTGTCGCCGTTAAACCTTCCATTGTCTGACTCGCCACCTGACCGATGTTTTCACCGGTAATCAGGCATTGACATCTGTTTTTTTCAGAAATCTTTTCTGCAATGCGCATCATAAACCTTCTAGAGAGAATCGTCATCTCTTCCTCCGGGCAATGTTCTGCAATGCTCTGCTGTATTTCAAGCAAATTGATACTGTGAATTTTTAAATGCTGTGTATACCGCGTTAGTGTTTTCCCCAAATCCAGTACTTTTTCTAATGCGCGTTCGCTGGTAAAAGGATAAGAATGAAAATGAACTGCTTCTAATTCTACACCGCGCTTTGCCATTTGATAACCGGCAACGGGACTATCAATTCCACCTGACAGCAACAGCATGCCCCTGCCCGCTGATCCAAGCGGCAAACCGCCTGGGCCGGCAATCCTGTCTGAAAAAATATAGGTCTTATCGCGTATCTCAAATTGAAGTGTACAGTCGGGATGATGAACGTCAACAGAGAGCGCACCATTGGTTTGACTAAGGATATAAGCACCAATATTTTTGCAAATCTCCGGTGACGTCATATGAAAGCCCTTATTGCTTCGCCGCGCTTCCACTTTGAATGTCTTAATGCCCTTTGTTGTCATAAGATGTTGGATTTCTGCCAATCCTTCTGTTTTCATCTGTTCAAAATCATTTTTAATACATTTTGCTACACTGACTGAAACAATGCCAAAGATGCGCGTAACAGCTTTAATCACCGCCTGCTGATCTTCTTCAGATGAAGCAATAAATAACCGTCCATGTTGATCGAGAACCTTTGCAGATTCAATCTGTGACAAACTGCGCTGTACACTTTTGATCAATTTTTTTTCAAAGAATCTTCGATTGTTTCCCTTTAGTGCCAACTCACCATACCTAACCAATAACAATGTTTCCATCTTTACCTTCTCTTCATCATTTTTAAAAGCATCTTATATATTTTAAGCATCTCAGATGCTGCTAAATCAATTTCTTCAATTGTATTTAGGGCACTAAATGATACCCGAATTGTCCCCTCAATTTGCTTTTCCGGTAATTTGATTGCTGACAGCACATGTGAGAACTGATTTTTTTTCGAATTGCATGCTGAACCTGTTGAAACATAAATTCCAGACATTTCTAAACTGTGAAGCAAAACTTCGCCCTTAACGCCCTCAAAAGAAAGGCTTAAAATATACGGCGTCTGTGGTGCTTCACCATTGACACGAATACCCGGTTCATCTGCAAGTTTTTCGAGTAAACACTTCTTTAAAAGTGCCACATGCGCCGTATGCTCATTCATCTTTTCACAAGCCTCTTTGGCCGCCGCGCCAAAAGCGACAATCCCGACGACATTTTCTGTTCCCGGTCTAATTCCACGTTCCTGCCCGCCGCCAAAAGTTCTTGGTTTTACATCAATACCCTCTCGACAAATCAGTGCGCCAGTTCCTTTTAATCCATTGATTTTATGGCTGCTGATCGTTAGTAAATCAATCCCAAACGCAGGAATGTCAATCGGTGTTTTGCCATAAGCTTGTACGGCGTCTACATGGAATTTAACTTTCGTTCCATTTGATTGATTGTATTTTTCGATCATCGAACCAATTGTCTCAATGGGTTGAAGCGAGCCGATTTCATTATTGGTATGCATGATACTTACAAGCTGTGTTTTCGGCGTAAGTGCTTCAGAAAGTGATGCCATATCAATTTGACCTAAAGCATCAACCTCAAGGTAAACAACGTCATACCCTTCTTTTTCCAGCATCATCATAACATTTAACACGGAAGGGTGCTCAAATGCTGTTGTAATTAAACGGCCGCGCTCCTTGCGTATACTGCCCAATATCGCAAGATTGTTAGCTTCGGTTCCGCCTGATGTGAAAATCACATTTTTTTCGTTAACATTAAGGGATGATGCAATAACGTTTCTCGCCGTGCGCATTGCCTTTTCAGCTTGAAGACCCATTCGATGTAGAGACGACGGATTGCCATAATGCGTGGTTAGTACCGCCTGAATTGCCTCTCGTACCGTTTCACTCACAGGGGTTGTTGCACTGTGGTCTAAATATATTGACATGTTGTTTCCTCTTTCACTTGATCCTTAGCTTATTAGATTGACTCGTTTAAAATATTACTTGGTATAGTTTATTATATATCTATTGTTTTCTTTAAAATTTTTACCGTCTCTACTCATTTTATATCATCATTGTAGGGTTCACCATACGATTCCCTTTTATCTACTCAGGTTCTTGCAATATAGTGTGCCGTTATCGGCTAATATCAGCAATAAGTCGTTGTCATCTTACACCTTAAGGAAATAGCATAATGATCTTTGTAGATCATTTACAACAATAGATTTAATTTTTGTCTTATGAACCCTATGAACATAATACAGATTGCAGTGATAGGATTTAAACATAAATGATACAATTTCCTCACTTATGTCAGAATCATCATAAGACATATTTGACACAATCCTTTAAAAACCAGCCTACTTATTATATAATATTTTTTGCAAATTGAAAATAATCACCTTCCGGAGGTACGCATGAAAAAGAAAGTTGCCGTCGTCTTTACAGGCGGAACCATCTCAATGAAAGTGGATGATCGCATTGCCGCTGCAATTCCCGCTTTGTCTAGTGAAGAAATTATGTCTATGGTTACCAATATTGATCGTGTCGCCAATATCGAAATCGTAAATTTTGGCAGTTATCCAGGACCACATATGACACCCGATAAAATTTTAAAACTATCAAAAGATGTGCAGGCACTTATTAGTCGAAGCGATATAGACGGGGTTGTCATTACCCACGGCACCGATTCACTTGAAGAAACTGCTTACTTCCTTGATTTGAATATCAATCCCTCAAAGCCAATTGTCTTTGTCGCCGCGATGCGTAATGGCTCAGAACTTGGTTACGATGGACCGAGCAATCTTTCCAGTGCCATCTGTACAGCTATTTCAGAAGAAGCTGTCGGCAAGGGCGTGCTCATCGCAATGAATAATGAAGTGAATTCTGCAAGAGAAACGACAAAATCACATACACTTTCCTTAGATACTTTTAAATCAATGGAATTTGGACCGTTAGGGATTGTCGACAATGACCGCGTTATTTTTTATAGAAGTATTTTAACCCATGAACATATTAAAACAGATGCCATTGAACAGAAAGTCGTCCTAATAAAGGCCTGTGTTGGCATGGATTCTAACTATATGCACTATGCCATTACACAAGGTATCAAGGGGTTTGTTATTGAAGCCATGGGGCGCGGCAATTTACCGCCAGCAATGGTGCCCGGTATTGAAGCGGCTATCCAAAACCACTTGCCGGTCATCATTGTTTCACGTTGCGCTATGGGTCGTGTTCTTGATTCATATGGTTATGAAGGCGGCGGTAAGCATTTGCGAAACCTTGGTGCTATTTTTGGCGGTAATTTAAATGGCCAAAAAGCACGTATTAAATTGATGCTCGCCTTAGGCGCGACGAGCAATATAAATGCAATTAAGCACATGTTTGAACAAAATGATTATCAATAATTATCTAATCTGCGATACGCGTATTCATTGAATGCAACCGCATATTGCTTTACCGTTTTTGATCTTTTTATTTTTTTTTTATTTTAACAAAGCCAACGCAATCACCGAATGATTGCGCTGGCTTTTGTCATTATTTACTTTGTTGCGAATAGGGGGAATTCCTGTTTTTCAAATGATTATTAAATGATTGTTTTACAAGTTACCATTTCTAAGCATTCACTTTCATTTTGCCAAAATTATTGATTGTTTCTGAAGCCGTTCATTTGACCAGTGCCATTGCCAGGTGTCTGTGTCTGATTAGCTGCTCGATTGCCATTGCCTCTTCCGCCTTGACCGTTTGACTGTACATTACTTTTACCTAGCCCAGTTGCTGTTGTTGTTTGACGTTCAAATGCATTTAAATGGTTAACAGATGCATTCTTCAAAGCTTCGAAGACAACTGCTACGTCATCCGGCAAATCGGTTTCTAAAAACATTTCATACATATCGATATTATTAATTTCTGCTGTTACGCCAATAGCATAAGTTTCTGCTAAAGTTTCAGGTACTACCACCATATCCGCTGCAGTATTTTCAGGGACATCATAGCCATATGTTTCAAATAGCGGCAGGAGCCATTCAATGTGTGTTTCTTCTGCTTTAGAAATATTCGTAAATGGTCTTTGTACGCCAAATTCTGTCATAATCGCTTCATATTCAGCTAGTGCTGCATATTCGTCTTGAATAGCGTAATCGAGCATCGCTTCTAATGTGATTGACGTTTCCTGAGCCAGTGCTCCTGATGAACCAAAATCTGTATTTGTCGTATCTGCAAAGCTTAATGCTGATCCAATAAGCATTGATGCTGCGATCATGATTCCCATTAATTTTGTGCCTTTTTTATTCATATTCTTTTTCATAATATCCTCCTTATGATTAGCCGTTGTTCGGCTCTGTTTTCTTATTACAGTTACAGTATAGAACTGAAATGTGGAGACATCATGAAGATCCTGTGTGAATAAAAAGGAATTAATGCTTTATTCAAAAACTTCATAAAACTTCTGCTTTTGCATTATTCTAAACTAGAATTGAGCAAAAAAAGAAAAGAGCCTTTCGACTCTTATCATCCAAATTAAGGTCAGACATCCCAAACAGGGCTATAGAACGTCGTCAATATCCACTGAGTAATCCATCGACAAATCAACAAATTCGTTATTGACACGTACTAACGGGCGATTTAACGCATACTTGTTAATATAAACAACATCACCTATACGACCATCATTTAATTTCACACGATTGTTAACAAAAAAAGTGGCGATATTAGAAAGAAAAACTTCGCACACTCTAGGGTCTAGCCCTCGGAAGCTCTCATCTTTTATAATCGAAAAAGCTTTAAAAGAAGACACTTTTTCCTTATAGACGCGATCTGAGGTAATCGCATCGAATACATCAGCCACTGCAATAATCCTAGCGAGAAATGGAGTTTGCTCTTCCGTTAAACCACTTGGATAACCATTGCCATCACTTCGTTCATGATGGAATAAAACAGCTGCCAATACCTCACGCGGTACCGTAGGATTATTTTTGATCACCTCATAGCCAAATTTCGAATGTTCTTTCATATTAGACATTTCGTATGCACTTAGCTGATCTGGTTTGAATAAAATATTATGATCTACCAATGCTTTGCCAATATCGTGCAGCAATCCTGCCAAAGCCACTGTATAAACCGTTTCACTATCCATGTTCATCCATTTCGCTGTAATCGCTGACAGTACAGAGACATTGACGGCGTGTTTAATATAATATTCTTCTGCTACTTCAACATGACGTAAACATTGAAGTACATCATTATCCATTAAAACATGGTCGACAAGCGGTTTAATCTCGTCCAGCAATGTCATTGCATCAAATTCATAATGCTTCGCCTTTATTTGAAAGTAAAGTGTCTTATAAATATCAATCATATTGGCATAAAGATCATTAAAAGTCTGCAATTCATAATTTGACAAAATGGGTGCTTCTGAATCCATCTCATCCAAGTAAACATAATCAATGCTGTGCTTTTTAAAGTAATCAATATGTCGCTTTGTAATCTCCGTACCTTGAGACAAAATAATATTCCCCAAATCATTATAAACGTCTTTAGAAAGGCAATCACCAATTACAAGTTCTTCAATACCAATTTCTCTCATCTCAATCTCCTGAAAGCATTATTATGATTATTTTGTCAGCTCTGCCGTCAGTTTGTCTTATAAAATATAAATCAAACTGACCATATACTTATTATAATATCATAACACATTTCGATATTTTAATAAATAATACCTAAGTTCTAATTTGTTAACTTTATAAGATCAATCACACGTATTTTGTATTAAAACTATACACAACAAAACTGACAGTGCTTTGCAATCTTTTAAATTGGTACATTTGCTCCTTCTATCACAACTAAATTATGAAAACTGATAACCTTTTTTTAAATCTTCAACACTTTACCATTCTTTTATCGCTTTTAACACAGCCAATTATATAGTATGCTGTTGTGAGGAGGACATATGAAAATTATTAAGAACTCAGCGGCTGTCGATACCAGTCAACTGCAAGCTTACTTAGCACTGCTGCAAAATGCAGCCTTTATTGACATTGAAACAACTGGGCTCGGCCATTATCATAAAATTGTTATCATTGGAATTGTTCAATTAGTATCTGATCACTCTGTTGAAATTATCCAATTTTTTAATGATGACGGCATAAGCGAATATGCGATACTTCAAGCTTTGATTGAGCATTTTCACGTATCGGAACAAGCCATTATGCTATCATATAACGGTGACGCCTTCGACTTTCCATTTTTAAATGCACGATATGCGAAGCATCAAATACCTTTTCGAATTAACAAACGACTCAATATCGACCTGCTTAAAATCGCTAGACAAAATAAAGCACGATTTGGCAATGGCAAACTTAACCTAAAGCACATCGAGGAATTTTTGGGGATTCAAAGAACCGACACAA
The DNA here is from genome assembly GCF_018390735.1 of Fusibacter paucivorans. GTDB lineage: Bacteria > Bacillota > Clostridia > Peptostreptococcales > Acidaminobacteraceae > Fusibacter > Fusibacter paucivorans. Next base: position 18,905 of record NZ_JAHBCL010000044.1, read on the forward strand.
TTTCCGGCAAAGAAAGTGTTGAACTCTATCAGCGCTATTTAAAATTAAAATCTAGTACACCGCAACCTATGGAACTGCTTTCAGAACTCGAACATATTATTTTACACCATAATTATGATGATCTTATTAATATGGTTCCCCTGTCTGCATTACTCTCATTGTCTAATGATTTGGTACTTATTCAAAATTTGGCTTATCGCGATCCCCATGATATTCAATGGTATCTTACTGCTTTAAGCATCGAAGGTACACATTTACATTTTCAACTGGATACACATTTTATTAATCAGCCGTACAATATCGAAAAAAACAGCGTTGGTATTTCTTTTGTCAAATGCGAAACCCATCTCGCTATAACAGCAGATGCTGTTTCAATCGATGGCCCTCAAGGTGAACTCGCTATCCTTAATGTATTTAGCATCTTTAACTTTGATTTCCAATCATTGCCTGATTCAAATAAGATGGATTATGTCATGAGCCTTAATGGGCAATGGCAATATCACAATATAGGATGGTTTATTGATTACTGCTTTAAAGCCTTTGATCAATAATTATTTAACATTGAAAAAGACAAACCCCAGCAAACTTATGCATATCCTTTAGACATAAGTTTACTGGGGTTCTATGTTTACAATATAAATTTCGTCAAAAATATAAAAAACACACATTACTACATGTGCATTAATGGTGCCCAGAGGCGGAATCGAACCACCGACACGGGGATTTTCAGTCCCCTGCTCTACCGACTGAGCTATCTGGGCTAAAGATATAAAAATGGTGGGCATAGATGGACTCGAACCATCGACCTCACGCTTATCAGGCGTGCGCTCTAACCAGCTGAGCTATACGCCCACATTAAATGTGGAAAATGGTCGGGGTGGCAGGATTTGAACCCGCGGCCCTCTGGTCCCAAACCAGATGCGCTACCAAACTGCGCTACACCCCGATTATACTCTTTTAAGAAAATGGCAGGGGTGACAGGCTTCGAACCCACGACACGCGGTTTTGGAGACCGCTGCTCTACCAGCTGAGCTACACCCCTATGTGTTGGAATTGATGGTGGGCCTTCAGGGACTCGAACCCCGGACCATCCGGTTATGAGCCGGGCGCTCTAACCAGCTGAGCTAAAGGCCCCAATAAATACTATGGCGGAGAAGGAGGGATTTGAACCCTCGCGCCCCTTATCAAGACCTACTCCCTTAGCAGGGGAGCCTCTTCAGCCACTTGAGTACTTCTCCATAGTATTTGGCGGAGAGGGTGGGATTCGAACCCACGTGGGCTTGCACCCTAACGGTTTTCAAGACCGCCCCGTTATGACCGCTTCGGTACCTCTCCAAATATGGTGATCCATCCGCGACTCGAACGCGGGACACCCTGATTAAAAGTCAGATGCTCTACCAACTGAGCTAATGGACCCTGGTTGGCTGGGGATACAGGATTTGAACCTGTGAATGACGGAGTCAAAGTCCGTTGCCTTACCGCTTGGCGAATCCCCAAAATGGTGGGGGTAACAGGGCTCGAACCTATGACCCTCTGCTTGTAAGGCAGATGCTCTCCCAGCTGAGCTATACCCCCGTATGGAGCGGGTGAAGAGAATCGAACTCTCACAACCGGCTTGGAAGGCCGGGGCTCTACCATTGAGCTACACCCGCAAGTTTGGTGGAGGGAGAAGGATTCGAACCTTCGAAATCACTGATAACGGATTTACAGTCCGTCCCCTTTGGCCACTCGGGAACCCCTCCAAAAACATGGAGCCGGTGATGGGACTCGAACCCGCGACCTACTGATTACAAGTCAGTTGCTCTACCAATTGAGCTACACCGGCAAAATGAAATTAATTGTATTGCAAGCCATAAAAATGGCGACCCAGAACGGACTCGAACCGTCGACCTCCAGCGTGACAGGCTGGCGTTCTAACCAACTGAACTACTGGGCCATAAAATGTGGTTTACGATACCACATAAAACGAATGGTGACCCCTAGGGGAATCGAACCCCTGTTACCGCCGTGAAAGGGCGGTGTCTTGACCGCTTGACCAAGGGGCCATGATAATGGTAGCGGTGAGTGGACTCGAACCACCGACCTTTCGGGTATGAACCGAACGCTCTAGCCAACTAAGCTACACCGCCATAAAATCATGAACTGTTAATTAAATAATGGTTGCGGAGGCAGGATTCGAACCTGCGACCTTTGGGTTATGAGCCCAACGAGCTGCCACTGCTCCACTCCGCGATGCTGATAGCATTGACGTCGATAAGTCAGTCAACCC